>JAKJEM010000014.1 GCA_022705425.1 Planctomycetota bacterium
CCGCCGGTAACGCGCTCATGGCGGTCTGCCGGACACCAGAAGTCAATCACCCGGTCGTAGCGGCGCGTCATCCCGTAGGCGCGCAGCGGGATCGGGCCGCCCATTGCACGGCGCCGCAGTCGCGGCGCGCGGCGGGGCGGCTCGCCGTCGGTGCGTCCGAAGGGGATCACGCGGTCGAGGTCCGACGCCAGGCGCAGCAAAGGAACAAAGGGCTCCATGCACAGGTACGTAATCTGCGCCTCCGGGTACCGCCGCCGCAGGCCGCGCACGGCGAACAGGGTGCAGAGCACATCGCCCCACCCGCCGCACTCTCGCACCACCAGAATCTTCATGTCGAGGCTCTCCCGCTCTAAGAGGGGCGCAAGCGCTCCCGGAGAGGGGCGCACTCGCTCCCATCGTGACTCAGGCGCTGAACACCTGGATTTCGTCGCGCGCCTCCGGCAGGCTTGCAAAGGCTTCAAACTTGACGGGCATCTCCAGCGCCGCGTCCTTCGCCAGTTTGGCGTGTCCGGCCGCCAGGCGGCAGTAGGGCAGCGAAATCACGACGGTCGAAAGGCCGTTCGTGAAGGTTGCCTGGAAGAGCGCGTAGGCGTCGTCGCGCCAGACGGCCAGCACGGACGCGCGCGTCGCCGCGTTCCAGTCCAGCGTCAGTTCGCCGGAAACCTCGCGCTTGCCCACCACCGGCAGCGCCAGCCGCGTCCGCGAGCAGCGGAAAACGCTTTCATCGAGCTTGTTCGCGATCGAAAGCTTGAACGCCTTGACCTGCACGGACGCGCCGCCGATCTGAAAATCGCTGCCGGCGTGCACCAGCGGGATCTCGACGTCATAGACGGGCGTGCCGAAGTCCTCCTCGGCGCCGGCGGCAAATCCTGCGGCCACGCACTCGAAACCGCCGGCGAGCGCCTGGGCGCTGTCGCTGCTTTCCAGGTCCAGCCGCGTCAGCTTACAGCCGGAGAAGACGCCCGCCTCGCCGCCGGCCTTCTTGACGGCGGTAAAGCTCGGCAGGTCGTCGGAAGGATAGCCCGATCCGCCGCCGTAGCCGCCGAGCGCCAGCGGCAGCAGAAAGGAGAGCTCCGCCCGGCGCAGGGCGGACATCCGCGTCCCGCCGCGCGGATCGAGCGTCGTCGGGGCGGACCCGGTCTTCGCGCGCGACCGGCTGCCGGTGATGCCGTCCGAGTTGAACCAGTTGCGCGTTTCGTCGAAGCTGTCGCTCTCGATTTCGAGGTACTTCGTCGGCGGCGTGACGGCGTCGTTGAAGGACGACTCGACGGCCAGTCCCAGCCCGCCGTCATACCCGGACTCCACGGTGTGCGTTTCACCCATGACCGTCTCCTTAAACCCTAGGCCGCCAGGTTGCGCCGAAACACCAGGGCGACCGTAAACTCCATCTTCCAGGCGACGCGCACCAGGCGCTCCTCGCCGTCGGCGGCCACACTTTTCCCGTAGGTGTCGCTGACCGGCCCGGCGCCGGGACGGCACAGGTACAGTCCCGTGGCGGCGGCGCCGAAACGGTCCGACTTGAAGCGCGTCATCAGCGCCTTCACCACCAGCGCCCACAGGTCCACCACCGCGTCCGAGTTCTCGTCCTGGACGCGGACATCGAACAGGAGGTTCAGCGTCACGTCGTGCGACACGTTCGTGGCGGCCGGCAGCGCGCCGTCGCCGAATCCGGGGATGCAGGCGATCATCGGACAGTCGCTGCCGGTGATCTCCACGGGATGCTTGGCCCCCAGGTCGTAGAGGTACCAGTGCCCGCCGTTCGCGGCCATATACGCGGCGACGGCGGTGTCCGCCTTGAGCGCGGACAGCGCGGCCCGATAGCCTGTGGTGGCAAAGCTCATGACGGTTCGCTCCACGGCGCGCGCCCCGGAGAGGCGCGGCGTTCCGCCGCTGCCGGATTTCCGACGCGCGGCGCATTGCCGTGACGCCGGGCGAGGATCGCGCCGGTCGCGGAGACCAGCCCGTCGGCGATCACGCGGTCCTTCATCTCGCGCGCCTCCAACTTCAGCGCCCCGATCAGGTTGACGTTACCCGTCCCGTCGCGGCTGAACTTGTACGCCAGCAGCAGGGCGGATCCGAGGCGCTCGGCGATCTGCGCGACCATCGGCGCCGTCGCAAAGGACGGCGACGCAACGTCGTAGTGCCGCGCAAACCAGGCGTTGACCTGGGCGTCCGCCGCCGCCTCCGCCTTCGCCACGTCGGCGGCGGTCAGGCCGTGCTGCGCGTTCGTCACCAGCGGGTCCAGATTCTTCAGGAATCCCTGTCCGACCGTCAGCGTCGCGTAACTCATGTCCGTTTCCCTTGGCGCCGTAGCGCGCCTCTTCGGCAGCGCCGTAGCGCGCCTCTTCGGCAGCGCCGTAGCGCGCCTCTTTCGGCCTCCGCCGCCGGCTTTGAGGGGGAGAGCGGCCCTCGCCGCCGGCGACGGAGCGCCGGAACACTGAAGCCCTCTACGGCGTCACATCGGCGTATATGATCGCGTCGGGCACCTTCAGCCGCGGGATGAAGACGTCCCCGTCGGTGATCTGGTAGCCCGCCGGATCGGCCTTCAGGACGGTGTAGGCGTGCATCCCGAAGACCTCCTGAAGCTGCGTCTCGCCCAAGGGCAGGATCATCGTGCTGCCTTCGAGCAGGTCCACCCAGTCCGTCGTCGGGTCCGGCGCCAGGATGACCTTGTCGTCGAGGATGTAGCGCGTGGCGCTGCCGCCCTTCGGCGTGTAGGTCGCGCCGTAGATGTGCCAGGTCAGCCCGTGGAAGCTGGTGATGTACCCGTCGCGTCCGATCTGCGCCTTGTAGTCGGCCGTGCCCAGGAAGTCCTTCACCTTGGTGTTGTTCATCAGGTACTTCATCACCGACCGGTTGCACCAGGCGTGCGTCGGGGTGAAGCCGCTGTCCTTTTCGACCAGGTCTATCCAGGCGTCGAGGTCCGCCGGAATGTCCGTCTCCGCCGTCGCCCAGCTCGCCTGCGCCGTCGGTTTGTGCGTCCCGGCGACCTTGTAGTCCACGGCGGCCTTGACGTCGTCCTCGGCGATCGTCAGCGTGCCGGTCAGCATCTGCGCCACGGCCAGGTTGCGGAAGCGCGCGCGGCGCCGGTCGAGGTCCCGCAGCTCGCGGGCGATCTGAGCCTGGGCGTTCGTCCGCCGCGTGCCGGGTTCGCGCAGCCCGGCCAGCAGCGCGCCGGGCAGCATCTTGTGCTCCGCCACCACGATGCAGCGCCCGGCCACCTGGCCCATCGGGGCCAGCGCCACGCGCTTGGACGGGGCGTCGCTCGCCTTCGGCGTCGCCACGTTTGCGCTCGCCTTCTCGATGTCGTACGCGAATGCCTCCCCGTTGATCCGCTGCGCCGGACCGGGGCAGAAGAAGTCCACCAGCCGCGTCTCGTTGCCGTACTTGAACTGCTCCACGGCGGCCGTCATGGCGATGTAGTCCAGAACGTCCAGTTCTCCGAGTCCCATCGTTCATCTCCCGAGTGCGGTACCCCGCACTCTCTTCTCCGGGAGGGACGGCGCTTGAATGTCCGTCCATCCGTCGGAAACCGTCACCTTGCCAGTTTGTTGTTCGTCGTCCGCCGTCCGTCGTCTTACGTCGTCAGTCGAACAGGATCGCCACGAGATCCGCCTTGGCCGCCGCGTCGCAGCCGATCAGCGCGCTTTCGTCCACGCGCCCGTGCACGACGCCGATCGCGCTCGCGTCCACGGCGTTTCCGTCCTCGTCCACCACGCGCACCTGATCCTTCAGGATGCACGCGGCAACTTCCGTCCCGTCCACGGCGCTGGGGTCGTACTGCGCGTACTTGCCCGAGTCCGTGATCTTGCCGAGCACCAGGCCCGGGCGCAGCGTCGTCGTCCGGTGGGTATTCCCGGAATCGCGCGCGGCGGCGGCGATGGTGATGCCCTTCTCGATCACGTGCGGATCGAGCAGGAACTCGGTGGGCGTGCGCGAACGCTCCGCGCCGAAACCCACGTTCGGGTGCTTTCGTTCCACGTCTCACTCCTTTGCGTTTGTTCGGTGTGGCGCAACCGAGGGTGCGCGCGCGCGCACCAGCATCGCTTGCGTTCATCTCACAGCCGAGGGCGCAGCGTGCGCGGTACGCCGCGCACTCCGCTGATGCGCCGTAGCGCGCCCCTACGGCTGCACCATTCCCGCCAGCTTCTTGCCGCGGGCAACGCGGTCCTCGGGCTTCTCCTCGGCCTCGCCGCCCGGGTTCTCGATGGCGCGCAGCTTCGTCCGTTCGGTCAGATCGAGCGCCGCGCCGCGGGGCAGCGTCGCCATGATCCGCTCAAACGCGCCGGCGGCGTTGACCGGCTTATCGCCGGAGCGGAGCTGCACGCGCCGCCCGCTCGTCAGCAGCAGCCGGGCGTCCTCCTCCATCGCCGGCAGCAGCTTGCCCTCGGCCTTGAGCTGCGCGACCTTCGACTCCGCGCCTTCGCCGATCATCCGGTCCAGGTCGGCGCGCAGTTGGAGGACTTCGGGGTCCTTCGGTTCCTTGTCCTGGCCGGGCTTGCCGGCACGCAACGTTTCGACCTCGGAGCGAAGCTGCGTCACCTCGCCGTCGAGTTTCGTGCAGCGCGCAATCGCCTGGTCCCGCTCGCTCTTCGCCTGGCGCAAAGCCGTCTTCTCCTGGCCGCCCAGCTTCTCCTTCAACGCCGCCAACAGCGCCTCGTCGGTGCACGACGGATCGCACCCCGCGAGCGCGCACACGTCCTCCCTGAATCCCATGTCCGTTCCGCCTTTCCGTAGAAACACAATTCCGTCCGGCACAGCGCCGGACCTTGCCGCAAGTCGCTCGAAGTTGCTCTGGCCGCTGACTCTGGCGCGAGTACAGGGCGCCACGTGCTCGATACACTCCCCATAGTTCTTGCCGTCGCCGGCGACAAAAGCGGGGTTGACGGACAAACTCACCTCGGTGACGGTCGAGCCGATGCGGTTCTGATCCTCAGCGCGCGGAACCTCCAACTCGACGTACAGCGTGTCGCCGATGCGCTCCATCGCGCGGACGAAGCCCGCGTTGTCCCGGCTGTCGTCGCTATGGTCGTAAGGTGCGTCCACTTTGATTCCGGCGGCCTTCATCACGCGGAACCGTTCGCACCATCGGTCCATCCGCTCCGGCGTAACCTCGATCGCCTTCCCGCCCGACGTCCACCAGGTGCCGGTCCGAATCACGTCCTTGCGGAAGACGCCCGGAGTGACGGTCTTGAAGTTGTCCTGCCGGTCTTCCTGGATGCCGTAACGCAGCATCGTCGGGAGCGCAACGGACGCGCCCATCTCCGCGCTCATCTCGTCGTCTCCTTGAATCCGAGTTGTTCGAGGTGTCCGTTCGTGATATCGGACGTCCCAGCGCGATGCTGTTCCGCTGCCAGGCAAGGCTTGAGCAGGTCCCACTTATCGAAGGGAACCTCAGGGGCCGACGGGCCGAGGAGCGGCTTGGCGCTTTCGATGCCGCGCAGATTCGCCAGGAACGCCGCGCGGTAGACCATCACGAGATATCCCATCACGCCCAGCAGCACCGCGCAGATCGCCCCCAGGCCGATCCAGCCGATCAACACGTCGTGCTGCGCGAACGCGACGGCGACCACGGCGCCGGAGATGCCGGCGCCGGCCATATACAACCCGACGTTCCCCGGCACGAGCCACTTGACGATCCCGCCGATGACGAACAGCAGCAGCGACAGGCCGAGGAAGCCGGCGAAGATGTACTGCTGCGCCCGGAGGCCATGGTCGCGGTACTCCGCGCCCCTCGCCGCGCGCGCCGGGGCTACCGCCCGATGGGCGGGCGTTGCGTGCGCGTCGCGCGCGTCGTGCGCGTCGCGCGCGGTACTCCGCGCACTCGGGATGTCGGCCTGAATGGGACGGGCCTGCGGGATCACGCGGCATCCGGCCAGGACACACAGAACAACGACGGCGACGGCCGCGCAACAGGGCCAGGAACGCGCAGAAACGTCCCTTCCGGGCGCGCAAATCGTCTGGCGGCGGTGGCAGGTCACCCCCGCGCGCAAGCCCTCTATCGGCAGCGCAACGGCTGCGCTGCACAGGCGCTGCGCTGCAGCGCAGCCGTTGCGCAGCACCGATGTAGCGCGCCTCTTCGGCAGCGCCGTAGCGCGCCTCTTCGGCAGCGCCGTAGCGCGCCTCTTTTCGCGCTCTGCGTTCATCCGATGGCCTTTCCAATCGCCTGGCTGAGAATGCGCGCGTACTTCGCCTGCTGCTCCGCCGTCGGCGGGACCAGAAACGGACGCGCCGGCACGCGGTAGCTCTTGCCGCGCATCTTGCGCAAGACCGCCAGCGTGCGGAAGTAGAAGGGGTTCCACGGCGATTCCAGCCCCAGCGCCTTCCAGTTTCGGCGAGCCGTGGGCGCGCGCAGCGCGCGATACGGACCCTTCGCAAAGCCCATCCCGCGCTTGAACGGCGAAACGTTCCGCCGGAAGGTCTTGTATTCCTCCGGGCCGAACTTGAACGTCGTCGTCCCGCCGCGCTGCTGAAGCTCCGCGTAGGCCACGTCCGTGCCGATCCGCACCGCCGCCGGGCTGAGATCGAAGACGTTCCCCGGCGCGCCGGGCGTCAGGCTCGCAAACAGCCGGTTCGTCGCGCGCAGCAGCATGATCCGGCTGCGCTTGGCCGCTACGTCCCCCTCGTCGTACAGCTTCGGCCCGCCGGGCCGCAGCACCACCGTGGTGAAGCCCAGCGCAGGCCACGGCGAGGCGCCAGGACGGGATTTCGCGACAAAGCCCAGCCGCTGGTCCTGCAAGGCGGCGATCCCGATCGCCCGTTTCGCCTGGACAAGGGCCGGATGCCGGTCCAGCCGGCGCAGATTCACCAGCGTGTTCAGCAGCCCGGCGCTCGGCATGACTGTGACCTCGACGTCAGCCACGCGATATCTCCTTGACAACGGGCCTTTGATGGGCCATACTGCTCACGGAGGAGTTGAGATGAACACCCTGAGAACGATGTGGCCGCCCCAGTACACGCGCGAGGAACGCCGTGCCCTTACGGCCCGTGTTCTCGCCGGCGACGCGGAGGCGTTCGCCATCGCGCGCGACTGGCAGGCCAGGCAGGATGTTCAGGAGTTCGGGCACGTCACTTCTCCAACAGGGCAAGCGCCCGCCGAATCCGCCGCGTCCCCTCGTTAGGAAAGCGGCCGTCGAACGCCCACGTGTACCGGTTCAGGTACCAATCCATCTTCGCGACGCGAATATCCTCCGCGAAGACTTCCTCGATGTTCCGCGACGTCAGGTTATACCCCTGCTTCGTCAGGAGTGCCCGCCACGGCGCCAGCTTCGGAGAGGCCATGAGCGTGACCCCGTAGTCCACGCCGGGCGTCACCGGGATGGCCTCCCAGAGGGCGACGTGCGCGAACTCGTGTCCGTAATCCATCGCCACGGTTCGGTCCGCCGGTGAAAGCGCCGCGAGCGCCCTGGGGGTCTTGAGCAGGTCCTCGAAGTAGGGGTTCCTGGCCGCCAACTGATCCAGGTGAGCCTCGTCCATGGCCTGCCCAATTCTGGCCCGGTCGTGTCCGCCGAACAGGTAGACTCGCCCAGGGTCTGAGCGCAGCGTGCGCGCCGTGGTCAAGGGGCTTTCGGCCAGAACTCCTGGAACGATTACCGGTTGCTGCCGCATGGGGATGATCTGCAACGTTGCCTTCGCGATGCGATCCGCGTCCTGTGGCGACAGTTCGTGTTCCTGCCCGAGGAGTTGGCCCAGGGATGCCCGGTCGCTCTCCGTGGCCATGACGGAGAGGCGCGGCGTGCCGCCGCTGCCGGAGAGGCGCGGCGCCGGTAGCGCTCCCGCGCTGCCGGCCTTGTCCACGTGTGCCGCGGCAACGACCTGGAGGCGGCCCGCGTGTTCCGCCATCCGCTCCGCAACCCGCCAGTGCCGCCGGCTGCCGCCGCCGAGTCCGAACCCCGGCGCGGGCGGCGCGGCGGCGGGCGAAATGTCCACCGCCGCCAGGCCGCGCGCGTTGTCGGCGTCCAACGCGAGGATCGTGCACCGGCAGCGCATGTGATAGGGCGGCCAGCGCGTCTCCCAGAACGGATCGTCCACCGCCTTGCGCACGCCACCCAGCGGGCCGCAGATCGGGCACGTGCGCTCGTCCTCGACGACGTTGACCTCGTAGAACCGGAACAGCCCGCGCGCGGCGTCCGAGTGCAGCAAGTCCCAGTTCGCGGCGGAGTAGGCCGCCATAACGTTCGTCTCAAACACCGTCTGCAGGTGGTACGGATGAAGCCGGGTGACGCCGGCGGCGTCGAAGGCCGCGTTGACGCCGGCGGCGAACTCCTCGCGCGTCTGCCCCTGCGCCACGGCGTCGGCGAGCTTGTCGCGGAGTTCGGCGACGAGGCTCTCGGAATCCACGCGGGCCACGGTGAAGGCATACCGCCGGTAGCCCTCCGAGACGGACGCGAACTCCTCCCGCGTCATCGCGGTCTTGCTGCGGATAAAGCTCTCGGCAGCGCGAACGTCGAAGACCGGGTCGGGACCCAGGCGGACCACGTGATCGTGGTCACCGCTGAGGGCGGCGGCGCTACACAGGCTCACGACGGCCGCGGCCGCAGGCAGTTTGCGCACCACCTCCACGGCCCCGCGCACGTACGCGGCCAGGCACGCGGCATAGATCAGGTTGGCGTACTCCTTCACGGCGTCATCACCTTTCAACTCGGCCAGAATGCGCTCGATCTCGTCGGGGGGGGAATCTCCCCCCCGGTCAGTTTTTTCGTGCGCCCTCGATCAACGCGTCAAAATGCCGTTGCGCCTCCATCATCCCGCGCGCGAGGATGGCGTCCCGTTCGTCCCAAAGGCTCCGGGCGTCCGTGCCCGTGGCCGAATCGGTTGTCTCTGAGCCGCGCTGGGCGCGGAACTGCTGCATCCCGACGCCGGCAGCGGCGGCACGCCGCGCCTCTTCCTGCGAGAGGGGCGCGTACGCGCTCCCGGGCAGCCGACGCGGGGCGTCCAGCAACGGCACGTCCCCCTCCCGGAGGATTCGGGCCACGTCCAGCACCTCCGCAGCCAGTTGCGCCGTAATCGGCTGCGCCAGGACCTTGTCCACCAGCGCGTACAGCCGCGCCTTGGCCTCCTCGCCAAGCCCGTCGCTCTTGAGGTGGCACTCCGGCGCGTCCGGGCCGAAGTTGTACCGCACGAGCTGCGTCACCAGATACCGGTCCAGATGGTCCAACAGGTCAAAGAGCAGCCGGTCCTCCAGGGACAGAAAGGTCTTGATATGCGCCTCGGCCATCGCCAGCGCGCCCTTGTCGCCCTGTGTCGCCACCCGGTCCGGCACAAGCATCCCGCGCAGCTTCATCGTGTCGCAGTGCTCGATCAGTTTCAGCAGCCACTCCATCGAGGCCAGGTCGTCCTCGATCGTCTCCGCGTCCCAGAGCCGCTTGCCCTGCGCGTCGGCGTCCGAGGGCATGGAGATGACCCCGCCGGCCTTCAGCGCCAGCAGGTTGGCGTGCATCTCCGCGATGCCGTCCGCCATGCGCCCGTCCGCCGTCTGCACCTGCCCCTGCGGCGCCCAGCCCTTGTAGCGCACGATGGCCGCGCGCTCGGCGCAGCGTCCGGCCAACAGCATGAAGTTGTTCCCGTACTGCCAGTGCCGCGCCGCGCTGCTCATGCGCGACCGCCCGTAGAGGTTGCCGAACTCCTTGGCGTGTGTGAAGATGAAGCACTTCGCCGCCGGCACGATCACCGGCGGCTGCGACGGCGGCTGCCAGCGCAGTCCGCCGAAGTCGCCGTTTTCGTCTTGCAACAGCACGCAGTGCGCCGGGTCCAGGTCCTTGAGTTTGGCGATGTGCACGCCGTCGGCGTCCACGCGCCAGACCTTCTCGTGCGCCGAAAAGCCGAACTCAACCGCCGTCAGCGCCGTCGTCACCGCGCCGCGCCAGATGCGCTCGATCTCCGCCTGAACGAACGCCGCGATCCGCGCGTCCTCACACTCCGCGCGCAGGCCGTAACTCGCCCCGTGGATCGGCGCCTTGACGAGTTCAAGGCCGAGCGCGATCTGCGGGTCCGCGCGCATCTCCTTCAGCGCGCGCAGCGTCGTGCGGACGCCCCATTCCAGGTTCGCCGCCTGCAGCGCGCCGGCGGAGCCTGAGCGCTGCGTCATCTCGCCGGTGATCGGCGCGGTGTCCCGCGCCTGATCGAGCGTTTGCGCGTCAGCCATTGCCTCGCCTCACCACGTAAGCCCGCCGGCAGCCAGTGCCGGCAGCGAAAGGGACTCCGCACTCTCCTCGAACACCGGCGCCGGAGACGACCGCCGCGCCGCCGCGCCGCCGCGCGCGCTCATCACCGCCGGGAACTGCCGCCACGCAATGTCCCAGGCGTCCGGCCCGTCATCGTGGTCCTTCGTCCCGCCCACGCTGTACCACTGGCTCAGCAGCAGTTTCTGGTCGCCCTGCGTGGGGTCGAACCAGCAACAGCCGCCCTGGAACAGGCCCTCGTGCGAGAGCAGCTTGTCCGCCTTGTTCGCGGAGTTGATCCACGGGCGCAGCGCAATCCGCGTCGCGCGCCGGTCCAGGTCCTCGCGCATCCGAACCATCTCGCGCAGCCAGGACTGGAAACCGTTCGCCTCCGCCGCGATGAACGGCGGATGATACTCGTCCCACACGCGGTAGAGTTCGCGGATCATCTCCTGCGGCGTCGCCCGGCGAATCCAGGCCGACAGGCAGTACACGTCGCGCCGGGCCGGCGCGCGCGCCAGCACGATGACCGCCTTGTAGTCGCTGGTCTCCTTCTCCGTGCTGCTGCTGTCCACACCCACGCGCACCATCATCCCCGCGCGGTCGAACTCCGCGACGGAAAAGGTCCGGATGTACTCCGGCAGAATCTTCGCGTTTTCGTCGCCGTCAATGCAGCGGTACTCCCGGCGGAAGTTCGCGCTGCCGATGATCACCTCGGCCCGGTCCAGCGCAGCCCGGCTGTGCCGCTCCGGCCACGCCGGATCGCCCGCCTCGTTGACGGACGGGAAAACGGACAGGCGCATGACCGCCCGCCCGGCCTTGTCCACCTCGGCGGCCCGCTCCGCGATCTTCGCGGCCAGGCTGTGACGCCCGAAGGTGTTCAGCAACAGGATGAACCGAGCCTCGGACCCGCTCCGGGACAGCGCGCCCCAGACGTTCGTGAAGAGCCAGGTCCAGAGTTCCTTCTCGCGATCGCTGCTCCGGGCCAGCTTCTCGTCTTCCAGGTCGTCGCCGATGAACACGTCGGGGCGATACGGCCCGTGCAACTGGCCGCGGCAGCTCTGCCCGATCCCGCGCGCCAGGAACCGCACGCCGCAGGCAATCCAGTCGCCGCCCTCGTCGGCCCCGGCGCGCGGGGTGATCTCCGCGCCGTAATCCGCCCGCAGGCGCGCGTTCTCCTTCAGCTCCTGATTCACGAAGTCCAGCTTGTCAATCGCGTCATCCTCGTTGCGCGCGCCGAAGATCACGAAGCGACAGTCGCGCTTCAGCGCCCACCAGAGCGGCTTCGCAATCCCATACCGCACACTCTTGCCCATTTCGCGCCCCCATTTCAGGGCATTCACAATGCCGCGCTCCTCCACCAGGTCGTCGGCGATCCGGTGCATCGGGGCCGAGGGGGCGCTGAAGTAGTGCGGCAGATACGTCCGCGCCCAGGCGTCGAACTCCTGCCCCCGGCGCGCGGCGGCGGCCTCGGGCGAGCGGTCGGCAAAGGGCCGCGCCTCGGCCTGCATCAGCGCGAGGATGCGCGCCATCTGCTGCTCGTGCGATTTCGTCCACGTGCGGGGCATCGTTCTACGCCTGCTTAACCACCAAGACACCAGGACACCAAGACGGCGCGGTCGCGACGACGGACGACGGACCACGGACGACGCAACTCGGCGCGTCCCTCCCTGCGGCATTCGCCTATGGGCCGTACCCGCCGTCCGTCGTATCCGGCCGCGGCGGAACGCCGCGCCTCGTCGGCAGCGGCGGAACGCCGCGCCTCTTTCTGCAAAATCTCCGTCATCTGCGGATCACCTGACTACTCTCCCAGCGCCCGGCGGCATTCGTCGCGGCGGTCGCGGGCGCGCAGGTAGGCCGCCTGCGCCTCGCGAATGTCCGCCACGGCGGCCTCGATGGCCGCCAGGTCAATCTGCAAGGGGTTTTCGAAGAGCACCACGGCGCGGCGCAGGTTCATCACCGCATCGGTGGCGCGGGTGTTCGCGCGGTCCATGTCCTGCATCGCCTCGCCCTTCCGGCGGCGCAGTTCCAACGCCGATTGCACGTCCATTACGCGTTCTCCTTTCGCTTCGCGTTCAGGAAGGCCTGCGTGGCGTCGGCCAGCGCGGCCAGCTTCTCCTCCGTCATGCCCGGCCAGCGCTGCGCCGCGAAGGCCGCGAACTCCTCCATCACGCCCATCGTGCGGTCCAACGCGCCCGCGCCGCGCTCCGCGCGCTCGATCATCGTGTCGAGCTTGTACATGCCGTCAATCAGCCCCGCCTTTTCGGCGATCGCCGCCGACTTGACCTGCTCGGCCAGGAGCGCGCGCTCGCGCTTGAGGGTGGCGATGAACTCCATCGGCCCCTCGCGGAAGGCCGCGCGCTTCTCCGTCCACTTGCCCGCCGCGCTCCAGCGCGCCAGCGTGGCCTTGCTGACGCCGACGGCGGCGGCGATGTCGTCGAGGGTGCGGCCCTCGCGGACGAAGAGCGATTCGGCGTTCTGACGTTCGGCGTGCGTTTTCATGCCGTCCACCGCTGCCGATGTGGCACACCGGCTGCGCTGCGGCGCAGCGCCTGTGGCGCCCTCGCCTGTGGCCGTAATCGTGGTTCCTCACAGCCGAGGGCGGCTGTGCCACGCGAGACGTTGTGTTCGGCGTGCGTTTTCACCGGACCAGACTCCCCAGGACGGGCCACACCAGGGCCACCAGCCGCCACAGTTCGCCGAAGCCGATCAGCCCGACGAGGGTCCACATGACGACCAGCCGGCGGTCCAGGGCGTGCTTGTCGTTCGCAATGGCCGTGAAGCGCTCGTCGAGACGCTCGGAACGCGCCTGCGCGCCGGAGGTGTGCGCGCGCAGGTCGTCGCCCAGGTCCTCGACCTGTCGTTCCAGCCCGGCGATCTCCTGCACGCGCTTTTCGATGCCGTCCAGGCGGCCGAAGATGCGGTCGAAGTACTCGTGCCCGCGCTGGAGGCGCTCGTCCGTTTCCGACCGCTCCTTGGCGATCTGCTCGGCGATGGCGCGCGGCAGCGCGCGCACGGCATCGGCCAGGTCGCGCAACTGCGTGGAGAGCAGCTTCACCTCGCCGTCCACGCTGGCGCGCTCGGTGTCCAGTTCGCCGGCGAGCTTCACCACATTCGCGCACGCGCAGCCCGGTTTGCACTGTCCGAGATCGCCGGCCATCGCTCAGGTCTCCTCGCCTTCCGAGAGAGGGGCGCGCAAGCGCTCCCGTTCGTCCGCCGTGTTCTGGAAGATCCGCAGCGCCGCGGCCTTCCGCGACACGCCGCGCACTCCTCGGCAGCGGCGGAACGCCGCGCCTCTCCGTGCCGATATCATAAGGCCACTTTTCGGACCGTCGTCGGGGGCCAAGGGGAACGTTCCGCTACGTTCCGCTTTTTTTTTCCGGAACGTTCCGCTTTTTTGCACTTGACAAGCCTGTCGGAAATTGACCTCTTTACGGCCGCGCCGTTGGGGCCGGAGGCGCAGAGCAGGCAATCGTCGGAGGCGCGCACGCGCCGCGGCGGCCAGCAGACGTAGCCGATCAGCGCGCGCCGGTAGCGCAGTTCGCGGGCGCTGATGCCGAGATGGCGCGCCATGTCCTTGCACCGGACGGCGCGCTCGGTCCGGGGCGCGCAGCCGGCGCAGCGCCACCAGCCCCGAGGCAGAACGCGGTGGATCATCGGGCGGCGCCCCTCTCCGGGAGCGCTTGCGCGCCCCTCTCCGGGAGCGCTTGCGCGCCCCTCTCTCCGTCCACCGCCGCCATGCGGCGGAAGACGCGGATGACGTTGCCGGCCTCCTGGCGCGTGAGGGAGGTGTACTGGCCGTCCCAGGCGGCGCGGCGGAATGGGTGGAGCAGGCGCGCGCGGATGAGTTCGGCGGGGCCGACGCGCCAGGGGATCGTCTCGGCCAGCGATTCCAGGTACTCCAACTGCGCGGGGGTGATCGGCAGCGCCGTAGCGCGCCTCTCCGGGAGCGCGTGCGCGCGCCTCTCCGGGAGCGCGTGCGCGCCCCTCTCCGGGAGCGCGTGCGCGCCCCGCTGACCCTCCTGCCCACAGCCGAGGGCGGCTGTGCCACACCGCGGCGCCGGTGCTGTGCCACACCGCGGCGCCGGTGCTGTGCCACACCGCGGCGCCGGTGCTGTGCCACACCGGCCACGTCCACGTCCACGGACGCGGGGCCGACCAGGCGCGACGGACTGGCCGGCGCGGCGCTGGAGTTCGGCGACGACGTTGCGCCACTCCTGGACGGTGAAGTCCGTGGTCGAGGGCTTGCCGGTCATCGTGCGGTTGAAGTCGTGGCGGGTGTCGGCGTCGAGGCCGAGGGACTTGCAGAGCGCAAAATAGGCCGAGCGATAGGGGGCGCAATCCATGTCCGGCATGGCTTAGCTCTCCATCCCGTCCGCGCGCCGGAGGCCGCGCGCCAAGGCGCGCAGGCCACGCGACGCGCGACGGCAACTAATAGCATGGACCATCACAGCGCACCGGTGGCGGCGAGGACGAAGAGCAGCGCGGCGGCGGCGATCGCCAGCGCGCCCAGACAGCCCATCGCGGCGCGTTCGTCGGGGGTGTGGTTGTAGGACGGGGCGACCAGGGGCAGATCTCCGGCAGCTTCGGGCTTCATGGCTGCGGCCTCCAGAGAAAGAGGAGGACCGTCGTCGCCGCGAAGAGGGCGGCGAGGGCGGCGGTCCGGGGTTCGTGTCGTGCGGCGCTGACGACGGCCTGGCCCAGGTAGAGGACGGTCAGGGCCAGGCCGAAGGCGTTTTCAAGGAGCCAGGTCATGGATGCACTTCCGTGGGCCGCGGGCCGTTCCACGCCTCACCTTCCGGTCCATAGCGCGTGGCGTCCTTGCTCGCGCCACGCGCCGCGCACTCCTCGGAGGCTGTCGGCGGGATCACGCGCGCTTCGCCCTTGAGTTCGAGCTTGAAGATATCCCCCTGGCTGATCCGCATTCCGGCCTGGGCGAGCTGCTCGTCGGTAACCTGGCGGTCCTTCCACGAGGTCAGGATCATCATCTTGTCCAGCTCGGGGGGGCGGCGGATGAAGTGCGGCAGGAGGCGTTCGGCGGCTTCGAGAATCTTCTTCCACGTCCACTTGCGCGAGAGGGGCGCGACGGCGGGGGGCGTGCGCTGGAAGCTGAGGGTGCCGTGGGCGCGCTCGACGGTGCGCGGCTCGGTGAACTCGGCCTTGTGCGCCTCGGCGAACTCGGCGACGCCGGCCTTCAGCGCCTCGAAGCGCTCGGCCCAGGCGGTGAGGTCCGGCTCGTGCCGGGCGCGGACGGCGGCGAGTTCGGAGTTCATCTGCGCCAGGCGCGCGTCAATCCGGCTTTCCAGGATGCACATCGCGCCGAGCGCGGTGTCCACCTCCTGCCAGGACGATGGGGTGGCGGGCGGCGCGGGCACTTTCGATTTGCTCATGCGGTTCTCCTTCGGCTCTGTGGCCGGTGTGGCACAGGCGCCCTCGCCTGTGGCCTCTGTGAACGCATCACACCGCCGAGGGCGGCGGCGCCACATCGCGCTACGGAGAGCGGGGCGCGCAAGCGCTCCCGAACAACGACGGCTGGACGGGGCGCGGCTGGAATCCTTCGGCGGAGCGGAAGCGCCAGAGGTGCTCGGCGCGCGGGCGCGACTCCGGCGGGACGGAATAGACGGTGTGCAGGCGTCCGGTTTCGGGGTCGGTGTGCGACTCGGCGACGATCTGGACGAGGTGTTTGAGGCGGAGGTCGCTGATCCGCCCGCGGTAGGAGAGCATTCCCAGGGCGTTGAGGCGCGGCGCGGGGGCGCGCCACGCGGACCACCGGAGGCAGTCGAGTATCTTCCAGCAGTCCTCGGAAAGCGCGTGGGGGCGCGCGGTCGTGGTCATGGGGCGATGCTCCCTCAATCCCTGCGTGCGCGGCACGCCGCGCACTCCTCGGGGTCTTCGAGGCGGTCCACGGCAGCGGCGGGACGCCGCGCCTCTCCGGCAGCGGCGGGACGCCGCGCCTCTCCGGCAGCGGCGGGACGCCGCGCCTCTCCGGCAGCGGCGGGCGCCGTCTGGCGCTCCGCCAGGGCGTCGAGATTGGCGCGGCCTTCGCGCAGGACGTCGGCGGCGCGGTCGAGCAGGTCGGCGCAGCGGCGCAGATCGTTTAGGGCGACATCCAGTCGGTCGCCGAGCAGGCCCTCGAAACGCTCCGAAAAGCCCACGACAATGGGGTCGGGGTACTGGATCATGTTAGCCCTCCATCAGCGTGGCGTAGGCGCGGGCAATGCACTTGGCGTCCATCTTTCCGCCGTCGGCGGCGGCGATGCGCTGCGCGCCGACGAGGGCGTTGGCGAGGCGTCGGGCGGAGCCGTGGGCGCCGTCGCGCAGGGTGGCCAGGGCGGCGCGATCCATGGGAAAGGGGGCGGCGATGCGCTCGGCGTCCTCGTCGGTGATGCCGTTGACGACGCAGCAGTAGGTGATGCGGCTGAGGAACTGCTCCAGGGTGGAGGATTTCCGCGCGCGCAGGCGCACCAGGAAGGCGGGGGTGGCGACGAAGACCATGCCGCAGCGGGCGATGTCGTGGATCATGCGGAGGACCTGCAGGAGGTCCTCGGCGGCGTAGTCAATCTCGTCAATGATGACGAGGCGTCCGGTGTCGCGCAAGGCGGCGCCGACGGCCTCGATGGCCTCATGCTGTGAGACGCAGGGGCCGAGTTCGACGTTGAGGGCGTCGGCCAAGGCGCGCAGGATGGGGCGGCCCGCGCCGTGGAGGCCCTTGCGCCCGGCGGGGCGCATGGTGATGAGGACCGTCTCCGGCTCGGCGAGGCAATAGCAGCCGACGGCCATCGTCTTGCCCGCGCCGGGGCGGCCCATGATGACGGCCATGACCCCCTCGTCGTGGGCGTTTCGGAGCGTTTCGAGGGCCTGCTCGGCGACGGAGGTGAGGGCGAAGGGGGGGCGCTGGGGGACGCGCTTGCGGCGCTCCTCCTGATCCAGGGCGCGCTGCATCCGCTCGGCGATGCGGGCGACGTCGCCGGCGTACTTGCCGGAGGCGACCTGGCTGAGGGTGCTGGCGCTGACGCCGAGCTTGCGGGCGGCGGCGGCCTGCGTCCAGCCGCGCACGCGGGCGACGGCCAGGTATTGCTCGACGACGCGTGCGCGTCGTGCGCGGTCCTCCGCGCACTCTCCGGCAGCGGCGGGACGCCGCGCCTCTCGGTCCTCCGCGCACTCCTCGGTCGGCGGCGATTTCACGGGGGAGTTCGCCGCGCGGGCGTCTGGATGTTCCATCTCACTCTCCTTGGCGGGGCGGAATGATGGCGTTCTCGGAGCGTGCGCGGGACCCCGCGCACTCCTCCGTCTCCGGGCAATGACGGAGAATGGAGTCAATCTCCTGGCGGTTGGTGGAGATCGCGATGAGCATGAAGGGGCTGCCGCCGTTGCGCAGGGCGATCACCGTCATCGGCCGCGCCGTTGCGCGCCTCTCCGGCGGCGTTCCACCGAGGTCCTGGCTGAAGACCTTTCCCGCCCCGGCAAAGACCCGCTGCACGAGCTGCTCGCGCGTCAGATGCGTCGCCGTGGCGTTGATGACGCGAACCGGCGGGCGCCCGGACTCCCAAAGCTCCCCGTTGTCCGTCCTGAGTTTCGGCGCGTCCATTGTTCTATCCTTTCCGGCAGCGGCGGCACGCCGCGCCTCTTCGGTAGCGGCCTTCCGCCGCTGTGCTATGCGCCCTGCCGTTCCGCCTGCACGGCGGCGGCCTGGGCGAGGATGTCCTGCGCGGCGGCGGCGGCGTTGCGGCGCCGGGCCTCGTCGCGCGCGGCGGTATCGTCGGCATCGGCCTTCTCGACGGCGCGGATCGCGGCGGCGGCGGAGTCGTCCGAGCGCGGCGTCTGGGTTTCGATGCCCGCCTGGAGAGGAGTGCGCGGAGTACCGCGCACGCACAGCGCGGCGTTGGCGGCAGCCAGGGCGTTCGCCCCGGTGGGGTCGTGGTGCTCCGGCGACAGAGCGGCGCGCAGCTCGCGCGCGGTGGTCATGAGGTGGGCGCGCTGGGCCTTGCGGGCGGACCAGACGGCCTCGTTCGAAGCGGTCATCTCGCGCCAGTGCGCCGGCGGCAGGGCCGGGACGACGAGGCGGCGGTTCGGGTCCATGGCGGGCCGGACGCAGATGGCGGCAAGGTTGTCGGGGTCGTAGAGAACATCCACCCACTGCCCGACGTAGAGCATCAGTTCGTCATTCATGAAGCGGGCCGGGCCGATTTCGATCCCCTGGGTGGCGACCTTGCGGCGGCGGGGCTGGAGGAGGAGCAGATCGAGGGCGGCTTCGTGGGCGGTTACCGCGCGTCCGAAGGCGTTATAGGCGGCGTCGGGGGGCAGGGCGCGATCGCCGCAGCGGTGCTCGGATTCCCACTTCCGGACCTGTTCGGTGAAGGCCTCGGCGTACTGCTCCCAGGTCAGGAGCCGGCGCTCGCGGAGCTCGCGGGCTAGCTTTTCGGGCTTGTCCTCGACGCTGTGGCCGCACCAGCCGGGGAGCAGGTTCTCGAAGGGGCGGGCGAAGGCGCCGAAGATCGGCTCGATGGGCTTGGACCAGGAGGAGTAGGGCAGGGCGTTGACGATGTCCTCGATGCCCAGGGCGCGCAGGGTGGACCAGCCGCCGGCGCTGTCCACCGAGGGCGGGAAGGCGGCGGGCCAGCGCGCGCAGCCCTCGTAGTCGGCCTGAGTGGGTTCCTGGAGTTGCAGGCGCGTGCGGGCCTTGCCGCCGAAGCGCTCGGCGGTGAACTCCTTGCCGTTGTCGAAATAGAGCGCCGTGGGCACGCCGCGGCGGAGGATGCCCATGCGCAGGGCGAGGGCCACGGATTGCGCGCTGGGGCGGTCGGCCAGCCGCCAGCCGGCGAAGGAGGCCGTGGCCAGGTCAATGAAGAGCGTGAGCCAGGGGCGCACGATGCGCCCGTCGGGCGCGATGACGAAGGTGTCCATGCGGCGATGGTCGGCGCACCACAACTCGTTGGGGGCCAACGCCTTCGGATCGCGGTGGACCTTGGCCATGCCGTGCTCCTCCCAGGCGCGCTGGCCGTGGCGGAAGGCGGCGCGTTGCAGGGGGGTGACGTGGCGCTCGATCCAGCGGGCCACGCTGGAGCGGCTGGGGAGGGGACAGCGATGGAGACGGCAGAGGTCGCGCAGGGTGGCCATGACCTGGCTGAGGCGCGGGCGCTGCTGGTTGAGCCAGCGCGCGCGGATGGCGCGCTGCATCCATTCCGGCATGGCCGTTTCGCCGCGGTTGTGGCCCCAGCCGGGGAAGAGGCCGATGTGGCCGTGCTTTTCTGCGCGGCTCATCCAGGCGCGGAGGGTCTGCTGCGATTGTCCGAGCTCGATTTCCAGCCGCGCCCAGACCTTCATGCGGTCGCCGTAGCCGGCGGCCTCGAGGGCCGCGCGGCAGGCGCCCACGCACCGCAGGCGGTGGTCATAGACCTCGATTTCGCTGTGGCGACCCGCCAGGCGCAGGGCGACGATGTCCGGCCGGCCCTCCGGGGTGAGGGGGATGGCCGCGCCGCGCAGGGGTTCCGGACGGGCCGGCAGCGCCGGTTCGGCGGCGCGCAGGGGGCGCCCGCCGGCCTCCGCGCTCTCCGCGGCAGCGATTCCGGCCACAGGCGAGGGCGCCACAGGCGCTGCGCAACGGCTGCGCTGCGGCGCAGCGCCTGTGCAGCGCAGCCGGTGTGCCACACCGGCAGCGCCGTAGCGCGCCTCTCCGACAGCGCGCGCCTCGTCCGTCATCTGCCGGAAGGCGGCCTGCGCGCCGGGGGAGAGGCAGGAGAGGGGAATCCGGTTGACCGGGCGACCGTTGCCGGCGAGGCGCGGCGTGCCGCCGCTGCCGGAGAGGCTGAGGCCAGGCACGATGCGGTAGCGGCCCTCGCGGACGCGGTTGAAGACCTCGCGGCGGGAGATGCTCTCGTAAAGGGCGACCTCGTCGTAGGTCAGCAGGATGCCCTGTTCGGGGGCGGCGGCAATCGGGGCAATGGCGGTTTCCATCATCCGACCCTCCTTTTCAGCAGTCCTGCTGCGGCCAGTTTGAACCAGGCGTGTTCGCCGAAGAGGTCCGCCGTGCTCATGCCCAGGCGCTGTGCCAGGGCGTCCTGGACTTCGAGGGTGTGGCGGGCGGGGCAGCCGGCGGCCCCCGTGCAGGCCAGGGCGCGCGTGAGGGCGGTGCGGTGGCAGCCGATCTCGGCGGCGAGGGTGCGCGTGGACCATTTCGGCCCGAGGGCGGCGGTGACTTTGGCCTTGACGGGACTCCACAACACAAGTTATCCTCACACTTGATTCAGGGCCGGACGTTGGGACACAAGGGCACAAAACAGGAGAAACCGATGGCGCGTTCGCCTACGCACTGGGAGCGCCTCCTCGCAGCCTGCGAAGAACGCGAGCGCGCGCTTCATTCAATGCTGACAGCAGAGGACATCCGCGCTCTTCGGGCGTGGGGGCGCCGGGAGGGTCTTCTGGGCTACCAGGTAGCGCGCCAATGGCTCCACAGCGAAGCGGACACGCATCCGGCCCTGGATCCGAAGGAGCGCGCCCTGCTTGGCCCCCACGAGACGGAACATCAGCGCCGGGTGCGCATCCTCCTGCTGCTGAACGAAGCACGCTTCGCCCGCAGGATAATAGAGCCATTGTGCGCTGAAGGCGTCGGCTCTCATCCGGAAACGCACACAGAACTCCGGCGCCTGTCGCAGGCGGCTCAGCGCTTGATCCCGCAGACGCCGGAGGCGCTGTGGCCGTTCGACGATCTGTCGCCCTTTGCCCCGCCGCGCCCCGCCGCGCCTTCTGCAAGTTCTTCATGACGATCTCCTTCAGTTCTGGGCCGCGAAAGAGGGGCGCGCGGAGCGGGGCGCGCCCCAGGCCAGGCGGCGCAGGGCATCGGCGCCGTGGCCGCTGATCTGCGCCACGTCGCGCCCGCGGCGGGCGCGGTGGAGGTATCTGTGCAGGGTGCCTGGGGCGATTCCGGCGCGGCGCGCCAGGCGCCGGCCCGCGCGCATCCGCGTGCCATAGGGCGCTTCCACCCAGCGGCGCACCGCCGGAATCCGCAGGAACTGCGCCGCCGTGATCGGGCGCAGGAGCATTTCGTCGTCGTAGGCGGCCAGGGGCATTCCCGCGCGCACCCGCCGGACGGCCTCGCCGATGCGCAGTTGCATCCGGCTCAAGGGCACGCCCAGCGCGCGCGCCAGCGCCCGCACGCCATAGGCGCGCCCGCCGGCCAGGCGACGCTCGACCAGGTTGCGCGCCACGACGGCCACGACGCAATCGGGCGTGCGCCCTTCGAGAATGTCCGCCAGCGTCTGGAAGGCCCAGCGCTGGAAGGAGAGAATCCGCGCGCGTTTGCGGTCGTCGCGGATGCGGGACGAGCGAACCTTCGTCAGCAACGCGACGACGCCGAAGGTGTCGAGCACGACGCCGGCGCGAGCGTAGCCGGTCTTGGGTTGTCGTAACGTCAACCCAAAACCCCCTTGTTTTTCAGGGGCGGCATTCCCATTTTGGGTGGACGTTACGTCCACCCAAAAATGGCCCGAAAAGAGTTCCTCGTCCCGACGGATCAGATGGTTCGCACCAGAACGGTCAATCCCCGTTGCGGCGCAGATGTCGGCCAGGACGAAGCCGGGGCGGCCGGTGTCGTCGCGGATGACGCGGCACTGGCAGTGGTTGAAGATGGCGATCAGGGGGGGCGCGGGCGGGGGGTTGTGGGGGGCGGGCGCGACAACCCCTGCATCTTGTGGGGACACGCTCGCGCCGCAGGTGGGGGCAGGATTTTCGACCCCGGTTCCCTTGACAACCACCTCGTCCATGCCTTACCCTTTCCTATAGCCGTCACTCGGGTGACGATGGAAGTATACAGGAAGTTTCATGGATTGTCAAGCGCGATTCGTGAGATTTCCGGGCAAGGCCGATGATCTCACAAAACCCTGATTTGGCGGGCATTTTCCAGCGTCTCTGCGAAGCGCTCAAAGAGCGGGGGCTTAGTCGTAGGCAACTTTCTCAGCGTATCGGCATCTCGGAAGCGCGCCTTGATGGAATCAAGTACGGCCATCGTCCTCGCGCGGAGACGATAGATGCGGTGGTGCGGGAGTTGGGGATCAGCCGGGAGTGGCTGATGACGGGGGCGGGGGAGATGAACGACGTAGGGCCGGAGGGCGAAACGCCGGCGCGGGCGATCCGCCTGCCGGTTCTGGGGATCGCCAGCGCGGCCGGCAGCACCTATGTGGCCTATGAGCAGCCGGAACCCCACGAAATCGAGTACATCACCATCCCCTCAAGCCTGCACGTGGTGCAGGTGCAGGGGCAGAGCATGGCCCCCGTGGCCCTGCACGGCCAGTACCTGATCGTTAGCCGCGATGCGCCGGAGGACGGCGACCTGGCGGTGATCGTGCTCAAGACCGGGGGCATCTTCTACAAGCGGGTGTCGTATCAGGGCAACCTGGTGCTGGCCGCATCCGTCAACCCCGCGCCGGACGAGGCGCGCGTTAAGGCCATCAAGCGCAGCGAGATCGCGACGCTGCGAAAGGTCGTCGGCGTCATCTACAGCCTGGCGCGCTGATGCTCCCCTGCGCCGCCCACGCGCGGATCGCCGCGCCGCCACCCGCGCGGATCGTTGCGCCGCCCGTCCACCCTGCCCACAGCGCCCACCACGTCCACGCGGCGACCTGCCGCCGGTGTTTCATTCTGCAACGCGCCGCGCGCCGACCGGATTTCAGCCGGCGACACTATATATATGATACAGGGCCGTTCACTCGGATCCGGACGGTTTCGGGGGACGAACTTTGACTTCGCACTGTACTGGCGCGGGCGGAATGCCCGTTCACTCGGATCCGGGCATTTCGTTCACTCGGAATAAATCCAAGTGAACGGCGCCTTTTGGCACGTGGCTTGCGAAGACAACGCGAAAGCCCAATGAACTGGCGTCGAAACGCGCTTCGAAGACCCTTCATTCCGTCGCATTCCGTTCTCACATTCAACAACTTGCCCGAACAAAACAGTCGCAGATTTGTTAACCACCTTTTTCAGCGTGCACTCGGCGTTTCCCCTTGTCTATCAACCCCTTACGCCCCGTTCACCCATCTTTCCCCATGGACGCCCCCCCGTAGGAGCAGCGCATGGCGATTAACATCCTCTGCGACCCGGAGGTGGACCTGGTCACCCTGGTCGGGCGCGCCGGCACCGGCAAGACCCTCCTCGCCCTGGCCTGCGGCCTGGCCCAGATCATGGGCGATCCGCGCTACGAGAAGGTCCTCGTCTCCCGCCCGATCATGCCCCTCGGGCGCGACATCGGCTACCTCCCCGGCACCAAGGAGGAAAAGCTCGCCCACTGGATGATGCCCATCTACGACAACCTGGGCTACCTGCTGACGTTGAAGGGCGCGCGCGGCGAGGTGAGCAAGAAGGTGGACGACTTCCTCCGAAGCGGGATGATCGAGATCGAGGCGCTGACGTACATCCGCGGACGCAGCATCCCCCGCCAGTTCATGATCGTGGACGAAGCGCAGAACCTCACCCCGCACGAGGTGAAGACCATCATCAGCCGCGCCGGCGAGGGCACCAAGATCGTCCTGACCGGCGACCCCTACCAGATTGACAACCCCTACCTCGATGCCAGCAGCAACGGCCTGACCTACACCGCCGAGCGCCTGAAGGGCCGGTCGCTGGTGGGGCATATCATGCTCACGCGCTCGGAACGCAGCGACATCGCCTCGCTGGCGGCCGACGCGCTGTGACGAACGCCCCGCGCGCGGTCATTTCGGCGGCAGCGCAACGCCCAGGAAGCCGCCGGCGCGGAGGTCGCTCACCCGCACCGGCTGCAGACGCCCCTTCCACTCGTCCGGCCCGGCCACGATCGTCTTGACGTAGCGCGCCGTCCACCCCGTGAGAAGGCGCGTGGCCCGGTCGCGCCGGTGCTCGATGAGGGGGTGGACCACCTCGCCCAGGAACTGCCGCCGGTAGTCGCGTGCCAGCGCGTCCGCCAGCGTCTTCAGCCGCCCGACGCGACCGCGCAGGACCTCGGGAGCAACGCGCCCCGGACGTTCGGCGGCCGGCGTGCCGGGACGGGGGCTGAAGGGGAAGATGTGAATCCGGCTGAAGCCCGCCCGACGGCACAGAAGCAGGGTGTTCTCAAAGGCCGCCTCCGTCTCGCCGGGAAAGCCGACCATCACATCGGTGGTGAAGGAGGGGCGGTCGAGCCGGCGGCGGGCGCGATCGAGCACGTCGAGGTACTGCGCGGCGGTGTAGCGCCGGTTCATGGCGCGGAGGACCGCGTCGTCGCCGCTCTGAAGGGGAAGGTGGAAATGGGGACACAGCGCGGGCGCGCCGGCGTCGTCACGGTCTTCACCGCCGCCGGCGGCCAGGGTCAGGAGTTCGTCGCTGAGCTCCAGCGCTTCGATCGAGCTGAGGCGCAGGCGCAGCAGACCGGGGGCCGCCAGCACCGCGCGCGCCGCGTCGGCCGGCGTGACACGGGGATGAAGCCCCCGTCCGTAGTGCCCCAGGTGGATGCCGGTGAGGACGATCTCGACGTGGCCGGCGGATGTCAGCCGCGCAGCCTCGGCGCGGATGTCGGCCAGGGGGCGGCTGCGGACCGGCCCGCGCGCCTGGGGCACGATGCAATAGGCGCAGCCGGCGTCGCAGCCGTCTTGAATCTTCAGAAACGCCCGCGTGCGCCCCTCGAAGCGGCGAATGCTCCACCGAAAGATGTCTCCCTCGGGCGGCGGCGCACCTTCCTGGAGAACGTCCGCAAGGTTGACCATCTGCTCGCGGGTGAAGACGCCGGCCACGCCGGGGATGCGCCGCCAGCGTTCGGCGTCGGCGCGGGCGGCGCAGCCGGTGAGGAACACACGCGCCGCCGGGTTTGCGCGCCGCGCGCGCCGCGCCTCCTTGCGGCACTTCTCCTCCGCTTCAGCCGTCACCACGCAGGTGTTGATGACGCACACGTCGGCCCCGGCGCGAAAGGGGCGCTCGCGCCAGCCCAGGGCCTGGAACTGCTCGCGCAGGGCCTGCGTTTCGTACTGGTTGACCTTGCAGCCGAGGGTGGAGAGCGCGAAGGTGTTCATTCGTCGAAGCGGGCGCTCCTGCGCCGGCGCCGAATCCGGACAAAGGCGTAGAGGGACATCAGGGCGAACAGAATCCCCGCCACAAGACCGACCTGGGCCAGGGCGCCGACCATCGCCCGGCGCGCATCGCCGCCGAATTGCTCGACGCCCATCTCCACCCCCAGAACGGCCACCACACGCCCGCCTTCGTCGGCAATCGGCGCATAGCCGGAAAGGGTCGTCCGCCACGGGCCGCGCACCGGCGCGGCATCGGCGGCGGGCCCCGCAAAGGCCCGGTGGGGGGCGGAATCGGGCGCGGCGCGGAAGTACTCCCCCGGACGGCGCAGCACGATGCTGCCGTCCTGCACGCGCGCGTCGGCATGGGCAACGTAATACAGCTCGCCCGAGCGCTCGGACTTGCGCAGAAGGAAGGCGCTCTGGATCCGCGGGTTCCGGCGCCGCAGAAGGTTCAGCCGAAGCAGAAGGTCGTTGTAGGCCGCGTCGTTCTCATCTTCCTGCCCGCGCACGCGGGTGACCTCCTCGGCGGGGAAGAGCAGCGTCGCCGTCAGCGCGATGGACTTCAACTCCGTGCGCGCCGTCTCCGCCACGTGCAGGGCGTCGCGATGGACCGAAAGCCCCAGCAGGACGCTCAGCGCCAGGGCCGTAAGGGTGGCCGTGACGCCGAAGGACAGGGCGAACTCGCGGTTGCGCGTGACGCTCTTGACCATGCGCGTCATCAGCGACGCGGCCCGCGCCGAAACCGGCTCGTTGTTGAGGTAGCAACGAAGATCGTCGGCCATGTCCGAGGCGGTCGGGTACCGGTCGGCCGGGTTCTTCTCCATGGCGCGGGCGCAGATGGCCGCCAGGTCGCTGCCAATGGTGGGGTCGCGCGCGCACAGGGGCTCGGGGGACTCGTGCAGGATGCGGTAGAGCGTGGCCGCCGGCGTCTCGGCGGAATGCGGCAGCGCCCCGGTCAGGCACTGATAGAGCGTCACGCCCAGGGCGTAAACATCCGTGTGCGGCCCGACCTCGCGCCGGCGTCCGGCCGCCTGCTCCGGCGCCATGTACGCCGGGCTGCCGACGACGTGCCCGTCCACCGTGCCCGTCGCGCGGTCGGCCGGCTCGGTAAAGTACTTCGCCAGTCCGAAGTCCATGATCTTCGGCACCCCCTCGTGGGTGAGCATGATGTTATGGGGCTTCAGATCCCGATGCACCAGGCCGCGTTCGTGCGCATAGCCGACGGCCCCGCAACACTGCGCCATGATTTCGATGACCTGAAGCCTCGGCAGCAGGCCGCCCCGGATGGCATCGAGCAGCGAGCGCCCCTCGACGAACTCCATCGCCATGAAGGGCAGGCCGCCCTCATCGAAGACCTCGTAGAGCTGGACGATGTTGGGGTGGCGCAGCCCGGCGACGGCGCGTCCTTCATTGTGGAAACGGCGCAGCGCGCCGGGGGTCACCGCCCCGACCACGGTCAGCGTCTTGAGCGCCACGAGCCGGCGGAGGGCTTCGTCGCGAGCGAGAAGGACCAGCCCCTGGCCGCCGCGACCCAGTTCGCGGATGATGCGGTAGTGCCTGAGGCGCGCGCCCGCCGCCAAACTCGGCGGAGGCGCGGCCGCGGCAACCGCGCCCTCGTAAACGTGCGTCACCTCCTGACTCTCGTCGGGAGGCGGCGTCGGCGACGCATCGCCGTTCGCTCGCGCGCCGGAGTCCGGTCCCATGCGCCCTCCTTCCGATGGAATGTTAGCACCGTTCCTTGCCGCGCGCCAGTGCCTGAAGCCCGGGCCGCTCCGCAACTCTCCCGCCTGCCGTCGCCGTTGTCGTCTGCCCTCCGTCGTCTGTCATTCGTCGTCCGCCGTTGCGCCTTGTCCCGGCTGCCCGTGCGCGGTAACATGCCCGGACGCCGAGGGGCGTCTTTCCGGAGGAGTCCCATGCTCGACCGTCTTCGCGCCGAAGCCGCCACGCTGGGCAAGGCCGCGTGGCGTCCCATGCTGGTCTATACCGCGGAGCTCCACGCGCGCAGTATCCTGCCGCCGCGTCCACCCTTTGAGCGCCCCATCGAGGAGATCGGCCCCGGCTACTGCTATGCGCCGGTCTTCGGTCATTGGGACATCAGCCACGCCCTGCAGGACAGCCTTCCCGCCGAGCCGGAACACGCGCGCGACCAACTCCTGAACATCCTCTCGCAGCAGCAGCCGAGCGGCATGTTGCCGGGGCTCTTCGCCCTCCGTGGCGCGCGCGTCGAGTTCAGCGCGCGAATCACCCATCCGCCGGTGTGGCCCTTTGGGGTGCAAGCCT
Source organism: Planctomycetota bacterium (assembly GCA_022705425.1). Taxonomy (GTDB): domain Bacteria; phylum Planctomycetota; class Brocadiia; order CAIUPP01; family CAIUPP01; genus JAKJEM01. The sequence goes on from JAKJEM010000014.1 coordinate 27,446, forward strand.
ATCTCGACCACCACGGCGACGACTCGCTTCTGCCAAGGGCGCTCGACGTGCTCCGCCGTCAGGTGGCCTGGTTCGAGCGCGAACGCCGCGCGGAGAATGGCGGCTTCTACTACCTCGATGTCTGCGGCGACCGCATCTGGGAAAGCGGCGTGGACGACGGTGTGCGCTTCGAGCGTCTGCCGAAGGGCCGCCGGGCGATGGTGGACGCCACGGCGCACGTCCAATGGCTGTGCGACTACGGCGCCGCGTGGGCAAAGCGCCTGGGCGAAGACGGCGCAGCCTTCGAGCGGCAGGCCGCCGCCCTGCGCGAGTTCATCCGCCGCGAACTCTTCGACGAGGAGACCGGGTACTTCTGCGACTCCTGGTCGCGCGGGAGCGCGCCGCATGCCTTCGAGGGCCTGTGGCCCCTCGTGACCGGCGCCGCCGACGCCGCCCAGGCCGCTCGCGCCATAGACGAGAATCTGCTCAACCCGCGCCGCTACTTCACCCGCCACCCGATCGCCACGGTGGGGGTGGAGGACCCGCGCTTCGAGCTGCGCATGTGGCGCGGGCCGGCCTGGAACAGCATGACCTTCTGGGCGGCTACCGGGTGCCTGCGCTACGGGCGCGCCGACGCCGCCCGGCGGCTGCTGGAAGGGGCGCTCGACGACTCCGCCGCGCAGTTCGAGCGAACCGGAACGATCTGGGAGTTCTACCACCCCCAAGGCGACCGCCCGGAAGCGTGCATGCGCAAGCCCTATACGCCCTATCACGCCCCCTGCCATAACTACCTGGGGCACAACCCCCTGATCGCCATGGCGCGACTCTGGCGGAAGGCCGGCGGACCATAGCCGCCCGGCGAAGATCGGGGCCGCCGCGCGACGCGCCCTCGGCGGCCCCGGACGCCTCTACCGCCCCTCGTACCAGTACGCCGGAAGGGCGTCGCGTTCCGCCTCGAGCAACTCCGCGATGCAGGCATCCGCGTCCGCGATGTTGTTGCAGATCGGGTCGGTGAGCATGGCGCGGCGGAGCAGGGCGCGATCCCCCGTCACGGCCGCCTCCGCGGTCAACTCGTGCGTGTCGAGGACCTGGTGCGTCAGCCCGAGAAGCCCGCGCGGCAGAACGCCGAAGGGCTGGGGCCGCGGCCCGCGCATGTCCACGTCGCACCGCAGCTCCAGGAAGGCGTCGTCGGGCAGGTTCGTCACGGCGCCCCGGTTCGCCGAGTTGATGTAGAATGGCTTGTTCAGGCCGCCCCACATGCTCTCAATGATGTCCGTGGCGTGGTCGTTGCCGATCTTGGTCATGAACTCGGCGGGGGAGAGCTTGCCGCAGGCGTAATCCCGCGTCACCTTCCACGCCGCCGCCATCTCCTGGGCGCGCTGCCGCGCGTCGAAGACCCGAATCGGCTCCGGAACGTTCTGCGCCACGCCATACCCCTGGAAGAACGGCACGTACTCCTTGGTGTGGCTGACGGCGGTGGGGAAGGCGCCGTAGAGGTCGAAGAGCTGAAGGGCGTAGTTGAGGTTGAAGCGCGGCTTCGCCTTCTCGCCGGGGTTCTTCTTCTCGGCGCGCGCCTGCTCGGCGAGCCAGCGGCGGAAGCGGGGGAACAGGTCGCGCCCGTCGTAGTTCAGGCGTGTCACCCACGTGCAGTGATTGACGCCGCCGATGGCCAGGTCAAGCCGCGCCCAGACCTCCGGCGGCACCGCCGTGGCCTCGTCCGGCAGAATGCCCACGCGCTTGCACCAGCGCAACGTGTTGTGCGGCTCGTGATTGCCGTCGCAGAGGGCGAAGCTCCGCACCTGCGGCGCATAGCGCATCAGGGCGATCCCCAGGACAGCGGTGGGGTTGACGAAGTTGATGACCCAGGCCTCGGGCGCCAGGCGCTGCGCGTCGCGCGCCATGGCCAGCGCGTGCGGAATCTCGCGCAGGGCTCGGAAGATGCCGCCGGGGCCGATCGTGTCGGAACTGCACATGCGGATGCCGTGCCGCGCGGCGATCTCCGTATCCAGCCCGCGGAAGTGCGCGTTGCGGTCGGAGAAAGTCAGAACGATGAAATCCGAGTCGCCCATCACCTCGCGCCGGTCGGTGGAGCCGATGACCTTGACCCCGCACCGCGCGTGCGCGAAGACCCTGCGCGCCAGGCGCATCATCGTCGCCAGCGTGGCCGGGTTCGTGTCCACCAGGGCCAGCGTCCCCCCGGCCATGACCGGGCTCGAGGCCATCTTATGAATGACCGGCTTGCCGAAGAAATAACTCCCAGCGCCGATGACGGTGATCTTCGGTCCGCGCATGAAGCATCCTTTCCTGAAAGGGAATGCGCCCATCTTAGTCTAGGGCGGGGCGCGGCGCAAACGCGCGATGGGGGCATTTGACGGACGCCGCGCCAATGGCAACCGCGGCGCCCATCCGATATAATCAACTTGAGCAAGAGTCGCACCGGCTTTCCGGTCCGGCGCGCCATTCCGACCGCGCGCTGCTCTTCGGCCTGAACCGCGCGCAGGAAGTCCTGGTGAAGGAACCGGTCCTCGTTTCAAGGAAGCCGCACCATGATTGACGGCGTCGGACTCAAGGAGCTCGTGACGCATCCCGACGAGCGCGGGTACTTCCGCGAACTCATCCGGGTGACGGACCCCTTCTTTGCGGAGGGCTTCGGGCAGTGGAGCGTCTCGAACATGCGCGCCGGCGTGCTGAAGGCCTGGCACATCCACAAGGCCCAGGTGGACTGGTGGTACGTCGCCGCCGGCGTCCTGCAAGTCGGCCTGCACGACACCCGCCCGCCATCGCCGACCTTCCGCGAGACGATGACGCTGTGGATGGGCGACGACCACCCCCCGCGCGTCCTGCGCATCCCGCCCGGCGTGGCCCACGGCTGCAAGGTCCTGCGCGGCCCGGCGCTTCTCTTCTACATCACCTCAAGAGTCTATGACCCCGCCGATGAAGGCCGCATCGCCCACGATGATCCGGCCATCGGATACGACTGGCTCCGGCCTCCGCAGACCCCGTAAGAAGCCCCGGCGATTCCGGGAGTTGCGGCGTGCGACAAGGCGCAGATGCGCAAGTGGGGCGCAGATGGCGCGTTTCCACCGGCGTTGGTCGAGACCCGATCGGACCGCGAAGGCGTCCGTCAGGCGCGTGTTCTTTCGGGCGATTCGGCCGGACCCTTGAGGGACAGCAATCCCGCTCTGCGCACCTGAACCAGCGCGTAGCCGACGCTCAAGGGAACTGTCATGGCGTCCACCACGGCGGCGCCCCGCGCGCCCCAGAGGGCGGTGAAGCCCAGGAGCAGAAGGATAACGACCACGCTGGTCAGAACCGAACTTCGTAACAGGAGGTCCGTCCGCCCGGCAGCCAGCAGCAGCGACGTGGCCCACATGAAGGGCGTCCATACCACAACGCCCCAGGCCATCAGGCGGAAGAGCGTGCCTGCCTCGGCGAACTGCGGTCCGAGCATCCATCGGATGGCGGGCGGCACCACGACGAACAGCGCGCCGTACAACAGCAACGACCCGCCCCCCATAACACCGCTGAGACGCCGCACGAACGCTTTCAGCCGCGCAAAGTCTCCGCGCGACCAGAGACGCGCCACGTGGGGATAGAGCACGTGGGAGACCGCGTAAGCCGCCTGGCTCATCAGGATCACGAAGCTCTTGGCCACACGGTAGACGCCTGCGGCGTCCTTCCCGACGAAGTAGCCCACGAGCGTCAGGTCGGCGTTCGCGCACGTGGCGCCGGTAACCGACATGAAATAGTTGTGCGTCAGGAATGAACGGATTTCCCCCGCCCTGGGCGCCAGCAAGGAGATCGGCGCCGGCGTGCGCAAGGGGATGATCCGATGGACAAGCGCCAGGGCGCTCGCCAGGAGCGTCAGGTTCACCAGCAGATTGGTCAACGCCAGCGCGCCCAGCACGCCGAACACACCCCACTCCAGTCCCCAGATCGCCACCGCTGCCAGCGCCAGCCGCAATGCCGCCCCCGAGAGATCCACCACCGCCATCAGGCGAAAGCGGTTGAAGAGTCGCAGCACCCCCAGCGCCGTGTCGTCGGCAACGTTCTGTGACACATAGGCGACGGCGCTCAGTGCCAGAACGGGCCAGGCGCGCCCATCGTGAAGCACATGCGGGCCCGCCCAGAAGCCGGCCGCCATGATCAACGCCACCGACAGCGCGCCACAGGCCGCGTCCAGCAGGAGCGACAGCTTGATCGTCGCCAGCATTCGCGGAAGGTCGCCCCCCTCGTGAAACTCCGCGAGGTACTTGATGACCATGTCGCGGATGTACAACGTGGCGAAGCGGCTGACGATCGCCGCCACGTTCAACCCCAATGCCATGAGACCGTAGTCCTCCACCCCCAGAGCTCTGGCCACGATCAAGGTGTAGAAGAACCCGATCGCCGAGCTGCCCAGCGTGCCGCCGTACTGCCAAGCCACGTTCCGGAAGAACCCGCCGGGCACGTTGTGCCGCGTCTCCTGAATCAGGCGACGCCACCAGGGGGGCGGGGGCGCGACGATGGGGGGAAGCCGCTCAGTCATGTGTCCTCGGCCGGACCAGGCTGCGGAAGAGGGCCGCCAGGGCATCGGCAATGTTATCGGCGCTGAAGTGCCGTTCCACAACCGTTCGTCCTGCGCGGCCCATCGCGACCCGCAGGCTCCGATCCCGGTACAGGGTTTCGAGCGCTTGGTACCAGTCGTCCATCGTGGTGACGCCGAAGCCGATGTCGCCCTTCGCGAGTACTTCCGCGTTCATCCCCACCGGCGAGACGACGACCGGCAGGCCGACCGCCATGTACTGGAGCATCTTGAAGCTGCACTTGCCGCGCGCCCATTCGCTGTCCGGCAGGGGCATGATCCCCACGGTCATGTCGTGCAACACGTCCACCTCGATCCGCTCGTTCCACCGCACGAAACGCAAGCGCCCCGCCGGAATCGCCGTCGTCCGCCAGGGTCTCTCGGCGACAATCAACACCTCCGAATCCGGGTGGCCGTCGAGGAAGCGCAGAAGCGCCTCCTGGATTCGCTCCAGAAAGGGAAAGCTGTCCGCGGCGCCCGTCCAGCCGATGGTGAAGCGATCCGTCGGCGCCGGCGGTTTCGGCCGCGGCGCGTAGCGCGATAGGTCGAGTGCCGTCGGCAGCACGGTGATATTCCCGCAGTAGCGGCTGAACCACTCGGCCAGAAAGGCGTTGCCCGCCACGATGGCGTCCATGCCGCGGGCGATGTGCGGCAATGCGTACCTGCCGAGCGGCCAGTCCAGCCAGATTGCGTCGTCCACGTCCAGTACGCGCGGACGCTTCAGAAGCCGTTCAAAGGTCTCGTATCCTCGCACGAGTTCACGTCCGATCCACGTCAGGTCCGCCCGGCGCGAACCGAGCAGCCCCGGAAGGTGCGAGGCCGCCTTGAACGGGCTCGGCCAGCCGCAGTTCTCGTAGAAGAAGGGAATATACTCGCGGACATGGAGTCCCTGGCCTTCAAGCCGGGGAATATACTGCCGGACCCGGAATCTCGCAGCGGGAGAGTTCCTTCCGCCGGTCAGCGCGGCAACGCGGATGAGTTGCTCATGTGCCATCGCGCGCCTTTCGCAGGAGCACCCACACCTTGGGGGAAATCAGGTCCAGCGCGTCAGCGCAGGGGTAGTGCCGCGTCACGTCCTTCAACACGTCGGACGAAAGCGCTCCAATGCTCCTGCGGTCCGGGAAGGGCACAACGCACAACAGGCACAACCCCGATTCCTGCACATGCCGCCGCAGTGCCGCAAGCGTCATACGGTTCAGACCCTTGGCATAAAAGCTGAGCGCCAGTTCAGCCTCTTGGGGGCGGATCTCCGCGACGTATCGCTCGAAGTCCGGCGCGGACAACCGGGCATGCCCCCAGAGGAAATCGAGCGTGCACAGGCTATGTCCGCCATTGATGGCAAAAAAGGGGTTGTATTCATGAAAGGCCACCCCCCCGCGTCTCAGGATGCGCGCGATGCTCTGGAACGCATCGAGCGGCCTTTCCAGATGTTCCAAGACCTCCCAGCTCACGACGACGTCGGCCGACTCCTCCGCCAGGGCCGAGGCGCAGATGTCATCTTCCGCAAATGATACGCGCCGCGCCGCGTCCCGTTCCACCAGGCCCGCAAACGCCGCGCGCGCGCGGGCCATCGCCTGAAGGCCCTCCGGCGTCACAATGCCGCCCTGGATATACGCCGTCGCCATGTCCGTGGCCGTCACGTTGCCTGCGCCGAATTGCGCCATCGCGTACGCGGCGGCGCCGTCGTAGCCGCCGATTTCCACGACGTCCCTTCCCATCAATGACACACCCTGCGCGTTGAGGAACCGCTCCACTTCCGCCACCTGCCTCCGGCGGCTCTGCAAGGTGCTGACCCGCACCGCCTTGGGGGGCGCCGTGAGAATCTCCAGCGGCGGCCTGAACTCGTCCTCCCACCCCGGCTTCAGCCTGCTACGCAGGTCGTGGTGGAGGTCGTAGCGATGCCCCTGCGAATCGGTAAAATGCCCGAAGACCGGCCCCCCCCCCCACGGCGTCAACGGCGGCTCCGGCTCGCCCAGGAGTCGGTAGATACGCCAGAACACCTTGTTCAATCCCAGCGACAGGGCGGGCGCCACCAGCCAGCGTCGGATATGGGGATTCATGTCGCGGTCACCGTAGCCAAAGGCTCAACCACCAGGGCTTGCAGCAGAAGTATAGCGGCAGTCCCAGGCGGCCACAACGCGGCCTAGTGCCCCAGGATCCGCCAGAACAGTGTGTGCGGCCAGCGCAAGATCGTCCGAGGGATGTAGCCGGCGAGGAAACGCGCCGTACAGGCGCCCGCAATCAGTCGCCGCATCTCGTCGCGCGAAAGCTTCAACGGCACGCCCAACTCGGCATCAGCCACGGCTTTTTGCCGCGCTACGTCCTCGCGCGCCTCAAATGGAAACTCGTACGGGGGCGGGCCGCTGCAGACGTGCGAGTCGGCGGGGGAGGCGTTCGGGTCGCGGCAAGGCGGACCGAACCGGAACGCCTTCAGTCCGAGATAGACGGCGTAATACAGCGTCGAAGAGATCTCGGAGTTCGACGCGGCGAATTCGCACGGCATCGCGTTGCGGACGAAGTTGTGCATGAACGCCGGGTCCCAGGGATGGGAACCGTTCGCCACCACCTCGAACCCCTTCTCCCGAAAGGCCCGGTCGCGTCCGCGCCGCATGTCCACCGGATACAGGCAGACCTTGATCGGGTGAAAGCTGGCCGGCAGACCCGCAAGTTCGTCGGCATAAACATCATAGTCCGTTCGGGTGTCAAAGCGCATCAGGCTGTGATGCGGGAAGACCAAGGTCCCCTTCCGCCGCGCCGGCCGAACTGTGGCGATGAAATCGTCCAGGTAGAGGATCGGCGCCCCGATGGCGCGCACATTGCGAACCCCGCCTTCGCGGAAGAGGCGCGCTCCGTCCTCGTTCATGACCAGGAGCATCTCGTCTCTTCCGCGCGGCGTGTAGGCTTCGCGCTCCGGCGAGCAGTGCAGCGAGCAGAACATGGACCAGAGCGACACGCCGTGTTGAATCCGGAGGTTGAGGGGGTAGTACCACGGCAGCCCCGCATATTCCCGCAACGCGCGGCCCACGCCGTACAGGTTGTTGTTCTTCCAGCTCTCCAGCATCCACGGCAGCCACTCACCCATTCGCCCGTTCTCCGCTCTGGAGTTCAAGACCCGACGGTTCCCGCCAACTCGCCCGCAGGCCCCGTGTCTGAGCCGCATGGGCGCAGGCCGACGTGAAGTTAAGTCACGGCCGCCTGCTTTGTCAATGGCCGCGCCGGGCGATCAACGAACGGAAGGTGGTTGAAGAGCGTCGAAGACAAGCCGGACCGCGAGGAGCGGCGAAGACCGGTTCGTTCAAGAGCACAGTCGCGCACTCACGTTGATATCTGCTCGCGGCACAGAACACGCTCCAGAGCATCATCCGCTCCGTCCGCCCGGCCTTCTCGTGATGGCGACGGCACTTCCCCATCACCGCTCGCAGTCGTTCTCCCGCCATCGCATCTCCTCTTCTTCGGCAGGATCGCAAATGGCGTGATACGTTCTCTGGACAGGGGCGCTTTGCGTCTGCTATATTGTGAAGTATGTCATGTGCCGTTGAGAAACGTCGCTTTCAGACCCGTACGGATTCTCTTCCGTATGCGTGAAGTACCCGCGGGACTGTGGGCCCAACCTCGACGCCGCGTTTGCCGAGTCGCCTGAAACGCGGCGCGCGCGCCCGTGACGATCGTGACACGAAGCCTCCTCCGGTTGCGTTATCCGCCATGCACAAGAACGTCGGGCAGGGTCCGCAGGCTTCGCCGCAACGTCGTCCGCGCGTTACGCGTCCGACTCGGGAAGCAGCCCTTGCGCCGAGACCATCCGACCGGGCCCTCTTGAGAAAGGGCTCATCGGACCGGCGATGGACGTTTTCAGACCGATGCGCCGGGCGGATGCGCCCGCAAGCGGGTTTCAGACTCCATCGCGGCGGGCTTGCCGCCGGACGGCGCATTCCTTGAGAGCGATGCGATATGATCAGAGTTGTGGCGCTGGTAACCGCACGCGGCGGATCGAAGTCCATTCCACGCAAGAACCTCAAGCTTCTGGGTGGAAAGCCGCTGCTCGGATGGTCCATCGAGGCGGCATGCCGCAGCAGGCACGTGGCGCGCACTATTCTGTCCACGGATGACGAGGAGATCGCGTCGGCGGGCCGCGCGCATGGCGCCGAGGTGCCGTTCCTCCGTCCGCCGGAACTGGCACAGGACACCTCTTCGCACGTCTCGGTGGCGCAGCACGCCATCCGTTGGCTGCGCGAGCATGGGGACGATCCGGACTATATTCTCCTGCTCCAGCCGACCTCGCCCTTCCGGACGACAGAGGACATTGATGCCGTCATTGAACTCGCCGATGCACGCCGTCCGGCGGCGGTGATCAGCGTGTGCGAAATGGAACGCCACCCCTTCCTGGGCAAGCGCATCGAGAATGGCGTGCTCATGGACTTCCTGCCTTGGCCGGCGGCCTATCCCCGGCGGCAGGACTTGGGTCAGGCCTACGCCCTCAACGGCGCAATCTACCTCAATCGCACGGAATCGCTGATGAACGACGCCACCTTCCACCCGGCCGGGGCGCTGGCCTACATTATGCCGCCGGAGCGCTCGATGGACCTGGATACACCTTGGGATTTCCACGTGGCCGAACTGATCATGAAAGACCTCCATGAGCGCCGTCGTTCTTGACATCGCCGGGCGCCGCGTCGGCGACGGCCAGCCTTGCTTCATCGTGGCCGAAGCCGGCGTCAACCACAACGGACGCCTCGAACTCGCGCGCCAGCTGATCGAGGCCGCCCGTGACGCCGGGGCCGACGCGGTGAAGTTCCAGACGTATCGCACGGAGCAGCTGGTCGCCCCGGATGCACCCAAAGCCGCCTATCAAAGGCTGGGCGCGGACAGGGCGGAATCGCAGTTCGACATGCTCAAACGCCTCGAGATGAGTCCGGAGATGCATCGCGACCTGATGGAGCATGCTCGCGCGTGCGGCATTCTCTTCCTCTCGGCCGCATTTGACATGCAGAGCGCCGAACTGCTGGACTCCCTGGGCGTGCCTGCCCACAAGATTCCTTCCGGCGAGATAACCAACCTTCCCTTGGTCCGCCGGACGGCGCGCACGGGAAAGCCGATGATCGTCTCCACCGGCATGTCCACGTTAGACGAGGTCGCCGACGCCGTCGCCGCCATCCGCCGGGAAGGCAACGAAAAGGTGGCACTGCTCCATTGCACGAGCGGCTATCCCGCCGAGCCGAAGGAGGCGAACCTGCGCGCCATGCGGACTCTGCGCGCGACGTTCGGCCTTCCGGTGGGATTTTCCGACCATAATCCCGGTCCGAATATCTCTCTGGCGGCCGTGGCGCTGGAAGCTTGCATCATCGAGAAGCATTTTACCCTGCGGCGCGAACTCCCCGGTCCCGACCAGGCGGCTTCTCTGGAGCCGAAGGAACTGGCCTTGCTTGTCCGGAGCATTCGCGACATCGAAGCCGCCCTCGGCGACGGCGTCAAGCGGCCGATGCCCGGCGAGGCCGAGACGGCGGTCGTGGCGCGCAAGAGTCTCTTCGCCGCCCGCGATATCCCCGCCGGCGCGCGACTCGCCGCCGAGATGATCGCGCTTCTGCGTCCGGGCACCGGCATTCCGCCCGGGCGGCTGGAGGATGTGCTCCAGCGAACTGCGCGGCGCGCGATAGCGGCTGGCGAGATGCTCCGCGAGGACATGCTGCAATGAGGACGGTGGGCGTCGTCACCACGTCGCGGTCCGACTATGGCATCTACCTTCCGCTCCTGCGCGGGATCCAGGCCGACCGGTCGCTTCGCCTGGATCTCTTTGTCGGAGGCATGCACCTTGCGCCGGAGTTCGGTATGACCTTTCGGCAGATCGAAGCGGACGGCTTCGAGGCGGCGGAGCGAATCGAGATGGACGTCTCGTCGGACCGCCCGGAGGCCGTGGCCGCCTCCGCCGGAATGGCGTGCGCCGGATTTGCGCGGGCCTTTGCGCGGCGGCGCCCCGACATCCTCGTGGCGCTCGGCGACCGCATCGAGATGCACGCGGCGGCGCTGGCCGCGCTCCCGCTTCGCATTCCCGTGGCGCACCTCCACGGCGGCGAACTGACCCGGGGGGCCATTGACGACGCGCTGCGGCACTCGATGACGAAGCTGAGCCACCTCCACTTCACGTCAACGGAGGCGTATGCCCGTCGCGTGCGGCAACTGGGCGAAGAGCCGTGGCGGGTGACCGTGGCCGGCGCCCTGTCGCTCGACAACCTGGGCCGCCTGGAACGTCTCTCCGTGGAGGAGTTGGAGCGCCGCTTCGCCCTGCGGTTTCGTCCCCCACCCCTTCTCGTTACCTTTCATTCCACGACGCTGGAACATGAGCAGGCCGGCGAGCAGACCGATGCGTTGCTGGCGGCGCTAGACCTGTGCGCCATGCCCACGGTGTTCACGCTTCCCAATTGCGACACCGGCGGTCGCATCATCATACGGAAGGTGCGCGAGTTTGTCGCGACGCGCGGGTTCGCGCGCCTGGTGGAGAACTTCGGCCCCGAGGCATATTTCAGTGTCATGGCTGTGGCGGCCGCCATGGTCGGCAATTCGTCCAGCGGCATCATCGAGGCGCCCTCCTTCGGCTTGCCGGTGGTAAATATCGGCACACGGCAGGACGGGCGCATCCGCGCGGCCAACGTCATTGACGTGGGATACGGAAAGACCGAGATCGCGGCGGCGATCCAACGGGCGGTTTCAAAGGAGTTCCGCGCCTCCTTGAGCGGCCAGGCCAACCCCTACGGCGACGGGCGCGCCGCAGAAAGGATCCTGGACCGTCTGAAGAGCGTGTCCCTCGACGAGCGACTCCTCGTCAAGTGTTTTGCCGACATGGGCACAGACCGGTGAGCCCCTCCTGCATCATTCTCGGCGCCGGAGGCCACGGCCGCGTGGTCTTGGAGTGCCTGAGAGCAACAGGGGTAACCGTGCGCGGCTTCATTGACCGCGACTCCGCGCTCCATGGGCGAACGATTCAAGACGCGCCCGTGCTGGCCGGGGACGAGTGGCTCGCGGAAGCCCGCGAACAGGGCGTCGGCTTCTTTGCGATGGGGGTCGGGGGAATCGGCGACAACGCGCCGCGGCGGCGGCTCTATGAGCTGGCGCTGACGTTCGGTCTGGAGCCGGTGACCGTTCGGCACCCTTCGGCGATATGCTCGCGCTGGGCGCGCCTCGGGCGCGGCTGCCAGCTCCTTCCCGGCTGCATCGTCAACGCGGGCGCGGAACTGGGAGAGGACGTCATCGTCAATTCCGGCGCCATCGTGGAACACGATTGCCGGGTCGGGCCGCACGCGCACCTGGCCACCGGCGCGCGCCTGGCCGGAGGCGTTCGCGTGGATGCGCTCGCGCATGTGGGCGCCGGGGCCTCGGTGCTGCAGGGGGTCCGGATCGGCGAAGGCGCCGTCATCGGCGTGGGCGCGGCCGTGGTCCGGGACGTTCCGGCCGGCGTTGTCGTCGTCGGCGTCCCCGCCCGCCCGCTGGGCGGACGGCGGGAGGGAGGCGCGCCGTGAACGTGCGGGTCATCCCGAGGCTGGACTTGAAGGGCCCTAACCTGGTCAAAGGGGTTCATCTCGAAGGGCTTCGTGTGCTGGGCAAACCGGAGCATTTTGCGGCATACTACTACGCAACCGGGGCGGACGAGCTGGTTTACATGGACGTGGTGGCGAGTCTCTATGGGCGCAACAGCCTGCTCGACATCGTCGAGCGCACGAGTCGGGAGATATTCATCCCGCTGACGGTCGGCGGGGGGCTGCGCACGATCGAGGACATCCGCCAGGTACTCCGCGCCGGCGCGGACAAGGTCGCGCTCAATACGGCGGTGGTCCGCCGGCCGGAGTTCATCCGCGAAGCCTCGCGCCGCTTCGGCTCGTCCACCATCGTCGTTTCTATTGAAGCGGGCCGCCGGCCCGACGGTTCGTATGAAGCCTACACCGACAACGGGCGCGAGCGGACGGGCTTGAACGCCTTCGCCTGGGCATTGCGCGCAGCCGAACTCGGGGCCGGCGAACTCATGGTGACCTCCATTGACCGCGAGGGTACCGGGAGCGGCTACGACATTGAGCTCACGCGGCGCATCGCCGAATCGGTGCCGATTCCTGTCATCGCCTGCGGCGGGGCCGGCGAGCCCGGCCACGTCGTGCAGGCCGTTCGCGAGGGCAAGGCCGACGCCGTGAGCATGGCTTCCATCCTGCACTACGAGTTTGTCGCGAACCATCCTCGAGAGGCGGCCTTCGAGGGGGAGGGCAATGTCGAATACCTGCGCGCCCGACGCGCCTTTTCGCGCGTGAAGCCCGCCACCCTTGGAGAGGTCAAGCGCCAACTGGCGGCCGCCGGCCTGGCGTGCCGCCCGACGGCGGAGGGGACGGTCCATGCCTGAGAGCGCGCCCCAGGTCGCCGTCATTGACTACGGGATGGGCAACCTCTTCAGCGTCCGCAACGCCTGCCGGCGTGTGGGCCTGGACGCGACGGTCACCTCCGACCCCGCCGTCGCCGCCGCGTCCGGCGCCCTGATCCTTCCGGGCGTCGGGGCGTTCGGCGACGGAATGCAGGCGCTGCGCGACCTCGGTATGACGCGCGTGATCCTCGACGCAGCCGAGTCCGGCAAGCCGATCCTGGGCATTTGCCTGGGCGCGCAATTGCTGATGACCGAGAGCGAAGAGTTCGGTCGGTTCAAGGGTCTCGGGCTCCTTCGCGGCCCCGTGCGGCGGTTCCAGGGTCCGCAGGAAGAAGGAAGACCGCTGAAGATCCCCCACGTGTGCTGGAGTCCCATCCGGCATCCGGACGCCATGCAGGCCGCCCCCTGGCGCGGGACGCTGCTTGACAGCGTGGCCGAGGGCGAGTACATGTACTTCGTTCACTCCTACGTTCTGATGCCCGAAGACCGTGCGATGGTCCTTTCGTTCTCGCGGTACGGGCAGGTCGAGTTCTGCTCCAGCCTGCGCGCCGGGAGTATCTATGCCTGCCAGTTCCATCCGGAGCGGAGCGGACCGCCCGGCCTGACCGTCTATGCGAACCTGCGCCGGCTGCTGCTGGAGCGCGGAAGGAATGAGAGGTAGCGTTATGGAAGAACAACTGGAGGCGAGATTCGGGTTGCCGCAGCAGGTGGTCTTCTGCAAGCGCTGCGTGATGTCCAACCAGCGCCCGGCTTCATCCGTCGAGTTCAAGCACGATATCCGGCACAAGCACACCACGCTGCACATGGACGAGGAAGGCGTGTGTGACGCGTGCCGCCAGGCGGAGATCAAGCAACGCATTGACTGGAAGGCCCGCGAGGAAAGCCTGATGCGGCTCCTGGACCAGCACCGCCGCAGCGACGGGGAATACGACTGCCTGGTGCCGGGCAGCGGGGGAAAGGACAGCGGCTACCAGGCCCACGTTCTCAAGTACCGGTACGGCATGCACCCGCTCACCTGCACCTGGCCCCCCATCCTCTACACGGACATCGGTTGGCAGAACTTCCTCAACTGGGTCAAGATCGGCGGCTTCGACAACCTTTCCTTCCGCCCCAACGGCGCCGTGCACGCGCTCCTGACGCGGCTGGCCATCGAGCGCATTCTCCATCCCTTTCAGCCCTTCATCCTCGGGCAGAAGAACTTCGGCCCCAAGGTGGCGATGAAGCACGGCATCCGGCTGGTGTTCTACGGCGAGAACGAAGCCGAGTACGGCAACCCCATCGCTGAGAACGCCACGTCCCTCCGCGACAAGTCCTACTTCACCATGACGAACCTCTCCGAGGTCTATCTCGGCGGCGTACCGATCCAGGAGTTGTTCGACCGGTACAAGCTCGCCCTCCACGACGTCATGCCCTATCTGCCGGCCCGGGCGGAGGACCTCGAGCGCTCCGGCATCGAGGTGCACTACCTTGGCTACTACCTCAAGTGGACGCCCCAGGAGGCCTATTACTACGCCGGCGAGCACACCGGCTTCCAGGCGAACCCCGAGCGCACCGAGGGAACGTACAGCAAGTACAACAGCCTCGACGACAAGATTGACGGGTTCCACTACTACACCACCTATATCAAGTTCGGCCTCGGACGCGCGACGTACGACGCCTCGCAGGAAATCCGCAACCATCACCTGACGCGCGAGGAAGGCGTCGCCCTGGTCCGCCGTTTCGACGGAGAGTTCCCGCGTAAGTACTTCCGGGAGATCATGGACTATATCGGCATGGAGCCGGAGCGTTTTCTGGAGTTGTGCGACGCGTTCCGCTCTCCCCATCTCTGGAAGAAAGAGGGCGGCGAGTGGCGCCTGCGGCACCCGGTCTCCTGACCCGCCCCCGCGATGCCGTTGGAGAGGAGCCTGCATGGACCCCGTGGTCAGACAGGTCTGCATTCCCCCGGACAGCACCATCCGCCACGCGGCGGACAGCATTGACCGCAGCGAAAAGGGGATTGCCCTTGTCGTGAACGGCGACGGGCGGCTGGTGGATACCATCACCGACGGCGACATCCGGCGCGCCATGCTGGCAGGCGTCGCGATGGAAACGTCCGTGGCCGTCATCGCCTCCGCCAAGGCGCGACTCGGGCAGGGCGCCCCCGTCACCGCCCCCCACGGCGCCTCGCGCGCCGAACTGCTCGAGCTCATGCGCGCGCGCGCAATACGGCACGTGCCCCTCCTGGATGCCGACGGTCGCGTCGCCGGCCTGGCGACGCAGGACGATCTCCTGCCGGAAGACGTGCTGCCCCTCCAGGCGGTGGTGATGGCCGGCGGGTTCGGCGTGCGCCTCCGGCCCTTGACGGACAACCTTCCCAAACCCATGCTCCCGGTGGATGGCAAACCGCTGATGGAGCGGATCATCGGCCAGCTCCGCCAGACCGGCGTCCGCCAGGTGCATGTCGCCACGCATTATCGTCCAGAGAAAATCGTCGAGTATTTCGGCGACGGCGCGGCCTTCGGCGTCGAAATGCGTTACGTGAACGAGGACCGCCCCCTCGGCACGGCCGGCGCGCTCGGCCTGATGCCCGCACCTGCCACGCCCACGCTCGTAATTAACGGCGACATCGTGACCGAAATGGACTTCCGCGCGATGTGGACTTTCCATCGTGAGCAGGGCGCCGACATGACCGTTGCCGTCCGCCGGTACGATGTGAAACTCCCTTACGGCGTTATTGAGTGCGACGGGCCGCGAGTGTGCCGGCTGACGGAGAAGCCCCGCCTTAACTTCTTCGTGAATGCCGGCATTTACCTGCTGGAGCCGGGGGTTTATCGGCACGTGCCGGCGCAGCAGCGGTTCGACATGACGGACCTTATCCAGCGGCTGGTGGATCTCGGGCGCATGGTGGCCGGCTTCCCGGTCCGGGAATACTGGGTGGACATCGGCCGGCCGGACGATTATGAGCGCATCCAGACCGAATCGAATCAGAGGAGGCCCAGGCCGTGAGCTGGAGCGGAAGGCGAGTACTGGTGACGGGGGCCGGCGGTTTCATCGGCAGTCATCTGGCCGAGCGGCTCGTCCGCGAGGGCGCCGTTGTGCGCGCCTTTGTCCGCTACAACGCCCCGGGCCGCAGCGGCTGGCTCGAACATTCCCCCCTGCGCCGGGAGATGGAGGTGGTGGCGGGCGACATCCGCGACCGCGACGGTGTGAGCCAGGCGGTCGCAGGGCGGGAAACAATCTTCCATCTCGCGGCGCTGATCGGCATCCCGTATTCCTATCAGGCGCCCGGCTCCTATCTTCACACGAACGTCGAGGGAACGCTCCACGTCCTGCAGGCCGCGCGCCAGAGCGGCGCGGCGCGGATCGTGCATACCTCGACGAGCGAAGTGTACGGCTCGGCGCGATACGCGCCGATAGACGAGGCGCATCCCTTGCAGGCGCAATCGCCGTACGCGGCCAGCAAGATCGGCGCGGACAAGATGGCGGAAGCGTTCCATCGTTCCTTCGGCACGCCCGTAGTGACTGTACGTCCGTTCAACACCTTCGGGCCCCGGCAGTCGGCGCGCGCGATCATCCCCGCGCTGATGGCGCAGGCGCTCGCCGGCGACGAACTGCGCGCGGGCAACCTGACGCCCACGCGCGACATGACCTTCGTGGCGGACACCGTGGAGGGTTTTCTGCGGGCCGGCGAAGCCCCCGCCGCCATCGGACAGGTCATCAACCTGGGGTCCGGGCGGGAGATCAGCATCGGCGCGCTTGCCGCGCTGATCGGCAAACTGGCGGGACGGAACGCGCGGCTTGTGACCGATTCCCGGCGTGTGCGGCCCGAAGGCAGCGAAGTGGAACGCCTCCTGGCCGATAACACGCGCGCGCGCGAGTGGCTCGGGTGGTCGCCGCAGGTGACCCTGGAAGAGGGACTGCGCGTGACGATGGACTGGATCCGCAACAACGCCGACGCATACCGCCCGGGAGTCTATGAGGTATAGCCGTGGACAGGAAGAACCCGGCGGCGAGGCGGATTCCCGTGTGCGAGCCCTTCCTGGGAGGGCGGGAATGGGAGTACGTCAAAGAGTGCCTCGACACGAACTGGGTGTCAACCGCCGGCGGATTCGTCCGGCGGCTGGAGGAGCTGGCGACGGCATACGTGGGTGCGCGGCACGCGGTGGCGGCGGCCAGCGGCACGGCCGCGCTGCACGTGGCGTTGCTCGTCGCCGGCATCGAGCCCGGCGACGAAGTGCTCGTGCCGAGCCTTACCTTCATTGCGCCGGCCAACGCCGTGCGCTACGCAGGCGCGTGGCCGGTCTTCATTGACGTCGAAACGGCGTACGCTCAGATGGACCCCGGGCGCATCGCCGACTTCATCGCCGGGGAATGCCGCGCCGCTGGCGGACGGCTGGTCCATCGCGCCACGGGGCGACGCGTCAGGGGAATCCTGCCCGTGGACCTTCTCGGCCATCCGGCAGACATGGACGCCATCCTGGCGCTGGCGCGCGAACACGGTCTTGTGGTCATCGAGGACGCAACGGAAAGCCTCGGCGGCGTCTATCGCGCCGGCGGCGGCGCGCGGCGGTGCGGGGCGCTAGGGCACATCGCGTGCCTGAGCTTCAACGGAAACAAGATCATCACCTGCGGAGGCGGGGGAATGATCCTGACCGACCGGCAGGACTGGGCGGACCGCGCGCGGTACCTGACCACGCAGGCCAAGGACGATCCCGTGGAGTTCGTGCACGAACACGTCGGATACAACTATCGGCTGACAAACCTCCAGTCAGCGCTCGGCTGCGCGCAGTTCGAGCGGCTGGGGGAACACGTTGCCGCCAAGCGGCGTATCGCGTCGGCGTATCGGCAGGCCCTCTGCGGCGTGCCCGGCTTGGAGGTGATGGGCGAGGCGCCGTGGGCGGAAAGCGCGTTCTGGATGTCCGCCGTGCGGGTGACGCCCGAACGATACGGCATGGACAGCCGGGCCCTGCTCCGCCGTCTGGCAACCGAGGGAATCGAGACGCGACCGCTATGGCAGCCGCTGCACCTGAGCCCGGCGCACCGCGACGCGCAGCGGCGCACGTGCCCGGCGGCCGAGGACTGGTACCGCCGAACGCTTTGCCTGCCCTGCTCCGTGGGCCTGACCCCGGCGGACCAGGCGCGCGTCATCGCGGCCTGCAAGGGCGGGAACGCGCCATGAAGCCGCGAAACAATCCATTTGCGGCGGTTTACGCCCTCTGCAACCAGGGCGACTCCAAGGCGAAGTGGGCGGCACTGCCCGACTTCCCCAGAAGTCTCGACGTGGAGGTAACGAACCGCTGCAACTTCACCTGCCTGATGTGCCCCACCGGCGTGGATACCGTCCGCCGCGCCAAAGGCTTCATGAGCGATGCCGTCTTCCACCGCCTGCTGGAGCAGATCGCGCCATGGAAGACCCCGCTGCGCTTCATCCGCTGGGGCGAGCCGACCCTGCACCCAAGGCTTCCACAGTACATCCGCAAGGCCGGCGAGATCGGCTGCCTGACACATCTCAACACGAACGGCAGCCTCTTGACCGAGGAGATGGTCGAGCACTTGATGAAGGCCGGCCTGGACAGCATCAAGTTCTCTTTCCAGGGAGTGGACCGGAAGAGCTTCCGGGAGATGCGGAACAGGGACTTCTTCGACGAACTCTTGGCGCGGGTGAAACGTCTGTATGACCGGCGCGGCGACGGCCACAAACCGTACATACATGTTTCGACCACCATCACCTATGAAACACCGGAGCAGGTGCGGGCCTTCCGCAACAGGGTCGCCCCCTTCGCGGACCTCGTCACCGTGGGGCACACCGCTCTGGAACACATCGTTCCGGAGAAGACCCGCCTGAGCGAGGCCGACAAGGCGACGCTGCGTGTCCTGAAGGAAAAGGAATCGGTCCTGCGGGTGCACCCGGAATGCCCGGAGGTGTACGACAAGCTCTCCGTCAACTGGGACGGGACCGTGAGCGCCTGCTGCGCGGACTACGATGACCAGATGCTTGTGGGGGACATCCGCACGGAGACACTGGCGGATATCTGGAAGTGCCCCAAACTCAACGCCTATCGCAAGCTGCTGGCAGAGATGCGCCACGACGAACTGCCCGTCTGCCGGCTGTGCTGGGACTATTCCGGGTTGAAACACCCCGGCGGCACTCGGAAGACGTAACGCCGGCGGAACCGTTACTCTCGGCCCAGGAAGCGGTCGAGCGTCAGGTTCTCATCCACCGCATAGACGGACGTCCAGTTGAGCGCCATGACGGCCTCGGCATCCCCGTTCCGGAGGACGATGTCCCCCTGGAACTCTCCGCGCGCATCCGGTTTCAGGAGAACGACCCCGATTTCCGCATCCCCCTGCGCCTTCAAGGGAGCCTGCCCCCTCCTGATCCGCCAGTAGTCCACGTCCCACTCGCGCCACTCCGGCGGAAGCCTTTCCGTCCGGACGGACTTCAGCAGGCAGACCGGCCCGTCCGCGCGCGGCGACGACCGGACGATCTCCAACGCGGCATCCTTCCGCGAAACGGCTTCCAGCACCACGTACAGCCGTTCGCCCTTCCGCGCGGACACCCGGCGGAGTGTCGCCTCCGAGCCGGGGGACAAGGCCAGCGGACCGCCCCGATGCACCAGCCGGATGGAGGCGCTGTTCCGTATCCGCTCCTGAGCCCCGCCGGCGCGGGAGCGGAAATATCCCTCGACGAAACTGGTTGAGTCCTCTCCGATCTTCAGCGAGGCCAGTTCGTAGTAGTCGTCCCAGTAGTGGTAGGCGCGCGGGAAGGAGTGCTCGAGAAAGCGCGGGGGCGCGCCGTCCAGCGCAGGCAGGACTACGTGGGATACCTGGTCCTCCTTCATCGCCAGGATCCTTCGGTCCGTCTCGTCAATCGCCCTTGCCCAGCGGGCGATCTCGCCGTAAGGGCCGAGGTCGCGGACCATCCGCCGCCCCGTGACCAGGGAAAAGAGAAGGACGCACGCCACATACAACTCGGGCCTGCGTAAGACCGGCGCAACGCGCGCCGCAACGGAGGGGAACCCCTTGAAGAGGAAGGGCAGGCAGACGGCGGCGACACACCAGGAGCTCAGTTGCATCACACCGAATGCGTAGGACTTGTCGAACAGGTAACAGCGGGCGACAGAGCACGCGAGTGAGGCCATCACGAACGCCAGGAACCACAGGCCGATCATCGCCGCGGCATAGCGGCGGGCGGTTCCAGGCGCGTAGTTCCATCGGGCCGCCAGCGACGCGGCCGTAGGAGCAAGGAGCGGCAGAATCGCCAGGAACGGCAGCGAAGACCAGCCGAGATAGCCCAGGTTAACACAGAGCGTCTTGATGAAGACCGGGCCTGCCGCCGCCAAGGCGCCAATGGGACCCATGTGGCCGCCGGCGGCATGCACGTCCGCCGCCCGATGAAAGTTCCCCGGCGCCAGCAGGCAGAAGCAGCCGGCAATGAACGCGGCGACAAAGGCGGTGGTCCACAAGTACCGGCTCTCTCGCCGGACTGCCCACGCTTCGACGACCCCGAAGAACAGCAGACCGTTGACGATGACGGTCGTGGTGAGTCCCCAGAAGCCGAGATAGACCGCCGCGAGAAGGATGACAAGGTACAGCAGGAACTTCGAGAATGCCGAGCGGGCCGGCGGGGGATAGACCAGCCAGGAGAAGAAGACCATGCCCATGAATGCGGAGAGCGTCCACATCGAACTGGAGACGTGGTAGAACGTCTCCCGCAGGTTGCGGCTTGAGACCAGGATGAGAAGCACCGGCAACGCAAAGAGCAGAAGGCCCGACGGCGCTGGTTCATCCATCCTCCGATAGGTCCTGCGCAGGGCGTAGAAGGCACACGCGCCGCCGAACAGCATGTACATGAGGGTGATAAGCCCATAGTAGTTCTTCACATCGGCCACGGAGAACATCGTGTACTGGGTAAGGACGGCGGAAAACCAGCCGCACTCCTTCTGGTACATCAGCAGCGGAAAGGTCAACCACCCGGTTTCACGCACGGCCACCACGGTCCACGTGTCGTCAGAGTCTATGATCCGGGCCTGGAGGGTCAAGGCCAGGTAGAGCGCCAGAAGGAGGAGCGGGACGAATCGGAGGAGCGCGCGACGCCGATGGAGTCCCGCCGCGATGCGCTGCAGGAACGGGAGAAACGCCGGGGGCGATGTCACGGGCGGAGCTTCCTCATTTTGGCGGCGACCACCGGTGCATCACGGTCGGCCGAGAACTTTCTGATTCGCCGGCAATCCGCTTGGCGGGCCGAAGATGGAGTCCAGGATACTGCCGAACCGAACGGTTCTTTCCTGTGCGAACAAGACGATCCATGTAAACCCGCCGATGCCGGCGGGCAAGACGACAGGAAGGAACGGTTGAAACGCCCTCCGCGCGTTACGTGGAGATGAATTGATCAGGACCACGCGCTTGTCACTCCCTCTCGCGGCGCAGGACCAGCCGCTTCATGAACAGCACGGCGCGGCTCATGACCAGCACTGTCGGCCTGCCGACGACGTATCGTCCGCTCCGTTCCACGACTTGCCGGTTGCACAGAAGGCGGTTCAGGCGCGCATGGAGCATGTCGCGCGCATTATACCGGCAAAGGATGTCTCTCTCCGTCAGGGATCCTCCCGCCTCGATGAGTTCCCGCAGAAGGCGGACGCGCCGGGCGGTCTCGCCCAGGTTCACGAAATGGAAATAGCAATAGCTCAGGGCGGCGTATGTGAGAAGGTTGAGGAAGACCCGTGCGGCGGCGTCTGCGGCAGGCGCTGGATCAAGGCGCAACGCCCCCAGCGTCAGAAGGAGGACCACCAGCGCACCGGCGCCGAAGCCTGCGAACAGGCTGCGGAGCAGCCCTCCGACGTACCCGAGCCGAAGGCATGCGATCTGGCAGACTACGTCGGCGGCCAAAGCGGCCACCGGCGCCATGACAAGCGCCCACTCGGACAATTCTACCCTCCCTTGCCAAGCCCCAGGACGCGGCGGTAGAGGATGAAGACGGCAGCGAACCTGCGGCCCTTGGGCGTAATCGTGTAGCGCGTTTCGTCCAGCACCGCCATGCCGTCGCGGATCAGGTCACGCAGACGAGGCCGGACGAGAGCGTCGTCATCGAGTTCCGCCAGAAGTTCTTCCCGCGATACGCCCTGCGCGCCGGCCTGCGCCACCCGCAGGACGATCACCAGCGAGGGACTGTCAACCTCCAGGGCGGAGTACGTGGTGATGTACGCCAGCGTCATAGCGACATGGAACAGCGCGATCTGGAAGAGGGCGGCGGGCGAGGAGGGGAACCAGACCGAGCAGGAAGAGGACGGCCCGACCGCCTTCAGGAAGACCAACCCGGCTGCAAGGCACCCGAAAGAGAGAAGCAGGAGGGCCCGCGTCTGCCGGCGCGGGATGCGCACCCGCCACCACGCCAGGTGCGCACCAAACGTCGCCGCCGCCAGCAGAATGCTCCAGATCAGTACGGGCATGCCTTGACGACCCTTACCTGTGACGGTTCTCGCCCGGGACCTGTTCGTGCCGCATGGCCGTGCGTGAGTCGCCGGCAAAGGGCAACGCGGCGCCGCGCGGATGGAAGTTCATGTCGCGAACAAGACGCAGGTACCCCCGGCATACCTGAAAGAGGCTTGGAAACGTAACGGCCTTGGAAACACCCCCCTTTCGCATCCCCAGCCGGTACGGCACCTCGGCGAAGAGGTATCCGCGCTTTGCCGAGCGCACCAGGATGTCGGTCTGGAAGAAGAACCCGGTGCTCCGGAAGGGAAGCTCCAGCAACAGGCTCTTCCGGTACATCACCGTGCCGTTCGTGTAGTTGAAATTCACGAAGAACGTGGTGTTGATGATAAAGCGGTAAACCCACGACAGGGCGTTGCGGAAGAGGGAACGGACTTCCTTGTTGAAGACGAAGGGAATGACCATGTCCACGTGATCGAGCAGCCCGAAGTAACGGAAGATTTCCCAGGGGTCGTTCTCGTTGTCTCCAGGGAGCATGCAGATCACGGCCCCCCGCGCATGGTCCACGCCGTCCCAGAAGGCGGCGCCGATGCCGCCGGGCCTGGCATGGTGGATGCAGCGCACGCGCGGGTCCGCCTTACCCATCTCTTCGGCGATGGCGCCGGTGGCATCGGCGCTGCCGTCATTGATCACCAGCACCTCCCCCACGATGCCCAGGTCGTCCATGGCGGCCCGGGCGTTCGAGACGGCGGCGCGAAGGTTCCTTTCCTCGTTCAACGCCGGCATGACCACTGTTAGAACGATGTCCGCTGTCATTGAACCCAATCTCCCATGCGCATCAACCCGGGGCCGCATCGTGGTGACGCTCCAACACTTCCGGCACGAAAGGGTGCATTCTGATCCCCGAAAGCTCCTCGTAAGCGAAGACTCCCGCGGCCTGCCCCTCACGAACGACATGCCCATCCCACACGTCTGCAATATCCGAAACAAATATCCAGTATTCAACGGAGCGTTCGTAGAACTCACTGTAACGGTCCACGTGCCAGAAGAGCGCAATGGAGACCGGCGATATGTCGAGTTCCTCGCGTATTTCGCGTTGGAAGGCCTCCTCCGGGCTCTCCTCGGCGTGAACGCGTCCGCCAAAGAACCCCCACAGGCCGGGGGCCGCGATGCCCGGCTTGTCATCGCGCAGTTGCAGCACGTAGCGCCCGCGCAGGGTCAGCAGCCCCAAGGCGAACCGCGGAACTCGTTCCTCGTCCGGCATGCGTCCCCCCCTACACAAAGTTGACATGGGACGGGGGCAAGCCCGGCACCGGGTCCAACCGCGCCTGGCCCGACTGCAACCTCCACAGGAAGTCGTTGATGGAATGGGTGCGGCAGTTCGCGTAACACTGAGCTACGTCAATGGTGTTGCGAACCCTCTCGACAACTTCCCAGTATCGTTCCGAGGCCAATATCTCCGTGAAGGACTGCTGCGCCAGGTCCCCCATGCGGAATTCCTCCTCGCGTTCGTCAAAGAACATGCCGCAGGGGTAGAGGCGCGCATCGCCACTCGAATAGAGGAGGAACGGCACCCCCAGGCACCGTGGGTAGGTCCGCGCGCCCTTGTTCAGCACCTTGTTCCATTTCACGATGACGTCGTACATGTCCGTTGATTGCGCCTCCGCTTCCTGAAGCATCTCCCTGAATCCGTCATACTGGCCCAAATGTTTGAAGACCCCCAGGCGGCTCTCGACCGTGTCGCTGCATTGTTTGATAACCAGATAGTTAACGCCCAGTTCCCGTCCGAGGCGGGCCAACGGAACGACCTGGTCCACATTCTGCGGCGTAAGCACCATCTGCAGGCCGATCGTAACGGGCAAGTTCCGGCGACGCTGATACTCCACGCAGAAACGGATCTTGGCCAGCGCCGTCTGGAAATCCTTACTGGCGTGGATCCGGCGATAGGCGTCTTCCGATGCGGCACTGATGTTGAACCGAATCCAAGTCAAGTGCTCAAGGGCGCCGGCGCCTGCTGCGCCGGTGTCATACAAGATGCCGTTGGTGCCCAAGGCCATATCCACACCGGACGACCTGCCGGCGACGATGGCATCGTAAACGCTCGGGTTCAGGAGCGGTTCGCCTTCGCCAACAAGCGCCATGGACCGCACGCCGCATGCTCCTGCGTCCTTCATATACCTCAACAATGGCTCTCGAGGAAAAACCCTTTCGGCACCTTTGCGGTAGAAGTTGCCTTGGAGCACGCCAAAGCAGTACTGGCAACGAATGTTGCAGCCCTTGCTCAGCCCGACGTCAATGTGAATCGGGGGGACCCGTTCCCCCGCCTCCCAAGCCCGAACGCGGTCCGCGTGCCACTGGAGCTTGTGACCATCCATGAGATATTTGTCTGCCATGCCTAGTTGTCCTTCTGGAGAACGCGGCAATAATCGTAAACCGCTTCTCGCCAATCGCGAAGCGGCGCTCGCTTTTCCGAGGCGAGCGGCGTGAAAGTGTTCTTCCGGCCCACGTGCGGGAATTCCCTGTAACTGGCGGGGCAAATGGTTGCGGCGAGATGCAGCCCGGACGCCAATGCGTTCATCAGGTCGAAGAGGGATGCCTCGCCGGCATTGGCCAGGTGGTAGAGGCCGTCTTGCCAGCCTTCCTCGACGGCCCGGCGCACCTCTCGCGCGAGATCCGGGGCATAGCTGGGGGAAAGCACAATATCCTGCGAAACCCGAATCTCTTTCCGTCCGGATCGCGCGAGGTGCAGCATCTTCTCGACGAACTGGTCTTTCTTCTGTGTGCGCCCGAAAAGCACGGAGAGACGGAAGATGTAGTACTGTGGGGCCACCGCCGCAATGAAGCAATCACCGCCGTATTTCGTCAGGCCATAAGTATTGATGGGCGCGGCGGGGTCGGATTCAACGTACGCACGGCCCTTGGATCCGCTGAAGACGGCGTCCGTGCTGAAATGGATCAGGCGGAATGGAAGCTCGAGAGCAAGCTCCGCAAGAAGCTGCGGGTACAGCGCGTTCACTCGAATGGCGCGCTCAGGCGCCTGCTCGCAAGGGTCAATGCCCAGATATGCGACGGCATTGATCAAGACGTCCGGGCGTACGTCGCGTACGAGAGTTCGCACGGCGTCGAAATCGGCCGCATCAAAATCGGCAGAGCTTCGTCCGATACAGATGTTACCATCGGCGAAGGCATCCATCAGGGCCGTTCCCATCTTCCCGCGATGGCCTAGCAGCAGAACTTTCCTCATGCGGCCACTCCTACCATATCCTCCGAATATAGTCGGCGATCTGCGGCGCCGCAAAGCCATAGGCGCGGCGGATGCCGGCGCTATGGCGCACATCGTGTACGAACGCGTGGGGCAGGCCAAGCCGGTGGAGCCGGAGGGACATGCCGCTGGCCACCAGCCGTTCGGCTACGATGGACCCGAGTCCGCCTTCTGTGTAATGCTCCTCGACCGTGATCGCGCAATGGACACCCTGGAGCATCTCCCGGAGCTTCTCCCAGTTGAGCGGCTGCAGCAACGGCAGGGCAATCACCTTGGGCGAGGTCGAAAGCTCCTTGATCGCCGCCATCACTTCGCCCCCTGCCGATCCGTGGAAGAGAACGGCGATGTGCTCTCCGGGCGCGACGAGAATAGGCTCGCTCACGGAGGAGGGGGCGGGGTCATGGAGGATTGGCTCTCGGCCCTTAGCGATGCGGACGTAGGTAGGGCCGGTGTTCCTATATGCATACTCCATGCACAGGCGCGTTTCCACCGGATCGCACGGCGAAAGGACGGCCAAGCCGGGGAGCGTCCGCGCTAAGCCGATATCCTCTACGGCGTAATGCGTCATCCCGGCCGGCGCATACGCCACCCCGCTCCCGGTGCCGATCAACGTGACCGGCAGATTTTGGTAGCAGACGTCGTTGCGGACCTGTTCGTAGCACCGGTATAAGACGAAGGGAATGATGTTGTAGACGAAGACCTTGAAGCCGGAAAGAGCCAGCCCGGCCGCCAGTCCGATCGTGTTCTGTTCGGCAATGCCCAGATTGAGAAAGCGGTCGGGAAAGGTTTGCTGGAATTCATCCAGAACACCGTATCCGGCGTCGCCCGAGATGAGGAACACCCTTTCGTCCACACGCGCTGCTTCCAACAGATACCGAGCTACGCTAGCGCGCATGCTTCGCCTCCAACTCCTCCAGCGCTTGCCGGGCCAAGGCCTCTGTGACGATGTAGTAATGCCACTTCAACTCGTGTTCCATGAATGAAACACCCTTGCCTTTGACTGTATCCGCGATGATCATCTTCGGCTTTCCCTTTGGGTCTTGCCGAAGCGCGCCCCGTAGCGCCGTGTAGTCATGCCCGTTGACCCGGACGGCGTGCCATCCAAATGCGCGCCACTTTTCAGCCATCGGTTCAAAAGCGCAGAGTTCTGTCGGCCGGCCATAGCCTTGGAGATTGTTGACATCCATCACCGCCGTCAGGTTGTCCAGCCCAAGCCTTGGGGCAAATATGGCCCCTTCCCAGATCGCGCCTTCCTGCGCCTCGCCATCGCCAATCAGGACGTAGACGCGCCGTGCCGTCCGGCGGAGCTTCTGCGCCAAGGCTAAGCCGATGGCGATTGAGAAACCGTGGCCGAGTGAGCCGGCTGACGATTCGATCCAGCGGGACGTCGTGCGATCAAGGTGCGCCGGGAGCGTGCCACCGTCCACGAAGTACCCGCGAATATCCTCGTCGCTCATGGCGCCTTTCAGGCTGAGGATTGCGTAAAGGGACATGGCGGCGTGGGCCTTGCTCAAGACGAACAAGTCCCGCTCTTCCCAATCGCACTTGTCTATCCGTAGGGCGTCGAAATAGAGCGTCACCAGGATGTCAACGCAGGACAGGCACGACCCTACGTGGGGGCTCCGGCTCCGGGCCGCCATCTGGATAACGCGGCGGCGAGCCTCCGTGCCTAAGCGCATCAATCTCTCGACGGCCACCGGATTCTCCTGGTCACCCATCCCCGTTCGCTCTCATATGAAGTTCACGTGCTCCGGCGGATGCTTGAGTTCCCACAGGTACTGGCCGACGTCGCTCATGCGGCAGTTGACGCGGCACTGGCAGGCGTCGAGTTCGTCGTGAACCCATTGCAGGCTCCGCCGCCGGCGTTCGCCCTTCCAGATGGACTCGAAGCTCTCCTCGCCGATATTGCCGTAGTAGAAGCGTTCGTCGCCCAGGAACATGCTGCATCCCCAGACGTTCCCGGCGGCATCGAGGTAGGACCAGAAGGGCAAGGCCAGGCAGCGCTGGCTGTCGCGCCGGCGCCGGTCCCACTTCTGCATGGCCCGCACCCGGAAGACGACGTGGAACTGATCGCTGTTGAAGGCCTGCAATTTCTCGCGGAGATGCAGGTGCTCGGCGTAGCGGATGTCCTTGTAGCGTTCGGTGCGGCTCTGGGGGTGCTGGGAATACGGCTTGACGACCAGGTAGTCGAGGCCGATGTCGCGGGCGATGGCGGCCAGCGTCGTCGCTTCGCCCGCGTTCTCGGGCAAGAGGATCATCTGCGCGCCGAGGGTGCAGCGCAGGCCCTCCTGCCGCCGCAGGCGGGCGGCCGCCGCGAGGTTCGCGATGACCTTGTCGAAGTCCTCCGGCGTCGTCCGGTGAATGGCGGCGTAGGTCTCCGCGCGCCCGGCGTTCAGGCTGACCTTGATCCACGCCGTGCGCGGCAACAGGCGGCGCGCCAGGTCCTCGCGCAGCAGCACGCCGTTCGTGGTGAAGGCCGTATCCATCCCGGACGCCCCGGCGCGGTCGTTGAAGTCGGCGATGTGCTTGTGCAGCAGCGGCTCGCCTTCGCCGCCGAACATGAGGCTCTTGAGCCCCAGCCGCCCCAGCTCCTCGATGCGCGCCAGAAACACCTCGCGGTCCAGGTAGCGCGGCTGATAGCCCATGAAATCCAGCGAGCAGAAGACGCAGCGGTGGTTGCAGGCGCCGGCGGGGCTGGCTTCCATGTAGATTGGGAAGGTGTCGCCCCGTTCCAGCCACTCGTGGACGCGCGCGACGTGGTACATGAGCTTGTGGCTGTCAATACGGAGCGGGTCGTGTGTCATGCTAGTCCGGCTTCCCGTTCACCAGCGATTCGAGCAGGCAATGGCAGAGGGCGTGATGAACCACCTCGACGAGCGGATAGCCGTGCTGGGGGACGTAGAAATTGATGTCGCCGAGGGTGCGCAGGGGGTTGTCCGGCGCAAAGCCCGACAAGGTCACGACGCGGCAGGACTTGGCGCGCGCCACCTCGACGCCCCGCAGAATGTTCGGCGAACCGCCGGAACTGCTGAGCGCCGCCAGTACGTCCCCCGCTGCCGCAAAGCGCTCCAGCGGCACGGCGAAGACCCGGTCGAACCCGAGGTCGTTCCCGATGGCCGTCAGCAGCGCGGGATCGGTGAAGGTCAGCGCGGGGATTCCGGCGTTCTTGGAGAAATCCGCGGCCATGTGGCTGCCGATGCCGGCGTTGGCGCCGTTGCCGATGAAGAAGAGGCGCCCCCCGGACGCCACTTGCGCGCGGATCAGCCTGCCGGCGGCGGCGATGCCTTCCGACGGCGTCAGCGACGCCCCGGAACGGTCGGTGACCTCGACGCTGTCCACCAGCGCCTGGAGCCGGCGGAAGAATTCCTCGGCGACCTTGCGCATGGACGGCCTCCCGCTACTTCAGGAGATGGTGGAGGAAGTCGAGAAGCTCGCTCTTCTCGACGGGCTTGCGGTTGCAGACGATCTGCACGGCAATGGCGCCGACCGCGTTGCCCACGAAGGACACCATCGGCCACGGCATGCCCGCGGCGACGCACGGCGCCGTGTAGGCGAAGTAGGCGTCGCCCGCGCCCACCGTGTCGAGGACGCTCGTCGAGAAGACCGGGCAACAGGACTCCTCGCCCCGGGCGTTGATCCCGAAGGAGCCGCTCTTGCCCAGCGTGACGATCAAGCTCCCGGCGGACGTCTCGCGCAGCAGGCGCCCGGCCACCTCCCGGATCGGGCCGAACCGGTCCTGCGCCGCCAGCCGCGCCTCCGGCTCGTCCAGGCAGATGAAATGCGGCTGCCGGTACTTCGTAATCAGGTTGTGCCCCGCGTTGGCGGCGTTCGTCTGGGCATTGACTGCCAGGAACCGCGCGCAACGCTGGGCGGCCGCGATGATCCGCGGCGTGATCAGCCCGTGCCCGAAGTCGGAAAGCAGCAGAATGTCGTGCGCCGGCGCTTCCGCCTCGACGTACGCAACGATCTCGCGTTCGATCTCCTCCGGGACGTGCGTGTCATTGAGGTAGTTGACCTCGAAGGACTTCTGGTTCAGGTATTGCTCGATGTAGCGCCGCTTGACCACCGTGGGACCGTCGGCCCGGTAGAAGAACTTCGGGCGCACGCCGGGCCGCAACTTGCCGCGGACGAACTCCTCGCGCGAATCCTGCGCCCCCAGCAGCGTGACCAGACGGACCTCATCGCAGAGGTTCGCCACGTGGTTCGCAATGGCGAACGCGCCGCCGGCGAAGACCTCTTCGGACTGATACCGATAGACGACCAACGGCGACTTCTTCGCCCGGCCCAGTGTCGAGCAATAGTGATACTCGTCCACAATCCCGTCGCCCAGGACCAGCGCTCTGAGCCCGCGGAGTCCTTCGAGCCGCGAGGCGATGTCCCGGAGAGAATGCCGCGACGCGAACTCGGCGAGATACTCCCGCGTTGGCGCCGGGTAGGCGTCGCGAAGTGTCACGGGATGGGAAGACGCTTCCAGGTTGGCGCCGTATAGCTGCGCAATCAGCTTCGTCGAGGAGTACACGATTTCATGCGTGAACCGAAGGGCGACGCCCGACTCCTCCGCGGCGACCAGTTCGCGCTGCAGCTTCCCCGTCTTGTCCTGCAGTCCGGCGAACTCCTGCCCCTTGACGTAGTACGTCGGCCGCAGCGTGCGTAAGGTCTCTTCGGCCGTGGGCCATTCGTTGATCCCCACGAAGTCCACGCACTCGAGCGCCGCCAGCGCCTCGGCGCGAAGGGTCTCGGTGAAGAACGGACGGTTCGGCCCCTTGTCCACGAAGCGGTCGGGGCTGATCGTTACGCACAGATAGTCCGCCACCGCCCGGGCCATCTGCAGGTGTTTGATGTGGCCCAGGTGCAGCAAGTCGAAACAGCCATGGCACAACGCCACCGTCTTCCCCTCGCCGCGCAGGCGGCGGATCGTCGCGGCCAAGTCGTCAAGTTTCCTGATCTTCATACCCATGTCCGGGAAGATGTAGAATCACGGACGCGCCGCCGCATAGACCGTCGGCGGCGAGAGCGGTTGAAGAAGGGCGCGCCGGAGCGCCATCGGGCGCGAACGGCGTTGCGGCGGTCGCCCGATACGCATCAGAACATGCCGCCTCGGCAAAGGATACAGAACCACCTGAGCGGGTCCCGATGCCGCTTCAGAATACCACAGCCGCCGGGCTCCCGCAAACTCCCGCCGCGTTGCGCGCGAAGGAATCCGTGTGGCGCCCCCCGCCGGCGGATGGTAGAGTATGCCGCCGGGAAGAGGACGACGGAAAGGCCTTCGTCTCGGTCTCATGCAGCATCGGCTTCAGGGGAATCCCATGACGCACGACCCCGCCCTGGCGGCCAGACTGGACGCGCTGCTCGCCGCTATCCGGCGCTACGACGACCCGCGTCGCGCGGCGGCGGAGTGGAAACAGGCCTATACGCTCCTCCAGCGCGCCGGGCTGCCCCTCGACCGCGTGTCGGGCGTGGTGGGTATGCGCGACGCCGACGGCCTGGCCGAATTGCTCCACGAACTTCACAACCCGGCGGCCACGCCGTCGCCCGCCGACGCCCCTCCGCCGGAGCTCTGCGCCAGGGCGCTGCAAGCCTTCCTGAAACGTATGGCGCTGACCGCCCTCGACGACGAGTCCAAGCTGGGCCGGAACCCGCTGACCAAGGGGGCGGAGTCGAGCGTGGCCGGAATCGTGCCCCCCGCGGAATGGCCCGCCGCGGTCTGGCAGGAGCTTGTGCGGCAGGGCCATCTGCGCTACATCGGCCACGGGTGCTATCAGCCGGCGAACCCGCGCGGCGTATCGCCGGACTAGCCCGACCCGTTCACGAACCGCGCCGGTTCGCGGAGGAGCCGGGGGGCGTTCCGCGCCGGCGCATCGGCAGGAGCAGGAAGGAACATGGCAGGCGTTTCGCTGGCGAAGGTCCGAAAGACGTATCCCGGCGGCGCGGCGGCCGTTCACGAGATGAGCCTCGAAATCGCCGACCGGGAGTTCGTCGTCCTCGTGGGGCCCTCCGGCTGCGGCAAGACGACGCTGCTGCGCATGATCGCAGGCCTCGAAACACCCACTGCCGGCGAAGTCCTCATCGGCGGCCGCCCGGTCAACGGCGTTGCGCCCAAGGACCGCGACATCGCCATGGTCTTCCAGAACTACGCCATCTATCCGCACATGACGGTGTACGACAATCTGGCCTTCGGGCTCCGCCGGCGCGGCGTTCCCCCGGAGGAGGCGGACCGGCGCGTGCGCGAAGCAGCGGGAATCCTGGGCATTGACGCCCTCCTCGACCGCCGCCCCCGAGCCCTCAGCGGCGGCCAGCGCCAGCGCGTCGCCGTCGGACGCGCCATCGTCCGCGAACCCAAGGTCTTCCTCTTCGATGAACCCCTCTCCAACCTCGACGCCCGCCTGCGCGTCGAGATGCGCAAGGAGATCAAACTCCTCCACCGGCGGCTGCAGACAACGATGCTCTACGTCACCCACGACCAGGTCGAGGCCATGACGCTGGGGGAGCGCGTCTGCGTGATGAACGCCGGGCGCATCGAGCAGTCCGGCGCGCCGCTGGAAGTCTACGACAACCCGGCCACGCGCTTCGTCGCGGCCTTTCTGGGCTCGCCGCCGATGAACTTCCTGCCGGGCCGCTTGCGCCGGAGCGAGACGCGGACGCTCTTCGAGGGGCGCGGCTTCGTCCTCGCCCTGCCGGAAGGGATGACCGTTGGAGCCGAGGCCTTCGACCTGCCCGTGGAACTCGGCGTGAGACCGGAGGACCTTGCCGACGACCCGCAGGCCGCCCCGCAGACCTTCATCCCCGGCGCGGTGGAACTGGTCGAGGCCCTGGGCAACGAACAACTTGTCCACGTTCTCTGCGGCGAGGCCCGGATCATCTCCCGCCGCGAAGCGCACCTCCGTGCGCCCCCCGGCGCCGCGCAGCGCCTTGTCCCGCGACCGGACCGCCTCTGCCTCTTCCGCGCCGACAGCGGAAGCCGACTCGACGCGCGCAGACGGACGCCGACACCGTAGCGCGGCGCCAACGGGAATCGAGGGGCCGGAGGAATGCCGCGCGGAAAATGCTCGTCAGGCGCTCCGCCGTGTCACATATCTATCAGAATGACCTTGACCGGCACCGCCGGGAAATGGCGTTTCAGGCGCTCGATGTCGTAGATGAGCTGTTCGCCGAAGGAGACGCCCGTGGACATCTGGCGGTGCATCGCGTGGCACGGCACAATCTCGACGCCGACATCCGCCTTGGATTCATTGAAGAAGTACTGGAATTTCGCCATGTCGTAGAACATGAAGGCGTACTTGCCGAACTGTACCTCGACCAGTACCGTGTCCTTGACGTAGTCCACCTGCTTGAACGCGCCGGGAATCTGCGTGTCATACCTGGGGAGCGTGATCGTGTAGGTGTCGCGCATCTCGTGGAAGCCGCGCGCGACAAGCCCGGCCTTGAAAGCGACGTTGAGCTGGCGCGGTGAAAGCAACTTCCGCCCCGGCATGGTCTTCTCGCGGCTGATCTTCGTGCGAAAGTCCCCGGCGACAGCGGCAATGACCTCGTCTATCTCGCGCTCAATGGCCGGGTAGCGCACCTTGAGTATCTCCGCTCCTCCCAGGTGCGAATACTCATAGACCTTTCTCATGGTCGCGGGCCCTTTCCGGTATCGCGGGAGCGCGTACGGGTGCGCCGATAGGCGGGCGTCGTCTCTGAGACCTTGAACAACGGCGGCTCGCGCCGAGGGGGAGGGGCGGCGAAGGGACTCTGCGTCAGCGCGCCGTGGCGCGGCGGGGCGTACACCGGCGTCCCCATCTCCCGGACGCGCAGTTCCCCTGCCGCCGCGCGCCGGACGCGCTCCTCGGCGATGCGGATGTACGCCGCGCACGTGTCCGCGCCCGCCGCGCGCCGGTTCCAGCGGATCGCCGCCACGGCCGTAGTGCCGACTCCGATGAATGGATCCACGACTAGTTGCCCCTCTTGCGTCATGGACAACACAAGACGCTCGATGAGTTCGACCGGAAACTGGCACGGATGCGCCGTCTTCTCCGGATGATTGTGCTTCACGTTGGGGATGATCCAGACGTCCCCAGGGTTCTTGCCCAGAGGGTTGCAGGAGAAAAGGCCCGCCTTCGGTCCCTTGAAGTACTTCTTCCCCGGATACTTCTGCGGGACGCGGACCGGATCGAGATCGAACTGGTAGTCCGCCGTCCTGGCGAACCAGAGGATCGTCTCATATCGCCCGGAGAAGCGCCGGTTGCAGTGCAACCCGTGCTCAAAGTGCCACACAATCCGGTTCCGCAGGGTCAGGCCATGCGACTTGAAGACGGGATAGAGCGCAAGGTCCAGCGGAATCACCTCTCCGTCCGGCGCAATGTGGTTACCCACCTGCCAGCAGAGGTTCCCGCGCGGGTGAAGAATCCGCGCGCATTCGGCAATTGCGGACGCCTGTTCCGAGACATAGGCCTCCAGGGACGTCCGTCTTTCGTAGGACTTGCCGATATTGTAGGGTGGCGAGGTAACCACGAGGTGCGCGGCGGCGTCCGGGATGCTCCGCAGGAGCGCGCGACAGTCGCCGAGGTAGAGCGTGACATCCGCCGCCGGCGAGTACTCGGGGACGACCGTCACCGTCCGGCAGCCGAGCGGTATGAGGGGTCTGGTCATAGGTTCTTCGGGCGCAGCATCCTATGGGGTCTTGTCCTTCACCCTACCAGATGCCTGCCCCGTATGCAACGGGTTCTCGCGCGGAGTCCCGCGTCCTCTCCTCATCTCTTCTCCGCCGCCAGCCCCAGCAGTGCGGCCGCGTTATCGTAGAGGTGCCGGCGGCAGTCCGTCGGCGTCTTGCCCATCGCCCGCAGCGTCCGGCCCCACCAGCGCTCCTGCTCGGCATAGCTCGGACCCGATTGCGCCGAGTTGTCGGTGCCGAAAAGCACCTTCCGGAAATCGAGCGACGCCACGCCGGGCATCCGCTCCGCGAAGACCCACTTCCCCCAGCCGGGGCAAGTGTCCGCGTAGCAGTTCGGCAGGCGGGAAAGCAGCGTCACCGTCTCGAGATAGGACCCCCCCCCGCCGAAATGCGCGAAGATGAAGTTGATCTTCGGGTGCCGCCGCGCGGGAACCTCGAAGTGCATCGGTGTGGCGAGCAGGCTCTCGATCCGCTTGCCCGCAAAGGCCCCCGTGTTCGCCAGCCAGCCGCAGTGCGAAAGACACATCAGCCCCAGCTTCTCCACCGCCGCCCAGAACGGCTCCAGACGCTCCGCGTTCGGGTCGAACCCCAGATTCGGGAAGAGCTTGACGCAGCGGAAGCCCTCCTCCGCGTACCGCCGCACGAGGGCGATGCTCTCCCGCACCGGACGCCGCAGGTCCGCGTGGACGCTGCCGAAGAGCCGGTCCGGATGCGCCTTGACGACGCGCAGCACCTCGGCGTTGTCGCGCCCCGGACCGGGAACCCCATGCACCAGGGCCGCCGTCACCCGCCCGCGGTCCATGATCCTGAGGTACTTCTCAAAGGTGGGATCCTCCTTCGGGACGTGAAGATGGAAGTCTATCTTCTTCATGGTCGCGCGTCCTCCCGAGAGTCCTTGCCGCCGAAAAGGAGCGGGTTCACCCGCTTCCCCCGCGCCGCCGGTATCGGCCTGCGCCGCGCGCAGTATGCCACATTCCCCCCTGCCAGGGAAGCCGGACGGACGCTATTCCTCGCGCCCCGCCGTGCGGCAGAACTTGCCCTGGAGTCCTCCGGCGGCTATGCTGCTTCCCGGACCGACGGCCTCGAAAGGAAAGGAGCTCCCATGGAGTGCAAAGCCGCTCACAACAAGCAGGGCTGCGCCTGCGCCTCGAAGAACTGCGAACGGCACGGCCTCTGCTGCGATTGCCTGCGCTTCCACCTCGCGCGGAAGTCCCTCCCGATGTGCATGCGCAAACTCGACTGGATCAAGACGGTTTCCTGACCTCCGCGCCGCTCGACACCCGGCGCCCGCCCAGGCGAGGAACCCCATGGACTCCAAAGTCTCCGCCCTTCCCCTCAGCGGATTCTGGACCTGGGACCACAGTACGAACTGGTCCGCCGACGTAACGAAGGTCGAGAGCGGCTGCTTCAACCGCTACGCCAAGACGCCGGAGAGCTTCCTCGAGGATTACCGCCTCCTGATGGACGCCATGTCCGCGCAGGGCATCGGCTGGCTCATCATCTGGGGCCTGTTGCGCGATTCGCACGGCGGCGAAGGGGCGGCGCACGAACTGCTGCGCCTGGCGCGCGAGCGCGGCGTGCGCGTCCTGGCAGGCGTGGGCGTGAACGCCTACGGCGGCGTCTATTGGGAAGGCGACCACCCCTGGAACCTCGGCACGTGGCTCCGGAAGAACCCCGCCCTCCGCGCCGCGCGGCGGAAGTCGCTCATGCCCAATTCCTGCGGACGCGACATCGCCTGCCCCTCCAAGGAGGAGAATATCGCCTGGGCCCGGCAGGCCGTCCAATGGCTTCTCACGCGCTTCGACGTCGCCGGGATGAACCTGGAGACGGGAGACTACGGACTGTGCGGATGCGACGACTGCCGCCGCGCCTGCGGCGACCGCGAAGCCCCCTGCGCCTTCGAGGACATGGCGCGCGTCCTGCCCCCGGTGATTGACGCCGCCTGCGCGGTCCGCCCCGAGGCCGTCATTACCTACGCGACCTATGCCCCCTTCGACTCCGCCCTCGCCCGCACGCCCCCGGCCTTTGCGCGGACGATCGCCCCGCAGGCCGTGTGCCAGTGGACCCTGACGCCGATGGCCGGCCCCGCGCCCGACGGCTGGCCCGAAGGCCTCCGCCCGCCGACCGCCCGCAACGTCGGCTTCAGCCATTGGGGCAGCCAGTGGACCGCCCCCAACACCCGGCACGCCCTCATCATCGAGCACATCCGCAACCTCTGCCGGCGCGGAGCGCGCTCCGGTCTTGAAGGCATCTTCATCCACGGCGAGGTGTCCCCCGAATACAGCTTCGCCTGGCGGCTGAACTACGCGGCCTTTGCCCACTTCCTGCGCCGTCCGCAGGATTCTCTCGAGGACTTCGCCGCCACGCTCGGCGCCCTCTTCGGCGGCGAAGAGGAGGCCGTCGTCGCGGTGCGCTGGCTGACCGAGCCGACCGACAGCCCGACCCTCCAGGCGCGCATTGCCGAAAGCCTTCGCCGTCACGAGCGCCATGCGGCGCTCCCGCATCGCCCCTGGGACCAGGTCGCCCGAATGCTCTGGGCGAGAACGCTTTAGCCTCTGCACACCCGACGGCTCTCTTGGAAAGGCATTGTCATGTCGGAAGCCATCTCCTCCCCACCCCCGGAAGGTCACATCGCTCCCTGCGGCCTCTTTTGCACCGCGTGCGGCAAGTTCCAGCGGGGCAAGTGCCGCGGATGCCAGGTCGAAGCCGGATTCAGCCGCTGCCCGGTGCGTAAGTGCTGCGTCGAGCGCAAGATCAGCACCTGCGCGGAGTGCGCCGATTTCAAGACCCCGCGCGACTACCGCGAGTGCCGCAAGGTGCATAACCCCATCTCGCGCGTGATCGGCTTCTTCACGGGATCGAGTCGCCCGGCGGCGCTGGCGCTGCTGCGCGATCAGGGGCGCGAGGCCTATCTGGCCGCGAAGCGTGCCGAGAAGAAGATGTAAACGAAGAGGGAGGGACGGAACCGGCGCCCGGCGCAAGGGCGGGGACAGGGGCGCGAATGACGCCCGCGTTTCGCTGCTGTACGGTCCGGCGCGCCGGCCGATTGCGGGCGGCGACTGGATTACGTCGCCGGCTTTGCCTCGACCGCGGCTTTGGGCTCCTCGACCGGCTTCTCGCGGCGCTGGCGGCGGCGCTCGGCGGCGGCGCTTTGTTCCGCCTTCGCGATGACGGGGCTGCGCTCCACGCGGCCTTCCAGGAAGTAACCGATCCGCCGGTACTTCTCATAGCGCTGCTCCAGCAGCCGGTCCAGCGGCGTCTGCTTCAACTCCGCCAAATGCTGACAGAGGACGCGCTTGAGCGTCTGGCCCATGCTTTCGGGGTCGTTGTGCGCGCCGCCCGCCGGCTCGGGGATGATCCCGTCCATGATCCCCAGCCCCACCAGGTCCTTGGCCGTCAGCTTCAGGGCCTCGGCCGCGCGCGGCGCTTCGTCCCCCGAACGCCAGAGGATCGCCGCGCACCCTTCCGGCGAGATGACGGAATAATAGGCGTACTCGAGGATGAGCAGCCGGTCGCCCGTGCCCAGCCCCAACGCGCCGCCGCTGCCGCCCTCGCCGATGACGACGCTGATCAGCGGCGTGCGCAGGCGGCTCATCTCCAGCAGGTTCACGGCGATGGCCTCGGCCACCCCGCGCTCCTCGGAGCCGATGCCCGGATAGGCGCCCATTGTGTCAATGAACGTCACCACCGGCAGACCGAACTTCTCGGCCAGCCGCATCACGCGCAGGGCCTTGCGGTATCCTTCCGGGTGGGGCATGCCGAAGTTGCACGCCAGTTTCTCCTTGGTCGTGCGCCCCTTCTGCTGGCCCAGAAAGACGACCGGCTCGCCGTTGAGGCGCGCAAAACCGGACATGATGGCCTTGTCCTCGCCGAAACGCCGGTCGCCGTGGACGTCTATGAACTCGTCGAAGACGATCCCCAGGTACTCCGCCGAGGTGGGCCGCGACGGATGCCGGGCGACGCGTACGCGGTCCCAGGGCGTCAGCGCGGAGAAGATGCGCCCGATCAGGTCCAGGCGCTGCGCTTCGAGCTCCTTCAAGGCCTTCTCGCGCTCGGGACCCTTCAACTCCGCGTTGGCGCGAACCTGTTCCATCTGGTGCTCGACTTCGCGGATCGGCTCCTCGAACGGCAGTGTGAATCGGTCCATGGGGAGCGCCTCAACAGAACTATCGCCGGAAGGACAGCCGCCAGGGGACACAACCGCCCGTAAGAGCATCCGAGGCCGGGCACGCCGGGACAGGCCGAAGACGGGCTCAGGCGCGTCGCGGGCACGCGCCCCCCGATTCCTCGACGCGCGTATTCTACCATCCAGGCGGTCGAAATCAACGCCATCCGCGCCGTTCACCTCCCAAGACGGGCGGCGCGTCCGCGCCCCTTCTGCCAACTCAGCCTGTTCACGGAACGCTTGCGTTTCGTGAACAGGTCGGGCTAGGATGAAGACCCGCCGCGTGTCTCCGGCGTTGCCGCGCAGGATTTCGAGTGTGAGGGCCGCTGACCCGTGGAGAAGGAAGTGCGGACGGTCGAAGAGGAGCTGCGCCGCCGCCTGGAGGAGTACCGCGCCCTGGCGGAGAACTCCCCCGACATCGTGGATCGGTTCGACCGCGACTTCCGGCACCTGTACGTGAATGCGGCCGGCGCGCGCGCGCTTGGACGGCCGGCGGCGGAGATCATCGGCCGCACGATTGCCGAAACGGCGGTCCCGGAACCCTATCGGCGCCTCTGGGAGCACCGCATCCGGCAGGTCTTCGACACCGCCGCGCCAATCGAGGTCGAGGACACCTTCCCCACCCCGCAGGGCGTTCGCCTCTTCCACTCCCGGTGCGTGCCCGAGACCGGCGACAGCGGCGGCGTCGCCAGCGTGTTGGTGATCTCCCGCGACGTGACCGAACGCCGGAAGGCCGAAGATGAATTGAACACCCTCGAACAACGCCTCCACAATCTGGCCGACAACCTTTCCAACGCCATGGTCTATCAACTAACCACCGAGGCGGACGGCGCGCGACGTTTCACCTACGTGAGTCGCGGGGTGGAATGGCTGAACGAGGTGACCGTTGCGGAGGTCCTGGCCGACGCGGGGGTGCTCTATCGCCAGGTGTTGCCCGACTACGTCGAACGCGTCCGGGAAGCCGAAGATCGCGCGCTCCGAACGCTGACGACCATGCGCGTTGAGGTGCGAAGCCGCCTGCCGAGCGGGCGCGTGCGCTGGTTCGAATACACGTCCACGCCGCGGCGGCTGCCCGATGGCCTTCTGGTGTGGGATGGCGTCGAGGTGGATATCACCGAGCGGCGCGAGGCGGAGGAGGCCCTGCGCCGGAGCGAGGAGCAACTGCGCCTGAGCGCCCGCGCGGCGCGTATCGGCGCATTCGACCTTGACCTGGCGACGGGGCAGGCCGCCGGGTCGAAGGAGTTCTGCGAAATCCTGGGCCTGCCGGAAGACGCCCCCGCCGATGTCGCCCTGTTGCTCCAACGCGTGCATCCCGAGGACCTCGACCGCACCCGGTACGAACTGCAACGCGCCATGGCCCATCCGGGCGATTCCGAACTGGAATACCGCGTCCTCGGGCGCGACGGGAGCGTCCGTTGCCTCCTGATGCGAGCGAGCGCCTCCGCCGCGCCCGAGGGAACGGTGACCCGGATGCTCGGGGTCCTGATGGACATCACCGACCTGCGCCGCGCGCAGCGGGAGGCCCTCGAACAGCGGCAGGCCGCCCAGCTTCAGCGCATGGAGTCGCTGGCGACCACCGGCCGCCTGGCCGCCGGCGTGGCCCATGAGATCAACAACCCCCTTCAGGGAATCTCCGCGCAACTGCGCCTTCTGCGGGACGATCTGCCGGCGGAGTTCCGCGAAAACCGCCGCCTGCGCCTGATCCACGACGGCCTCGGCCGCATCGCCCACATCGTGCACAGTCTC
Source organism: Planctomycetota bacterium (assembly GCA_022705425.1). Taxonomy (GTDB): domain Bacteria; phylum Planctomycetota; class Brocadiia; order CAIUPP01; family CAIUPP01; genus JAKJEM01. The sequence goes on from JAKJEM010000014.1 coordinate 67,615, forward strand.
TTGCAGCTCCACCGCGCGCCTCAGGGGGTGCGCGAAACCTGTTGCGTGGCGGACGTTGTCGGCAGCGTGGCGGAGCTGATCGCCCCCATGGCGCTCAGCGCGCGGGTGCGGGTGGAGACCGATATCCGCCCGCCGGACCTTGCCTGTCCCCTTTCGGCCGTCGCGTTGACGCAGGTGCTGCTGAACCTGGCGTTGAACGGGATTGACGCCATGCCGGGCGGCGGCGTGCTGCGCCTCCAAGCCCATCTCGAGGATGGCGCAACGGTCCTCCACATCACCGACTCCGGCATCGGCATCCCGCCCGGCCACCAAGCCCGGCTCTTCAGCCCATTTTTCACCACCAAGGGGCCCAAGGGCACCGGCCTGGGGCTCTCCGTGACGCACTCCCTGGTGACCTCCGCCGGAGGGACCCTGGACCTGGTCCAGCGCGAGGGCAAGGGCGCCGCGTTCATGATCCGCTTCGCCAGTCTCCCGCGCGCGCCAGGCTCTCCCAAAGCGTGAACGGCCCCGGCCGGCGACCGGCGGCCTGCGACTACGAACGCGTTTCCCCCGGTGCGCCGCCCCGGCGGCGCTTTCTCTCCCGTCCGAGGGCGTCCGCCGCCAGCAGGGCATCCACGACCCTGCCCGCGGTGATAACCCCCGCCTCGTGATGAATGGGTTGATCGGCCGCGCAGGCGCGTTGAGCCGCCGTCATCAGGTGTTCCCGACCGGCCCCCTTCAGCCCGATGTCCGCCAGCGTGGTCGGCAGACCCACGTCCTCACAGAAGGAATAGACGGCGGCGATCTCCTGCGGCGGCGCATCCGACAGATGCAGCCCGCCCAGAACACCGAAGGCCACCTTCTCGCCGTGGTAGAAGGCGTGCGTCTCCGGCAGCGCCGTCAGCCCGTTATGGATGGCATGGGCCGCCGCCAGTCCGGCGCTCTCGAAGCCGATGCCGCTTAACAGGATGTTCGCCTCGACGATGCGCTCCAGGGCCGGCGTGACAACGCCCCGCTCATTCGCGAGTTTGGCCGCCACCCCGTGGCTCAACAGCGTATCGTAGCAGAGCCGGGCGATCGCCAGCCCCGCCGACGTGCCCAGGCCGCCGCACTCATTCGGGGACTGCGTCCGGTCGCAGGCGCGCGCCTCGAACCACGTCGAAAGCGCGTCGCCCATCCCCGCCACCAGGAAACGCGCCGGCGCCGCCGCAATCACGGACGTATCCACAAGCACCGCCGCCGGGTTCATCTTCTGATAGTACACCGACTCAAAGACCCCGCCGCGGGAGTACAGCACCGCGCATCCGCTGCATGGGGCGTCGGTGGACGCGATGGTCGGCACGATGATGACCGGCAGACCCGCCCGGTCCGCGGCGATCTTTGCCGTGTCAATCGTCTTGCCGCCGCCTGCGCCGATCAGGATATCCGCGCGCGTCCGCGCCATCGCCTCCGACACCCGGCGCAGCTCCTCCTCGCAGCACTCCCCGCCGAAGGTCTCGACGGGAATCGCGCCCGCGCCGCACCCGGCAAGGACCTTGTCCCTGGCCGAGGGCGATGCCAGAATCAACCCGCGCTTGCCCAGCAACGCCGTGAGCGTCGGCAGCTCGCCCAGCGCGCCCGCGCCCTGGATGTACTTCCCCGGAAAGACCGCCTTCCTGAACATGGTCGCCTCCTGAACATGCCTCGCGGCGGCGGCGCGCCTTCCTCAGCCACCCATCTCCAGCACCACCTTGTTCGCCTCGCGCCGGGCCAGCCGTTCCATCGCCTCGCCGGCCTTCTCCATGGGCAGCACGCAGTCGTAAAGCGTCTTGAGCTCCAGTTCGCCGTTCCGCACGCGCGCGAGGACCTCCTCGTGCGTCTCCGCCTCGTCCATCTTGAAGAAACGCAGGTCCCACTCGCGCGGTCCGCGCGTCATGCTGAAAGCCACGTCCTTCTTCTTGGTCAGGCCGTACACCGTGTAGGTCCCGCGTTCGCGCAGAACCGAAAGCCCCTCGTCCATCAGGGTGTAGTCGCCGACCGCGTCAATGACGACATCCGCCAGGCGTTGTCGCGCGCACGCCTCGGACACCGGCGTTGCCTTGCGGTTGATGACGCGGTCCGCGCCGAGCGCCGTCGCCCGCTCCAGCCGCTGCGGCCAGTGCCCGACGACAATGACCGGCGACGCCCCGAGCAGCTTGCAGACCTTCGCAAAACACTGTCCCACCGGGCCGTCGCCGAAGATCAGCACCCCCTTGCCCGATGCCGCCCCGGCACGGCGCGCCCAACTCAGCGTCTCCTTCAAGGTGATGAGCATCGTGGCGTCCTTCGGGTCCAGCTCCGGCGGCAGCTTCTGCTGGAAGCGCGAGTAACCGGCAACGCCGCCCGGCAGGGCCACGCCGTCCGCCTCGGCGGCCGCGATGTCGGTGACCAGCCCGTATTCGCTGAACCCGCCCAGGCCGGCCGTCATGCCCGCGAGCGTCTCGCCGGGATAGACGGCCGTCGGGCGCAGGACCAGGTCGCCCGCCCGGAAGTTCCGCACCCTGGCCCCCGGTTCGACCACGCGCCCGACGCTCTCATGGCCGAGGATGCGCGGCGCCTCGGCCGACGTGTCCAGGAACATCCGGTCCGTTGCGTTGCAGGTGGCGGCGAAGAGCGTCTTGACGAGACACTGGTAGGGCCCGGGAACGGGACGCGGAACCTCCGCGATGCGCAACGACTTGTTCTGGACGACTACGGCCTTCATGCTGTTCATCGCGTTCTTCTCCAGCTTTGCGGACACCGGGGATCACTTGTGCCAGTCAATCAGCGCCGAGAGGGCGCGCGCCGGGTTGCAGAGCAGCGCGGGATACTCCCTCACCGCCTCGCTCAACGCAAAACGCAGCGCCAGCGGCGCAATCTCGATCCTCCCCGCCACGAGCAGATCGAAGACGTCCATCAGGTCGGCGGGCTGCTGGTTGGTGGGGTTGTACATCACCAGCTCGCGCACGTGGGGCCACAGGAGGTCCAGGGGCGTCAGGTTCGGATAGTAGCCTTGCAGCAGGACCTTGGCGCGCGGCTTCATGTGGAAGAAGGCCTGGTTCAGCGCCGTCGCCGAGGCGCTGGTATCAATCATCGTGTCGAAGGCGGGCTTGCCCTCGGCTTGCAGAACATCCTTCAACGTCGTCTGGCGCGGATCAATAGCCACGTCGGCGGCCTTGCCGAGCGCCAGCCGGCGGCGCTCCGGATCGAGCTCGAGCGCGACCACACGCGCCCCCCGCGCGCGCGCGATCTGTCCGGCCATGTTGCCGATCATCCCCAGCCCGATCAGCAAGAGCAGCTCGCCCTTCGCCACGCCCATGAACTCGATGCCGTGGCGCGAGATCGCGCCCATCTTGGCGAGGGCAACGTCCTCGTCGGAAACCCCCGCCGGCGGCTTGATGACGGCCGAAGCAGGCACGACGGCGTGCGCCGTGTGGCCGCCGAAGAGCCGCTTGCGCGCCTCCGAAGCGCTCGTCATGCTGCCGCCGGTCCACACGCGGTCGCCGACCTTGACGTCCTTCACCGCCGCGCCCGCCGCCGTGACGCGCCCGCACCGCTGATAGCCGGGGATCAGGGGGAAGGTCGTATTGTAGTAATCGCCCAGAAATATCCAGCGCTCCGTGCCGATGCTCACGCCCGTCCAGTCCGTCTCGATCAGGACGTCGTTCGCGGTGAGGTCCGGCAACTCGATCTCGCCCAGTTCCACCTTCTCCTTGGCCGTCACGATCAATGATGTCGTCTTCACACCGACACTCCTTCAGCAAGAGAACTCCGGCGTTCACGTCCGCCCCTGAGGGGCAGCCCATACGGGCCGTCGAGCGCGGTCCGGCGCACGGCGTCCGGATCCCGCACCGCGGCCAGTTCCCGCCCCACCTCGCGCCTCAGCGGCTGCGCCTCCGCCGCGGCAATCCCGTTCCGGCGGGCGGCAGCGTTGCGGTCCAGGTCCGTCACGACCGACGGAAAGCCCGGCGCGCAGGTCCACTCGTGCGCCCCCATGCGCCACCTCGGGGACGACCACGCGCGCCATTCCACTCATGCACGGACTCTACACACACCGCCAGACTTTGTCAAGTGCTATAGGTCTTATGTCCCTCTAAATAGCCGGGGTGCCGCGCTGCCCGGATTGACGGCTATCGAATCTTCAGGGCGGTGACGGCGGCCCAAGGGGGAAGGGCGAGGCGGGTGTGGCCTTTGCCGACGGTCCGGCGCTCCGTTTCGACGCAGTTCCAGATGTCGTGGACGATGAGGTTGTATTGGGCGGGGGTTTCGCGGCCAGACCCGATCCATACGCCATGCCGGTCCTTGTAGTCGGGGCCGATGAAGAAGAGGAAGGCGTTGTCGGCTTGCTGGAGGCCGTAGAGGTCGCGGCCGTCGGTCTGGAGCCAGTTGACGGCCATGCTCTGGAAAGGGAGGCTTTCGACAATCTGGCGCATGTAGGCGAGGCGGGGGGCGCTTTGTCCTTGGAGGGTTCCGCCGTAGGCCCAGAAATAGTCGCGGATGCCGCCCCGGACGGGGAGGACTTCGCCATGCGTGGCGTATCCTCCGGCCATGGTGGCAGCCCAGTGGCGACGGAACTCGAGTTCGGGGGTGCAGTTTCCCCAGCCGTGGGGCACGGTGCCTTCGTACTGGTATTCATCGTTGATGGCGGGCTTGCCGTAAGTCTGGCGGAGGTGGAGCAGCATGGAGTAGGTGTTCGGGTGCTGGTAGGAGACGTGGCTCATCCAGGGGCGGTTGGGGTAGGGGGGGATGAAGGGCCAGTTGTGGATGGAGATGGGGTGGCGGTAGGGGTCGGCGGCGGCGACGCATTCTCCGATGGCGTCCCAGTTCTTTTCGCGGAATTGGGGGGCGCGGAAAAGGTCAAATTCGTTGGCGAGGGACCACCAGACGTTGCGGTAGGCGGCAAGACGGGCGACGAGGTAACGGGTGTAGTGGAGGTCATCAACTTCGGTCATGCCCTGGGGGAGGAGCCACTTGCGGTCGTAGGGGTGGAAGAGGATAACGTCGGCCTGGATGTCGTGCTGGAGAAGGTCGTTGACGCGGGCCTCATAGTTCTGGAAGAAGGCGGGGTTGAAGCGGGTGTAGTCCCACGCGCCGGGCGCGCCTTCGTAGGGAAAGAAGGGAGGATCGTAGGAGGCGTCAACGGTCTTGCCGTCGCCGTATTCCTTGGGGAAGACGAGCATGCGGATCTTGTTGAAACGGTATCGGGAGAAACTTTGAAGGCTTTGGGCCCGTATCTCTTCGGGGCGGTACGTCCAGGCGTAGGCGGTGGTACCCATAATGAAACACGGCGAGCCGTCTTCGTGGGAGAAGTGGCAGCGGTGGTCCGGGCGGACGGGGCCATGGTTTCCGGGGCGGGCGGGGACG
>JAKJEM010000150.1 GCA_022705425.1 Planctomycetota bacterium
CGCCCCCCCCCAGTCGCTTCCAGGCAAAAAGGAAAGCCGCCCGGGCATGCCCGGACGGCTTTCAGAGTGAAACAGGCCGCAAGGGGCCGTTATCTCTTGCGCTTTTCCGTCATCTTGGCCGCGCGGGTCACCACCTTGCGGCGTTCGCGAAGCTGTTGCAGCTTCTTGCGGCGGCGGCGTTCGCTGGGCTTCTCGTAGTAGGACGAGCGCTTGATGTCGCGGCGGAGCCCCTCCTTCTCGCAAAGGCGCTTGAATTGCTTCAGCGCTTTCTCGATGGAGTCTCCTTCTCGCACGAGCAGCTTAGCCAATCGAAATCACCTCATTTCAGGCTTTCAGAGTTCCGGCGTCCTGGCCGTAATCCCGCGCGCGGCGCCTGGGTAGGGACCGCGCACTGAGACGAAGAGCAAAATTATACCTGGGGCATCGGGGAGCGTCAAGAGCGTTGTTGGCTGAGATGCATTTGCGGTGTGACGCTTTTGCGGCGCAAGCCAAGCGCCAACGGCGCGAATCCATCCCAGCCTGGGGCGCCAGCCCTCGTTGTTCTACACATCTTTGGCCTTCATGGCGCGTTTGGTCACTTGCGCATCGCCGCATTCTTGACGCGCTCATCGCGAGTCCGGCGGATGATCTCGTCCGCGTACTCCTGCGCCAGTCTCATGAAAAGGTTGTAGCCATCAATGGCCTCCTGCAACGCGGCCACCTCTGCCAGGGGGACGTAGCGCACGACGTTGCGGCCGTCTTGCCACGTCTGGTGGTTGCAGTGGGGGCGTCCGGCCATCCGGCAGATCTTGCCGCGTTCCATGCGGGCAATTTGGGCCATGCGTTCCAACAAGGGATGGATTTTGCTTGTGGTTTTCATGCGAGGATGATATAGTATTATATATCATTTGTCAAGAGGCGCTCCGGGAAATCGCGACGCGGGAGGAGATCGATGGCGGAGCCGTGGGCCAAAGAGGAAATGCGGAGCGCGGACCTGAAGGACGCGCGACTGAACGCCCGTTTGGTCGAGGTGCTCTCGGCGCTGGGCGGGCGTCCGACGGCCAGCATTCCCCAAGCCTGTGGCGGATACGCGGAGATGGCGGGGGCGTACCGCCTGTTCGATAACGAGAAGGCGACGTTCGAGAGAGTCCTGGAACCGCACCTCGAGACCACGCGCCGGCGCGTGGGGGATCAGCCGGTCGTGGTGCTGGCGCAGGACACGACGGAAGTGGACCTGACGCGGCCGGAGCGGCAGGTCGAGGGGGCCGGTCCCCTGGACGGGGGCGCGCGCCGGGGGCTGCTGTTGCATCTGTTGCACGCCTTCGGCCCGGACGGCACGCCTTTGGGTACGCTGTGGGCCAAGCCTTGGACGCGGGAGGAGGACGCGACCTGCGCGCCGCGGACACGAGCCCAACGCGCCGCGACCCCGATCGAACTCAAGGAAAGCGTGCGCTGGCTCGAGGCGCTTCGCCAGGCGCAAAAGGAGGCGCTGCGCTGGCCAGCGACCCGGACGATCCTCGTAAGCGACAGCGAGGCGGACATTTACGAGTTTCTGGCCGAAGCGGGGGCGCAAGCGCAGGGGGTGGAGTGGATCGTGCGCAGTTGCCAGGACCGCGCCTTGCAGTCCTCCGGGGTCGGAGAGATGGCGGCGCGCGTGCTGAGCGAAACCGTTCAGACCCGGCCCGTCCTGTTCACGCAGACGATCCCCGTGCGCGGACGGCGGGGAAAAGTCTCATGCGAAGCCCGCGGAAGGCGCCAGCCCCGCCAGTCGCGGGAGGCCTGCGTGGAGGCGCGCTCGGGGCGCGTCGTTCTCCGCCCGCCTTGGCGCGCGGACCGCCAACTCGCACAGGTCGCCGTGAACGTCGTGCTCGTGCGCGAGGTGAGTCCACCCGAGGGCGAAGAGCCGGTCGAGTGGCTGCTGCTGACGAGCCTGCCCGTGGAGGAAGCCTCACAGGCGCGGGAAGTGATTGCGCTGTACTGTGGCCGGTGGATGATTGAGGTGTTCTTCCGGGTGCTGAAGTCGGGCTGCCGGGTGGAAGAGCGGCGGTTCGAAAGCCTGGGGCGTCTTCAGGCGTGCCTGGCTGTCTATCTGATCGTCGCATGGCGGACGCTGTACGTGTGCCGCTTGGGCCGGGGATGCCCGGAACTGGACTGTGAAGCCGTCTTCGAACCGGCGGAATGGAAGTCGGTGTGGAAGGTCGTGCGCCGGAGCGACCCTCCCCGCCAGCCGCCGTCGTTGGGCGAGATCCTCCCCCTGGTGGCCCAACTGGGAGGGTATGTGAAACGAAAGAACAGCCCGCCGGGGCCTCAAACCGTGTGGATCGGACTGCAGCGCATGCAGGACTTCGCCACCTGTTGGAACCTCTTCGGTCCAGGGGCTCACGACAACCCCACCCTTGCGTAAAACAACGAGGGCTCTGTCCCCGGCGTCGGCAAAGGACGGCATCGCGCCGGCCGCAGAGGGCCGGCCTACAGGCGCCGCGCGCAGGGCCGTTTCCAGGCCAGGGACGCGGGATCCCCTTCCGCCGCTCTCTGCGCCGATACGCCGCCTGGCCTGAGCCTGCTGAAAGCCCTGAGTTCATCGAAGGGCCGAACGGCCTGCGGGAGACCGGCGGGTTCCGTCCTTTGAGCGTCGCTTGGCTGCGGGGTGTTCCTCGCGGTTCCCAGGCTGTCACGTGGACCGGGAAAGATGTGTAGAACAACGAGGCCCATGGCCCAGGCTGGGATGGATTCGCGCCTTCAGCGCTTGGCTTCCGTCGCAAAATCTCCACAGCGCAAATGCCTCCTTTCATGTCCCCCCTTGACAATCCGCGCTTGTGCGGTATTATATGATGTATCGTTACAGCAGAATCGTTACATCAAGCTGGGCGCTGGAGAAACACATGCAAGTAACGCTGGCCGACGTCGCCAAACGCGCTGGTTTCAGCAAGTCCGCCGTGTCCCAGGTTCTCGCGGGCCAGTCTGGCGGCAACGTCCGCATCTCCGAAGCCACTCGCAAGCGTATCCTGAACGCAGCAAGCGAGTTAGGATACGTCATCGATGCCAGCGCCCGTCAGCTTCGCTGCGGCGTTTCCACGCTCCTGGGCGTGCTGATCCACGACCTCAAAGGCTCCTACGCGTCGCAGTTCCTCTACTACATCAGTCTCCAGATGGCGCAGATGGGCAAAGAGGTAATCCTGGGCGTGCACACCGGTGACGCGCAACTGGCGCGCTACCACGTCAGCCGGTTCCGCTCCTATCGCACTTGCGGCGTCGTCGCCATCTCGTCCACCTCCGAAGCCAAGGACTGGATGGCTGAGTGCGTCGCGGAGGCGCGGACCGGCTGCGGGCCGGTCATTGCCGTGAGCTTTGGCGGCGACGTGGGCCCGCGGCCCGGCCTGCACATCGACTACGACTGGGAGTGCGAGCAGTTCTGCCGCATGGCCGTGGCCGATGGCCGCAGCCACGTGATCATGGCCCGGCGCGGCGAGTCCACAGGCTACGCTGAGAGGTTCCGCCGCGCCGCCCGCGCCGCCGGACTGCGCCACGAAGTCCTGGACGCGCTGCCCAGCGACCCATGGACGCTGGCCGGCCAAGTGGCGCCGCGCCTTGTCGAAGCGCGCCGGACCGGCCCCGTCGCCGTCATGACCAGCGTGGACACCGACGCGGTGATCATTGCCCAGCAACTGCTCAAACGCGGACTGACCGTGCCCCAGGACGTGGCGATCCTGGGCTACGGCAACTTCCCCCTCTCCCAGGTTTCCTCGCCGACGGTCAGCACGGTGGACATCAGCGGCGCCATCCCGTCCATGGTCGAAAAGACCGTTGATCTGCTCAATCAACAGGAGCTATCTGGCGCAATGGAGGAAGGCGTCTACGCGTTCCGGCCAGGCGTCGTTGTGCGCGAGTCGTTCGCGC
>JAKJEM010000151.1 GCA_022705425.1 Planctomycetota bacterium
TCATCACCGCCGCCACCGTCGTCCGTCGTCCGTCGTCCGTCGTCTGTCGTCCGTCGTTCGCCGTCTGTCGTCCGTCGTCCGTCGTCTGTCGTCTGTCGTCCATCGTCTGCCGTCCGTCGTCCGTCGCCGTCGTCCGTCGTCCGCCGTTCGTCGCCCCCCCATGTGGCACAGCCGCCCCCGGCTGTGGCCCTTTCGCCAAAAGCCCGGCCCCGACCGCGCGCCCCCGGCCTCGCGTCAGCAGCCCGTCAATCGGCAGTCTGTATTGGGCCGTATCCATTGCGCCTTCCTACGGACGTTCGATGTAGCCGGTCGCGAACCCCACCGGCTTCTGGTTGTCACTCAAGTCCTTCGTCCCGTTGAAGTTCCGATACACGAACACATCCACCCGCACCGGGTCCGCCGGTTCCCCTCCGCCGTCGCTGAAAACCGCCACGCAACTGTGCTCCGAACCGTACGTCGCCGGGTTCCCCGCAATCCCGAAGGTATCCGGAATGACGCGCCAGGGATTGCTCACCTCATTCAGCCTGTTCAAGCGCGCGGGCACGCCCGGCAGCGCGCCGATATCCCCCTGGGGCAGGAAGGTCACCAACGGCGGATTCACCACCCCCGGCGTCACCGTCCGCCCCGGCCCGATCAGCGTAAAGGACGTCGCATCCTGAAGGGCGTACCGCCCCCCGGACTCCGCCGTCTTGACCTGGTGCCGGTCGAAGTCCGCCGCCGAAAGCACGATCCGGTGCAGCGGAACAATCTCGTATGCGTGTGTCCCTGCCGGAGTGTTTGACCACGGCCACGCCGGGGAGACTGTGACGACACCTGCGTTGTAGTTTTCGATGCGCCGGATGTGAAGGTTGTTCTCTTCCAGATCACCCGGGGGTGGCGTCACGGTCGAACTCGCGCGACGGAGCTTGAACACGTACTTCTTGTTGGCATCATACGTCCACCCCGGAGGGGAGACGTTCACCGTGGTTGAATTGGGGCCGCCCAGATTAGCCCCGGACACGGTACCTGCCGAGAAATCCTCTTTGACGAAAGCGGTCCCACTCTCGCTCACCGCATACACCCGCCCCGAAGGCCGCCCGTTCGTAATCACAATGTACGCCGTCGGACTCGCGCTCGCCGGCGTGTCCGCCGCCGTCCACTGCCCCGCATTCGACCAGCCGATCTCCAGACGCTCCGGCGTCGAGCCCGCCAGCGGCGCCCCGAACGCCGGCGTCACCGTCAACTGATTCCCCGCAGGATTCCCCGTAATCCGCCGCACCTGAAGCCGCGCGTTCGGCGGGCTCGTCCACGCCCGCACCTGGTAGTTACAGAACTGGTTGCTCGTCCCGATGCGGCCCGCAAAGTCCGCGCTCGTGATCGTCGTCCCGTCCGCGCTGATGACCGCGTTCGTCACCGCCGGGAACCCCGTAAACGGCTCCACCGGATTCGACCCGCTCTGCCACGGATCGTTTGTCGCGTCAAGCACGATGTCGTGCGTGCTCGGAATCCCCGGATAGAACTCCTCCGCCCTCGTGCCCTTGCCCCAGAAGACCAGACTCCGGTTCAACCCCGCGCCGAACGGCGCCCCCGGCAGCGGCACATCCGGCAACCCCAGCCGGGTAATAACGTACCCCGCCCCCATCTCCGGAACCACCGTCCAGTCCGGCGCAACGTTCAACGTCCGTCCCGCGTTCCCCGTGATCCGCCGCGACTGGCCCCGCCCCAGCCCGCCCACCACCGTGACGTAGTAATCGTCGAGCGACGCCGAAGAGCTCTCGCGCACCAGCGTATTGTTCGTGCTGGGCGTCGCCGGATCCGTCCGCCCAACCTCATAGGGCATCGTGCAATCGAACTTCACCTGCGCCAGCGCCGACCGCGCCAGCACCGTCGCCCGCGTCTCGCCGATGGACCGCCCCGCCGTACTCATCGCCACCGGGAACAGCGACAGCACCCCCAGCACCCCGAACAGGAAGATGAACAGCGCAATCAGAATCTCGATCAGGCTCAACCCCGAACAGCGGCCTCGAACGCAGAACGCAGGACGGGCGCCGGCGCGCAGCAGTTGCCTGCGGACGTCAAGCGCCTCCTCCGTCCGCCGAAGAGCCGCCCTCAGACGCAGGATTCTCCCCCCGGAAAGCAACCGGCGCTCCCCCGGTTCCCGCCCCCCGTTCGAAGCGGGAACCGCTCTGCGCGCTGCGCTCTGCGTTCTGCATTCTGCTTTCATCGGTTGACATCCACATCCATCCGCATCGCCTGCCCCGTCATCGCATACACCACCAGCGTCGTCGAGGCCCGCACCTCGCGCCCGTCGAAAAACTCGATCACCGGCCCCCCCGGCTGGTTCGTCGCCGTATCCACCCACGTCGTCTTCAGCCAGTGCCCGTCGAACTCATTCTTCGCCGCCGGACGCGCCGTCCACGCGCTCCCGGTCGGAAGAAACACATACGTCCACGCCGCCTCGCCCGCCGTCGTTCCCAGATCGAAGCGGCACCCCTCCGGAATCGTCTTCGGAATGTACCCCTGCCGTCGCGAATAATGGTCGAGCACCGCCCCGCGCAGGTTCGCCGCCGCCGCCGTTGCCGCCGTCGTCGCCGGCGCCTCGTTGTTGTTGTAGTTCCCCAGCCAGTGCGGGCAGTACGGCGCCGTCTTGTCCGACGGCACGTACTTGTTCACGTTCGCCGGAACCGCCGCGCCGTCCCGCAGGTCCTCGTAGTCCGTCAAATACACCAGCCGCTCATTCTGCAGAATCGTCACACTGAACTTCTTCCGCTGCTGCACCGCCTTGCTCCGCGCCAGGATACACGCGCTCTTCACCACCTCCGCCGCCTGCTCCACCTTCCGGCTCCGCGTAAAGGGCGTCATCATCGGAATCGCCATCATCGCCGCCAGCGCGATGATGGCGATGACGACCAGCATCTCCACCAGCGTAAAGCCCCCCCCGCCCGCACCCGGCGCAAAGCCTCGCCGGCGGCGATTGCAGAATGCAGAATGCAGAACGCAGAGTTCAGATTGAGGCATGGTCTCAGCCTTTGCGAACATGGCGCGCGTTACCTCTGGCGGTCACCAGAGACCGGACAACGATGGCGATCAACTCGTCAGATTCCTGCGTGACGCCGCCCATGCGGACCGCCGGAAGCATTCCCGCAGCTCGGACGACCTGGAGCCAATACAACGTTTCGCGGAGTTCCTTGAGAACAATCTGCATCTTGTGTATGAAGTCGGCGCGGCTTTCGGCGCCGCACGCCTCCTGATAGTTGGCGCCGGCGGAGGTGCCGGACCGCAACACCTGACGCCGAATGTGAAGCCCTTCCTCCGTCTTGGGCAACGCGGCGGACACGTGGATGATGCGCACGGCAAACGCCAGAAAACGCATCCGCAGCTGTTCGCCGTTCACTCTGCAATCTGCACTCTGCAATCTGCACTCTGCAATCTGCGCTCTGCATTCTGCAATCTGCAATCTGCAATCTGCAATCTACCGTTCAACCACAATATCATCACCCGACCCGAACACCAGGTCCTTCCCCGCCGACGTCAGCCGGAAGCTCTTCCAGGGCGCCGCGCACTCATACCGCAGCGGCGTGTTCCAGCGATCAATGTAGTAGTACCACCGCCACGGCGCGAACGTGTCCGAGGCCAGCCGCGTCCCCTCCGTCCGCGTCGAAGCCTCCGCCGGCAGAAGGTTCGCCCCCGCCTCCAGGGCGGCCCACAGCGGCAGCGTGCTGTGCGCCTCCGGCGCGGACGCCGTCGCCCCGAAGTCTATCGTCGCGCCCACCGGCACATACATCCGGTGCAGGTTCATGTACTCCCCCTGCGCCAGCGCAATCCGCTCCATCAGCGCCTTCGTCCCCTCCTCCACGCCCCGGCTCTGCAGCGCCATCGCG
>JAKJEM010000152.1 GCA_022705425.1 Planctomycetota bacterium
ACCCCCCACGAGTCATACCCCCGGTACTCCAGCCGCGCCAGGCTGTCAATCAACAACCGCGCCGTCGTCCGATTTCCCACATAGCCGAATATCCCGCACATGAGAGAAGCTTTCTTGCAGAAGATGCCCGGAAACACCCCCGAACCCGGAAGACCCGCCGCCCCGCTACTTCAACTCCACGCTCCAGTAGGCGTTGTCCAGGAAGGCCTTCCACGACTGGTACCGCCCCGACCGCAGCTTCATGCGGATCACCGGACTGCGCCGCGGTTCGACCGGCAGCCGGATCAGCCGCATACTCGCCTCGTCCGGCGTCCGCCCGCCCTTGCGCTTGTTGCAGTTCGTACACGCGCAGACGACGTTCGTCCACGTCGTCCGCCCCCCCTGCATCCGGGGCACCACGTGGTCCAGGCTCAACTCCGTCGTGGGGAAGCGTCGCCCGCAGTACTGGCAGCGGTTCTCGTCGCGCGCAAACAGGTTCCGCCGGTTGAACTGCACCCGCTCGCGCGGCAGCTTGTCGTAGGCCACCAGCCGGATCACCCGCGGCACGCGTATCTCGAAGGAGACCGTACGCACCCAGTCGTGCGTCTCGTCGCTGGCGAACAACTCGCGGTACTGCGAAACCTCGCGCCAGCTCTCGAAGGTGAAGGCCTCGTAGCGATCCTCGATGACGTGGACCACCTCCGCGACGCGCTTGCTCAGGAGCGAAAAGGCCCGGCGCGCCGAGATGACGTGAACCGCCATGAAGAAGCGGTTCAACACCAGCACCGATGAATCCAGTCCGCTGGTCTCTTCCACGTTTAGGCTCTCACTTGCCACGGCCGCCCCAGGGACGCCGTCGCGCCGGCCATTATAGGACGTGCGGCCTCTGCGCGCAAGACCGCCGCGCTGCGCGTGGACGACGGATGACGGACGGCAGACGGCAGACGACAGACGACGGACGACGGACGACAGACGACGACGGCAAGCATCCCCAGTGGCCCGGAGGGGCGGCGCCGCGCTACACCGTCGTCCACGCCAGGCCCGTGTCCATGAAGCGCACCGGCGTGCCCGGAATCTGCTCCGCCAGCCAGCGCGCCATCGCGCGCATCCCCGGATTCTCCGACGCGCCGTGGCCCGCCTCGATCAGGCTCAACCCGAGCTCCTCCGCGTTCCACATCGTATAGGCCAGGCACTCGCCGGCCACCACCGCCTCCGCGCCCAGCGTCGCCGCCTCCTCCACCGAGTTGAACATCTGCCCCAGGCCGCCGATCATCGTCGCCACGCGCGTCACCTTCCGGTCGAGATTCCCCGTCACGCGCACCGACCCGGTATCGAGCGTCCGCTGCACCTTCCGCGCCAGGTCGCGCACGGCGATTTCCTTCACGCTGTGCAGCGTCATGAAGCGGCTGCGCGCCGTCGGCGCCCCCAGCGCGAGCTCCGCGATCAGCGCATCAATCACCCCGTAGCGCGGCGCCGTGTCCCAGTTCGAGTGCGCGCGCCACACGCAGCCCCCCATCGCCTTCAGCGCTGCCGCCCGCGCACGGTTCACCGCTTTGGCCGAGTCCTCCGCCTCCTCGAACCACACATTCTTCGCCTCGGCGTCCACACTCCAGCGCCGCTGGAAAAAGAGGGGCTCATGGCTGATGATCATGTTGCATCCCGCCCGCGCCGCCTCCTCGATCACCCGCCGCGTCGGCGACCAGCACGTCGCCACCCCGCGCGCCTCCTCCTCGCCCGTCCCATAGACGAACCCGAGCTCGTCCCCCGGCATCCCCCCTGAAATCGGTGCGATCCGCTCCACCACCGCCGCTATCTCGCGCGCCTTCATCGTGGCCTCGCTCTCCCGCAAACCGTGCCGAACGTCCGCGCGCGCCCGCGCGGGATCTCGCGCGCGGCAAGCCCGCGCGCCCTGCCGCCGGTGAGTATAGACCCTTATCCTTCGTCGGGCAACGCTGCTCCACGTCTCCGCCCGCGCCGCTTGACCTTCCCTCATTCTTCACAGACAATGCCGTTGCGCCGCACTTGCGCCTGTCCCGTGGCGCTGGGAGAAACATCCGATGCTCGCAGGGCCTGCCGCGTCCGCCATTCTCCTGCTCGCCCTGGCCTCCTGCGCGCAGACCCCGGCTCCGTCCGACGGGCCGGTCCCTCTTCCGGGGAATGCCGCCATGATCGAACGCTCGACTTCCTCGGGCCGCGTTGTCACCTGGAAGCCCCCCGACGCCGAACCCCTCGCCCCGGAGTACGCCGTCGAGGTCGAGGGGCTGCCCCTGTCGGTGTACCCCGCCGCCGTCCGCCACGAGATCGTCAAGCCCCCCAAAGGCATCTGGACACACACCCACGGCGGGCCGTCCGAGCGAGCCGCCTTCGTCATCTTCGATTTCGAGGGGCGCGTCCGCATTGCCGTCAGGCCCGCCCGCCCCTTCCAGAACGCCTGGGTCTGGCCCACCTCCGCCGGCATCGTCCCCCGGCGCGAGGGCGATCTCCTGCACTTCGAACTCGATCGCCCGCAGTGCGTCACCCTCCTCCTCGACGACGATTCCGTCCCGCTCCACTTCTTCGTGGCGGCCCCGGAACGCGAGCGTCCCCGCCCCGACGACCCGAACGTCCTCTACTTCGGCCCGGGCCGGCACGAAGTGAGCGCCCTCTCCATCCAGAGCGGCCAGACCCTCTACCTCGCCGGCGGCGCCGTGGTGCGCGCCCGCCTGGCGTCGGACGAAAAGGGCCGCCTCAGCGAGCGCATCAACCTCGTCACGTACCCCACCCCCGTCGTCCACGCCCGCGGCGTCCGCGATATCCGCATCGCCGGGCGCGGCATCCTTGACGGCAGCCTCCTGCCCCATCCCGCCAAGAACCTCATCCGCCTCGAAGGCGTCCGAAACGCCCGCCTCGAAGGCATCGTCCTCCGCGATTCATCGAGCTGGAACGTCCATATCGCCGCCTCCGAAGATGTCCTCGCCGAGGGACTGCGCATCCTCAGCGGACGCCTCAACAGCGACGGCATCAACCCCGTCAATTCCCGTCGCGTCGTCATCCGCGACTGCTTCATCCGCAACCGCGACGACGGCATCGCCGTCAAGACCCTCCGCCCCGAGCCCCCCGGCGGCGACGTGCGCGCCGAACGCTGCATCCTCTGGAGCGACTGGGGCTACCCCCTCGGCGTCACCTATGAGACCCGCGCCGCCATCACCAACGTCCTCTTCCGCGATTGCGACATCCTCTTCACGCGCCACTGGGCGCTGGGGGTGCGCGTCGTGGACGCCGCCACTGTGGACGGCGTCGCCTTCGAGGACATCCGCGTCGAGGACTTCACCCTGCCCACCCGCCGCTTCGGCGCCCCGCCATGCCCGATTCAACTGCTGATCGTCAAGGACATGTGGGGCGCCGACGCCGCCCCCGGACGCATCCGAAACGTCGCCTTCCGGAACATCCTCTTTCGCGGCGGTCCGGCCAGGGCCGTCGAAATCCTGGGCTTCGATCCCGACCATCGCGTCGAAGGGGTCCTTCTGGACCGCGTCATCCTCGATGGACGCCCCTTGCGTTCCCTCGATGCGCCGCTCGTCAAGACCAACGCCCATATTGCCGATATCCGCTTCGGCGAATAGGGCCGCGCCGCTCAACCGGGTCCGCCGGCCTCCGCCTCGCGCCGCACCCGCGCCCGGAGCGCCGGCAGCCGGTCCTCGATCTCCGCCAGCGTCCGGCGGAAGACCTCCTCCTCGTGCCCCGTGCCGTCCGCGTCGGCGGGGTCGGCGATGTCCCAGTGAATCCGCGCCGCGCCATCGGGTGCAACTCCGGCCAAGGGTCCACCCCG
>JAKJEM010000153.1 GCA_022705425.1 Planctomycetota bacterium
GTCGCACGCCTCGAACACGGTTTCGTGGAACGGCAGGAGCGTGCCCGGCGCTTCGCGGTCCCAGACTGTGAGCCGCACCACCTCGCGCCGTTCCGCCGCCGTGGAGTTGAAGAGGACGAAGGGATAGACCGTCTCGCCGCCGTGGCGGTGGGCTAGGCTGAGCCGCCCCTCCGCGGCGTCGATGCCGGAACCGCCGCCGGCCCCGCCGCCGGTGAAGAGGGGCGGCAGCTCGGCGGCCGCCACGGCCCGCAGCGCGCGGGTGGTGACCACGGCCGCGCTGGCCGCCGTCTCCTGAAACTGTCCGTGCGCGTAGATGCGGGTGTCGCGGACGCCCGAACCGGGGAGGATGTCGTGGAAATGGGAGAACAGGGTGCGCCGCCAGGACTCGCTCAGCGCCTCCAGCGGATAGGGGACGCCGCCGGCGAGGCGGCCGGCGACGGCGGCGAACTCGGCGTCGGCCAGGCGCGCTTCGGCGAGGCGGTTGGCGCGCTTGATCAGCGCCTGCGAGGTGTAGCAGCCGGCGAACTCGCTGTTCAGTTCGCCGCGCACCACCGGCAGTTCCTCTCCTTCCTTTTCGAGCCTGCGGTAGAAGGTCTGCGCAGTGCTGAACGTCAGCGTCGGGAAGACCGGCCAAGCGTTCATCTCGCGCGCGGAAAGCAGGTCGCGCCGCGTCGGGCCGCCGCCATGGTCGCCCACACCGTAGACCAGCAACCCGAAATCGCGTCCGACCGACTGCTGCATCCGTTCCAGCGTGCAGAGGATGTCGGAGGGCCGGATGATGCCGTTGTAGCCCAGCTTCTGGTCGTTGCGCACCAGCACGCGCGAGCTGTCGGGGGCTTCCCACCAGAACGCCTCGGGAAGGGGCTGTTGCAAGTCGCCGGGACGGTACATGTAGAGGTAGCGGACGCCGCCCTGGCGCAGATAAGCGGGGGTCGTCGCCGCGTGGCCGAAGGTGTCGGGCGCCCAGTCGATGGCGACCGCCTCGGGCGTCAGTCCGAAGAGACGGGCCATCATGGCGCGCGTATAGAGCACGTGACGGCACAGCGCTTCGCCGCCGACGTCGTTCTTTTCGCACTCGACCCAGTGGCTCGCCGTGACCTCCCAGCGCCCCTCCTTGACGAAGGCGGCGATCCGCGGCAGCAGCTCCGGCGCGTAGCGTTCGACGATGGAATAGACGCTCGCCTGGCTCTGCGAGAAGTGGAAGTCGGGAAACTCGGTCAGCAGATCGAGCATGGTGCTGAAGGTGTCGAGCGTCACGGCGACCGTCTCGGGCCACGACCACATCCAGTTCATGTCGATGTGCGCGTGGCCGACCAGGTAGACGGTCCGCGCCTTGGCCGCGTCGGCCAGCGGCGCCAGCAGCGCCTCGACCTGCGCCGCCAGTTCCGGCAGGTCGGCGGTTTCCGAAGCCAGCGCGGCGGCGGCGGCGGCCTTGGCCTCCTCGATCCGCGCGCGCCACGTCGCCGCGCGCCGCTTCTCCGTCTCCGCCAGGTGTTCGGCGAAGCGCAACTGCGAGCGGATCCGCACCCACGCCGCCTCGCGCCACATCCCGTGCACCCGCGCCGCCCGTTCCACTTGCGCAATTTCCATGACTCCGCTCCCGATTACTCGTTACCGAGGCTCTTGCAGAACCTCTGCAGGAGCCGGAAACCAGAATGCCTGGGTTCAGGTGAAAATCATCTCCTGAACCCCGAACCCTGAACCCTCCGCTTGCAGGAACCGGAGGTTCTGCAAGCGCCTCTACTGATCCCTGTTCACCGATCCGCCCGCTCCCTCAAACTCCGTCATCGTCGCTTCGCCTTCGGCGGCGATGCCGCTGCCCGCGAGCACCCGCCCCACGGTCCGCGCCAGGATGCGCAGATCAAGGGCCAAGCTGCGGTGGTCGACATACCAGACATCGAGCCGCAGGCGCTCCTCCCAGGCGTGCGCGTTGCGGCCGTTGACCTGGGCCCAGCCGGTGAGCCCCGGCCGCCGCGCGTGACGCCGCATCTGCTCGGCGGTGTAGCGCGGCAGGTAGCGGGCCGGCAGCGGGCGCGGACCGACCAGCGCCATGGTGCCGCCGATCACATGCCAGAGTTGCGGCAGCTCGTCTAGGCTGGTGCGCCGCAGCAGGCGTCCCAGACGGGTCAGACGTTCGGCGTCGCTGCCGGGTCCGGGACGCATCGTCCGCAGCTTGAGCAGGGTGAAGCGAACGCCGTGCAGCCCCGCCCGTTCCTGGCGGAAAAACGCGGGTGCGCCATCCACCGCCCGCACCAGCGCCGCCAGCAGCAGCGTCAGCCCGCCCCACAGCGGCAGCGTCAGCAGGCACAGCGCCAGCTCCACTGCCCGCATCGGGTCGGCGCGGCGCCGTCCGTCTTGTCTCCGGCACACCATGCGCGCAGTATACCACAGCATCGCCCGCCCGGGGCAAGAGCGGGAAGCACTTTCCGCTTGTCTCGCCGCCGGGTAAGGTGTATACGTCTACAAGCTCATGGAACGGCGCGCCAGGCCGTTTCGGCATGACCGGAAGCAGACGGATGGGTATTTCGCGTCCGCCGGCCGCCGGTGAGCGCGGGGGCTACCCCCGTGCAAGCGAAGGTCGTTCATAGGGAGGAAAGCAATGGCTATCCGCACGCACGCATGGCGCGCGCTCCGCGCGTCTCTCGTCCTTGTCGCCGTCCTCGCCGCCGCCCCGGACGCGCCGGCGGCCCGGGAGGAACCGGAGAACCTGCCCGACCCGCGGACGCGGCGCTACCCCGTCATCGAGTGGGCCAGGAACTACGCCGGCGGCAAGCCGCGGGTGCTGTTCATCTCCCGTCCCGGCGACGCCTGGGACATCTACGAGCTGGCCCTGCGCATGGACGTCGATTTCGACGTCTTCCATTCGGGGACGGTCGAAGGCAAGTTCGCGCCGGCCACCGACTATTACCACGAGGGGATCAAGCTGTATCCCGAGCTGAAGCGCGACCTGGGCGAACTGCTGAAGCAGAAATGGGACGCCATCGTCTTCGCCGCCTACAGCCCCTTGCGCTTCCCGGCCGACTTGCACTATCAACTGGTGGAGGCGGTGGCCGGCGGCACCGGCGTCGCCCTCTTCAGCGCCGACCGCTGGAACATGAGCTTCAACTACCCCTCGGCCCATCCGACAAACGACGCCTCCTTCCTCGCCGCCATCCCCCTGAGCGCGCTGACGCTGCCGAAAGCCCTCCCTGCGGCAGCCTCGCCGCGGGTGGCGCAGAACGGGGCCTTCCTTCCCGACACGCTTGAGACCGCGCCCGTCCCCTGGGAAGCGAAGCCGGTGACCGTCCGTTCCCTGGGCAAAGGAAAAATCTACTCCTTCGCTTCGGGCGGCGGGAGCTATTTCGGCGGCCCCGCGATGCATCCCTCGGCGACCCAGGATCCCGAGGAGCTGACGCAGGCCGAGTACTTCTTCAGCCTGGCGGCCAAGCTGGTCCTCGCCGCCGCCGGCAAGGGGCCCAAGGTGCGCATCCTCGGCCTCGACGCCGAGGGCAGAACCTTCGCGCCCGCCGCAACGAAGTGGTGTACACAAAGGAAGGGCCGGCCGACCTCGCCGCCGCCGGCGGCCTGTCGCTGCCGCTGCCGGCGCTGCCGGCCGGCGGCTACTATGTCGACGTGTGGCTGCTCCAGGGCAAACAGGTGGCCGAGTGGGGATCGGCCGCGTTCGTGGTCCGCGCCGCCGGCGCCGCGATCACCGCCCTCGATCTACCCGGACGCTCCTTCGCGCGCGACGGCG
>JAKJEM010000154.1 GCA_022705425.1 Planctomycetota bacterium
AGCCAGCGAGACATTCGCGGGCATGGACAAGCGGCCCTCCGGCAGCGCCATTTCGTAACCCTCGACTTCGACGCCGTCCATGGAGGGGCTCTTGGGAAGGGGCTTCTTGTCGGGGGTCTTGTCGAGCAGTTCCTTGTAGGCGCGGGGGTCGTAGGTCTTTGCCGGCGCGTATTCGGGGAAGGAGTAGCGGATGGGGGCGAGGTCCACAACGTACGCATGGGGGCCGTAGGGGGTCCTGGAGAGCTGGCGCACCTGTTCGGGGGTGCCGACCACGACCATTTCGATGTCGAGCTCCATGCTGCTCAGGCGCATCTTGCCTTCGATGCGGAAGCCTTCCGTGTCGAGGAACCTGGCTTGGTAGTCGGTGCGGGCGGACATGTCGCCGAGGAGGACTTCCTGCTGGACGCGCATCGTGATCCCGCGGTTGGCGGGCGTGGCGGGCTCTGCGGGGGCGGCGCAGGCGGCGAATGCGGCTGCGGCGGCCAGGCAGAGCGCCGGGATTACGCGCGCAACGGACATGCGGTCAAGGCCTCCTCGTAAGCCACTCTCCCCGGCCACATCGTACCCCGTGGCGGAGCGTGGCGCAAGGGGGCGAGGAAAGAAAGGAGGACAGGCGGGCGCAGGGCGGAGGCGCGCTACCGCCCCGCTCCGGCGGCGCGCAGGTGTTCGACGTGTCCCTCGTCGGAGCGCCGGTCATAGGGTTCGAAGGCGCTGAAGGTTTCGCGGGTGTCGGTCGGTGCGGCGGGTTCGCCCACGCGCAACGGACCGGCCATGCCGGCCAGCCAGGGCGCCGGGCGGCGGGCGTCGGCGGAGGCGTTGCGGAACTTGAAGACGTAGTAGGAAAGATTCCCATCTTCGGAGGGCCGGGTCACGATTCCGGAGAGGCGTATTTCGTCCGGGGGGCGTCCCCATTGCGCGGAGGCGGCCAGCCACTCGACCATTTCGGCCTCGGCGAAGTCCTGCGCGCCGGCGAAGTCGGGCGGGTAGAGGTCGGAGAGGCCCTGCTCGCGCAGGCCGCGGAAGAGGGCGGCGCGCGCGATGGGCGATGCGGCGGCGTCGCGCAGGTCCTCGGGGGATACGGAGTGTTCGAGGCGGAGCAGGGCCAGGAGGGCGGCGGTCTTGAGGCGCTTGTCGGTGTAGAGGCGGGCCGCGCGGAGCTCCGACTCGACGGCGGGGGAGGGGCAATAGCCCAACAGCTCCAGGACGGCCTCGGCCAACTGGGCGTCGAAGAGGTACTGGGGGTCCCACATCCAGGCGGCGCCGTCGGCCTGCTGGGTCGGCATCAGGGTGCGGCGCAGCGATGCGGACTTGAGCGCCACGCGCGCGCCGATCTCCTGAAGGGTTTCGGCGGCCAGAAGCCCGCGCCGGGCAAAGTCCAGCGCGGCGGCATAGACCTGGCGCTCGGTGGCGCGGTCGCGCGCGCAGTCGAGCAGGCGGGGGAAGAAGACATCGAGGTCGTGCGGCGCGGCGGCCAGGGGGGCGATGGAGAAGCCGTCTATCTCGGAGGCGGCCGTGGCGCGGGAGAGGAGGTTGACGTAGGCCTCGGCGGCGGGGCGAGTGGGGAGGTTGAGCAGGAGCTTGAGGGCGACGTCCTTTCCGGCGCGGTCGTAGAGGGTAAAGTTCCTGAGCACGACGGGGATGTACTCGGGTTTCGGGTCGAAGGCGGCGGCGGTGACGAGGACGGCGCGGATGCGCGAGGCCCGCGCGCCGGGGAATTCGGCGACGGCGGCGGCTTCGAGGGCCTTGATGCCGTCATCGGCGCTGATCCCCAGTTCGGCCATCTCGCGAAGGTCCTCGGCGGCGCGTCGTCGGGTTGCGTCGTCAGGGGTCTTCAGCCGCGCAATGACGCTTTCCATCGGCCCCAGGCCTGTGGTGTCCGGCGGGGGTGGCGTTGCGCAACCGGCCAGGCACGCGGCCAGCAGCACGAAGGGGATAGCCCGAGGCCGGATGCCGTACGAAAGCCGCATGGGCGTTGAACCTTGCGAAGGAACCGGCCGGTACGCACCGCGCGTACACCGGACGATACCGTGATTTTCCACGAAACGTAAGGCGGAATCAACTTCGCTCCGGACGGGACACGGTCCGGGCGTCGGAGCTTCTTCTACGGCTTCCTCGGCGGGATGGGGATGTCGCACAGCAGAAGGGTTTCCCGGCTGTCCTCCTTGCGCGTGGAGGTGGGAACCTGGGCCAGGGTGGTCCCGTCGGGGGCGATGAACCACGCGCCGCCGGCGAAGCGGTTGCTGGTGTCGTTCGTCGCCGGCGGGTCGAACTCGGGGTTGTAGAGTCCGGCGTGATTGTGAAGGGCGGCGTACACCTTCAACTGCGCCATCCAGCCGCCCGAGGGCATGTCGGCCTCGGGACCGTCGTTGGACGTCTTGCTCTTGACGAACGTGCCGTCCCACGGGCCGCCCCAGCGCGCGCGGAACTTGTACCAGCCGGCCAAGGTGCTGCCGGTGGTGTTGGCGTGCGGGCCGTAGATGATCTGAGCGCCCTTGTCCACGAGGGCCTTTGCATTCAGGTAGTCGGTGTTGTCCGCGCACGTGGCCATGCCCATCCGGAGGCCCTTGACATCGAAGACGTTGTGGTGTGAGCCGATCCCGGTATGTCCGCGCTCGGCCGTCAGCCAGATCTTGTGATGCCAGCCGACGACCTTTCCATCCGGACCGATGACGAAGTGGGTGTTCCACTTCTTCCCCGCCGCGTCGAGTTCCGCGATCCCCGCCGCGACGTAGATCTTCTTCTCGGCGGCCTTGCGCGCCAGGGACTGGACCTCGGGCCCGTCCAGACTCAGCCAGGTCATGTTGGCGCTGAACTTGTAGCCGTTGATCGAAAGCTCGGGAAAGCCGACGAACTCCGCTCCCTGCGCGACCGCCTTCTCAATGAAGTAGAAGTGGCGGTCGAGGTTGACTTGGATGTTCTTCCGGTTTGCCGCGGCGTCCGGCGAGTCGGAGTACTGGCTCTTCATGCTGACGAGGGCCATCCGAAGAACGCCGGGGTTGCGGGCGGGTTGCGCCTGGACGAGGGGAACGACGACGAGGGCCGTGCCGCACGCGGCAAGGGGCAACAGCGTCTTCATCATCTTCTTCTCCCGCGTCAGAGGGATGAGTTGGCCAACAGATATCATAGATGACGCGGGCGACGTTGTCGAGGGCGCTTGTGTGCGAGCGAAGGGCGGACTAGAATCGAGCGTCCCGTTGTTCGGCGCGAACCCCTTGGGAGGATGGAGAGCGATGCGGCTTTCGATGACAGCGGCGGCACTGGCGGCGGCGCTGTGTAGCGCGGCGGCGGGCTGGGGGCAGGAGGCCCCGGCGGCATTGCCGGTGACGGCTCTCGGCGCGAACGCCCGGGCGGGGGGAGACGGCGTGGCGATCGGCAAGGATGCCGAAGCGAAGGGGCATGAGCGGATCGCGGGCGGTTCGGCCGCAGAAACGACGGCTGTCGGGGCGCGGTCGCGCGCGGAGGGATGGCGCTGTACGGCTCTGGGGGCGGGGGCCGTGGCGGGCGTGGTGTCGGCGACGGCCCTGGGCCGTGCGACGTACGCCTGGGGGGCGCACATGATCGCCATCGGACGCGGGGCGTACATGGAACG
>JAKJEM010000155.1 GCA_022705425.1 Planctomycetota bacterium
GGGCAGGTGCGGGTGAACGTGCCATCCTCGAAGTTCACCTTGACTTCGTAGCGGGTCGAGTTCCCGCCGATGGTCAGGCTGTAGATACGGAACACGCTGGTGCCGTCCGGCTTGACCCCGTCGAACCGGATGTGGCGCCGGTGCGGCTGATGGCGGCGGCAGCAGGTGCCCATGCCGTCGTCAATCCTCCGAGGGTCAGACAGCGCCGCCCCGCAACGTTTGCAGGTTGCTGTGCTCACGACCATGCCTCCTCCGCTATCTCCCGCGCGGACGGGTAGTATTCCGATTCGTCCTCGTCGTTCTCCGCCACCAGTTCGCGGTAGCAGTTTTCGGAGCGTTCGCGCGACTGCTCAAAAGTCTCGTCCGGCTGCTGAGGGTCGCGGTATCCCAAAGCGAATCTGCTCATGACACCCTCCTGTGCAGGTGGGGAAGCTGGCTGGCGAGGTCGCAGGGAATCCACTCCCCGGCCCACCTCAGCGGGGAGCCGTCGCACAACGGGCACTCCCTGTATTCGCTCCTGCTCAACATCTCCTCGAAGTCTCGTGGCAGGACGGGGATTCCGTGCCTGTCTGTCCGCTGTTGCGGATGTGTGGTATAGTGTCTGCGGTTCATTTGACCCGAACCCCTCTCTGTGCGGCCTCGGAGTTCTCGCTCCGGGGCCGCTGTCGTTTCCGGCCCTATTGCCGGTCAATAAGGAGGACAGCCAGGGCGCTTGGTTTCCACGCGCCCGCCCCGGCTGCCCCGTCGTGGGGCCGGGAGTAGGAGAGGTAAGGTCTACCACCTCCGGCGCCACACTGTTGCGCGGGCCACGAGCCAGCCCGACTCGCCCAAGAACCGGACTCTGCTTGCGGCCCGCACATCGTCAAAATCACGTCGCCACCTGCGGCTCGTAGGATCGGATAATGTCCATCGCCGTCCGATAGAACTCCTCGCCGCACGGCTGCTGCCCGGTCTCGTAGGCAATCACGACGTGGACAGCCAGACCCAACAGTTTCGCAATGTCCTCCTGTGTCGGGCCGTGAAGCCCGAGGCGCCGCCGCTTCCGCATCACCCTTCGGCGCTCTCTATAGATGATCTGTCCGTAGTCCTGTCCGTAGTCCATAATCACTTACTGCGTTGGCACCGCGCCAACGGCACCCTCATTATCTGCGCCCCGTGACGGTTTGTCAATAGGGTTTTGCAATATTCTGCAAAATATTTTGGGGCAAGGCGGTGTCATCTTGTGGGCGCGTCTTCTGGGAGAGCCAGTGGAGAAGTGGATGGCGTTAGCTTGCGGGGAGGATTGGCAGGCTGCCACGGCACATCAAATTAGCCCCCCAGGAGGCCCAACCTCGCGTTCTGGGGGCCAGGGTGGGGTGGAGAGTCCTCCCGCAATCCCTAGCGCCGTTACAGAGGCGATTGAGCGTGAATCTTCGCGCGAGGGTAAAATCGCCGTCGCGTTCAACTATCTGCTTAGGCCGGGGCTTGACCTGCGCCTGGGCGCGGATTCGATGGCGAAGATGCCAGCGGACGCGCAGCTCGCGATTGTGCGGGTCTGGGAGAGGTTGACGGGGCGGAGGCTGCTCCCGCCGGAGGTCCTATGACTGAGAGGATTTGGAAACTGCTGATGCTGGGGGTTTTCGTCCTGTGCGCGTGGGCCGCGCATCAGGCGCTACAGCATCCGGCCTTCATAGCCGGACGGTTTACCTTTAGGTGAACTAGACCGTTTCGCGTTTTGCCTGTGCGAGCGTGACGCCCCTGATCTCGACGTGCGCGACGTCGGGGAACCGCTTCCAGTCGCCGCCCCACGTCAGACCGTGCGCCTTGGCGCTTGACCCCAGGTGCCGCCAGAACTGATGGCCCTGGGGGATGGACCATCCGTATCTGCGGTCAATGATGTCGGCGGCGAGCGCCGCCGGCACCCCCTTGTAGGTGTGGTTGTGGAAGCTGAAGGAAACGGTCGAGCGCCCGGCATCCTTCAGCGCCTTCTGTTCCGCCCGTGACCGGTAGCTGCTCGCGATACGCGGCTGCCACCCGTGCCCTTCCAGGTCTTTCAGGATAGCGGCTATCTTCGGCCGGATTCGGTGGTCTATCCGGGCGAGGTGTTGAGCCTGTGTCACAACTGCCAGTCCAGTATCGCCCGCTCAAAGCGATTGACGATGGCGGCGATCTGTTGCTTGTGCTTCGGGGCCAGCCCCGCCAGCGTTGCCTCTGCGGTTTCGAGGTCGAGACTCAGGAGAATTTCCTTCTTGACCTTGGCTTCGAGCGATTCCCGGAGCGCCGTATCACTTCGGATCGCGGCTACCATGTCGTAGAGGTTGTCAATCGTCACGGGCTCGCCGCCGAGTACCTGCCGCCGGAGCCACTTGCCGATGTTGATTTTCACTTCGCGCTCACTTTCTCCCCGGTCAGAATCCGGAGGATGAGGGTAATCAGGGCAGACGCCGTCGCGATGTGCTGCGGATCCACCCACTTTGTCAGTTCCGGCCATGCCAGAACGTAGCTCACGAGCATCACAACGGACACCCAGACCGTCTTGCTTCTCCAGAACGGCTTCATCTCTTCTCCTTCATTCGGCGCTCGAACTCGTCAATCGTCGCCCTGTCCGCGCCGGTGAACGGGCAACGCCATTCGTGACCCTGCCTTGCCTCCTGCAAAGCCTCAGTGATTCGCTCGGTTAGGAGCGTCAAGTGCTGCGACAGGGAATCCATCCGCGTGAACCAGCCTTCGCGCTCCTCCGTCCGGTCCCCGCGCTCCTCGCGCAGAAACCGGAGCATTTCCCGCCCCGCAATAATCAAAATCCCCGCCGCGCCCATTTGCAGCAGGGATTTCACCAGTTCCAAATCGTTCATTTCTCTCCTTACTGAGCGGTCATGACCTTGCGCTTTATCTGTCCCCGCACTCTGGCGCGGGTGTCGCTCACTAGCCTGCGAGCCATCTCCACCCTCTGCTCGTCGCTCGCGTCGCGGTATCTGTCGCTCTCGAACAGTGACTTCAGCCCGGAATACGCCAGAGTTCCCGCTTCCTTCTGGTAGTCCAGCCACTGCTGCCGGGTCAGCTTGTAGGTCACCTTGTCCCGCGAGAACTCCTTGCCGACGTAGCCCGGCGCCCACCCCAGCCGAAGCAGCTCATCCTGAACCGGATCGGGCCGTTCGCTCGTGCCAACCAACTTGCTGAACGCGGCGATGCCGGTCGGGTTCTGCGGCATCTCGCGCCCCAGCACGTCGAGCGCTGGCGGAAGCGTCTGCCGGAAGCCCGGAATACGCGACTTCACGCGGCTGACGGCGGGACCGAGAAGCGATTTATCGTCAGACCAGCGCCGCGTGTCCCGCCGCGTCTTGTCGGTTGCGTTCGCGACCTGGCCCACCAGACCGCCCATCGGCACGAACTGCCCCATCACGTTTCCGACCGCGCTGTCCACGTAGTTCTGCCAGCGTCCGCCGCTGTCCGCGAGCGCGTTCAGCACCGTCGTCAGTCCCTGCATATAGCTCTGGTCCATCACGCCCTTGTAGATGCCCCGGAATCCGCCCCAGAAGGCCGTCTGCACTTCCTCGTCGCTCTTGCCAGCC
>JAKJEM010000156.1 GCA_022705425.1 Planctomycetota bacterium
AGACGATCGAGGGGCGGCGTTGGTGGACGGTGGCGGAGCCGGAGGGGTGGGGGAAGCACGTCCTGAGTGTGGGGAGCCGCTTCGGTTTCCTTCAGCGGACGCGGGGGGACATTCCGATCTTCGAGCGGTTCTTCATGGGCGGGCTGGATTCGCTGCGGGGGTTCGCGGTACACCGTGCGGGGCCGGTGGATGCGGCTTCGGGCCGGCAGACGGGGGGTGACTTCCTGTTCCTGGGCAGCGCCGAGTACGAGATTCCGGTGGTGCGGGACTATGTGCGGGCGGTGGCCTTTGTGGATACGGGGTCGCTGGGGGATAAGACGCCGCAGTTCGGGTCGTTGCGGGTGTCGGCGGGGGGCGGTTTTCGGCTGCGGATTCCGGTGATGGGGATGCAGCGGGTGCCGGTCTGCTTCTATGTGGCGAAGCCGATCCGAAGCCGACCGGGTGACGAGGAGGAGCTCGTCAGTTTCACGGTGGGGACGATGTTCGGCTTCTGAGGGGCGCGGAGTTCAGGCGTTGCGGAACTCGGCCACGGTCTGCCGGTAGGCGTCGGGGACGCCGATGTCGAAGCGGCGGCCTTTGACGACGTATCCGGCGAAACCTTCCTCTTGTCGTACGCGATCGAGGCAACTGGTGAGCTGGAACTCCCCGCGTTCGCGGACGTTGTGTCGGATGTTCTCGTCGAGGAACTCGAAGACCTTGGGGGTGAGGACGTATTCGCCGAAGACGGTGAGGTAATGGTCGTCGGGGAGGCCGTCCACCGCAAGGTGTTTCTGCGCGTGCTCGAGAGTGGGCTTTTCGGCGAACTCGGTGACGGAGAGGACGTCGGGCTCGCCGGACCAGGCGCCGCCGACGACGCCGAAGAGGTGGATTTGCGCGGCGGGGGTGGTCTTCAGGCCGACGACGCTGTGGCCGAGGCGGTCGAAGACGTCTATGATCTGCCGGGCGCAGGGGGTCTCGGTGTCGGAGGCGTAGAGGTGGTCGCCGAGCATGAGCAAGACAGGCTCGTTGCCGACCCAGTCCTTGGCGCAGTGGACGGCGTGTCCGAAGCCTTCCTGGTTGGTCTGGGGCAGGAGGGTGACGCGGCGTCCGAGGTCGAGGAGATACTGGCAGTAGTCCTGGTTGGCTTTGCTGAGCTTGTTGAAGTTCTCGATGCGCGGCATGGCGCCGAAGAAGTCCTCGAAGAGGGGGCGGTCTTCTTCCTGGATGACGAGGGCGACTTCCTCGATGCCGGCGGCGACGGCCTCCTCGATGATGGCGAGGATGGCGGGCTTGCAGCGGCCCTCGCGGTCCACGATGGGGAAGAGCTCCTTCTTGACGACCTTGGTGGCGGGGAAGAGGCGCGTGCCGAAGCCGGCGGCGGGGATAAGGGCCTTGCGGACCTTGGGGCCGGGCTTGAGCGTGAGCTTGAGGCAGGGCATGCGGAGGTCGCGCTCGATGATCTCGACGACGCGGCTCTGGGCGTCGGCGTCCCGGCAGATGAACTGGGCGGCGCCATCGCCCTGGGAGCCGACACCCTTGCCGCCGTGGATGTAGGGCTGGAGGGGGGGATAGTCGAGGGTGCGGTGGAGGATGGGGGCGGTGAGTTCGGCGGGGCAGGCCGGACCGCAATAACGGTCGAACTGCTGCTGGGCTTCGCGCATGAGGCGACCGAGAGCTTCGGCGTCGCCGCGGGCCAGGGCGTCGCAGGCCTGGCGGACGATCTGGGCGTTGAGAGGGCCCAGGCACTTCTGGACGCCGCGCTGAAGGTCGTTTCCGGCGAAGGGGTAGCACTGGTTGAGTTTGGACAGAATCTCGACGGTATTCTTGGAGGCGCAGAGGTCCACGATGACGAAGTGCAGTTCGCGGGGGACCTTGAGTTCGGCGACGTCGGTGCGGTCGCCGTCGAAGAGCATGTGGATAGCGCGGTTGCCATAGGCGCAGCCCTGGTCCATGCGTCCGCAGCGGGAGGGGGTGGTGACCTCGCCCATGTAGGCGTGTTCCATTTCGCCGCGGACGGTCATCTTGAGGTCGTAGAGGCGGTTGAAGGCGCGGGCGACGAGGACGCACATGGCGGCGCTGGAGGAAAGGCCCTTCTTGATGGGGAGGTCGGTGAGGTAGTTGTCGAGTTCCAGTCCGCGGACGCGGTAGTGGGTGAGGACCTGGTAGGCGACGCCGGCAGCGTAGCTGAAGAAGCCGCCGCGTTCGGCTTCGGCGAGGAGGGCGGCGGGTTCCATGGGGACGTCGAAGGGGCCCATGCGGGCGCCGTCCGGGAGGGTGGAGCGCAGGATGAGGCGTGTGGGGTGGGGGCGGACTTCGGCGTGGATTCCCTGGTTGGTGCCGGCGATGATGGTGGAGCCCTTTTCGATTCGGGCGTTGATGCGGCGGTGGCCGCCGGCCCAGTCGCTGTGTTCGCCGAAGAGGCAGATGCGTCCGGGGACGAAGAGCTTCACCGTGGACTCCTTGCAGAGCGTGCGCGGTCGGGCGGGCGCGCGGGGCGCGCCGGCGGCTTCATTATCCCCGGTTTGGGCGCGGTGTCAACCGGGACCGCGGCGGGCGGCAAGCGCGGCGAGGAAGGTGTGGAGACGGGCGTTCATTCCGGGTTCGCCGTCGTAGAAGAGGCTGAGGACGGGGACGCGGGCGCGGGTTTGGATCTCCCGGCAGAGGGCGGAGGTGATGGTTCCCGGCATGCAGCCGAAGGGGGCGACGTTGACGACGAGCGCGACACCGTCGCGGGTGAAGTGGAGGGCGCGTCCGAGGGTGATAATAGATTCGCCGGTGAAGGAGAGGGGAAGGTAGCGGGCGCCTTCGGCGACCACGTCTTCAATGGGGGGTTCGGCGCGTTCGTCGAGGAAAGGGGAGGCGAGGCGCTGGAAGTCGTGTTCCATGCCGGTGAGGAACCGGTTCTTGAGGTGAGCGGCGAGAATCTGGGGGAAGCGGAGGGGCTGGCGTCGCGCGCGCCATTTCTGGAGCCAGGCGGTGTAGAGAATCCATTCGCTGACGGGGGTTTGCCAGGCTTCTCCGCCTGCGGCTTCGATGGCGCGCACGAGGTTGTCGTTGCAGAAGGCGTTGCAGCGGACGTAGATCTCGCCGACGATTCCGACAAGGGGGCGAGGGGGCGCGCCGGTGACGGGGAGGTCGGCGATGCAACGGATGGCGGCGCGGAGGGGGGGGCGGATATCGCGGCGGTGCTCGAGTTCGCGGGCGAGGTCGGCGACGGCGCGTTCGAGGGTGCGGTCGGTGTCGCCGGGGTTGGCTTCGTAGGGGCGCTTTCGGCAGGCGGCCTTCCAGAGAAGATCCGCGGCAAGGAGCCCCTGCCAGAGACGTGCGCGGACCTTCTGGGGGAGGCCCTGGTAGGCGTTTCCGGCGGAGGGTGAGAGGAGGGCGGCCTGGCCGTGTCCGATGCGGTTGAGGACAAGTCGCTGGAGGAGGGCGTACTGG
>JAKJEM010000157.1 GCA_022705425.1 Planctomycetota bacterium
CTTCGGCAGCGCCGTCGCGGCGATCCACAACTCGCCCTGTCCCACTTCGCTCTGCTTCCCCATCGCCATGCCGCTCTCTCCTCGACAAAACCCCTGCCGAGACCAAGGATATTAAACTACCGCCGCCAACGCAAGCGGACTACTTTTGCCACAGGCTGCTAGGGCAGGCGTTCGAGCAGCACGCGTCGGCGCTTCTCCGCCTTCGGGTCCACCTCCACGTCGGGATCGCGCTGTTCGATGGCGCGCCGGGCGTAGAGACAGGGCCTCTCGGCGAGGAGTTCCTGCGCCCGCTCGTTGTTCACCACGCGGAATCGCGCGGGGGTCTTCCCCGGTTTGGGCGGCTTGACAAAGGGACGCCCCAGGTAGAACAGGACCTTGGGCGTGTCGCTCAGTTCGATGGTCTTGCCCGGCTCCTGGCGGGCGTTGATCTCGATGGGGCAGTCGGGCGGCACGATGGCGCGAACCTCGGCGCAGAACTCCTGAAGGCCGCGCGAGCGGTCGCGCAGGCTCTCCATCGTCCCGATCGCCCCGGCCAGCATCACGAACACCATCGCAATGGCCGGCGCCGGCGCGCGCAGCCGGTCGTCCATCCGCTTCAGCAGCGCGATCCCCAGCGGAATCCCGCCGCCGACCAGGAAGATCCACGCCGGAATGGCCTGCCAGTACTCCGGCAGCAGTGCGCCGCGATAGTTGAGCATGGCCGGGGCGGCCTGCGGATGGAGCAGTCGCAGGATTCCCACCGCGACGGCCGCTGCGCCGCCGACCTTGCCGAGAACGGCCAGCGCCGCCAGCGCCCAGCGCCGCAGCCGCGCCACCCAGCCCGGCCCCGTCTCCAGGAGCGCTTCCGCTACCATGAGCGAGAAGAAGGGGGCGATCGGCATCAGGTAGTAGGTGCGGCGCGACCCCGAAAGGGTGAAAAAGAGAAAGATCGCGAGGTAGCCGAAGAGGGGGAAGAGCCGGCGGCGGTCCTCCGACCGGTCGTACATCCGAAGGCTGAACCCGCCCTTGGCGCGGGCATGGTCGCGCACCCGGTTCCAGGCCAGCACCAACGCCGCCGGCAGCAGCGCGGACCACGGCGCCAGAAGCTCGAACTGATTCCACAGGTAGAAGTACCACGGCTCGACATGATCGAAGGGCTTGAACCCGCGCGTGACCGACTCGCGCCAGAGCAACTCCGCCGGACCGGTGTCGCCCCGCAGCAGCCAGGGAATCGCCAGGGGCACACCCAGCGTCAGCGCCAGCGTCAGCGCCCCCAGCGCCGTCGGCAGCGGACGAATCCAGGAGAACCCCCGCACCGCCACGGTCCACAGGAAAGCGGCGAAGCACGGCACCGCCAGGCCGCCGAGCCCCTTCATCAGCGAGGTGAGGCCCATTACCGCGCCCAGGGCGGGGATGTGCCACCCGCGCGGGTCCTCAGAGGCCTCGAGAATCAGCAGCATGGCCACCCCCACGCCGAGAACGGTGTGCGGGTCCGCGCTGGCGACCCGGCTGAAGAAGAGCAGCCGGAAGGTCGTGGCGAAGAGACAGGCGCCCACCGCCCCCGGCAGCGCCCCCACCGTC
The DNA here is from genome assembly GCA_022705425.1 of Planctomycetota bacterium. Classification (GTDB taxonomy): domain Bacteria; phylum Planctomycetota; class Brocadiia; order CAIUPP01; family CAIUPP01; genus JAKJEM01. The sequence goes on from JAKJEM010000157.1 coordinate 1,561, forward strand.
CGCTTGCCCAGCAGGAAGACGACGTACGTGGCCAGGATGAAGCACAGCGCGCTCGGCAGGCGCGTCACGCGCTCGTTCAGCGTACCGGTCAGCTTCGAGGTCAGCGCGATCAGCCAGTAGCTGCCGAAGGGCTTGTCCGGATAGGGCGTGCCCCCGATCGTCATGCTGAAATAATCGCCGGTGTCCATCATCTCTTTGCTGATGCAGCCCCAGCGCCCCTCGGAGCCCTGCAGCGGAATATCCAGCCGCCAGAGGGACAAGAAGGCCGCCATCAGGAGCGCCGCAATCAGGAGCGGCTTCACCAGGCGCGCGTCATCCCCTGCGGCGCCCTGGGGCGTCAGGTCCGGTCTGTCCATGCGGTGGAATCCTTCAGGAAGCAAGCGAAGCCGCCTCACGCCGCGCGGGGATTCTACCTTTCCGAGGCCGGCGCGGCAACGCACCGCCGGAGGACATCCGCCCGCCCCGCTTTCCGCTCGATGCGCCGACGCAGGCGCGCGGCGATCAACGCCCCTTGCCCGCCTCCTCGAAGAAGGCGGCAATGTTTTCGACGGGGACTTCCGGCTCGAGGACGTGGGTGGGGGAGAGGATCAGCGCGCCGTCGCGCCCGAGGGTCCTCTTGCGCTCGCGGACGACGCGGCGCACCTCCTCCGGGGAGCCGAAGGGCATGGTGCTTTGTGTTCCGATGGTGCCGTCGAAGACCAGCTTCCTGCCGTAGGCCTTCTTCAGCGCCGCCAGGTCCATGCACTCCGGCTGCACGGGATTCAGGATGGTGACGCCGATCTCGATCAGTTCCGGGATAATGTCCGTGATGTTCCCGTCGGAATGATACCAGACCTGGATGTCGGGCTTGATCGCTCGCGCGGCGGCATAGACGGCAGCCCAGCGCGGCTTGATGAACCGCCGCCAGGCGGGAAGGGAGAACATCAGCGCGTTCTGATTCGCCACGTCGTCGCCGGTGCGGATGAAGTCCACCCCCGCGCGCGCCGCGATCTCCGCCAGATGCCGGTTTCGCGCCGCCAGGCGGTCGAGGATGAACTCGCACCACTCCGGACGCTCGACCAGGTCCATCAGGAACTCCTCGTAGCCGCGAATCTGCCAGGCGCTCTCATACATGTGGCCGATGCCGAGCGCGGCGATCATGCCGGCGGCGTGGATTTCGCGCACGCGGTCCTTCAGGCCCGCTTCGTCGAACCCCGCCGCGATCGGATAGGGGAACTCCTCAATCTCCCGGAAGGTCGCCGCACGGCGCAGGGGACTGACATAACCGGTGAAGTGGTAGAAACCGGCGGGGATTTCGAGCACGCCGAGGCCGTTGACGAAGCTGCCGGCCGGGCGCTCCATGTCGGCGAAGTATCGGGAGAAATCGGGCTTGAAGAGGTCGGGGGCCTTGGGGGAGACGTAGCGCACCTTCCAGATGCCCAGGCGCGCGCCGAGATCGTCCTGGGGCGTCAGGCCGTAGTGGGCACGGACGCGCCCCAGCAGGTCGGGGGTGAAGCTGGCATAGCAGAGAAAGCGGCGGTGCGGTTCGTGCGCGCACGTCGCGCGGAAGAGATCGAGGTCGGTCATGGGGTCTCCGAAGCGGTGTGGCGTTGCAGGGTCAGCCGGCCATCGTCCCAGTCCAGCCAGGTCCGCGCGGAGACCCAGTCGCCCAGGTTGATGTAGAGGCCGTTCGGATGCGTCTGGAAGGCCGGCCGGTGCAGGTGTCCGAGGATGACGGTGTCGAAGCCTTCGGCGAGCTTCCGCGCCGCGAAGTCGTCGAATATCTCCCCGAGGGGCATCCGTCGGGCGATCTCCTCGCCGGTGAAGTGGTGCGTCATGCCCC
>JAKJEM010000158.1:0-3017 GCA_022705425.1 Planctomycetota bacterium
CCCGGTACGAGACGATTCTTCTCGAGGTCTCACCCATGAATGCCGAGTACATCAGCGTCAACCAGATCAGCCGCAATTACCGGCGCCCGTCGGGGGAAGTTGAGGCTCTCGCGGAAGTCTCCTTCTCCATCCGCCAGGGCGAACTGGTGGGCCTGGTGGGCAAGTCCGGTTCCGGCAAATCCACTCTTCTGAATATCCTCGGCGGCCTGGACCGGCCCACATCGGGGCAGGTCATCGTGGGCGGCACGAACCTGAGCGAACTGGATGAAGCGGGCCTTGCCCTGTACCGCCGCCAGACCGTAGGCTTTGTCTTCCAGGCATCCAATCTCATCCCCGCCCTCACCGTGTTCGAGAATGTTATGCTGCCGCTGGTGCCGGTTGCGATGGGCGAGGCCGAGAAAATCGCGCGGGTGGAGCAGGCGCTGGATGAGGCGAACATCGCCCATCGCGCGAGCCACCTGCCCGGAGAACTGTCGGGCGGCGAGCAGCAACGCGCGGCGGTGGCAAGGTCCATCGTCAATAACCCCCAGCTCATTCTCGCGGATGAGCCCACCGGCGAACTGGACGCGGAGAATGCCAGCCGGATCATGGAGCTCTTGCAGCGTCTCCATGAGGAGGGGCGCACGGTGATCATCGCCAGCCACGACGCGGCGACCATCGACGCCACGGATCGCGTGGTGCGCCTGAGCGACGGGGTATTGATCCACGACGAAGGGGCATAGCGCGGCAGAGTGGGGACGTTGACGTTGGCATGGGGTGACACGCTCAAGAGGGCGCCCAAGGTGCGGCTGTCACGAACGCCCCGCGGACTTCTTCCACCAAAACGGCTAACGACTTCGCGGGCAAGCCCGCTCCAACAAGGGGTTAGCACGTCCGCGAGATCTCGTCGGCCAGACGTCGCCCGCGCCCTACAAACGACAACGGCAAACGACCCGCCCCACGTGGCGGAAGCTAAAGACCGACTTCATAGACCGACCTCCCGGAGGGACCAACCCAATGCACCGTCTTCCCCTGTTCCTCATCGCCCTGGCAGTGCTCGCTGTTATCGTCGGCTGCCCGAAGAAGGAGCCTGCCGCCAGTACGCCCATGAACCCCCAGGGCGTCGCCGCGCCTGAAGCCTCCGCCCCGAATGCCGCGCAATCCGGGAAGATCAAGGTCACCGCGTATATCAATGTGACTTCCGGCTGCCAGGCGTCCACCGTGGACCTGATCAATAATCTCGGCATGGATCATGCCGACCTGGTGGATCTGGAGATCGTCAATTTCGGGTCCCCCGAGGGCGAACGGCGCTGGCGCGAGGATGGCCTGGATTGTATGGCGATCCTGTTCGACAATGGCAAGGGCCCCAGCCCCGCATTGAAATTCCCCGCCCGCGACGGCAAGGTGAAGACCGTGGTGTTCTTCATGCCCGCCGGGTTCAGCTGGGAGCATGAGGACCTCGAGGACGCTTTCAAGGCCATGAAAGACGGCACGTTGGAGATCCTGAGCGAAGAGGAAGCCCGCAAGGAACTAGAGCCCCAGCAGGCCACGATCACCACGAGTTTCAAGGAACAGTCGGGCAAGGGGCAGGTGCTCATCGGCGACGCCGTGGTGATCACCGTGGATGCCATCGACCGCGCACAGGCGGCGGAGAAAGTGCTGGCGGAATGGGCGAAGAACCCGGTGCATCCCAGCCAGGTTCAGGTGGAGACGAAGGACAAGCTGGCCACGCTGAAAGTGGGGGACGCCACGGTAATCGAGGCCACGGAAGAGGATGCGAAGGCGGCGGGAGTGAAAGGCCCGAAGGCGCTGGCGACCCAGTGGGCCGAGGCGATTCGCAAGGCCATCGTGACGGCGGTGCGGGAGTAAGGGACCGGATTTTTCCACTCCTTACCCCAATTATATAACCCCGGAATATGTGACCCTAGGGTCACATATTCCGGGGTTATAGGTTTGCCCGTCCAACCGCCCTTCAGCTTTCGATCCGGCCGTCCAAGGCATCCTGCAGCGATGTAATCGTCTCGATCAGCGCCCGGATCGCCACCAGGATGTCATGCCGCGCGCGCTTATCCTGGGGCAGGTTGTACAGCGCCCGCCGCAGCTTCCCCAACCGCTCATTGGCGCCGTACAAAGCGTCCAGCACCCGCGCCGCTTCCTCACTCACCCGCGGCGCAGCCACCGGCTCTCCGGTCTTCAATGCCTCCGGGTCCCGCCGCAGCTCATCCACCAGCTTCACCGTCTCATCCCCGGAGATCTTACCCCGCGCCGCCTTCTGGGCCAGCTCGATCTGGCGCTCCGGGTACTTCTCCAGGTGCCGCAATGCCCGGCCATGCTTCTCGGTCAATTGTCCCTCGGCGATCATCTCCTGGATCGGGTCGGGCAGTTTCGTCAGGCCCACCAGGCGCATGACCGTTCGCCGCGACAACCCGAGACGGTCGCCCACCTGGTCCCAGGTGAGGTTCAGGGCGTCCTTGAGTTCCCGCATTGCCCTTGCGCGGTCCATGTCGTTGAGGTCCTCGCGCTGCAGGTTCTCCACGAGGGCTTCAATGCGCATGTCCGCATCCGTCGCTTCGACCACCACCGCGGAGACCGTCTCGAGCCCCGCCATTCGCGCGGCCCGCCAGCGGCGCTCCCCGGCGATAAGCTGGTACCCGGAGGCATGAGCGCGCACCCGGATGGGCTGGAGGATCCCCCGCTCGCGGATGGACGCCGCCAGTTCCTCGAGAGCCTCGTTATCTTCGATCTGCCTCCGTGGCTGGAAGGGGTTGGGCTGGATGCGATCGATCTCAATTTCCTCGAGAGTGAGGCCAGGGGTCTGGGGCAGGAGGGTCATGTCGGCCAGGGAATCCTGGGCGCCGAAAATCTCATCCCCAAGCCCGGCGATTTCAGGTCTCTTGCGCTTGGCCATGCGCCACCGTCCCCCCGTGGGTGATGTGACGTTCCTATTCGCGTGGGGCGGGCGTCTCGCCCGCCGTCGTTGACGTTGTCATCCGCCGTTTGTAGGGCGCGGGCAGAAGGGACCGCCTGCGGTCCCAAAG
>JAKJEM010000158.1:3081-3361 GCA_022705425.1 Planctomycetota bacterium
CCTGGCTCCTGACTTGCGGTCGCCCGCCCCTCAACCCTCCCCTATCCGCTGTACTACCTCGCGCGCCACTTGCCGGTACGCCTGCGCCGCATCCGACCGCGTGTCATATGCCAGGATAGAATCGCCGATCAAAGGCGTCTCTTTCAGCCGCACCGTGTAATGAACCACCGTCTCGAAGACCTGGTCGCCCAATGTCCGGCGCATCTCCTGCAGGACTTCCCGTGCGTGGCTGGTGCGCCGGTCGTGCATGGCCGCGAGAAACCCCAGGATGCGCAGGGAC
>JAKJEM010000159.1 GCA_022705425.1 Planctomycetota bacterium
GCCCAGCCTGTTCCAACGCCAGCCGGTAGCCCGTGACGCGCGCGGATTTTGTCCAGAGCTGCCCGGGGCGCGTCACGTAGAGGATGCGCCGGCAACCGCAGTCGATCAGGTGGCGCGTCTGTCTGAATCCCGCCGCGACGTTGTCGATGCCCACAAGGTCGTATGGACCTTGCTCGGGGAAAGGCACCACGTCGCGGTCAAGCAGCACCACGGCGATGCCTTCGGCCGTCAGCGCTTGGGCGATCCGCAGGTTGCGGTTGTCGGAGCAGCGCTCGGCGAGCTCGTCCGGCACGAAGAAAACGCCGCTCACCCGCTGCGCCCGGAAACGCGCGGCCAGCGTCTCGATCTTCATGCCGCCGTCCACGGGCGTGGCAGGAGTGCTGGCGCCCCAGATCAGGCTGAGGTTGCAGGCGTGGCACGCCTGCGCGATCTGAGCGCAGATGGGTTCGAAGAACTCGGTGTCGCCGAGTCCCGCGATGAGGGTGGCGACGAACGCGCCGTTGGCTCGGCCGGCGGGGCGCAGAAACGAGCCCGCCCCGGGGCGGCGCTGGATGAGTCCGGTGCGCTCCAGCTCTTTCATGGCTTTGGCGACGGTCGAGCGCGTGGTCTTGAAGCGCCGCATGAGCTGGCCGTCGGTCGGCACGCGCCCTCCGGCCTCGTATGCGCCCGACACGATGCGGTCGTGGACGTACTCGAAAATCTCCAGATAGAGTGGCTTCCGTGAAGGCGCATTCATAACGCAAGGGTAACCTTTTGCCGCGCGGGTTGTCAAACCGCGGCGGGGTACGCGCCGAACCGCGACCGGGGTGCCGCGGAAAGCGGCTCCCTGTGTTGATTGTCGGCAGAGCTGAAGCTGTCGGATCCTAACAACGGAAGGGCAAGCGATTTTGGCGCGTCGATCCCGCGATTCACAGCAGCAATTCTAATTTTGACTCCATTGCATAGTTGATTTTTGGTTGGTTGTTGTTGGAGTGCATGGATAGATACGAGAAACCGGCATGCGGGTCATCCGCGCGCCACTGCGGATGGCCGGCGGGGGCGCAGTCAGAGTCACGCCCTGGCGGGCGAACGCGGCCGACGCGAAGGATGTGGAGTCTCCGGCTTTCTGAGCGGGAGGCCGGATGGGTGCGGCGCGGTTTCCAGCCGGGCTAGCGGCTCTTGCGTTTGGCGTAGCGCCGGATCAGGCCCTTGGAGGTGAGTTCGGGCGGGGCCGCCGGGGCGTGCGGCCCGAGACGGAGCGCCCTCATGACAAAGTCCTCGAAGTCGTCCCACGAAGCGAACAGGTGGTAGACGGTCAGGACGTGGAGGTGCAGGAAGAACTCGCGGCGGCCGCCGAGGCGGTCGCGGATCAGGCGGTAGTGCCGTTCGGTGAGCTCGAGGACGGTGTGCGTCAGGAACGCGAGGATGTTGAGGGATGCGAGCGTGTTGGCCAGATGCTCCTTGCCGTGGCCGAAGTTGTGATCGAGATGGTAGCCCTTAGTCTTGAGCGTGTTGTTGTTGCCGTTCTCGATGGTCCAGCGGGCGCGGCCGCACGCGGCCAGTTCCAAGGCGTTCCCGGCGTCCACGTCCAGGTCGGTCGCCCAGCAGTTGCGGTAGGTCTGCCGCCCCTTGGCGTCGGTCACGGTCAGTTCGATCCAGTTCGCCCGGAGCGCGCCGTCCTCCCCCGACAGGGGGACGCCCTTCGCGAAGCGGACGGTCCACGTCCGTCTGTGCCCGTCTTCGTCCCTGCGCGTCTCGCTGACGGTCTGGAAGTCGCGCGGCTCCAAGAGGTCGAGCCACTCGTACGCGGCCTTGTGGGACTCCCGGAGGCAGGTGAAGATGAAGTGCAGGCCGTGGAGCAGGACTTTCCGGCAGAACGGACCGTGCGCGTACAGGTCGTCGCCGAGCAGGACGGCGCGGGCCTCGCGCAGCCAGGGCGCCATGTCGTCCAGCCAGCGCTTGGAGGCGTTGATCTCGCAGTCCTGCTTTTCCGCGCCGTCCTGCGGCGCTACGAACTCGGGGCGCAGGGGGACGGCCTGCCGGACGCCAGGGGCCACGATCACGGGCGTGACCGCCTTGTGGCTGAAGACCGTCCGCCCGTCCTTGTGGCGCGTGACCAGGCAGTCCGGGCACGAGATCTTCTCCGAGCTGTGGAAGTCCGTCCCGTCGAGGGCGACGGGCGTGCGCCCGCCGAGGACGCGGTAGCGCTCCAGCGCGCCGCCGCCCTCCAGGACGCCCAGCAGCCCGCGGTACGCGCCGTGGAGCCGTTCGGGGGCGGCCGGGTCCAGCAGGCTCCTGACGTGGTTGTCCGTCGGGACGTTCCCGATGCCGAAAAGCGTCAGCGCGTTGCTCCTGCCCTTCTCGTCCTGCATGGCCCGCTGGCAGGACAGCCACGACGGGGACTGGAGGAAGAACACGGCGAAAGCGGACATCACCGCGTCCGGGATGGTGTGGCTGGTGTTGCTTCCCTTCCTCATGTCGGGGAATCCCGCCGCCGCCTCCCTGACCAAACCGAGGCACCTCGCGTAGGAGGGCGCGTCCCCGCCCGGAGGCTCAGTCACGGCCGGACTCCTCCTGCGCCTCGCGCAGCAGCCGCAGGTTCAGGGCGGTGACCTCCCGGACGATGGCCCGGAGCCGCCTTCCCTGCGCCACGCCCTCCTGCGCGTGTGCGGCGAACGCCGCCGGGATGTAGGTCTGGCGCTGCCCGCCGTCCCCGGTGGCGGCGAGATACAGGCGCGGCCCGTGCCGCTTGCCCGTGTGGCAGGCGCAGTTCTTGCGCGAGCAGGTCGAGTACCGCTGGACGAGCGAGCCGTTCAGCAGGCCGCGCAGCGAGGCCATTTCGGCGAGCAGCGCGTCGCGTCTTTCGGCGGGAGATGCCTTCTTTTTGCTCATGCCGGTATTATAGAGCATAAATCATGCTCTATACAACAACAAAACAAAAAAAGTCAAAATTAGAATTGCTGGTCCAAACCCTTAAACTATTGCCGATCACGGATTCTCTCTGTTATCCTCTTCCCATGACTGTGAATTTCGTGAAGACCAGGCCCGGAGCGGTGCTGCCCGCCTACGCCCGGCCGGGGGATGCTGGAATGGACGTGTGCGCCTGTGAGGCGGCAACGCTGCAGCCGGGCGAACGCAAACTGGTGCGGACCGGACTCGTGATGGAGCTGCCGCACGGCACCGAAGCGCAGATGCGCCCGCGCAGCGGGCTCGCGCTCAAGCACGGCATCACCCTGCTCAATACGCCGGGCACGATCGACGAAGGCTACCGCGGCGAGGTGGGCGTTATCCTCATCAACCTCGGGCAAGAGCCCTTCGAGGTGGTGCCGGGCATGCGCATCGCGCAGATGGTGATCGCGCCCGTCTCGCCCGCGCTGCTG
>JAKJEM010000015.1:0-46540 GCA_022705425.1 Planctomycetota bacterium
GCCCGCCACGCCGTGGCGGAGTCCGGCGCCCTGGCCCGCTTGCGTGCCGACGCGCGCCCGGCGGGCCGGAGCAACGACGCGCCGCGACTCTACGCCCTCGTCCGCCAGGCGGAGCAACTCGCCGCGATCCTCGACGCCGAAGGGCGCCCGGACATGGTGTATTGCGAACTCGATGGCGCAAGCGCCCGCCGCGCGGCGTTGCGCGCTGCCAGGGGGGCCGGACTGCGCGCCGCCGCCGTTACGCCCCGCGTGACACCCCCCGACGGCGACTCGACGCTGGCCGCGCTGCTCGATGGCGAACCGGACGCGCTCCTGGTGCGGTCGCTCGGGACGATGGCCGTCTTCCGCGAGCGAGCGCCTGAACTGCCGCTGATCGCCGACGCCTCGCTGAACGCCGTGAATGACCTCGCCGTGCAAGCGCTGCGGGAACTGGGCGCGGCGCGCGTGACCGTTGCCTTCGACGCAACGCCGTCGCAGACGTTGGACCTCGCCGCCGCTGCCGGGGCGCAGGACCTCGAGACCGTCGTCCATGCGCATCTTCCGATGATGCTTATGGAACATTGCCCCGCCGCGACCTTTCTGGCCGGGCCCGGCAAGCCCTGCGGGCGACTCTGCCGCGCGCACACGCTGGCCCTGCGCGACCGGAAGGGACTCGACCATCCCCTGCGCGCCGATGCGGACTGCCGGACGACCGTCTTCTTCGGGCGGCCCCTGTCCTCCAATGCGCGCCCGTATCGCGCGGCGGGGATCAGGCACTTCCGCATCGAGTTCCTGGACGAAAGCCGCGACGGCGTTCGCGCCCTGCTCCGGCGCGTGCGCGCGGCGCTTTCCTCCGTGTAGGGCGGACGTGCCGTCAGCCGCCGCAGTTGCAGCTCCTGGCCTCGGTGTCGAGCCCGAGCGCCTTCCACACGTCGGGCGTCTCCTCGCACAGCCCGATCGGGCATACATTGCGCAGGGACTCGACGGCGGGGCGGTAGAGGGCCAGCCGCGCGGCGAGCGGATAACGCGACAGCCCCCGAGGCGAAGGAGAGCGCTCCAGTTTCGAGAAGATGTCGTCCGTCACGAAGCGAAAGAGGTTGGCCTCGGCGCGGAGGGAGCCCAGGGTGACGCGCTCCGGCGCCAGGCGTCGAACGTCCCGCACGATGCCGCGGTAATCGAACCCCAGGATCATCGGATCGAGGCGCACGCGCACCCGCCAACCCGACCGCTTCAGCGCGCGGCAGGCCCTCAGCCGGTCCGGGATCGGCGCCGCGCCCTTCTCGTGCGCGGCCGCGGCGGCGGGGCTGTTGACCGAAAAGGAAACGATCACATTCGCGCAGGGCGTCATCTTCAGCAGCGCCCGGCATTCCTCCATGCCGCCCTTCGTCACCAGGAGCAGCGCGTGGGGACGCCCCCGGCCTTCGGCCTCGACGCGGAAGGTCTCCACCAGGTCGGCAATGAGCGGACGCCCGTGCTCGAAGGCCAGGCTGTCGGACAGGTTGCCCATGTTGAGGACATACGATTCGAGCCGGTCGCGGGCAATCCAGGCGCGAATCTCGCGAAGCATCTTGTCCACGTTGTCGAAGGCCTTCTGCTCACGCGTGTGCCAGAAGGAGGACTTGAGGAAGCAGTAGCTGCAATGGGGGGCGAAGGCACAGCCGTTGGCGTGGGCCAGGACGAAGAAGTTCGGGCAGACGGTCTCGACCGGCGTCGTGCGGAAGATATCCACAAACTTCGACTGTCGCGGACCGGTGACGCATCGTCGCAGCGGCCGCCGCCGGGGCTTACTTGAAGACATATCTCTCTCCTCGCCTGAGAACAATCAGCCCCTTCGGCGGTCGTTCGCACACCTCCGGCAGGAAGCGCCCCGCCGCGTGTTCGTCCATCTCCTCATCCGTCAGGTGCATCAGGAAACGGCCTCGCGCCCGGATGGTCTCGACGAACTCGGGCCATCCGCTGCCCTGCCAGGGGCCGATCAGCAGGGCATCCAACCGGCCCAGCGCCTCCGCCGGAATCCGGCGCGTGTCCTCGTTGTCGCCGTCGTGGAAGAAGCGGAAGCCGTTCATCTCGACCAGATAGGAGTTGTGGTTCAGGCTGTGGAAGGTCCGGAAGGCCGTCACGGCGACGCCCGGAAAGGCCACCGTAACCTGCGCGGCCTTGCGGTGGCCGCCGCCATGCGGCGGGTCCATCTCCACGAGCGCCAGATTCGGCAGCGCCCCGCGCAGTTGCCGGATGGCGGCGTGGGGGCCGAAGACCAGCGCGCCGGTCCGCCGCGCGACCGAGGCCACCTTGGCCGCACTGAAGTGGTCCGGGTGCGCATGGGTGACCAGAATGAGGTGCGCGCGCCGAACGGCCTCGGGTCGAAGCGCCGACGCGGGCGCCACGCCCTTGATCGGGGTGTAGAAGGCGTCAATGTAGGCCACGGTGTGGCCGGCGTGAATCTCGAAACCCTCGTTGCCGAGGTGCGTCAGCGTGACGTTCACCGGTGACATTCTCCTGCGGTCCGAATCCCAAAGGCTCCATTCTACCCGGCGCGGCCTCTTCTGTGAAGCGACGTGCGCCGTTGGGCCGCTCCGGCGCTTGACGTTCATTCCGCGCGCGTGTTAGCATTCTGCCCTTGCCCGTCAATCCGGTCGCCCCGTTTCGTGGAGAACGCCTTGACCCGCGCCTTTCACAACCGCGTCCGCGGCATCCTCGACGAAAACGCCGCCGTGCTCAGCCGGGTCTGCCCCGGAGACGTGGAGAAGCTCGTTCGCGCGCTGCTGAAGGCGGAAAAGGTGTTCATCTACGGACAGGGCCGCACCGGACACGTCAGCCGGGCCTTTGCCACGCGCCTGATGCAGCTTGGGATGCAGGCGCACTTCGTCGGAGAAACGACCGTGCCGCGCATCTCCCGGCGCGACCTGTGCCTCGTGAATTCCGGCACCGGGCGCACACGCTTCGTCTTCCATGTGGCCGCCGCCGCCAAAGAGGCCCGCGCAAAGCTTGCTACGATCACCGCCCATCCCGAAGCGCGCATCGGACAAATGGCCGATATCATTGTGACCGTACCCGCGCCCACCAAGGGCGAACTCATCCACCGCAGCTCGCGCCAGCCGCAGGGCTCGCTCTTCGAGCAGGCCGCCCTGGTGATGATGGACGCCATTGTGATGATCCTCATGGAGCGCCTGCGCATCAGCCCCCGTCGCCTGGCGCAGCGTCACGCCAACATCGAGTAGCGTCTCCACGTGTCTCCGTCTCTACTGCGAGGAATCCATGTCCGACACAACGCCCCCGCCGTCCGTCACGCCTCCCTCCGCCGGCGCCGACGTTCCCACCCCGACGCCGCGCCCCCCGAGCGGCGTGGACTGGCGCCTGGTGGCGATCATCGGCGTCGCCGTCCTCTTCCTCATTGCCGCCTTCGTGAACCGGAAGTACTACTCCGACCGGAAGATCTCCGCCGCGACCACGACCACGCAGACCCAGGCGGGGCCCCCTCGCGCGCCGCGGCCCCCCCAGGAGGAGAGCGCCGACCTCGCGCGCCAGCGTGAGATGGAGTCGTTGATGATGACCTTTGCCGCCGACGGGGCGGCTTACATCCTGGCCGAACCCCCGACCCCCGTCGCCGGCGAGGACGGCAAGAGCATCGCGGGAGTGAGACCGGGGCGTCTCTTCAACGTCACCCGCACCGTGCCCGGCGTCCGTCCGGAGATGCTCGCCCGACGCGGCATCTTCGGCGCGCAGACGATGGCCTTTGCCGACACCTTTCCGCCGCTGGGGTGCGACCCGGAGATGCGTATGGCCCAGCCCGTCTTCAAGCCCGCCGCCGAGGTGGCGATGGACGTGCTGACCGACGCGCAGATGGTGATCGGCCTCCGCCTCGGCGACGACGCTCGCGCCTATCCGGTGAAAATGGCCAACTGGCACGATGTCATCAATGACGTCGTCGGCGGAGTCCCCGTGGCTGTCGTGTGGAGCGCGCACGCCAACTGCGCCACAGTCCTCGACCGGCGTCTGCCTGACGGGAAGACCCTGGTCTTCGGTTCGTCGGGGCTGATCTTCCAGATGACGAACGTTCCCTACGATCGCGGAAGCGGATCCCTGTGGGCGCCCCTCGCGCGCGAATGCGTCGCCGGACCCATGGCCGGGACCCGGGTCAACGCCCTGTCGTGCGTGCTCACGGACTGGAAGAGCTGGAAGGCGCTTCATCCGGCCACGACGGCGCTCGTCGGCGCGCAGCCGGCCGTCCAGGGCGTGAACTACGACCAGGACCCCGTGCTGCCGCGCGACTACCTCCGCAACACCTTCATCTTCTTCCCCGTGTACGGCGTGGACGTGGCCCATACGCCCATGCGCTTCAAGTCCCTCGTCTTTGGCGTGACGGGCCCGGACGGGAAGTCCGCCAAGGCCTATGAGGCAGGGCTGTTGCTGAAGGAGAAGTCCTGGCCGATCGAGGACACCCTGGGCGGGCAGAAGGTGACGCTCAACTTCGACGCGCAAAGCGGCATCCTGGCGGCAACCCACGGCGACAAGCCCCTTCTGGTGGAGCGCATGCTCTGGATCTGCTGGGCCGGCGCCCACAAGGAGACCGAAGTCTGGCAGGAAGAGACTTTGCGCGCGATGCTCAAGCCGGTCGCCCCTGCGCCGCCGCGCGAAACCGCCGCCCCGGCGTCAGAGACCAAGCCTTGACGCAACGGCCCGCCGGGATCAGCCCCTCCGCCAGGTCAGCCGAAGCGCCAGTCGAGTCTGCGGCGTCAGCTTGACATCGTCGCTCAACCGCGCGCCGAGAATCCAGATCGGCGCGCCCCCCGCCGTCAAGACCCTTGCGTTGCGCCGTTCCCAGAGGGGCAGCCGCAGGTCGGTCAGAATGTCGCCCACCTTGCGGCGTCCGCGCATCCCCAGGGGGCGCATCCGATCCCCCGCGCGAACGGGGCGCACACACAGCGGCGGCGCAATCCGGTCGTAGTCCGCGAACTCCACCGTGCCGTCCGCGGGACGTTCCTTCAGCCACTCCATCGAACCGGGGAGGACCTCCGCCTCGATGAGCGCATTGGAGCTTCGCGCGCCGGGCCTCCTCGGGGGCAGCGGCGCCTCCGCCTCATCGTCCGGCGGCGGCGCGGCGGGGTGAACGACCACCGCATCGCCGGTGCGACGCGTCGTCAGGCCCCCCGGCAGCGACACCGCTCCCGACCGGCGGAAGAGGCGCACGACCGAGATGAAATGCCGCCGCTCGAACATCCGACGCCACAACCCCGTCTCGCGCAGCGCCTGGCCCACCGCATCGGCCAGCAGCGAAGCCGGCAGCCGCCGTCCCGCCGCGGCGTCGAAGACCAGGCAGTCCCCCGCGCGCCGGAAGAGGGCGGGGGCCGCGCCCGCCCGGAGGGGGCCGGCAGCCGCGCACAGTGCCTGCGCCGCCGAGGCCACGCGGAGAAGGTCGCGCCGCAGCGACGGCCACGCGCGTTCCAGCGCCGGCAAGGCGCGCAGGCGGACGCGGTTCCGGAGTGGGTCGGGGGAGAGGTTGGTGGCGTCCAGCCGGGGACGGAGTCCCGCGCGGCGAAGGTAGTCCTCGATCTCGCGCCGCGTGACGTCCAGCAACGGACGGACGATCCGCACCGGCGAGCCTGCCGTTTCGGAGTGGAACGCCTCCCGAAGGTAGGGGATTGCGCTCAGGCCGCGCGGCCCCGCGCCGCGCCGCACGCGCATGAGCACCGTTTCGGCCTGGTCGTCGGCGTGATGCGCCGTAGCGATATGCGTGGCGCCGACGCGCCGGGCCACGGACTCGAGAAAGGCGTACCGCGCCTCGCGCCCGGCCTGCTCGATGCCGATCCCCCTTGCCCCGGCCCGCGCGGGAACGTCCGCCCGCCCCACGCGGCAGGGCAGTCCCAGCGCGCGGGCCTGCGCCCGGACGAAGCGCGCGTCCCCGCCCGCCTCCTTGCGGATGCCGTGGTTCAGGTGCGCCACGGTCAGCCGCACATCGGGGAAACGTCGCCGGCAGAGGCCGGTCACCGCGTGCAGCATGGCCAGCGAATCGGGGCCGCCCGACACAGCCAGAACCAGGCCGCCGGTCTCCGGCAACAGGTCGCGCGCGCGGATCGTCGCCAGCACCTTCCGTTCCAGGGACGTCATCTTCACCTCCGCCTCCATTATAGAAGCCGGAGGTCCCTCCCGAAAGGCGGCGTGCAACGCCGTAACCGGTCTGTCCCTCGGGAATGTGGCACAGCCGCCCGCGGCTGTGGGAGCGGCTCCCTCAGGCCAGCACAGGCGAGGGCGCCTGTGCCACACACGGTCCAGTTGTCGAGTCCCGCCTAGGACTGGCCGGATGCGCAACGCCCTCGGGATCAGTTGCGCCGTCGAAGACGCCTTGCTATACTCCGCTCTGACGGGGCCAGCGTGGCTCAATGGCAGAGCGCCGCTTTCGTAAAGCGGATGTTGTGGGTTCGACTCCCACCGCTGGCTCCACTTCTATTTAAGGTCGCGCAGCAGCAGCCAGACCGCCAGCAGGATGACATTGACGGCCATCACCGCGCCCAAGGCGGCGGCGCTTCCGGCCAGCGGAATGGCGACCGTCGCCCCGAAGAGCGCCGCAAGCCCCGCGCCGAGATGGTCCATGCTGTGCAGGACCCCCGCCCCGCTCTCGCCCCCCTCCTCGCGGCGGTAGAACTCATTCAGGATTGGATACTCGAAGCCGAGTGCGAGCGCCACGGCCAGCAACAGGACGCAGGTCGCCCCCGCGCCGCCCGCCCCCGCTCCGGCCAAGGCCGCGCCGGCCACCGCAATCAGCGCCAACCGCACGGCGCACACCGCGCGCGTGCCCGAAGCCACCGCGACGAGGCGTCGCTCCGCCACAAAACTGCCCGCCGCCAGCCCGGCCATGTAGATCGCGTAGAGCGCCCCGATGTCGCGGTACATCATCCCGAAGCGGCTCTGATAGGCGAAGATCAACACCATCTCCGCCAGCATCCCTGTCCATCCGGCCGCGAGCATGGCGACGGCGAAGAACCCCTTCCGCGCGCGCTCCCCTCTCCCGTCGCGCCGACGCCCCGTCAGCGAATACGCCAGCAGCACCAGCCCGCCCGCAACCACGAGCGGAGCCGCCACAAAGGCGATCGCCCGCGCGCCGAACCACTCCTGTCCGCCGCCGGCCCCCGAGCGCCCGACGGAGGCCACCCCGATGCCCGCCTCCTGCGCCCACCGCTTGACGGCCAGGTAGTACGCCACGGGCCGAGCATCGCGGTTCGGCGCGGCGTTGACCATTCCCCCCGTGGTGTAGCGCTCGCGCCGGAAGGCGTCGAAAAAGGGGCCGAACAGCGCCTTGAAGTACTCGCGCTTCCCCTGTTCGTCGAGAATCTCGCGCCCGGCCAGCGATACGAAGATGGGCCGCTGGGCGAAGCGCCGCGCCACATACTCCAGCCGCATCTCGCCGTCGCCCCCCGCCACGAAGACGATGCTGTCCCCCGCCAGCGTCTCGACGCGCCCGAAGACCTCCGTCAACCCGCGGCGGACCGAGGCCAGCAACTCCTCCGCCTCGCCGGCGATGTAGTGTGTCGTCAACGACGCTTCCAGAATCAGCGCCCCCCCCGGACGCAGGCGGCCCTTTATCGCCCGAAAAGCCTCGACGGTGAAGAAGCGGTTCTCCGCTGCCGTCAGCGGAAGGGGCAGGTCCAGCACCACCAGGTCGAAGGTCTCCGCCGTGTCGGCGAGGAAGCGCCGTCCGTCCACCGTCGCCAGGCTGAGGCCCGGTGTCTCGACGGATGGAATCCCCGGAAGGGCGGCCTCGTGCAGGGCGGGCAGCAGTCGCGGGTCGGAGGGCACATAGACCAGCCGCGCCACGCCGTGTTCCAGGATGCGGCGCACCAGGGTCGGCTCGCCATGGCCGATGACAAGGATGTTGTTCGGCCAGGTGTGCAGACTGAGGAAGAGGTCGGCCATGCGATAGCCGCTGCACGTTTCGTCGAGATCCTCGAAGGTCGCCACGGGCACGCCGTTGCTGTACAGGGTGTGCTGGCCGTGCCACCGCTCGACGTCGAGCCGCTGGTAAGGCGTCTCCAGCGTCAGGACGCGTTCGGCGCCGGCCTGACGTTGCGCCCACCAGAAACGGTCGAGGGCATCTGCGCCCGCGCCGGTCACGCCCAGGGTCAGGAACAGAAGGGCCGTCGCTCCGCACAGGACTTGCGGCAGCCGGCGGAGTCCGGGCATCGCGGCAACGAGGCCGGCCATCGCCGCCGCGGCCGCGGCGATCACGGACACGCCCGGCGCCCGCCCGGCCAGGAGGAAGCTGAAGAGGGCGCCGGCGACAGCGGCCCCGACCGCCTCGGCCAGATAGGCGCCCCCGGCCGTGAGCGGCACTCCGCGCATCTGCGCCCGGCGCAGCGTCAGGGGAAAGAGCATCCCCGCCGTCACATTGAGCGGAAGTTGCGCGGCCAGCAGCAGCCCCAAGGCGCGGAAGAAGGGAACCTCCTGCGCCGGGTCCGCCTCGCCCAGCAACGGCAGCACGCGGACGGCGAGGATCATCCATGCGCCGAACACCGGCAGCAGACCCGCCAGCCATGGCGTCCACCGGGCGGAGAGGCGCGTGCCCAGCGCTCCCCCGAGGCCCGTCAGCGAAAGCCATAGCGCCAGTTGCAGGGCCGCCGAAAGCTCATTGCCCGTGAAGAGCAGGAAGGACTCGCGAAAAAGCGTCACCTGCCCCAGCAGCGTGAACGCTCCCAGGCCCGCAAAGAACAGCGTCACCCAGCGCCGCTCTCCAGTCATCGGGTCCTATTCGTTGTTCAACCGATGGCCCTTCCGCGCAACGGCGGCGACAGCCGCCCGCAGGGCGTCAGTTCCTGAACCGTCCGATGTGTTCGGCGACCGCAGACAATGCCGCATGAGCTTCCTTGAACTTGCCGTTCTCGGAACACTCCCTCGCGCGAACGACGCGGGCGCTGAGGCCCGTCAGATCCTCGAGCACCGGCAGGTCCGCCCGTCGAGCGCCGGACACATTCGGAACCCGCCGGTCCAGACATAGATATGCCAGTTTCGCCTGCTGCGCGTCAACCGATCCCTTCGTCAACGCCACGGCGTTGAGCCGGGCCACGATCGGGTCCACCGCCGCCACGCGCTCGGCCGGCGTCGGCAGCTTCTTCAGTTCCTGCAGGACCTTGCCCATCTCGCGGCGTTCCGCCTCGGCGAGCCGGTTGCCGCGTTCCTGAAGCATGCGCCAGGCCGCCCCGCCGTAGGCCAGGGAGGCGCTATCGAGCTGAGCCGCGCGCCGGACGCGCGTGTCCGTCTCCGAGGCGTTCGCCACCTCCGTGCGGACGGGGTCCGCCTGGCGCGCGTCGCGCCACCGCTTCAGGATCGCCGCCGAGTCGGCCCCGAGCAGCCAGGCCGCCACCGGGCCGGTCTGACGTTGCCCCTGACGAAAGACAACCTTGTCATCATAGACCTGGAAGCTGCGGGCGAGGTCCTTCTTTCGGAGGGCGTACTCGACGTCGCTCAGCATGCGCGCCTCGTCCATCCGGCGTCCGAAGGTTGCCTGCGTGGCCGCGCGCACGTCCGCGCCCAGCTTGCCCTTCATCATCTCCTGCTGGTTGACGATGGCCTCGGCAATCCGCGCGCGCTGGTCGGCATAGAGGGCAGGGGGCATCCGCCGAACGATGTCCAGCATGGCCTCCTCCCGTTCGGTGGTGTTCACCTGGCCCACCGCAACAGGATCGGAAAGGTTCTTCGGCGGCGTCAGGCAGGGCTTGAAGTCCTGGATGATGGCCAGTTGCGCCTCGTTGAGCACGCGACGCGCCTCCTCCTCCAGCGGGAGCAGCTCGTCGGTCATCTTCTGCCGCAGGAGGCTATCGAGGCGGTGGTGCCGGGCGGAGGCCGGCCCCTTCTGCTCCGGAGTGGCCCCGGTGGCGCCGTAGAGACCGTCCCGCAGCGCGGAAAGCTCGCGGGCGTAGTCCCCGCTCTCGGTCGCGTACGTCTGCCGGTACTGCTGATGGATCGCGGCGGCCTTCTCCGCCAACGGCACCAGCTGACCAAGCTGTTCCGGCGAGAGATACAGCCCGTTGAGGAGATTGAGGAGGGAGATTTCCTGCCGCAGCCGGCGCGTCTCCTCAATCTGCGCCGTATCGAGGCTGCCCGGCGATGGTTGCGCACACAGAAGGGGCGCCCACGCCGCCAGGAGCAGGAACATCGCGCCCGCGCCACGCGCCCATCGCGCTTCCCGTTCCCGCGACCGCGCCACAGGGGTTCCCGCCTTCCCGGTTCCGCTCGTCTTCCCGTTGACGCTCATGACCACACTCCTCGAATGGGCTGGCCGCAGTGGGCGCACTTGCCTGCCGTCAGGTGCTTCTTCATCACCGTGAACCCCATGCGCTCGACAACCTTGCGCCGGCACGCCGGGCAGTAGGTATCGCCCCCTTCATGGCCGGGCATGTTCCCGACGTAAACGTACTTGAGTCCGGCGGCCATAGCGGCTTCGCGGGCGGCGGACAGCGTGGCCGCCGGCGTCATCGGCAGACGCCGCAGCCGGTACTCGGGCCGGAAGCGCGTGAAATGCAGCGGACGCTCCGCTCCGCCCACCTCCCGGAGCCACTGCGCCATGTCGCGGATCTCGTCCATGTTGTCGTTAAGAGAGGGAAGCAGCAGCGTAACGACCTCCCACCACACCTTCGACGCCGCCAGGATGACCGCCGCCTCCTTCACATACCGCAGCTCGCAACCGATATACTTCCGGTAGAAGGCCTCGTTCCACCCCTTCAGTCCAAAGGTCACCGCATCCATCCACGGCAGCAGCGCCTTCAGCGGCTCCGGGCTCATGTATCCCGCCGTTACCATGATGTTCTTCAGCCCCCGCTGACGCGCCAGCCGTGCGGTGTCCAGCATATACTCGTAGTACACCGTCGGTTCGGTGTAGAAGTACGCCACGGCGGCGGCACGGTTCCGGAGCGCTTCGTTGACGACTCCCTGCGGGGTCAGCGGGTAGGTCTTGGGCACGTCATTCGGCCCCGCCTGCGAAAAGGCCCAGTTCTGGCAGTACTGGCAGGTCAGGTTGCAGCCGGCGGTGGCGATCGAGAAGGCCTTTCCGCCGACCTGATAGTGATTCAGCGGGCACTTCTCGATCTCGTCCATCGCCACCACGCAGGGGCGTCCATAGACGAGCGAGTAATACGCGCCGTTCCGGTTCCCGCGTGCGCGGCACAGACCGTCCTCTTCTTTTGAGCGAACGCACTCATTCGGGCAGAGCAGGCAGCGTGTCTTCCCGTCGGAGAGGCGTTCGTAGAACATCGCTTCGTGAAGGTCCGCGGCGCGTCCCTGTCCCCAAGCGTCACGCCCCAGCCAGGCAAAGGCGCAAAGACCCGCCCCGGCTATGGCGCAATGGTTCAGGAACTCGCGCCTGGTCCATCCCTGTTGCATCGTTCCACTCCCGTTGGAGCCATTCCGCTTGGGACACGGATAAGCAAATGCCGTGCCTTTCGCGCATCGGCGGCTCGTAAAGCACGAAGACATAAGACGTTACAGCATGTACGCCCTATTCCACAAAGGGGGTGTGTTGGATTCCCAGACGCCTGGGCGACCGAGAACTGGCGTCGCACAGCGTCCGCTTGCCGCTCTCCGCGCAAACCCGTCACCCGCGTCGGCCCAAGTCGAGCCCGCGCCACGCTTTGGGCCAAAGGGGCCGAGAAGTGCTTGCGCCAAGTGTCGGATTGCAGTACACTTATACGCTAGTTCGCTCAAGGTGCCGACAGCGGAGACCCAAAATGCCACAGCCGGACCGTTTGGTACTCCTGGTCTCTTCCGAAGGTCGCGAGTTGCAGGGACTCAGCTCCGCGCTGACCGCCGGGGGATTCAGCATCGAGATGGCCGGCACGGCGCTGGAGGCCGAGACGCTCTTTCGCGACCACCGCCACGCCGTGGCGCTGTTGGACCTCGGAGCGGTGGAGACAGCGCTGCCGACGCTGGAGAAGCTTCGGGCGATTGACAACCTCCTGCCGGCGGTCGTGCTGGCCGGACAGGGGCAGACGCGCGAAGTGGCGCGCGCCATCGAGGCGGGCGCCTTCGACTGGGTGGCCAAGCCGGTGGACGCGGGCAAGCTGTCGAATCTGCTGACGACGCTGATCGCGCGGCGCGCCGACCTGGCGCAACCCCTTCCGCTCGAAGGCGGCCTGCGCGAGGAACCCAACTTCCGCAAGATCGTCGGCTCCTCGGAGAAGATCCGCAACGTCTTCGAGAGCATCAAGGTCGTCACCGGCAGCGACGTGCCCGTGCTCATCCAGGGCGAAACAGGCACGGGCAAGGAACTCGTGGCGATGGCCATCCACTACCGCGGGCCCCGGCGCAAGCACCCGTTCTTCCCCGTCAATTGCGCCGCGATCCCCGAAACCCTGCTCGAAAGCGAGCTCTTCGGCCACGAACGCGGCGCCTTCACGGGGGCGGTGGACCGCCGCAAGGGCAAGTTCGAGATGGCGAACAACGGCACGCTCTTCCTGGACGAGATCGGCGAGATGCCCCCGGCGACGCAGGCGAAGATCCTGCGCGTGATCGAGGACCACACCTTCCGCCGCGTGGGAGGCAACGAACTCATCCGCGTGGACGTGCGCATCGTCTCCGCGACGAACAAGGACCTGACGCGCGAGGTCGCCGCCGGGCGCTTCCGCGAGGACCTCTACTATCGCCTCAGCGTCTTCCCCATCCAGTTGCCTCCCTTGCGCGAGCGGCGCAACGACATCGAAGAACTGGCGCGCTACTTCCTCCAGAAGTCCGCCGCAGAGACGGGCCGGTCCGACGTGCGTCTGTCGCCGGCAGCCCTGGAGGCCATGCGCAACCACGGCTGGCCCGGCAACGTGCGCGAGTTGCAGAATACGATCAAGCGGGCGGCGCTCCTGGCGCCCGACGGGATGATTGAGCCGGCGCACCTGGGGCTCAAGGGCGCGCCCGCCGCCGGCGACGGCGCGGAGGGCGAACTCGAATCCCTGCTGGCCCGCCTGCACCAGGGCGAGATTGTGTCCCTGGACCGCATCGAGGAGGTCTTCATCCGCAAGGCTCTCGCGATCACGAACGGCAACATCACCGAGGCCTCGAACCGTCTGGGCGTTTCGCGTTCGACGATCTACCGGAAGCTGCAGGAATACGGATTGGAGAAGCCCGCCGAGACCGCCTGAGCGGCGGCGCCGGGCGGGCGCTTTCGACGGCGCAGAAAGGGAAAGACATGGCGGAGAACCCCACCTCCAACGACGCGAATGGGTCCGCGCGTTACGCCCGGTCGCGCTATTGGATCCTCCCGAGCATCCAGGGACGTTTCATCGGCTGGCTGGTGGCGGTGTCCGCCATCGTCGCCACCACCGTATCGCTGGCGCTGCTGATCATGGTGTGGATGCCGCTGACCCACCAGTTGGCGTGGAGCAACATCCACGTGCAGCCCGAGGAATTGATGGGCAGCATGATCGCCAAGGTGCTTCTGACCACCGCGGTCCTCATCGTCGTCTTCGGCCTGGTGGCGCTGGCGGCGGGGTTGATCGTGTCGCACAAGGTCGCCGGGCCGATCTATCGGATGGGCGTCGTGGCCGCGCAGGCGGGCCAGGGCCAGATGGACCGCCGCGTGACCCTGCGCCGCGGCGACTACCTCCAGGAGTTCGCCGCCCGCCTGAACGCCATGCTCGACCAGATGGAGAAGCGTTTCCGGGCGCAGCAGGAGGCGCTGGCCGAGGCGCAGAAGACCTTGACGGACCTCGATGCGGAGGCGGCGGCGGGCCGGATGACGCCGGCGGAGATGGAACGCCGCATCCAGCAGACGCTGCGCGCGCTCCGGAGCGGCCGCGCCGACGATCTGGCGGAGGCATAGGACCGTCGCCCGCGCCGCGCGGATGACGAGGCCCATAGAGCCCGGTGGAATGAACGGCGACACACAGAGCGGCACCCAGCACTGGTTCTGGCGGCGACGCTTGGCGCCTCTCTACGGGGCGTGCCTGGGGGTGCTCGTCCTCCTCGTGTACTGGCCCGGAATCCTCAGCCTCTTGCCCGGACTGGGCGCCCTGGCCGGGTGGAAGCCCCTTCAGCGGCTGGACTTGTGGTTCGGCGACGCCCTCCATGCGCGCTTCGCGCAGAAGGACTACGAACCCGGCGTCCGCATCTGCGTCGTCGGCGTGACCCAGGAGACCCTCACGCGCGACGGTCCCGTCTCCGCCTGGTCGCGCGATCGCAGCCTGGGCTGGCTGGCGGAGTGGCTGGCGCGCGCAAACGCGCGGGTCACCGTGCTGGACATGTTCTTCCCCGACTCCCGGGGCGACACCGACGGCGACGCCCGCTTCGCCGCCGCCCTGCGGCGCGCGAGCAACGTCGTCCTTGCGCGCTACGCCATGCTGCCCCAGTCCGTCGAAGAGGGGGAGGCGGACGCCGCGCTCGACGCGTTGCCTCCCGCAACCGCCGCCGGGCGCCCGGCCCGCGACGCCGCCGGCGTCTTCCGCGCGCCCCTCAACGCCGCTTCCGACCGCATCTACAGCGCCGCCTACGACGTGGGCCACATCAACGTCCTCTACGACCGCGATGCCGTCGCCCGCCGCGTCCCGGCCGCCGTGGGCGACGTGGACTCCGAGACGCGCTACCTTCCCATCAGCGTCGTCGCCGCCCTGGCCTACGACCGTTTCCGCTCCGACGAGGCCCGACTCTTCGGCAAGGACCTCGTCATCGGCACACGGCGCATCCCGCTCGACGCGGCCTACTGCATCCCCATCAACTTCCAGTCCCTGGCGCGGATCGTGGACACCGACCCGCTGACCACCCGCCAGCTCGATGCGCGCTTCCGCCAGCAGAGCGCCGCGCGGATTGAACTGTACTCCTACGCCGACATCCTCCGCAATCGTGTGCCGTCCGAGAGCTTCCGCGACGCCATCGTCTTCGTCGGCCAGTTGCCCCTGGCCGGCGGCGAGGACGTCCATCTCACCCCCCTGGGCCGTTCCCCCGGCGTCCTCATCCATGCCCTGGCCACGGTAACCCTCCTCAACGGCGACATCCTGCGCTACGCCTCCCCGTGGGCCACGGCCTTCTTCGTGCTCCTGCTCAGCGCACTGCTGGGCTGGGTCCTCTTCACCGTCCGCATCCGGGGCAGTGGCTTCACCCTCATCGGCGGCGGCGTCCTGGTGCTCGGACTTGGCGCCCTGCTCACGCTGGTCATCCTCGGCTTCCTGCGCCGGCAGGGGCTGATCGTGGACGCGTCCCCCTTCTTTCTGGCCATCGCCTTCAACCTCGTCGGCGGCATCGCCGCCAACGCCGCCTGGCTCACCGGCGAAGTGGGCCGGCGCGACATGGAGATGGACCTCCTCCTCGTGGCCGGCAAGAAGCACGTGACCGAGCTGGCCGAGGAAAAGACGCCGCGCCCGGCGGCCATCCCCGGCGCCTCGCAGATCGCCATCACCGCTTCCCTGTCGCTGCGTTCGCCGGAAATCGTGGCGGAAACCTTCTGGACCACCGTACCCTGCGACGGCGTGGCGCTCTTCATCATCGGCCAGGGGGAGTCGCTGACGGTGGACCGCGCGGTGTACCAGGGCTTTCCGGACAAGCTGCCGCAGGCGGAAACGCAGCGCATCGGCCTGAACTTTGCGTGGGAGACCCTCAAGAACGCCAAGCCGATCTGCCGTACGCGCAAGAGCCCGGAGTGGCGCGACAAGGAGGCCCACCCCGACTTCCGCAACCTGATGGGCGTGCCCATTCTCGCCCGCGGGCAGGTCCTGGCCGTGGCCGTCCTCTTCAACAAGCGTTCCACGCCCCACTCCCCCGAGCGCGAGTTCACCGATGACCACCTGCGATTCGCCGCCGCGCTGCGCTATCAGGCCGCCGCGCTGCTCGAAAACGCCCGCCGCTACCAGCTCGAATACGCCATGTTCGACGGCTTTGCGCGGTCGCTGGCCAAGGCCGTGGACTTCCGCGACCGTTACACCCGCGGCCATTCCGAACGCGTGGCGGAGTTCTCCGCCGGCATCGCGCGCGAACTGGGGTTGACCGACGACGAGGTTGAGATCGTCCAGCGCGCCGCCACCCTGCACGACCTGGGCAAGATCGGCGTCAACGACGGCGTCCTCCGCAAGCCCGGACGCCTCAACGACGACGAGTTCGCGCTGATCCGCGCCCACGCGGCCAACGGCTACGAAATCCTGAAGGCCGCCCCCTCCTTCGAAGCGCTGTTGCCGGGCATCCGGCACCATCACGAACGATACGACGGGCGCGGCTACCCCGACGGCCTCAGCGGCAGCGGCGTCCCCCTCCTGGCGCGCATCCTCGCCGTGGCCGACTCGTACGACGCCATGACGACGGACCGCATCTACCGCAAGGCCCTGAGCGAGGAGAAGGCGCGCTCGGAACTCCGCGACGGCGCGGGCACGCAGTTCGACCCCGTCATCGTCGAGGCCATGCTGAGGTACCTGGACAAGCGCCACGTCCCCCCCGCCCCGCCCGCCACGCAGCCGGTCACCCCGCCGCCCGCCGCTCCCTCCGGCGGCAAGGTCAGTTGAGTTCGTCCAGCGTCAGCCGGAAACTCGGGACGAACTCTTCCAGGAAGCAGCGCACCTCGGGCAGGCCGATCTGTTCCACGCGCTCGCGGCAGGCCGCCTCGGCCTTGTGGAACTCGCGGTTCCCCGCGCGCGCCTCCTCGAGGCACTTCAGGTAGGCGCACACCTTGTCCGCCGCCTTCACCAGCGTCCATTCCTCGTCGCGGGCGGGGGCAAGCATCGTTTCGTAGAGGGGGCGCAGGTCCTTCGGAAGCATGTCCAGCAGCTTTCGCCGCGCCACGCCGTCGAGCTCGCCGAAGGCCTTCTCAATCTGCGGGTTGAAGTACTTGATCGGCGTCGGCAGGTCGCCGGTAATGACCTCGCCCACGTCGTGGAAGAGCGCCAGCACCGCCACGCGCGCCGGGTCCACCGCGCCGCCGAAGCGCGTGTTGCGAATGACGGCCAGCCCGTGAGCGATCACGGCCACCTGGAAGCTGTGCTCCTGGTTGTTCTCCGGGCTCACGTTGCGCATCAGCCCCCACCGCTGGATGGACTTCATCTTGGAGAGATAGGCGAAGAAGTGACTCATGACCGGCTCCTTTCCCGGAAGGGTGTCGAACGTGTACCGCGTATCCTACGCCCGGAGCGGGGTGCCCTGTCAAGGCGCCGTCTCTGCCGCCGCGCAGAAGCGCCGGGAGGATGCCGCGGTGTTTGACCGTTCCTTCGGTCGCTGGTAGCATTCCGTCTGGAGGTGACAGACGACATGGGTCTTGCCATCGCTCCCGGACGCGACGTCCTGCTCTTCGACCTCGCCGAGTTCGAGCCTCTGCGCGGACTGCGCCATGCCGTCGTGCCCGCCCGCAAGCATCCGCTGAACCCCGTCCTGGAGCCCGGCGACAACAACGACTGGGACAGCGCCCAGGCCTCCCCCTGGCCCGTGCGCACCGTCCTGTATGACGAGCAGGAGCGCCTCTTCAAGATGTGGTACGGCGGGTGCGACGCCGCCCCCGAGCGCAACTGGAAGATGGGTTACGCCGTGAGTCCCGACGGCGTCCGCTGGGAGAAGCCGCGCCTGGGCCTCTTCGAGCACAACGGCCGCCGCGACAACAACATCATCCACCCCGTCCCCTACGGCGCGGTCGTGAAAGACCCGTCCGAACCCGACCCCGTCCGCCGCTACAAGATGCACCTGCGCGAGTTCGTCCGCTACAGCCCCGACGGCATCCGCTGGCCCGCCGACCCGCCCGCCCCCGGCAACGCCCCGGTGGATCTCCGGTGGACGGGACCGCGCGCGTGGGATGTCGTCGCCTTCCTGCGCGACGACCAGGACCCCGACCCCGCGCGCCGCTTCAAGCTCGTCTTCCAGTACTACGACCGGGCGGACAAGCCCGGTCCCGAGCAGGTGCGCTTCAAGGCCCTTTGCGTCGGGCCCGACGAACTCCGTCTCCGCCCCGCGTCCGCCCGGCCCCTGCTCTCTCCGAACGACGGCTTCGAGCATGAGAACCACTTCCTCGCCTGCGTGCCCTACAAGGGCCAGTACCTGCTGCTCTACGAATGCGGCTGGTATCAGCCCGACGGCACGGGAACGTTCGGGCGCTACCTTGCGGACATCCGGCTGGCCCACAGCCGCGACGGCGTGCAGTTCCGGCGGCTCCTGCCCGAGCAGCCCCTCATTCGGCGGGGCGCGCCCGGCGAGTGGGATGAGCAGTTCCTCGTCATCGCCGACAAGGCCGTCATCAAGGACGGGCTCATCTACCTGTACTACTGCGGCCAGGGCAACGATTGGGCCTCGTGGCCGCCGGGCAACGCCGCGCCGGGGCTGGCGGTCGGTCCCGGATGCACCAGCATCTCGCGCACGGGCCTGGCCACGCTTCCCCTCGACCACTTCACCTGCCTCGGAACCGCCGATGACGCCTCTTTCGGCCAGGCTACGACTCGCCCGCTCGATTGGACGGGCGTCACGCCTGCCCGGTTGACGGTGAACCTTTCCGCCACCCGGCCGCGCCGCGACTGGGCGCAGGTCGAGGCGCTCGATGCGGCGGGAAACATCCTGCCCGGCTTCACGCGCGAGGAGTGCCGGCCCCTCTGCGAAGACGCACTCGCCGCCCCCGTCCGTTGGAGCGGCGGCGATGCGTTGCCCTGCCGCCCGTTTCGCTTGCGATTCCACCTCTTCGGCGCGGCGAGACTCCATTCCTTTGCCCTGAAGTGACTCGCCTCCGCGACATGCCGGAGACGATGCCCGGCAACGGCCGGGAGGATGCGCTCAAGCGCATCGCACTTCTTGCCTTCCCGCCGCGCTTGCTATACGATAGAAACCGGAAGCCTCTTCGCCCCGCATCGGGAGGAGATGCCCCTGAAGTGCGGGCCGTTCGCCTTCCGGACGAACAATAAGTTCCGCCCGTCCCTGGCGCAATGCGGGGACGGGTCCGGCGACTTCAAGCGGAGAACGGACGTGTCAACTTCCTTCGTCGCGGGCGTGGACATCGGCAGCGTGGCCACGAAGGTGGCCCTGTTCGGCGGGGGCAAAGTGCTGGGGCGCGCGGTGGTGCCCACGGGGGTCAGTCCCCAGGCCGCCGCCGAAGCGGCGCTGACGGCGGCCCTGGCCGAAGCGGGACTGACGACTCGTCCGGCGCGCGTGGCCTCCACCGGCTACGGACGCCGCGCCACGCAGTCCCCGGGCGACATCGTCACGGAGATCACCGCCGCCGCCCGCGGGGCGCACTGGCTGGGGACGCCCTCCGGCCCTGCTCGAACGGTGGTGGACATCGGCGGCCAGGACACCAAGGTTATCCTGGTCCACACCGACGGATCGGTGGCGGACTTCGCGATGAACGACAAGTGCGCGGCGGGCACCGGGCGCTTTCTCAGCCTGATGGCGCACGCGTTGGAAGTCGAGCTGGGCGAACTCGGCGACCTTTCACTGCGCGCCACCCAGCCGGTGACGATCAACGCCACCTGCGCGGTCTTCGCCGAGAGCGAGGTCGTGTCGTTGATCGCGCGCGGGCGGCGCAAGGAGGACATCGTCGCCGGCATCCACGCCGCCATCGCCAGCCGCATCGCCAACATGGTGCGTCAGATGGGGGGCAAGGACATCGTTTTCACCGGCGGCGGCGCCAAGAACAAGGGCCTGCACAAGGCCCTCGAAACGGCGCTCGGCGGCCCCATCCACGTCCCCCCCGACCCGCAGTTCGTGGTGTCCACCGGCGCGGCGCTGATCGCCGCCGACAAGCACGGCGCGGGCGGATAGGAAGGCCAATGCCATGAGCCGGCTCTTCTCGCGCGCCAAGCGGCCCTCCATCACCTTCTGGCGACGGCTGACCCAGGCGCTCTTCTTCGGCCTGATCGTGTACGGCGCCTTCCTGTTCAAGCCGGAGTCCATCGGCCACTCCGCCCTGCCCCCGATCCCGCCCCCGCCGGGGGAACCCTCGACCACGCGCTTCCAGCCCGGCCAGATTCTGTGGGCCTCGAACGACAAACCCGTCCTCGACAGCTACCCCCCCGGCGCGGCCTGCCGCTACAACCCCAAGGGCGGCTTCGTCAAGGCGTGCATCGTCCACTTCCTCAGCGAGAACCTGACCTGGGGCACGGCGTTCAAGCACCTGCTGCCGCACCTGCTCTTCTTCATCCTGCTCTCCTTTCTCGTGGGGCGGTGGTGGTGCGGATGGGTCTGCCCCCTGGGCACATTGGGAGACGCCCTCACCTGGGTGCGCGTCAAACTCAACATGCCGCACATCGGCGCCCCGCCGCGCCTGCGCGACGGCCTGCGGTGGGGGAGCTACGGACTGCTGTCCGTGTCCCTCTTCATCTCCTGGCTCATCAGTCTGCCGCGCTTCGCCAACTTCAAGTGCAGCCTCTTCATCCCCTACTGCCAGATCTGCCCCGGACGGCTCATCTGCCCCTCCGTCGGCGGCATGGCCCCTTCGTGGCGCGACTTCACTTCCACCCTCGCCGGCTTCTTCACCCTGGCGGCCTGGATCGTGCTGGGGGTCTTTCTGCTCGCCTTCTTCCTGGGCCGGCGCATCTGGTGCCACGTCTGTCCCATCGGCCTGATGACCTCCTGGTTCAACCGGGGCGGGGGGATGACGCTGGAGAAGACGGAGGCCGCGCACTGCAACCGGTGCAGCGCCTGCGCGGACGCCTGCCCGATGGCGCTGACGCACGTCCGCGATACGAAGGAAGCCCGCGTGCTGAACACGCCGCAGTGTATTCACTGCCTGCGCTGTGTGGACGTCTGCCCGCGCGACGGCTGTCTCGAGGCAAAGCTCTTCGGCGTGCGCGTGGCGCGTTCCTCCTTCGGCGCGCCGCCGGCGGAACGGGGAGGCCCGAAATGAGGATGGCTCTCGCATCGAGCTTGGCGGCGGCTGTCCTCGGGGTCTCCGGCTGCGGCGCGCCCCTTCGCGACGCGCCTCCGGTCGGCCCGATCGCCGAGATGCGCGTTCTCGGGTCCGACCTGCTCCGTCACACCTCGACCGTGGTCACCCTGGCCCTCAGCGCCGACGGGCGTCGCCTGGCCGCGGGCGACTGCGGGGGCAACCTCAAGGTCTTCGACGCGCGCTCCGGGCGCCTTCTGCACAGCCTCCAGGGACACGAGAACACCGTGATCGCGCTGGCCCTCAGCGCCGACGGAACCCGCGCGCTTTCCGGCGGAGAGGATGGCACGATCCGGCTCTGGGATGCTGTCGAGGGGCGTCTGCGGACCGTCGCGCGCGATCCCGGCGGCGCGGTATGGAGCGTCGCCTTCACCGGGCACGACCGAGGCGCTTCCGCCGGGAACGAACGAGGCGACATCGGCATGGTGGACCTCGATCGGGGCCGGGTCGTCAGCTCCTTCCGGGGGCATTCCGACCGTGTCTCGCGCATCCGGGTTCTCGACCGCCTGCGCTTCCTGACGGCGGGATTCGACGGCCAGTTGCGGCTGTGGGCCGCGCGCGAGAAGGACGCCGAACGCCTGCTCGGCCGCCATGACGGGGCGATCACCGACATCGCCGTTTCCCCCGACGGTCGAACGGCCGTCACCGGCGGCTTCGACGGACGCCTCCGCCGGTGGGACCTCGAGTCCGAGACAGCGGCCGGCGTCTTCGGCGAGACGAAGGGGAACTACTTCGGCATGGCCTTTGCGGGGAAGAACCGGATCATCACCGTCAAGGACGACGGCGCCGTGGAGGTCTGGCGGCTGCCGGAGGGCGCGCTCGATCACCGCCTGGCCGGCCACCACGACGCCGCCTGGTGCGTCGCCGTCGGACCCGACGGGCGCGCCTGGACCGGCGGCGCCGACAACACCATTCGATGCTGGGACATCGCCGGCGGACGCGAGCTCTTTCCCCGCCCCGGCCACCAGCACGAAATCCGCGCCGTGGCCTTCTCCCCCGACGGCGCGCAGTGCTGGTCCGAGGGGCGCGACGGACGACGTCTGGCCTGGAACGCCGCCTCCGGCGCGCTGCTCGGAGACGCGCCTCCGGCGGAGAAGGCGCCCGCGCCGCGCTTTCAGCCGCTGTGCGACAGCGCCACCGTGGCCCTGTGGGACGACGCCGACCGCGTTCTGAAATGGCAGAAGCCTTGCGCCGGGCCCCCCGTGGCCGCCGTCGCCCGTGCGGACGGGGCCTTCTGCGTCGCCATCAGCGAGTCCGCCATCCTGCTCCTCGACGGCGCAACGGGGGATATACTGGCCGCGCACCCGGACGCGCGGTCCCCCACCTGTTTGTCGCTCAGCCCCGACGGTATCACCCTGGCCGTAGGACACCGCGACACGACGGTCGCCCTGTACCGCATTCACCCGCCCGATCGAGACCCTCCGCCGCGTCCGACGCCGTGATCCCGGCGCCGGCTGCGCCCCGATTGAACGTTGACGTCGAAGCATTGCGCGGATACCATATCGTCCGGTAATACAGGTTCCATATCCAGGAGGCGCACCATGGCGGAGAAGCTGGCGATTGACGGCGGCAAAAAGGCCATCACGTCCCCCTTGCCGGGCTGGCCGCAGTTCAACGAGAACCACTTCGCGGCGGCGCTGACGCCGCTCAAGGAGAACGCGCCGAACTACTGGACCAACCGCAAGGGCAAGCTCCCCAGCGGCAAGGTCGGCAGCCATGGTATGGAGTACGAAGAGCGCTTCGCCCGGTGGGAGGGCAGCAAGTTCGCCATCTCCAGCGCCACCGGCACGGCCGCGCTGCACATCGCCCTGGGCGGCTTCCGCATCGGCCCCGGCGACGAGGTCATCGTCCCCTCCTACACCTTCATCGCCTCCTCGATGTGTGTCCTTCAGGCCGGCGCCATTCCCGTCTTCGCCGACGTGAAGCCCGACGACCACTGCATTGATCCGAAGTCCATCGCGAAGCTCATCACCCGGCGCACCCGCGCCATCATCCCCGTCCATCTCTACGGCTGCGTCTGCGACATGGACGAGATCATGGCGATTGCCAGGAAGCACAAGCTGATCGTCATCGAGGACTGCGCCGAAGCCCACGGCTCCGAGTACAAGGGCCGGAAGGTCGGCGCCATCGGCCACGCCGGCGCCTTCTCCTTCTGCCAGAGCAAACACTGGACCACCGGCGGCGAAGGGGGCATGACCGTTACGGACGACGAGGAGGCCGCCTGGATCATGCGCAGCTTCCGCGACCACGGCTACGACGTCGCGAAGCGGATGAGCCTGCTCGAACTCGAAGCCCACCTGCCTTACATCCACCGCCGCCTGGGCTGGAACTACCGCATGACCGAGATCCAGAGCTGCCTGGGCATCTACGAGCTGAGCCGCTTCGAGAAGTGGAACAAGCCCCGCCGCCAGCGCAACCACCGCATCCTCGTCCAGGAGCTCTCCGGACACCCCGCCGTCGCCAACGTGCAGTACGAGGACAAGAAGAAGGAATGCGTCTTCTTCGTCTTCCCGATCATCCTGGACATGAGCAAGCTGCGCGTGGACATTGACCAGGTGACCAAGGCCCTCGGCGCCGAAGGCGTGCCCTGCGGGCCGGTGCTCTGGCCCCAGAGCTACAAGGAGGACGTCTATCGTCTCAACGTCGGCCAGGGCCGCAACGATTTCCCCTTCCACAGCCGCGAATACAGCGACCCGAAGCAGACGGCGAAGTACAAGGACCTCGCCCTGCCGAATGCGATGGCCTACCAGCAGAACACCTTCTTCACCGTGTGCCATCCGCTGCTCGAGCCGAAGCACATGAAGCTGATCGCCAGAGGCATCAAGAAGGTGCTCGACGCCTACGCGAAGTAGTCGCCGCCGCGACCGTCCAGGGGAGCAGTCCGCTGCTCCCCTGCTCTTTTTCAAGGAGCGCCGCATGTCCGAGGAATCCCTGCGCGTCGGCTTCGGAGAAGTGGACGTCACCCCCGACCGTCCCGTGCGGCTGGCCGGGTACTACTTCGACCGGACGAGCACGTCCGTTCACGACCGCCTCTGCGTGCGCGCGATGGCCTTCTCCGACGGGCGCGAGCGCGTCGTCCTCGGCGTGGCGGACCTGGCCGACCTGCGGGGCGGCATGAACACCGCCCTTCCGTGGATCATCCCCCAGGCCCGTGAAAAGCTCCGCGCACGCTGCGGCCTTGCGCCGCAGAACGCCCTCTTCTGCGCCATCCACACGCACACCGGCCCCGACCTCAGCCGCGAGCCCGCGTACACCGCAACGATCCCCGACGCCCTGGCCGAGGCCGCGCGTCGCGCCCTGGCCGACCTGCAGCCCCGCCGGGCCGCCTTCGGGCGCGACCGCGAGCCGGGGCTTCAGTTCATCCGCCGCTATCGTATGAAGGACGGCAGCGTCCGGACGAACCCCGGCAAGATGAATCCGGACATCGTCGAGCCCCTCGGCGCGGTAAACGACACTGTCGGCGCGCTCAGCGTCTCCGAGGGCGGAACGCCGGTCGGCGCCCTCATTCACTTCGCCCTGCACTGCGACACCGTGGGCGGCACGGAGATTTCCGCCGACTGGACGCACTACGCGCGCGAGCACCTGCGCCGCGCGCTGAAGCGCGATGTCCCTGTGCTCACCCCCGTCGGACCCTGCGGCGACGTCAACCACTGGAATGTGCGCGAGGCCTCCTCGCTGCGCGGCTTCGCCGAGACGGAGCGCATCGGCGCGCGCGTGGCTGCCGCCGCCTGCCGCGCCCTGGACCGCGCCGAGCCGCTGGCTGCCGGCCCTGTCCGCGCCCGGAGGCGCGTTGTGCCCCTGGCCCTGCGTGTCCCCACTGCCGCCGAACTCGCCGAGGCTGAAGTCGTCGCCGCCCGACCGGCCCCCACCGACGCCGATTTCACGCTGGACCGCGTCGAGGCCTTCCGCCGCATCCGCGCCGCCAAGGCCGGCCCCGTCGTCGAGGCCGACGTGACCGTGCTGACCGTCGGCAGCCTGGCTCTTGTCGGAATCCCCGGCGAGTACTTCACCGAACTCGGGCGCGACATCCAGGCGCGCTCGCCCTTCCCCCATACCCTGGTCTGCACCTTGGCGAACACCAACCTCGGCTACATCGGCGCGCGCTGGAACTATGCCGAGGGCGGCTACGAAACCACCTCGTCCCTCCTCGCCCCCGGCGCCGGAGAGCGGCTGGCCGACACGGCGGTGGAGTTGCTCGGCGAAGCAGCGAAAGGATAGACCATGACACGCGAACGACGCTTCAACGGCCCCTGGCGCGGCGACGAACTCCACCAGATCGGCTTCCCGATGGGGGGGATCGGCGCGGGGATGATCTGCCTGAGCGGCACGGGCGCTTTGACGCACTTCTCCGTGCGGCACAAGCCCGACATCTTCAACGAACCCTATGCCTTTGCCGCCCTGTGCGTGCGCGGGACGGTCAACACCGCGCGCGTGCTCGAAGGTCCCGTGCCGCGCATCAAGGCCTTCGGCTATCCGCGGGCCGGCAACGGCGCGGGACACCGCACCTACGGCTTCCCACGATTCGCGCAAGCTGTCTTTCGCGCGCGCTTTCCCTTTGCCACCGTCGCCCTGGCCGATCCCGCCCTGCCCCTTCGCGTCGAAATCACCGGTTGGAGCCCCTTTGTCCCCAACGACGCCGACAACTCCAGCCTGCCCGTGGCGGCGCTGGAATACCGCTTCCTCAACGCCGGGGTCGAGGAGGTGGACGCCGTCTTCTCCTTCAACACGAAGAATCTCATGGCCGTCGGCGAGGAAGGGGGTTCGGTCACGGCGCGCGAGCGCGGCTTCGTCCTGCGCCAGGCCCCGAACAAGGGACGCTCCTTCGATCAGGGACATCTCTGCGTCGAGACCGATGCCGAGGGAACGGCTGTCAACGCCGCGTGGTTCCGCGGGCGGTGGTTCGACGCGCAGACAATCGCCTGGCGCGAGATTGAACGCGGCGAACTGATCCGGCGTCCGCCGCCGTCGGAGGGCGAGCCGAGCCCGGGCGCAAGCCTCTTCGTTCCCCTGCGACTGGGGCCGGGAGAGGAGAAGACCGTCCGCCTGCGGCTGAGCTGGTATGTTCCGGAATCCGACCAGAGGACCGGCGACTCGCGCGGCGAAACGGCCTGCGCCGCCGGTTGCGGCTGCGGCAAGGGGCCCGCCGGTGAAGGCCCCACCACCTACTCCCCGTGGTATGCCGCCGCCTTCCCAAGCATCGAGAGTGTCGCGGCGTACTGGGCCGCGAACTATGACCGCCTCCGCCGCCGCAGCCGCAAGTTCAGCCGCTGCTTCTACGATTCGACGCTGCCGCCGGAGGTTCTCGAAGCCGTGGCGGCGAACCTGACTATCCTCAAGTCGCCGACGGTGCTCCGCCAGGGGGATGGACGCCTGTGGGCCTGGGAGGGTTGCAGCGACGAAGTGGGCTGCTGCTCCGGCAC
The DNA here is from genome assembly GCA_022705425.1 of Planctomycetota bacterium. Taxonomy (GTDB): domain Bacteria; phylum Planctomycetota; class Brocadiia; order CAIUPP01; family CAIUPP01; genus JAKJEM01. Next base: position 26,200 of record JAKJEM010000015.1, read on the forward strand.
GTGTACGCACGTCTGGAACTACGCCCAGGCGCTGCCGCACCTCTTCCCCGCCCTTGAACGCACCCTCCGGGAGACGGAGCACCGCGTCAGCCAGGACGAAGGCGGCCACCAGAACTTCCGCTCCGCCCTGCCGATCCGTCCCCCGGCGCACGACTTCCACGCCGCCGCCGACGGCCAGCTCGGCGGCGTAATGAAGACCTATCGCGAGTGGCGCATCAGCGGCGACACGGAGTGGCTGCGCGGCTTGTGGCCCGGCGTGCGCCGCAGCCTCGACTACTGCATCGAGACCTGGGACCCCGATCATCGCGGCGCCTTGCGCGAGCCCCATCACAACACCTACGACATCGAATTCTGGGGCCCCGACGGCATGTGTACGAGCTTCTACCTCGGCGCCCTGCGCGCGGCGGTGGCGATGGGGACCGCCCTGGGCGAGGACATCGCGCTCTACGGCCTCCTGCTCAAGCGCGGGCGTGATTTCATGGAGGCGGAGCTATTCGACGGGGAGTACTTCATCCAGAAGGTGGAGTGGACGGGCCTGCGCGCCGGAGACCCCACCCGGTTCAAGGGGATGCGGCTGAACTACTCGACCGAGGCGATGGCCCTCCTTCAGCGCGAAGGACCGAAGTATCAGTATGGCCGTGGCTGTCTGGCCGACGGCGTCCTCGGCGCGTGGATCGCCGCCGCCTGCGGCGTGCCCGAGTTTCTCAATCCCGCACAGGTCCGCAGCCATCTCCTCGCCGTTCACCGGCACAACTTCCGCCGCGACCTTTCGACCCACGCGAACCCCCAGCGCCCGGCCTACGCCTTCGGCAAGGACGGCGGCCTCCTCCTCTGCACCTGGCCGAAGGGCGGACGCCTGTCGCTGCCCTTCCCTTACTCGGACGAGGTGTGGACAGGCTTCGAGTACCAGGTTGCTTCGCACCTGATGATGCACGGGCGCATCGAGGAGGGGCTGGAGATCGTGCGGGCCGCCCGCCGGCGTTACGACGGTCGTTTCCGCAACCCCTTCAACGAATACGAGTGCGGCCACTGGTACGCGCGGGCGATGTCCAGCTACGGCCTCCTGCAGGGCCTCAGCGGCGCGCGCTACGACGCCGTCGAGAAGACGCTCTACCTGACGCCGAGCCTCAAGGGCGACTTCCGTTCCTTCCTCTGCACCGCCACAGGCTACGGCACGGTCGGCGTCCGCGAGGGCAAGCCCTTCCTGGACGTCAAGGACGGAACGATCCACGTCGAAAAGATCGAATACCGCCCCGCGCCTTGAACGGAGGAAATGCCCTGCGGTTCGGCTCTTTCTGACTCCGGAGCACGCAACGATGCCCGCGCCCTTCGCCGGTTCGCCGTGGTTCTCGAAGCGTATCGCGCATGTCTGCTACCACCTGATCCGCGACACGATGCCGCAGAGCGCGCCGACCTTCCCTGCGCTGCTCGACCACATTCGCGTCCTGGCGGACCTGGGCTATAACGGCCTCCTCCTGGAAGCCGAGGCCCTGTTCCCCTTTCCGTCCGCGCCGGAGATCGCCACCGGCCTCACCTGGACGCCGGGGGAGGTCGAGCGGCTCGCGGGTCTGGCCGACCGCCTCGCGCTGGAGGTCATCCCGCTGCTGCAATCGCTCGGCCACAACTACTTCATCCTGATGCATCCCCGCTACGCGGCGCTGCGCGAGCTGCCCGGCGCCTTTCAGCAGTACTGCCCCTCCAACCCAGCCACGCGCGAGCAGTTCCTGCGCATGGCCGGCGACCTGCTGGCGGCCTTTCCCGCCGCGCGCCGGATGCACATCGGCGGCGACGAATGCCGCATGTTGGGCGAATGTCCCCGATGCAAGGCCGTCGTCGAGGCGCACGGCGTGTCCGAACTCTACAGCCGCCACGTCGCCGCCGTGGCGGAAGCCCTGCTGGCCCGCGGTGTGACGCCGATGCTGTGGGGGGACATCTTCGAGAATCACCCCGAGGCGCTCGATCGCTTCCCGCGTCAGGCCCAACTCGTCTGCTGGTGCTACGACATGGCGCACGCCAGGCGTCCCCCCGGATGGGACGTGCTGCAGAGCAAAGGCCACGCCGTGATCGGCGCGTCGGCCATCCGCTTCGGCGGGCACGTGAACGACCTCGTGCCCCCGTGGCGCGAGGCGCTGCCGGGCATTACGGACATGACGCGCGCCCTGCGCGACCGGGGCCTCCGGGAGGTCATCGTGACCGACTGGATGAAGGGCGCGCACTGGGAATTGAGCGATCGCGGCTGGTTCCACGGGGCGGCCACGGCGCACACGCCCGCCCTTGCGCCCGAGGAGACGGCTGCCGCCTACGCCGAGTGGCGCTTCGGGCTGTCGGACGGCCTCATCGCCGAGGTTCATCCCCTCCTGAGCGTTCCCCTTCCCCTGTTCGAGACGATGCAGGCCTCGTTGCGCCATCGCCTCCACCGGCTCGACCTCTACTCCGAGCGCTACCACGAGCGCCGGGCCTTCTGGCGTCGTCCGGAGAACCGGCCCCTGGCGCGCGAACAGGTCCGCGCCGCCCGCGCCAATGCGCGCCGGGCGCTCGACATCCTGTGGGCCGTCCGCCCGCAGTTGCGTCGTGGCGAGCGGCAATGGCGCCTGCTCGAGGACGCCGCGCGCGAGCTTCTGGCGCGCGCCGAGGCCGCCGAGGCCGCCCTGCTCGATGAAACCGAGTTCGCCGATAACGCCCTAGCTGCTGCCGCGCGCATCGAAACGCTCCGTGCCACGCTCGCCGCCCGCCGCGCGCGGGTGGCGGAGCTCTATCCCGAGACGATGCCCAACGCCTCGACGGCGATCCTGGCGCGCATGCGCTACCCCGATGTCGAGGACGCGCACCTCGCCCGGTTGACGTCCACCCTTGCCGGCGGCGTCCCCGCCTCGACCGTCGCCGCCGCTCACGTCATTCCCTTCTTCTACAACCCCGGCCCGCCCTACGAGCGCGGGCTCGAACACGGGCGCGTCTTCGGCCCGCGCATCCGCCGCGCCTCCGACCGCTGGGGCGATGAGAAGAACCACCGCCCCTGGGGACCCGTTCGCGACCGCATGGAGCAGTATCTGCTCACGCGCTTTCCCGAGCTTCTCGATGAGATGCGCGGCATCGCCGACGGCGCCGGGGTCAGCTTCGACAGCGTTCTCTGGCTCAACCTGTTCAACGCCGTCTCGCGCGCCGCCGGGGGCGCCTGCTCCACCGCCCTCCTGCGCCGCGGAGGCCGGCTGGCCCTGATGAAGACCTCCGACATTGATGCCGCCCAGCGCGGGATGATGATCCTGCAACTGCGGGAGTGGGGGGGGCGGCGCACGCTCATCGGCGGATGGGCGGGAACGGTGTGGACGGAGTTCGGGTTGAACGACGCCGGCCTGGCCGTCGGATGCAACTCCCTCCCGCCCCCCAGGACGCAATCAGGAGCGGGCCTGCCCCAACACCTCGGCTGCACCCCGCTGCTCGAACGGTGCCGCTCCCTCGACGAGGCGTTGGAGTTCATGCGCCGCGAGTCCTTTGCCGGGAAAGGCTTGAACATCGGAATCGCCGAGGCCTCCGGACGCGCGGCGGTCGTCGAGCGCTGCGCCGAACGCTTCGCCGTTCGCCCGATGGAGGGGGAGTTCCTCGCCGCGACGAACCACTACCTCTGCCCCGAGTTTGTCGCGCTCAACCGATCCTCGTCCGAGTCCTCCGCGCGCCTGGCGCGGATCGAAGCCTTCCTGGCCTCGCCGCCCTGCGACGACCCCGTTGAGACCCTCCGCGCGTGCGCCGCCGCAGGCGAGGGCGAAGGACGCATCTGCCGCGCCGAGGCGCAGGCCGCCACGCTCGCGGCGGTGGTGATCGAGCCGGACGCCGCGCGGCTCTGGGTCACCGGACGCTCGCCCTGTCGCGGCGGATGGGCGCGCTTCGACCTGACGGCGGGGATGGAGGGACTGGCGCCGGAGGCTGAGACCACCCCGCTCTGACGCCGCGCAAGGGGACTTCCTCGGAATCGGGCGCGTCCGCCTCTGCCTCCTCATACCTCGAGGGAACGCCGCTCGACGTGTTGCAGCGCCAGGTAGGTCAACAGCCCCAGCAGAACCAGACCCAGGGTGAAGAGACCGTAGGCGATCGGCCACCCGACACCGCTGGTCATCATCGTGTACTCCGACATCCCGCCGATGCTGGCCAGCACATTCAGGGGCATGAAGACCACGTTGATGACCGTCAGCCGCTTCATCAGGATGTTCAGGTTGTTGCTCACCAGCGACGCGCGGGCGTCCATCAGCCCCGTGAAGACGTTGGCGTACACCTGGGCCTGTTCCAGGCACTGCGCATTCTCGATCGCCAGGTCGTCCACGTATTCGAGCATCTCCGGCCCCAGCCCCTCGGACAGCGTGTTGCGCGCATTGGCCTTCAGACGCTCGATGACGCGCCCGTTGGCGCTGATGGCGTTGACGTAATACACCAGGCTCTTCTCCACCGTGAACATCAGCAGCAGGCTCTTGTTCTCCATGGACTTGGCCAGTTGCGACTCGAGTTCGTCGGCGATGCCGTTGATGACGTGCAGGTGGGAGATGAAATGCGATACACAGACCGACAACACGCGCAGGAAGAGCATCTGCAAGCTGGGCACCTTGTTGAAGGCGCGCCCTTCGAAACTGGGCAGGTCCGACGGGGCCACGATGATCAGCCGGTCGCGGAAGAGAAACAGGCCCACGGAGTTCGTGCGGAAGACGAAGTTGTCGTGCGCCGAGTAGCTCTTCGGGTGCTTGAAGATGACGACCAGGTGGTTGTGATCGAGTTCGACGCGCGGCAGCTCGTTCGGGTCCAGCGCCGACGCCATGTTGTGTTCGTCTATCTGGAAACGATTGATGAGATCGGCCCGCTCCTCGGCGGTGGGGTCGGTGACGAACAGGATGTCTCCGCCGTCGGGTGCGGGTATCGTCCGCCCCTGTTCGAGCCTGTATGTCCTGATCATGGCAACCTCGAAGACCCGCGCGGTGCGGAGAATGAGCGCCCGCGGTCCCCGGCCCGATCGGAGAACGCCGGACGCTCCGATATCTTTGTATCCCCCGCCGTGCGCCCTGTCAAGCCTGCTCGTGCGCGTCCGGCGTCTTGTCCGGCGCGCGGAGGCACAGCTCCTGCGCGCGAACCTCCGGATGATGATAGCGGCGCCGCCCCCGCGTGATCCAGCCGGTCTCGATCGCCCCCGCCGGGCACCAGTTGATGCAGGCGTAGCACTGCTCGCACCGCCCCCCCCAACGCGGCGCGCCGGCCTCCAAGGCGATGTTGCCCACCGGGCAGACGCGCGCACAGAGGCCGCAGCGGGTGCAGCGCTCGGTCGCGGAGAAACGCTTGTCCTCTCTGGGGAAACGCTTCATCGCCAGGGGATTCAACCCGGCGCCCAGCCAGGACAGCGGCGGCGGAGAATCCTCAAAACGTCCCCGTCGGCCCTCGCGCATGGCCTCCGCGATGCGCTCGATCTTCCGGGCCGCGCGCTCGAAGAGCCGCCGCTGGCGGGATTCCTTCGGCGGCGGGTAGAGGGTGATGCAGTTCCCCGGCATCGTGAGGGACCAACCCGCCGCCGGGTCGAGCCCGCGCGCGCGAAGGATGCGTCGCAGGCGTCCGTGCGGCGCGCCGGCCAGGCCGCCCATCGTGCACAGCGTAAACAGGTAGGCCGATGGCGGCAGGTCGGCCTTCGCGCAGAACTCCATGATGATGTTGGGGGGGCCGAACGCCAGAACGGGGAAGACGATGCCGACGCGTTCGGACGGAGGCAACGGTGCGGTCCGCATCCCGGCCACCGGCAGAAGCGTCGTCTCGCCCAGGCGCGCCGCAAGGTGCCGCGCCGCCCACAGCGAGTTCCCTGTTCCCGAGAACCAGTAGAGCGTCGTCTTCATCGGGCTTCCCTTGCGCTGAAGGGGGGTGGTCGCCGCCGGCGTCCGGTCAGCTCCGCCGGTCCGTGTCGAAGGGAACGACGTCGCCGGTTTCCAGGAAGAAGGTCAAGAGCCGTTCCTTCATCCGCGCCAGCGTCGGCGCATAGGCGGCGTCGTCGGCCACGTTGTGCAACTCCTGCGGGTCGGCGCGCAGGTCGTACAGCTCGTCCGCCTCATAGAGCCGGCGCACGTACTTGAACTCGCGCGTCCGGCACATGACGGCCTTCGTGTGTTCCGGTCCCTCCTCGCGCTGGAGGCTGAGGCGGGGCCAGTAGAGGCCCGTCGGGTCCTGGTGTGCAACGCTCTCCAGTTCCATGCAGTGCCGTTCGCCGTGGAGGCGGCCCCCCTCGCAGAACACCGCGTCGCGGTGCTCTACCGCGTCGCCGCGCAGGAGCGGCCGCAGGCTCCGCCCGAAGTGCGTGTACCCCGGCGTCAACCCCGTGAAATCGAAGACCGTGGCCGCGAAGTCGGTCAGCTCCACCAGCGCGTCGCGCGTGCCGGGCCGCGTCGAGACACCCGCCGGCGGCTTCACCAGGAAGGGCACGCGCGTCAGGCAGTCCTCGAAGGTATTCTGCGTCTTCTCGACGAGTCCGTAATCGCCGGTGAAATCCCCGTGATCGGCAAAGAAGAAGAGGGCCGTGTCCTCCCACATCCCGGCGTCCTTGAGCGCCTGCACCACAAGACCGAGTTGATGGTCCACGCGCGCGCACATGCCGTAGTACGTCGCGCGCAGAGCGCGCCAGCGCTCCTCCGTCCAGCCCGCCAGGCCCTGTCGCGCGTGGATGCCGCGCAGGATGCTCGGCTTGCCGCGCCAGTCCGGGGGCGTCGGCGCGCGGGGCGGAATCCGGTCCGCCGCCACCTGCGCCAGCCAGCGTCCCTCCACGCCGTAGGGGGGATGGGGAAAGCTCAACGGAAGGTAGAGGCACAGGGGGCGGTCCGCCGGGCGCGACTTCAGCAGTTCGACGGCCCCCTCGATCATGGCCCAGTCGTTATCCCAGCGCCGTCCGTCCGGGAGATTCCCGGCCACTTCGCCGACGTAGAAGGAGTAGTAGTTGTCCCCGCCCGCAGGGCCGCGCCAGCCGTCCGCGCCGCCGGCGCGGACAATCTCCGACGGGGGCGGACGTTTGTATTTCACGTCGCAGTACGGCGTCAGGCTGTTCTGCGCGGGGACCAGGTCGTTCTTGCCGCCCCACCACACGAAGTAGCCGCTGTCCTTGAGGGACTTCAGGAGACACGGCTCGTCGGGCCGCAGCATGTGGAACATCGTCCGGTGCCCGCGGACGTGCGGATACCACCCGGTCATGAAGGAGCAACGCGAGGGCGTACAGACCGGGTTCTGGCAGAAGGCCCGCGTGAAAGACACGGCTTCGGACGCGGCCAGATCGTCGAGGTTCGGCGTTGCCGCAGCGGGGTTCCCGGCATGTCCCAGCACGTCGCCGCGCCATTGGTCCGGATTGAAGATGACGATGTGCGGTAATCGTGCTGCGCTCATCGCCGGCACCCCGCGCAACTCCCCCGGCTGCACGACCCGCATGACGCCCCGCCCCCGCGCGCGCCGCCGCCCAGGCCGAACACCGACAGGAGCCGCCGCGTCTTACGGCCCTTGCAGCGCGGACAGGGGGGAGGCTTGACGCCGTCGCTCGAGCGGAAAAGCTCCTCGAATCTCCGCCCGCATCCGGCGCACTCAAACTCGTAGATCGGCACGGCGGCCTCCCGCGGCGCAGCGGACTACTTGAGCAGCGGCAGCGGGTCCACGAACCGCTCTCCGCGCATGATGCGGAAGTGAAGTTGCACCCCCGAGGAATCCCCCGTGGACCCCGCCACGCCAAGGACTTCCCCCTGGCGCACCCAGGTCCCGTGCGTGACGGCGATCTCGTTCAGGTGCCCGTAGAAGCTCATCGCGCCGTCGGTATGCTCCAGGAGCACGCATTGCCCGAAACCGGAGACCGTGCGGAAGGTGTTCACCCGTCCACTGCGCGCCGCCACAACGATATCGCTGGAAGCGGGCCGAATGTCAATGCCCTGGTTCGGCATCCGCGCGCGCCAGGGGACGGCCTGCCGGAAACGAGCGATGATCTCTCCCTGCAGAGGCCAGGTGTACGTCGCCTCGGCGGCGATCGGTCCCGGGTGCCCCGGCGTGGGCGGCAGCGCGGCGCGCGGCAACGGCATGGGGCTTGGTGCGGGTGTTGGAGCGGGGGCAGGCGCTTCGCCGGGAATCAGGATCGTCTGCCCCGGCGTCAGCACACCGCTTTCCAACTCCGGATTCGCCGCCAGAATGGCCGTGTAGGACACCTGGAATCGCGTCGCGATCGTCAGCAGCGTGTCGCCCGACTGGATCACGTAACGCCGCCCCTGCGTGGAGGCCGCCGGCGCCGGCGCGGGCGTCAATCCGCCCCCCGTATGTCTCGCCACGCACCCCGTCGCGAGCGCCGCCAGCAGCACGCCGCCCGCCATCGCCAGAAGCCACCGGTTTCGGCGCATCGTCGCCTGCTTTCCCGTCCTGGCGGCCTGTCCGCCCGATGGGCGACTCAGGCCGGGAATATGCTGGAGCGGCGGAAGGGACTTGAACCCTCGACGTTCAGCTTGGGAAGCTGACATTCTACCACTGAATTACCGCCGCTCGCGTCAACGACGGGGATTATATCACCCCCTCCGCGTGGCCGTCAAACGCAAGGATGAAGCGCGCGCTTGACATGCGCAGACGTTTCGACTCCAATACAAACGCGCGCGGCGGCATGGGACCGGCGCAGCCCGTTCTGCTCAAGAAGGGAGCCCGACATGAACCGCACAGTTCTGTGGGCGGCCGCAGGGGTTCTGGCGTTTTGCGCCCTCGGATGTCGCTCCACCCCCGTCCCCCAGTTCGGCCCCTGGGTCAAGGAGATCGTGGGTTCCTACACCGGGCCGGTTACCAAAGGCACCGATGAGGTGGTCATGGGCCGCACGGTCTTCACCATCGCCCCCGATGGCGCGCTGATCGGCGAATACGAGTTGCTTGAGAAGCACACCGACGATCCGGGCACGTTGCACAGCTTCGACCGGGTGGACACCCATACGCTGCGCTGTCGCTGGCGCGACAAGTACGGCGCGGGGGAACTCCAAATGGTCTTCGCCCCCGATCGCAAGTCCTTCGAGGGACTCTGGCGCTACGACGGCCAGACGGTGCGACGCCCCTGGAACGGGCTGAGACACTAGCGCGCCCGGCGGAGTTGCGGGCACAGCGTCTCTTTCGCCCGGACACGACGGCCGGAGGGGGAGGTCGGACATGACGTTCACGTCAGCCGTGTCGTCCTTGGGCGCGCCCGAGTCGTCGGAGGCGCCGATGCGACGGTGGGTGCTCATCGGCTTCATTCTGATCCTTGTTCTCTTCGGGGCTGGAACCTACTCCGAATCGCTCTGGCTTCCGCCAATTGACGACAGCGACGAGATGGCCTATCTGGGCGAGGCCAGCTGGATCGCCGAGCACGGCGGAGCCGCCTTGCTCATCATCCGCTGCTATGAAGGGGAATACCCCTACGACAATCGCCATCCGCTGACGGCGTGGTGGGTCAGCCCATGGGCGGCGCAGTCGCTCCGAGCCGTACGCCCCATGCGCGCCGCCAAAGTCCTCCTGGCCGTCGGCGCGCTGGCGCTGACCTTCGCCCTCTGCCGGCGCATGATGTCGCCCGTCGCCGCGCTCGCCGTGATGGCCCTTCTGGCCGCGTCGCAGAACTGGTACATGAAGAGCCGTGTCGTCTGTGCAGAACCGACAATCTACGCCTTCTTCTTTCTGGCGTGGGCGCTGATCGCCGGACTCCTTGTCCCGCGAGGGCGTTGGTTCTGGGCCGGTGCTGCCGTCGCCCTTGCCTGGTTGACCAAAGGAACGGCCCTGATTCTTCTCGCCGCCCTGCCGCTCGCGGCCATCCTTTTCGTGGCGCTTCAAGCGCGCCACACCGGCTGGCAGACGGTCTCCCTCTGGCGTCCGGTCGCGCTTCTACTGGCCGGATTCCTCGTGGTCGCCTCCCCCTTGCTTGTCCGCAACGTCGTCCGGTTCGGCAACCCCTTCTACAACCGAAACTCGGCATTGATGTGGGCCGACGACGACGGCGCGCAGCACATGACGCCCGAACAGAGCCGAGAGAACCCCCTGACCCCGATGGCCTACCTGAAACGTCACTCGGCAGGGGACATCGTCGAACGCATGTCCTTCGGTCTTCGTAAGCAAGTGCCCCGTCTTCTGGGGTCGCTCGCAGTGGCGCCCGACTTCGGCGTGCTCCCGCGTGTTCTGTCTCTTATGTTGTCGGCCGCCATTGTACTTCTGGGTCTTTGGGGGGCCGCCACACGGTGGAAGACGTGGGCAGGCTTGTTCACGCTGGTTCTGGTCGCCTTGACGCTGCTGCTCTTCGCCTGGCATTCCCCCATCACCTACGCCTCGCGCTTCGCAGCCACGCTGGCGCCGGTGCTGGCTGCCGCCGCTTTCGCCCTTGCGCCGCAAGCTCCTGCGCCGTGGAGCGAACGCGCCGCACGCTGGGCGCTTCGCGCCGCCGGGCCCGTGGTGGTGCTGGCCCTGTTACTCCTGGCGCTCCGCGTGGACTACGGCAGCCTGCGACAGTGGCCGCGGGGAGAAGTTCCCATGACCCCGGAGCATCGCTTCCTGCTGGACTGGATACAGGAGCACGCCGGACGCAGGGGTGAAGTCTGTTTCCAGACGCCCTTCCTCGCCCCGCGCTATCCTGTGGCATGGCTCTTGACCCCCTCGACGCCGCTGCGCAACGTGCCGCCCTTCAAGGACTTCGCGACGCTGCAGCGCCACATGGACGCTGCCGGCGCCCGCTATCTCATCGTCGAGCGTGATTCGATGCGCGACCGATGGGACATCTTTGCGCCCTTCTTCGATGTGGACTACCGAGGCGCGGTTGTGATACGTTCCTGCCCTCCGGGCTGGCGCTTCAGGGAGGCGGACCCCTTCCCGCCGGCCGACTTCGTCATCCTCGAACGGGAATCGCCATGAAGACCTCCGAAGGAACTACCGGACGCACCTTCGTCATCCGCCTGGAAGACGGCGACATCGTGCCGAATTGCATCGAGGATTTCGCGCAGCAGCAGGGGGTCCGGACCGGTTACGTCGTCATCGTCGGCGGTTTGTGCGGCGGCGAGGTCGTCGTCGGGCCGCGCCGGTCCGACCAGATGCCGCCGGACCCGATGGTCCTTCCCCTCGACGGCGCGCACGAGGTCAGCGGCGTCGGCGTCCTGGCCCCCGACGAAAACGGACGCCCCGTCCTGCATCTGCACGCCGCCCTGGGGCGTTCCGGCCAGACCCTGACCGGTTGCCTGCGCCGGGGGGTCCGCACGTGGATTGTCGGCGAAGCGGTGCTTCAGGAAGTCGCGGGCGTTCAGGCGCAACGCATCCGCGACGCCGCCACAGGCTTCGGCCTCCTGCGGGTCGGGGGCTGATGCGCCTCACCACGCCATCATCGGCCGCGGGTAGAGCAGAATGTCCGCCGGCGGCGTCGCGTTCTTCACCTGCGCGTCCGTGACGGTGTAGATCATCTGGCCGCGCCGGTCCCGCATCGCCCGCAGTATTCCGGTTGCCTCCACCCACGGCCCCTGCTCCTGAATCCGCATCTTCAGCTCCATGGCCCCCGGTTCCTCGGGCAGTCGAAGCCGGTTCGCCGCCTCCATCGCCTCCTGGGTCCCCCGAGGTGTAAACGCGCTCTTCGGCTTCACCAGCAGCCCCATGACCTCGGCATCTGCCAGGCAGCACGTCACCAGAATCCGCACGACGCAGAACTCCCCCGGCCCGCACCGGTCGTCCACGAAATGCTGCCCCAGGACGATGACCTTTCGGCCTTCCAGTTCGTCGCGCCGTCCCAGGAGCAGATGGGAGTGGATGTCCGAAAGGGTCAGCGGCGGCTGCGTCTCCTCCTCCACCGCCGGGCTTGCGGGGACCCACGCATCGGCGGGGGAGTCCGCCCCGCGCAGAGGCGCAGGGGTCGGCGCGGCGGCGGAAGGCCCCTGCGCCGCCGGCATCAACCGTACGCCCCGTGTGGTCATGGCCTGTGTGCTCAGTCCGCCCCGTCCCAGCCACAGGGAAACGCAGATCGGAATCAGAACGGCGCATTGGAAGGCCAGTTCTGTCCGGGCCGAACGCGCCTGGCATCCCGCGCCGCAGCCGCAAGCGTCGTCGTGCGCGTGGCCTTCATCATGTGCATGCCCGTGCGCGTGCCCCTCCTCCTCGAACAGCAACGCCACGGCCACCGCCCCCAGCAGCGCCGCTGCCGCAAGGCTCAGCCAGCGATAGGAAGGGTGAATCAGCATCAGACGGCCCGTCATCCAGGCATAGACCAGAAAGAAGGACCATGCCAGGGTGGCCGCCACGCGCCCGGCGCGCGCGATTCCGGAAAGGGTCATGGCGATTCCTCACGGCATCAGGGGATTGCCCACCGCCCGCAGCGCCGGCCACAGCCAGCCCACCGCCAGGACGGCGACGAAGACGAGCAACAGCACACTCGACACAAGGATCGCGATGGTCCTGGCGCGGAAGACGCGCGTGTACATCGCGAGCAGCTTGAGGTCCAGCATCGGCCCGAGCACCAGGAAGCCGAGCCGCGACGCGATGGAGAAGTCGCCCATCCCCCACGCCACGAAGGCGTCCGCCTCGCTGCACAAGTTGAGCGCCACCGCCAGCGCCATCATGGCCAGCGTGGCGGCCACGGGGTGGCCGGCGAAACCGCGCACGGCCTCGCGCGGAGCCCAGGCGTTCAGCGCAGCGGCGATGGCCGCGCCCGCCGCCAGGATCGCCGTAATCTCGATGAAGTCGCGCCCGGCGTGGCGCAGGGCCGCCGGCACGGCCTTCCGGAAGGGGAGGCGCGGAGTCTCCGAGGTCTCTTCGGAAAACGCCAGCATCGGCGACGGTCCGGCCAGGGCGCGTACCAGCATGGCCGCCGTAATGGCGATCGCAAAACCCAGCCCCACACGAAGCCCCGTCACCGCCCAGGGCGAAGCCGCCCGGAAGGCCACAAAGGTGCTTATGGCCACAATGGGATTCACGATCGGCGCCGCCAGCATGTACGCCACCGCCGCATGGGGAGGAACGCCCTTGCGCACCAGCCGCCGCACCACGGGAATCACCCCGCATTCGCAGATGGGCATCAACACCCCCGCCCCCGCGCCCAGGGCGGCCGCCGCCAGCGGATTGCGCGGCGTCCACCGCCGCAGCAGGTCGCCGGGCATCATCGCCTCCATGAACCCGCCCACCAGCGCCCCCAGCAGCACGAAGGGTATCGCCTCGAAGAGGATGCTCAACCAGATACTGGCGAAGTCCTGAAAGGCCGTCATGGCGCTCACTCCTTCGGCTCGACGATCACCAGGGTCACTTCCGGCGGCTGCGTAAAGCGAAGACGCGGTCCCCACGTGCCCGTCCCCCGGCTGACGTAGAGCATTGCGCCGCCCGCCAGGTCCACGCGTCCCGGTCCCAGGGGATGAAACAGCTTGACGACCAGGTTGAACGGGAAGATCTGGCCCCCGTGCGAATGCCCGGAAAGCTGAAGGTCAAAGCGACCCAAAGACGCCGGGGCCACGTCCGGACGATGCTTGAGGAGGATCGTCAGCGGACGCTCCGATCCCGCCGGCGGCAGCGCGCGCCCCTCGTCCAGGAAGGCCTCCCCCTGGGTCCGCGCCACGGGGTCGTCCACTCCCGCCACCACTGCGCCGTTTCGCAGGACCGCGCTCTCCCCGCGCAGCACGGTGAAGCCGGCCGCCTTCAACAGCGCCAGGCCGTTTCGCAGCCCCGCGTAGAACTCGTGGTTCCCCAGCACGGCGTACTTCCCCATCGGCGCGGCCACCGCCGCCAGCCGCTGCGCCGCGCCATTGACCCGTTCGAACTCCGCATCCGCCATGTCCCCAAGGCACACGACCAGGTCCGGGCGCGACCGCTCAATCAGCTCCGTCACCCGTCCGGCAAACCCTTCGCCGATCGTCAGGCTCAGGTGCAGGTCCGAGATCACCGCAATGCGCATCGGGGCGCTCCCCGACGCCAGGCGAGGCGTCCGGTACACCACCGTCTTCAGACGCACGTTCCACGCCTCATGGAAGCCCCAGGCCATCAGCGTCAGCGCAACGGCCCCGGCGATCAGCGGCAGGGCTCTCGGTGACACCACCCATCCCGATGCCGACGGCTGCCAGCGCACCGCGCCCCGCAGCCCCAGATTCCAGGCATCCAGCATCAGCCCGATGCAGAGGAACCAGAAGACACCGGCCATCCATGTGTGCCCCACCCACGCGCACACCCGCGCGGAGGCGATCCAGCCCTCGCGCTCCAGCAACCGCACCAGGATCGGCGCCGCCACCATCGCCAGGCAGAAGACCCCCGCCCCCCACGCCGCCCCGTTCCCCGGCAGGGCCAGGTGAACCTTGCGGAAGAAGTAGAGGTTGATGCCGCCGTAGAGGGTGATGAAGAAGAGCAGAAAGAACAGCACGCCATCGCTCGCTTTCAATCGGAAGCCACACGCCCGTATCGGTCAACACTCTACCACATCCCCCCGCTTGCGATAAAGACGGCGCCCCCCGGCGGCAGGCCCTCGCCGGCGCATCTCGATTGGACACGCCGCCGCCTTTCCGGTATCATATTGGGATTAATGACATGCCCGGCGGTACCGGACCCGCGGCAGAGCCCTTTCAACTGGATGAAGGGCTCGGTTCAGTCCGGGGGGATTCAGGAGGTAGCACATGAAAGTCGCGAAGTGGATGACGTGCGCGGTCATGGCGGGCGCGTTGGTGTTCGGCGGCGCGGTTCTGGCGGCTGAAGGCGACGCGAAGAAGGCGGAAAAGGCCGCCCCGGTTCGGGTCGAGATGTCGAAGGCGGCGGCGGACGCGGTGAAGGCGGCGTTCCCGAACGCGACGGTGAAGAATGTCCGCGCCGGCAAGGACGGCAAGGTCTTTTCCGCCGCCCTGGTCGAAGACAAGAAGGAATGTATGGTCAACGTGACCGACGCCGGTGTGATCCTCGACGTGACGAGCCGGGTGTCGGCCGCCGACCTCCCGAAGGCTGTGGCGGACGCCGCCGGTCTGCCGGGTGGCACGGTCCAGGGCGCGACGAGGGTCGAGCAGCGCGCCGACAAGGCGACTCTGGCGAAGCTCGATAAGCCCACGGTCACCTACAGCGTCTACATCGGCAAGGATGACACCAAGGGGATGATGGTCGTGGCCGAGGACGGCAAGGTTGTGAAGCCCTTCGAGGCGCGCCAGGCCAAACCCGTTACCCCCGCCGCGGAGAAGAAGGAAAAGCCGGCCGAGAAGAAGTAACTCGGATCGCGTAACGCAGAGAAACCGACGCCGTCGGCGGTCGCAAGGCCGCCGACGGCGTTGTGCTTTCTGCCCCTTGCGGCCGCCGACCTCCGGCCTACATCCAGCCCGTCATTCGCGCCAGGAGGCCGACGTACCGGACATAGTCCTTCCAGGCAACGTCCGACGGCACCCCGTGGTCGCAACTGGGGATGTACCCTCCGTCGCGCGCCACCGGTTCGATGCGCTTCATCTCCGCCTCAATGACCCTTCCTCCCTTGGCAATGGCTCGCTTGTCCACCCCGCCGCGATAGGCCATGTTCCGCCCGAACTCCTTCCGGAAGGCCACGATGTCGTTGCCCGCCGCCACCTCGATCGGGTCGCACACGTTGATCCCCGCGTCTATCCAGATCGGAATCAGCTCGCCGATGAAACCGTCCGAATCCATGCCGTAGATCGGCACGCCGGCCTTTCGCAGAATGTCGCCCCACCGCCGGTAGCTGGGCAGGAGCAGTTCCCGCGTCATCCGGGGAGAGATCATGGAGAAGCTCTTGTACGCCATGTCCTCCGAAAGATGCGCCTCGTCCACCACGCACCACCCCAGCAGCTTCTCAAGAAGGCGGCAGATGAACTCCTCCCAGAAGCGGATCATCTCCTCGACGAGCGCGCGGTCGTCGTAGATCATCGTGCACAGCCCCTCGAAGCCCGTCCACTCCCGCAACTGCCAGAAGGGACCGGGGAAGCTGATCGTAATGGGGTGCTCCCGCTTCGCCAGGGTGCGCCCCAGCGCCTCCGCGTCGCGCGGAAATCGCGCCGGGTCGTCGGGATTGTACCGGCGCTTCATCTCCTGCCAGTCCTGCCGGTTCTCCACGGGGCACTTGATCCAGCGCCGCGTCACGAAGTCTATCGCGCTGCGCAGGTACTCCACGCCGAACTCGCTGCCGATCTCGCAGATGTTGCCCTTCCAGTCCTGGACAATCTGCGAATCGCCCCGCCGTTCGATGACCTTCTCCTCGAACTGGGGGATCATGCGCTCGTTGAAGCGGAACCCCGGACCGCCCTTCGGCCACTCCAGCCTTCCCCCCGCCTGGCGATAGGCGTATTCCGGGATGTCCTTGACCTCCGGCGGCAGCCCCTCGGCGCGCCAGCGCTTGCGCGTGGACTCGCGCCCGCTGCCGGGCGAGAGGGGAATCCGGTCCGGTCTGCCGAAGAGAAGCGCGGCCTGATAGCGTTCACGCGCGGTCATCGTATGTACCCTTCGCTCCACTGTCCCTGAAACCCGCGCCGCCCCCGCGTTGCGCCCAAAGGCGGCCCTTTGCTAGACTGACAGCCATTGTGCGTCGGAAAGCGTCCGGGAGCAATGAACGCGACACACGGCCTTATGCACAAAACGAACCTCACTCGACAACGCGCCTTCCGGGAACAGAAGTTCCGAATCCCCTCGCCGATCGAGCGCGAACTCGGCCTGTGGGTGGATCGCATCGGCGCCTCGGCGGACCGCGGTTCCCGCAACGCGCCCCGGCTGCGACTGCTGGGTCAATACGCGGCTGTACACATCCTCTCCGGTCAGGGTCGCTTCGCCACGCCGCGGACGGGCGAACTGGCCGTCGCCGCCCCCGACGTGATGCTTCTCTTCCCCGACGAACCTGCCGCCTATTGGGCCGAGACGCCCTGGAGCACCCTGTGGATCGTATGGAACGGGGAGGCGGCCGATCGGCTGGCGCGCGGGGGATACCTCGACCCGCGGCGTCCGGTTGTCGCGGACCGGCTGGGCGTCGCGCGGCAGGCCCACACGGCGTTGAATCGCGTCTTGCGCGCCGAAGACCGCGATGCCGCGCTGCTGCGCAAGCGGATCGTCCTGGAACTGGTTCAGGGTCTCTTCCGGGCCACAATGCCGCAACGCCCCGCGCCGGACGCGCGCATCGCCGAGGCCGTGGCGCGCCTGGTCCCCGCCGATGGTCCCGCGCCCTCGCTGACGCGCCTCGCGTCCGAGCTCCACATCAGCCCCACCCATCTGCGGAGACTCTTTCACGCCCACACCGGCCTTTCGCCGGCCCGGTTTCGCATGACCCGCCGCGTGTCCCGCGCCAAGGAGCTTCTCAGCGCCGGAGTCCCCATGAAGGCCGTCGCCGCGCAGACAGGTTTTGGCGACGTCTTCCACTTCATGCGCGCCTTCAAGCGCACGGTGGGCATGACGCCGGGCCGATTCGCGGCCCTCGAGCGCGGGAGCGACCTGCGCGTCGGACCGGATTGAGTCCCGTCCTGACCCGACGCGCCGCGTTGCTGCTTGCCCAACGCTGGCCCCGAGCGAGTGCCGCGCAAGCGGCACAAGTCGAAGCCCGCAAGGCGACCGGTTCACGAAACGCTCGCGTTCCGTGGATCGGTCGGGCTAACCGGCCTTGATCACCCCGATGACGGCGTCGCGCTTCTCCTCCATCCGCGACAGCGTCGTCGCCTCAAGGTTCAGCCGCAGCTTGGGTTCGGTGTTGCTGGCGCGGACGTTGAACCACCAGTCGTCATACTCGACGGTGAGCCCGTCGAGGGTATCCTGCCGCCCGTCCTTGAAAGCCGCTTCCAGCCGCTTCAGCGCGCCGTCCTTGTCCTCCACGTCGAAGTTGACCTCGCCCGTCGCGTAGTAGCGCTTCAGCGGCTTGAGCAGTTCGCTCAGCGGCTTGCGCACCTGCGAGAGCACGTTGAGGACGTGGATCATGGTGATCGCGCCGCTGTCGGCGAAGTAGTTGTCCCGCCAGTAGAAGTGCCCGGACAACTCCCCGCCGAACACGGCGTTGCGCTGGCGCATGGTGGCCTTCATGAAGGAATGGCCGACGCGCTCCCGGACGGGCACGCCGCCGAATCTGCGGATCTCCTCCGGCACGACGTGGCTCGAACGCAGGTCGTAGAGAACGGCCTCCTTCCGCCCGCCCCCGATCAGGAACCCGACGAGCAGGGCGGTGATGAGGTCGCTGGACACCGGCGCGCCGGTGTCGTCCACGAAGATACACCGGTCCGCGTCGCCGTCAAAGGCCACCCCCAGGTCGGCGCCCTTGTCGCGGACGGCCTTCTGCAGGTCGCGCAGGTTCTCTTCTTTCAGCGGGTTGGCCTCGTGATTGGGGAAGGTGCCATCCAGCTTGAAGAAGAGGTCCGTCACGCGCAACGGCAGCTCGGACAGCAGCGGCGGCATCATCTTGCCCGCCATGCCGTTCCCGGCGTCAATGACGACGTTCAGCGGCTCGATGCGCCGAACGAAGTTCAGGACGTGACGCTTCCAGTCCGGCAGAATGTCTTTGTGCTCCACCGTGCCGCGATGTTCGGCCGGACGCAACGACGGACCCAGGGCAAGCCGTTCGATGTTGGCCAGCCCCGTGTCGTAGCTGAGGGGAATGGCCTGCTCGCGGCTGATCTTGAACCCGTTGTACTGCGCGGGGTTATGCGACGCGGTCACCTGGACACCCCCGCCCTGGCGGTAGTAGCCGATGGCGAAGTAGTTGGCGTCGGTGGAGACCGCCCCGACGTCGAGAACGTTCGCGCCGGCCGTCACCAGCCCCTCGGTCAGCGCGCGCGACAACGGCTCCGAGCTGGCGCGCATGTCGCGGCTGACGACCACGCTGCCGGGGTTGAGGAATCGCGCCGTGGCCACGCCGATCAACTCCGCCAGCTTCTCGTCCAAGTCGGTCGGATAGACCCCCCGGATGTCATAGGCCTTGAAGACCTTCCGGCGCAAGTCCTCCTGTGGCTTGCCGCTGCCCTGAAGCTTGCCGTCGCGCGAGGGGCACTCGACGCACTTGTGGAAGCGATGGCTCTGCCGCGCACGGCAGATCGCGTCGTCAATCGGCGCCTTCTCGCCCGGACACCTCTTCTCGGCCATGTCTTGTCTCCCTGGTTGGACTGTCGGCAGGATAGCACCCTCTTCCGCGCGATGTCAACAAAGCCACAGGCCCGAACCCCCCGTATCGGAGTTCGGGCCTGCATGGCGGAGCGGCATCGTCGCGCCGATCAGTTTCGCATCACCTTCATCGCTTCCAGGAACACCGCGTTCGGGTCCACGTCCGCCGAAATGAACTTGGAGACACCCGCCCGGCGCGCCTCCTTGGAGAGTCCCTTCACCTTCGGGGCGTTGAAAAGCACCACGGGCAGCTTCGGGTCCGAAGCGCGCAACCGTCTCACAAAGCTCCAGTCCTGCTGCTGACCGATCTTCGCGCTCAGAATCGCGACACTCATGTGGCGTTCCGCAGCAATCGTCACGCCCACTTCGCCACTCAGGGCGATTTCTGCCTCACATCCGAACTCCACGAACTTTTCCTGCAACTTGTCAACTGTCCTGCGATCCTCATCAATGATAAGAACGCGCTGGCGATAGACCACGTCAACCTCCCAACGTCTTGAAGCCTGCGCCTGCGGGGCATCGGAACTGCCTACACCGCACTGCTTTACATGCGCAGTATAGCAGATTGTCAACAGGTTGTCAACCGCCCTAACGCAAACATGACATTAAGTAGCAGGACGGTTATACACGGCTTGGAGCACGCATCGCGCCAAGCCACATATATCGTTGTTGTGCAAGGCTTTACACGGTGGCGGCGCAGTCGCGGCGGTGGCACGGCAGGCTGTAGTACGCGAGGATGAGGTCAGTACAGACCCTGATTTGCCCTGATCATATTCTCCACGGTGAAGTGCTGCTCCACCCGCGCCCGCCCCTGGCGCCCCATTTCGGCCGCAAGCGCCCGGTTCGATAGGATCCTCACAATCGCGTCGGCCATCTCGGCTGCATTTCCAGGGGTGGTCAGCAGGCCCGTCTCCCCGTCAACGACCACCTCGTCCGTGCCGCCGATGCGCGTGGCAACCACCGGCTTTCGGCACGCCATGGCCTCGAGCGCCACGTTCGGCATTCCTTCCCAACGCGAGGCCAGGGCGAGCAGGTCCATCCGCGCAAGCAACGGGCGCACGTCGGCCACCCAGCCGATCCATCGCAGGTGGCGTTCGATTCCCAGTTCCCGCGCGCGCGCCCGGCATGTCGCGAGCATCGGCCCCTGTCCGGCGAAGACGAACAAGGCGCCCGGCACGCGTTCAATGACGGTTGCCGCCGCCTCCAATAGCAGCAGGGGGTCCTTCTGCGCGTCAATTCTGCCAATGACGCCCACCACCGGCGCGTCCTCCGGAATCCCCCACTCCTCCGGGGGGCGGCAGAGCGGCAG
>JAKJEM010000015.1:46550-57160 GCA_022705425.1 Planctomycetota bacterium
CGTTGGGGATGGCCACCATCTTCTCCATAGGAATCCCGGCCCGCCGATGCATGTACCGGCGCGCCGATTCCGAAACGCACGTCAACACGTCCACCGCGCGATTCGTCAGGCGCTCCATCCACAGGTGAGAGCGGCGCGGCTCCTCAACGCGCACGGAGCCGATCACGCGCCGGATCCCCAACCCCACGGCGGCCAGTCGCCCCGCCAGATTCGCATGGAAGAGGAAGCAGTGCAGCGCGTACGGCCGGCGCGCCCGCAGTTCCCGCCGTAGTCGCAGGAATCCCGGCAGGTCCCACCACCCGCGCAGGTCCATGAAGACGACCTCGATCCCCGCCCGCGACAGGCGCTCCGCCATCGGTCCGCGCCCGGTCAAACACCCCACCGTCACCGCAAAGCGCGATCTGTCCAACCCCTCGGCAAGTTCGCAGAGCATCTTCTCCGCGCCGCCGACGTCAAGCTCTGTGATCAGGTAGAAGATCTGCTTCATCTTGGCATGACTCGCCGTGCAGGGAATTACCGTGCCGCTGGATTCTAACCCGTCCTGTTCACGAACCGCAAGCGTTTCGTGAACAAGCCGGATTCGGCGCCCGGGCGTGCATTCCCACCGGGCGATCCGGCGGAAGCGTTCGCCTCGGGCGAGAGCGGCCCCGGAATCCACAGGGAAGTGGGCGCTCCCGCGTTGAATCAGGCGCGGGCATCGCCTATCATGGCCATGCGTCCTTTGCGGCGGATTCATTCCTCTTCCACACGGGAGTCGTGAGATGCGGTGGATTCTCCTGTCAGCGGTGGCGGTGTTGTTCTCGGCGGTGTCCGGTCAGGCGGAGAAGCTCTCCGTGGACGACGCGCTGAAGCTCCTGCACGACAACGAGGCGATGCGCGCGCCGGACAAGCGCAAGGATGTCTCGGACGCCTTCGCCGGGCTGCCGCCCGAGCAGATCGCCGTCGCCCTGCCGAAGCTCATGGCCGCGCTGGTCACTGTGCCCAGCCGGGGCGTCCTCAGCCTGCGGCAGGCCTTCTTGAACGTGGGGGAGCCGGCCATCCCCGCGCTGGCCGAGGCAATGGGCCGTGACGACCTGTGGCCGAACGTCGAGCAGGTGCTGCCCTACTTCCGTGAAAAGGCCCTGGCGTCCGCAACGGCCGCCTTGGGTAGTGAGAACCCCAACCTCCGCGCGCGCGCCCTGGTGGTCCTGGAGAGGATCGGCGGGCGGCCGATCAACCTCAGGAACCGCCCGGAAATGCAGGCCGTGGTCCCGGCCATGGCCCAACGCTTGGCTGACCCGGCGGCAGCGGTGGCTGTGGCCGCCGCCGATGCCCTGCGGGCAATGGGGCCCGACGCCGCGCACGCCCTCGATGCGCTGATCGCTGCGCTCAACCGCCCGGAGCCCGAAGTCCGCCTTGCCGCCGTTCAGGCGATCGGCTCGATGAAAGCCAAGGCCGCTGCCGTCGGCGCCGATGAGGCGTTGATCCCGTTGCTCAACGACCCCGAGGCGCGCGTGCGTCTCGGCGCGATCGTGGCGCTCGGCGAAATCGCCCGCCCCAGCGGGAACGCCGTTCAGGCCCTTGCCGCGCGCCTGGCCGACCGGGCCGAGTCCCTTTCCCTGCGACTGGCGGCCATGGACGCCGCCTCCCGGATGGCGAAGGGTGAGTTGACGGCGGCCCCGTCCATGGGGGCGCTGGCCGGCGCGCTGGCCGACCCGGAGGACGCCGTCGCTCTGCACGCCGCGAAACTGCTCGCGCAGATCGGCGCGCCCGCGCTGGGACAGGCGCAGGCGGCCCTCAAGGACCCCGAACCTCGCCGCAGGCGTTTCGCGGCCTTTGCTCTGGCCAGAATGGGCGCGCCCGCCCAGCCGGCGTTGCCGCTTCTGGCCGCGCTGCTGCGCGACCGGGAGGAACTCGTCCGGCGGAACGCGGCGGAAGCCGTGGGGCGGCTCGGAGACGCAGGCGCGGCCGAGGCGCTGAAGCCCCTGCTGCGCGACGATTCCCTCCGTGTCCGCCTGGCCGCCGCCGAGGCCCTGCGGCGTCTCGCTCCGCAGGATGCCGCTCTGGCCGAGTTCCGCCGACGCCTGGCCGCCGAGAACCGCACAGAGGCCGATCCCGATGACATCGGCAAGTTCCCTCCCGAGCGTTACCTCGTGGGCGGGCCGATGGCCGGGCTGCACCTTCCCCTCTTCCCCAGCCAGCACGGCGCGCCCCCCGGGTTCCCCGGCAGCGTCCCGGCGCTGCACCAGAAGTGGGCCGCCGAGAACCCGGACAAGGTGAATGACGGCGAACCGCTTAACAACAACTTCACCCCCGTCGGCCACGCGCCGGAGCTTCATCTCTATCCTGGCGCGGTGGAGCACTGGCGCGGCGACATGATGAAGTACCTGCCGCAACGGAGCTTCTTCGACGCGCAGAGCCAGCTTAAGCGATGGACCGCGCCGCTGATCCCCGGCGTCGCGGGCGATCAGCGCGCCGAGTATGCCGCCCCGGTGAGTTGGATGCCGCGTTGGGCGGGGCGCGTCCAGACCGGCCTGCGCGATGCGCCGGTCGAAGTCGTCCGCTGGAGCGCCGCCAGCCGCCCCTTCACGCTCGACGGCGGCCCCCTTCCGCGCGGCGTGTACTGCGTGCGCCTCGTCGCCGCCGTGCCGCCGGAACGGATCACCTTCTTCCGTGTCCCCCTCCTCCTCCAGATGAAGGTCAACGACGGACTCCGCGGCGAGGTCAACACCTACATCAAGCGCGAGAACTACACCGACGAGTTCTACAGCCTCGGCGAGTTCTACTTCCACGCCCCCGAAGCGCGCGACTACCGCGTCGAACTGTCCATCCCGCAGGGCGTCGAAACGGAACTCCTCGTGCGCGAGGTCATCCTCGACGACGTCCTCGCCGGCATGTGGCGTCGGCCCATCAAGACACGCGTCACCCTGAACCGCGCCATCGAGGAGAAGATCAACGCGCGCATCGCCGCGCCCGTCGAGAAGCGCTTCGCCGGGATGCTTCGCGAGGAGCGCGACCTGCGCGACGCCTGGCTCTGGGACTCCTTCCCGCGCAACAACCTCCAGAGCAACCGCCCCTACAACCTCCCCGCGCGCGTCAAAGAAGGGACGCCGGACATGACCCCGGAGCGCATCGCCCAGGAGTACGGAGCGTGGAATCACAACGTCTTCCGCGGGGGGAATGCGGCCTTCAGCCCGACGCCGTCCGACCCGACGGTGTGGCTGACCAACAACAAGACGGGCGCGGCCTATACGCTGGCGGACCGCAACGCGCAACGCCCGCTGCCCGATCCCTATCCCTTCAAGGACTTCGGCTGCGCGCTCGCCTTCCGCCAGCCCGACGGCGCCGCCGGAGCCTACTGGTCGCCGATCGCCAATGTCGTGCGCGACTTTCACTGGTATTACCCCAGCGCCATTCACTCCAGTGTGGACCAGTGGATGAACACCGGCGATGAATCCTATGCCCGCGACGCCGCCGTGGCCCTGGCGCGCTGGGCGTGGGCGCTGCCCACCCTCGATCCCGTCGCCGCGCTGCTCCATGCCGACTTCGCCGAGGCGGGTTCGCTGGGCGACGATGGGCGCTTCCGCCGCCGCAGCACCAACAGCAACTTCTACCGCTGGTACACCGAGTACGCGAACGAGATCATGGACGACTACGACCGCCTCTTCAACTACCTCAAGGACAACTGGGAGGTCGCCCAGTCCGTTCAGCGCTTCGTCCCCTGGGTGCGCTCGCCGCAGGACCTCCAGAAGCTCCTGGACATCTACCTCGTGCAGCAAACCGCCAAGCGGATGCTCCGCTATCACTGGTACACCGGCGAGATGAACATGGCGCGCCTGGCGACCGTGGTGGGCGACACGTCCATCACCGACCCGTGGATGCAGTTCCTCTTCACGCGCACCTTCGTCTATCCCTTCCCCGTCAGCGGTTTGCCCGACCTGATGGTCAGCGGCTGCACGCGCGAGGGAACGGAGTACGTCGCCAGCACGGCCTACGCCGCCGGTGAAAACGCCCTCCCCAAGGCCACGGGCCTGGTCGAGTATCTGGAAGCCGGCGGCAATCCGCTCTTCGACCTGAGCGACGCCGCCCGCTATCCCAAGCCCGTCAGCACCTGCTACTGGCTGATGGAATGCCTCATCGGCGGCCTCAACGACATTCGCATCGGGGATGTCTGCGGCCCCGACAAGTACTACGGACGGGCCTTCAAGCAACTCGATGAGGCGAGCTACTGGGGCTGGCGCTGGACGAAGGACCCGCGCTTCGCCTTCCTGCGGAAGCACTACTTCGGGCGTAAGGACTTCAGCGACGCCGATTGGGCCGCCATCGAGAAGGCCGCCGCCGGCGTCGCCCGCGCCCCCTGGCTCGACATGCCCAGCCGCGTCCTGCCCCAGTGGGCGGCCATCCTCGAATCGGGACGCCGGCACGACGACTACCGCTTCCGCCGCGCCCTCTTCCTGCGCAGCGGCATGGGCTGGGGCCACCATCACAACGACGGCCTCGACCTGCAAATCTACATGCACGGCGTGATGATGACCTGCGACGCCGGACAGCGCCCCGGCTATTCCCGTCCGGCCGACCGGGCGACGCGGATGCACAACCTCGTCGAGGTGGACGGCATGGAGGACCGCGACGGGGAATGGCTGAGCCATAACTGGACCCGCGCCTTGAGCGACGCCGACGGCGCCAGGTACCTGGCCCAGGAGGCCCTGCCGCCGAAGGACTTCCCCGCCGTCAAGCTCTATCGCCGGCAGGTGGCGCTGATTGACGTCCACGAAGGGCGGGGCAGCCGCCCGTTGTCGCCGGAGTTGTGCCGCCCGAACAGCCCATTGCCCTCGGACATCGTCACGGCGGCCGGCTACGTCTTCGACGTCTTCCGCGTCAGCGGCGGGCGTCGCCACACCTACTGTTTCCACGCCAACCGGAGCGAGACGGTGACGCACAACCTCGATAACGTTCTCCCGATCGAACGGGCGGCGGAGAAGGAGCAGCGCTACGTCCGGCGCATGTCCGGCGAGCGCATCGTCGGCGACGCCCCGGAAGACCTCCGGATCACCTGGAAGATCGAGCCGGGGCAGGTCAACGCCGATCTGCGCCCGAACACCACCGACGTGCCGCACTTCGTCCGGCTGCATCTCCCCGGCGAGAAGAGCGCGCGCGTGCTGCGCGGCAGCCTCCATTGCACCCAGTTCAACTACTTCATCCCCATGGCCTTCATCCAGCGCCGTTCCGCCGACGAGGAGGCTGAGACGCCGCGCGCCGACCTCGAGTCGGCCTTCGCCGCCATCATCGAGCCATACTCCGGCGAGCCCGTCATCCGGAGCGTCCGCCGCGCCGCGCTGGGGGCCTACCCCGCCGATGCGCGCCGTCCGGTGGCGCTGTGGGTGGAGACCGCGAACGGCCATACCGACCTGTGCTTCGCCGACGCCCAGCCCGGACGCAGCGTCCGTCTCGCTCCGGAGGGCATCGCCCTTTCCGCGGAGTTCGCCTATCTCTCGAAGGATGCCGAAGGGCTGCGCCAGGCCTCCATCACCGGCGGCACGCTGCTCCAGACGCCCGAGATCACCCTCAAGCCGTCCGCCGCCGAGTTCACCGCGACCGTCCGGCGGGTGGATTACCCCGCCCGGAAGATGTTCCTCGATGCGCCCTGGCCGTCCGCCGACGCCGCGCGCCAGCCTTTTGTCTTCGAGGTCGGCACGGGCAACCACTGGACGGCCTACACCGCCACCGAGGTCAAACCTGTCGCCGACGGCACGGAACTGACGCTGCTGCGCGGCGCGGACTACTATCTCTCGCGCGTCAAGGAGATTGACGCCGCCACGAACACCGTCGTCTGCGCCCTCGGCTTCGGCAGCGGGCCCGGCGGCGGCGGGAACCCCGCGCCGGGGATTGACAAGGACTGGGTGGCCTCGAACGACGACGCCACGCGCTTCTGGCGCGCCGAGTATCTCGGCGGGAACATCGGGCTGGCGCGCTACCAGTTCAAGCTCACCGGCGACGCCGCCCGGCTGGAGGACTTCGGTCCCTCGCGCGTCTTCCGCTTGTGGGAATACGGACCAGGCGATCGCGTCCGCCACAGCACCTTCGCCGATGTCCGGCGCGTCGAGACCGGCGTCTATGAAGTCACCGCCGACGTGGACGTGCAGGTCATCCTGGGCGGACGGACCTTCACCGTCACCCTGGCCGACCTGGCGAAGAACGGCGGGAAGGTCGTCGTGCGCAGGCCGTAGGAGTCCTATCCTCCTCCGCCGGCGCGCGGGTGCGCCTTCTCGTAGATCGCGCGCAGGCGCTCCGCCGAGAGGTGGGTGTAGATCTGCGTGCTGCTGAGGCTGGCGTGGCCGAGGAGTTCCTGCACGCTGCGCAGGTCCGCGCCGCGGTCGAGCAGATGGGTGGCAAAGGAGTGCCGCAGAGTGTGCGGCGTCGTGCGCGAGCCGAGGTTGGCCTGGATGAGGCGCGTCTGGAGCATCCGCGCCACGCTGCGCTGAGTCAGCCGCCCGCCCTTCAGATTGCAGAAGAGCGGCTCCCGGCAGCGTGAAACGTCCATGCGGCCGATGCCGCGCGCTTCGAGATAGCCCAGCAGCGCCGAAAGGGCGTAACTCCCCAGGGGGCAGAGCCGTTCCTTCCGCCGCTTGCCCATGACCTTGACGACCTCCGCCCCGAGGTCCATGTCGTGAACGTCCAGCGACACGAGCTCGCCGACGCGCATTCCCGTGCTGTAGAGCGTTTCGAGGATCGCCCGGTCGCGGCGGGGGGCGGTGTCTTCCCCCTCGGGCGCAGCCAGAAGGCGTCCGATCTCCTCCGTGCTCAGGACGTGCGGCAGGCGCTTCTCCCGCTTGGGGGTGCGAACCGAAAGGATCGGGTTCGTCTTCAGAATCCCCTGCTTGCAGAGGAAGCGGAAGAAGGAACGCAGGGCGGCGAGCTTGCGCGCGATGCTGCTCTTGCTGATGCCCCGCTCGCGCAGGCGGGCCATGAAGGCGCGAGTGAGGAGGTGCGTCACCTGTCCGGGTCGGTCGGCCCCCTGGCCGGCGGCGAAGTTCAGAAACTCGTCCAGGTCAATCCGGTAGGCCCGAAGAGTGTGAGGGGAGTAGTTCCGCTCGCCTTCCAGGCGTTGCAGAAAGTGTTCGGCCAGCAGGTCAAGACGGTCGGACATGGGCTTGGGGGCTGCGGACGACGAACGATGGCCGATAGACGACGGACGACAGCGACGCAGGGACGATTGCACTGACGCGCAAGTGGCCGCGAGTGCCGTCCGCTCACATCCGCACACCCAACTCCTTCAACTGCCTCGGATCCACCTCGGCCGGGGCGCCGGTCATCAGGCAGGCGCCCTTCTGCGTCTTCGGGAAGGCGATCACCTCGCGGATGCTCTCCGCGCCGAGCAGCAGCATCGTCAGCCGGTCAATCCCCAGCGCGATGCCGCCGTGCGGCGGCGCGCCGTACTTCAGCGCGTCGAGGAGGAAGCTGAACTTGCTCTGCGCCTCCTCGTCGCTGATGTTGAGCAGACGGAAGACGCGCTTCTGCACCTCGGGGTTGTGGATTCGGATGCTGCCGCCGCCGATCTCGACGCCGTTGAGGACGACGTCGTGCGCGCGGGCCTTGACCTCGCCCGGCTTCGTCTCGAGGATATCCAGGTCCTCGGCGCGCGGCGAGGTGAAGGGATGGTGGCGCGCGTCCCAGCGCTTCTCCGTCTCGTTCCACTCGAGGAGGGGGAAGTCGAGCACCCAGCACAGGGCGAAGGCATCCGGCGGGATCAGCTTCAGCCGCCGCGCGACCTCCTGCCGCAGTTCGTTGAGGGCGCTCAGAACGACGGACGGCTTGTCGGCGACGAAGAAGAGCATGTCGCCGGCGCGCGCGCCCATGCGCTCAATGAGGCGCGCCTGCAAGGCCGGCGGGAAGAACTTGGCGACCGGGGAGTTCAGCGTGCCCTCCTCGACGCGCATCCACACCAGACCCTTCGCGCCGAACGGCCCGACGTAGGCCGTCAGGTCGTCGAGCCCGCGGCGCGGGATTTGCCCGCCGCCCGGCGCGCAGAAGCCGCGTACCTCGCCGCCCCCCTCCGCCACCGCGCGGAAGACCTTGAACTCGCTCTCCTTCCCCAGGTCCGTGATCTCGCGGAACTCCATGCCGTAGCGCAGGTCCGGCTTGTCGCAGCCGTACCTCAGCATTGCGTCGTCGTAGCTCAGCCGCAGGAAGGGCGTCGGAATGTCCTTGCCGAGGAGCTGCTTGAAGACGCGCGCCAGCATCCCCTCGATCAGGGTGATGATCTGCCCCTGTTCGACGAAGGACATCTCCACGTCCAGTTGCGTGAACTCTGGCTGCCGGTCGGCGCGGAGGTCCTCGTCGCGGAAGCACTTGACGATCTGCACGTACCGGTCGAGGCCGGAGACCATGAGAATCTGCTTGAAGAGCTGCGGCGATTCGGCCAGCCCGTAGAAGGCGCCGGGGGTCAGCCGGCTGGGTACCAGGAAGTTCCGCGCCCCGCCGGGCGTGCTGCGGATCATCAGCGGCGTCTCGACGTCAATGAAGCCCTGCTCGTCGAAGTACGTGCGCATGCACTGGATCATCTTGTGCCGGAGGAAAAGGTTGCGCTGCATCTCCGGACGGCGCAGGTCAATGAAGCGATATTTCAGGCGCGTTTCCTGGGCCACCGGCGCGGTGCCCTCGACCTCGAAGGGGGGCGTGGCGGCGGCGTTGAGGATGTCCATCTCCCGCGCGATCACCTCGATGCCGCCGGTGGGCAGCTTGGCGTTCTGCATCCCGTCGGGGCGTACGGCCACGACGCCGCGCACGCTGATGACGAACTCGCTGCGCAGGGTCTGCGCGCGCTCGTGCAGTTCCCGATTCTCCGGGTTGAAAACAACCTGCGTGCGACCGTAGCGGTCGCGCACGTCCGCAAAGAGGACGCCGCCGTGGTCGCGCACGGTGGCCACCCAGCCGCAGAGAACGACTTCCTTGCCGCCATCGGTGGGACGAAGATCGCCGCAGGTGTGTGTGCGCGTGATGCCGACCATTCCAGATTCTCCGAAGCGAGGTCAGGGGAACGACGGGCGAAGGACGGCGGACGACAGACCACAGACGACAGACGACGGACGGCAGACGACGATGGGCGGGAGTCCTATGTCGTTGGCGCGCGCAGGGCCGGCGCAATGGCCTCCGCCTTCAGGCGCTGCTCGACGCCGGTGGCCATCTCCTTCAACTTGAACTCGCCGCCGGCAATCTCGTCGGGGCCGATGACGATCGCGTATCGCGCGCCGAGCTTGTTCGCCGAGCGCATCTGCGCCTTCAGGCTGCGGCGCTCGTAGTCCATCTCCACGCGGACGCCCTCGCCGCGGAGTCGCTCGGCCAGGCGGAAGACCTCCGCGCGGACGTCGTCGCTGAAGGCGGCCAGGTAGAGGTCGGCCGCAGGCGCGGCGGGCCGCGCGGCGCCCTGCCCCTTCTGCAGCGCCAGGATCGTGGGTACCACGCCCACGGCAAAGCCCACGCAGCCGGCCGCCGGGCCGCCCAGTTCCGCCACAAGGTTGTCATAGCGTCCGCCGCCGCACACGGCATCGCGCGCGCCGAGCGCGCTGTGCGAAAGCTCAAAGACCGTTCGCGTGTAGTAGTCGAAGCCGCGCACGAGATGGTCGTCCACCGCGACCGTCTGGCCCGACTGCGAAAGCAGCGCCAGCACCGTCTCGAAATGCGCCTTGCAGTCGGGGTCGAGGTGTTCGCGCATCGGCGGCGCGGCCAGCGCGACGGCCTTGCACGCGGGGACCTTGCAGTCCAGAATGCGGAAGACGTTGCGGTCAAAGCGGTTGCGGCAGTCGGGGCACAACTCGCCCATGCGCGGGGCCAGGGCCGCCCGCAAGGCCTCGCGATAGGCGCTGCGGCACGTCGGGCAGCCGATGCTGTTCACCTTCACCGTTACGCCGGCCAGGCCGATCTCGCGGAAGAAACGCGCGGCCAGCAGGATGCTCTCCGCGTCCACCAGCGGCTCGGAGGAACCGATGGCCTCGCAGCCGATCTGGTCGAACTGGCGCAGGCGTCCGGCCTGGGGGCGTTCCTTGCGGAACATCGGGCCGATGTAATAGAGCTTCCAGAAGCCCTTCTGCTTGAGGAACTCGTGCTCGATCACCGCGCGCACCACGGAGGCGGTCGCCTCGGGGCGAAGGGTGATCGAATCGCCCGCGTCGCCCTCGGCGAAGGTGTACATCTCCTTCTCGACGATGTCCGTCGCCTCGCCGATTCCGCGGACGAACAGGCGCGTGTCCTCGAAGAGCGGGGGGCGGATTTCCTCATAGGCGCACAGGGCGAAGACGCGGCGCGCGGTCGTTTCGAGATGGCGCAGGAGCGTCATGTCCGACGGCAGCGCGTCGGGCATTCCGCGCGGGGCGGTGATGCGTTCGGACTTGCTCATGGTGTGATCCCGGACATGCACAGCAAGGGCGCGCAACGGCCACAGGAAACCCTCCGTCATGCCACGCAAACGCCGCGTCGCGCGGTCGGAGGCGCCATTGTCTGAAAGAGCCGGATTATAACAGAGGGGTAGGCAAATGCCAAAGAACGTGCAGCGAGGGCAGACGTGAAGCGTCCGACGCCAACGGCATCGAAGGAGGTGGAGTGTGGACGAGTGTGGCGGCGGTGGGTGTAGGCCG
>JAKJEM010000015.1:57170-69405 GCA_022705425.1 Planctomycetota bacterium
GTGGGAAGAAACCGCCGGCCCATGCGGCGGAAATGTTCGCCACCGCGGCGGTTCGGCGGTCGAAGTGGAGGGAGTTGGTGTGCGCCCTGGGACACCTCCCTGACGTGATGCGACGCGGTGGACACCCCCTCGATAAATAGTATAAATACGCTCTGTCTCAAAGTGACGAAGCAATCGGGCCGAAAGGACAAAGAGCTTGCGCCGCAGGTAGCCTTCCCCCCCTTGTCCGCCCTCCCTTCAGATCTTGGGATCTCTGTCGCACCCCCGAAGATTTCCCTGATCTCTGCGTCCGCCTCGGAGGCGGAAAAGCATTTGACGTTACCATGAGTATATGATAATCTACTCATTTAGGCGCTCCGCGCCGGATGCGGAACGGAGGGTGGGAGATGACGCAATGCGACCGACGGCTGCGCGAACGCAAGGCGGAGGTGTTCAACGCGCCGGCGCACCCGCTGCGCATGGCCGTGGCGGAGTTCCTCCGCGGCGGCGAGCGCTGTGGCTGCGAGATCGTGACCCACGTCGGGGCGGAACAATCGAACATCTCCCGCCCGCTGGCGCTGATAGTCGGCTCCGGGGTGCTGGCGAATCGCAAGAAGGGGCGGAAGGTCTTCTACCGGGTGCGCTATTCCTGCGTCTTCAGCTTTCTCCACGGCGTGGACGGAATACTCCAGAACCAACTCCGGGAGACGTGGGAGATACTTGGGGTCCGCGTCGAAGAACGGGCGCGGAGGACTCGTACCGCCCGGGCGGGGGTGTGACCGGCGCGAGAACGAAAGGCGAAGCGGCGGCATGGGCTGGAAGCCGGAATAGCTATGGAGCGGTATGGAAATGTTTCGAGCGATTGGAAGAATGACGCTTGCCCTGGCGCCTCTGGTCGCCCTCCTGCTGGCAGGCTGTGTCTCGACGAACCCGACAAGTAGGGAACCGTCCCTTCGCCCCGCGTACGAACCCCGCTCCTTCGCGCCGCCCGCCGCCAATCGGGAGCCGCCCCCGCAGCAAGAGACCGCCGGCCCGGTCACCCTGGAACGAGCCGTGGCCATCGCCCTGAGCCGAAACCCGGATGTGGGAGCGGCCGTCGCGGATGTTGAAGCAGCGGCTGCGCAGGAGGACGTGGCTGGCGGCGCGCGCTGGCCAAGCGTCCGCACCTTGGGCGGCTATACTCGTTTTGAGGATGATCAAAGGCTCAGCCCGGCTACGCGAAACGGCGAGCTTGGGGTCTTCACACAGGACGTCTTTGCAGCGGACCTTGTCCTGAGTCTGCCGCTGTACACCGGCGGGCGAATCACAAACGAGGTCCGCGTCTCTGAGCTTCTCCGGCAATCGGCCGAACACCGCCTCGCGTGGACGCGCGACGAAATCGTATTCAACGTCTCCAGCGTCTTCTACAGCATCCTGGGCCAACGCCACGTCATCGAGTCGCTGGAGTTTTCGCGGAAGGCGATTGACGAGCACCGCAAGCGAGTCAACGACCTCCTGGCCGCTCAGAAGGCGGCCAAGGTGGACCTCCTTCGCACGGAAGTGCGGCTGGCCGACCTCGATCAGCGCATCGTGCGCGAGCGGAATACGCTGGCCATTCAGCAGCGCGTCCTGTTCAACCTGATGGGGGTTGAGGACAGCGAGGGGCGTTTCGGCATGCAAGGCGCACTGGCATCGTCCGAGGTGAAGGTGAACCTCGATGAATGCATGGCGGCAGCTCAAGCGCAACGGTCCGACTACCTTGCCGCGCAAGCCGTGTACAAGGCGCAGGCGCGGCGCGTGGACGTGGCGCGGGGCGGGCATTGGCCCACGGTCTCGCTGAGAGGGAGTTACGGCGGCCGATGGGCTGGACATGCCAGCGACGCTCCGGGCGGCACGGACCGGGTTGAGGACGCGGGGGCCATCGGCCTATCCATTGACGTTCCCCTGTTCGAGGGGGGGCGCGTCTCGGCGCAGGTTCGCCAGGAACAAGCCCGCCTTCGCGCCGCCCAGGAGCGTCTGCGCAGACTCGGACTGCAGGTTACGCTGGATGTGCAGTCGGCGGTGCTGAATGTCACGTCCGCCCGCGAGCGGATTATCGCCACGGAGAAGTCCATCGAGCAGGCCAAGGAGAGCCTTCGGACAGAGCAGGAGAAGTACGCTTTGGGGAAGGGTTCCATCACCGACGTGCTTGACGCCCAGACGGCGCTGCTGGAAGCGCAGACCAGCTACTACCGCGCCTTGGCGGACTACAACATTGCCATCGCGCAGTTGCGCCTTGCCACGGGAGAAAGGTCATGAAGAAGCCGCTTGTCGTCGTTCTGATCGTGGTCGGCCTTCTGCTTCTCGGCGGGCTGGCGTTGTGGAAGTGCGGCCCGAAGCGCTCCGCCCAGGTCGCTGCCGCCCCCGCGCCGAAGAGACCCCTGCCACTGGTCCTGACGGAGACGACCAAGTTGCAGTCCATCTCGCGGATCCTGGAGTTGACCGGCTCGGTCGAACCCGTGCGCGTGGCACGCTTGGCCTCGCCCGCCGAAGGACCCGTCCAGGGCCTCAAGGCGCGCGAGGGGGATCGCGTGAAGGCCGGAGACGTCCTGTTGTTTATTGGCCGCAAGAAGGCGGCCGACGCCTGGCTGGCCTCGGCCCGTGAGGAGGTGCGCAAGGAGGCGGAGGAACTGAGACGGGTGGAACATCTGGTCGGGAAGGGGGCGCTTCCGGGCGATCAACTCGATCACGTCAAGTCCGCGTATGAGCGTGCGCGCGCCCAGTTGGCAAAGGCCGAGGAGAGCACCGGCGACTACCAGGTCGCCGCGCCGTGGGACGGGATCGTCAGCCGCGTCCTGGTCACGGATGGCAACTACGTGTCGCCGCGCGCCCCATTAGCCGAGATATTCGATCCCGCCAGCCTGGTCATTCGCCTCGCCGTGCCGGAAGCCGAGGCGGCTGCGATCCGCCAGGACGTCGTTGTGGCGGTAACGCTGGATGCATTTCGCGGCAAGGAATACTCGGGAAGGATATCGCGGGTGTATCCGGAGCTTGACCGCCGCACGCGGACGCGGACAGTCGAAGCGGAACTCGACGAAACGGTCGCTCTGGTTCCCGGCATGTTCGCCCGGGTGCGATTGCCGTTGCGGACGGTCAAGGACGCCGTAGTGGTTCCTGCGGATGCCGTCATCGTCACCCCGAAGGGCGGGCGCGTCGCTTATGTTATTGAAGAGGGAAAGGCGGTTCAGCGCAAGGTCGTGACGGGGATTGAGGAAGGCGGCAAGGTACAGATCGTGAGCGGTCTCAAAGCCGGAGAGACACTCGTAGTTGCAGGCAATGAAAGGCTCAAAGACGGCGCTGCCGTGCGAGTCCCCGAGGCCGGGAAGGCTTCCGAGGGCAAGCCCGAAGGTCAGAAGCCTGGGGCCACCAAGACCGGGACGCAACCTTCCGCGAATGTCGCAGGAGGCGGCACATGAAGCTGACGCACTATGCCGTCCATCGCCGGCTGGCCCTGAGCGCCATCCTTGTCGGGTTGCTTGTCCTTGGGCTGTACGGCCTTTGGCGGTTGCCGGTGAACTTTCTGCCGGACATCACGTATCCGATGATCAAGGTCCATCTCTGGTGGAGAGGGGCTACGCCCGAAGAGATTGACAAGAGCATCGCCGACCCGATTGAACGGCAGATGGCCACGGTGGACAACCTCGACTACCTGGAGTCCTCCTCCATCGAGGGGATGTACACGCTGCTGGTAAACTTCAGGTACGGCGTGGACGTGAATGTGGCCTATCAGGACGCCCTGGCGGCGATGGCCCGCGTGGCGAAAGAGCTGCCGAAGGACATTGAACCGCCGGTGGTTATCAAGGCCGACCCGTCTCAATTGCCCGTCGTTCAGATGACGGTCAGTAGCGACCAATGGGACCTTGTGAAATTGCGCGACTGGACGGAGAACTGGCTGCAGGACCGTTTGTTGGCCGTTGAAGGAGTGGCCGGGACCGAAATCGTCGGCGGCCTGAAGCGGGAAGTCCGCGTCCATCTCGATCAGGAAAGCATGGAGAAGCACGGTCTC
This sequence comes from Planctomycetota bacterium, assembly GCA_022705425.1. Classification (GTDB taxonomy): domain Bacteria; phylum Planctomycetota; class Brocadiia; order CAIUPP01; family CAIUPP01; genus JAKJEM01. The sequence continues at coordinate 61,174 of JAKJEM010000015.1, forward strand.
ACGCTGGCCGCCATCATCCGGCGGTTGCGCGAAGAGAACGTCGAACAGTTCGGGGGACGCGTAACTTCCGGGCGACGGGAGTTCATCGCCCGCACGGTGGGGGAATACCGCAGCTTGGACGAACTGCGCGCCATCGTCCTGGCGCGCAACGGCGAGGCCAAGGTCCAACTCAGGGATATCGCCCAAGTGGAGGATGCGCACGAGGAGGCGCGCGTCGTCACGAGACTCGACGGCAAGCCCTGCGTCAAGCTCAGCGTCCTCAAGCAGGCCGAAGCGAACACGGTAGAAGTTGCCAGGGCGGCCCAGCGCCGGATTCAGGAACTTGAACCGACCCTCCCGGCGCATATCCGGCTGGGCATGGTCGAGAACCAGGCCGACTATATCGAGGCGGCCATCGGCGGTGTCCGGAACGCCGCCATCGAGGCCGCCGTTCTGCTCATTATTGTGGTTTACCTGTTTCTGGGCAGTTGGCGCCAGGTGCTTGTCATGGTGCTCGCCCTGCCGACAACGCTGATTCTGAACTTCGGCCTGATGAAACTGGCCGGATTCTCCTTGAACATCTTCTCGCTTGGCGGGCTGGTCATTGCCATTGGCGTACTGCTTGACAACGCCATTGTCGTTACGGAGAACATCACCCGCATTCGGCGCAATCGTCCGGAGGACCCAACCAACGATGTCGCCGTTGGGGCGACGTCGGAGGTCGGTCCCGCAGTCGTGGCCGCCACGCTGTCCTTCCTGGCGCTCTTTGTCCCGTTCCTGCTGGTGCCGGGACTCACGAGCTTGCTCTTCAAGGAACTGATCCTCGTCATCGCGGGCATCGTCCTGATCAGCCTGGCTGTGGCCGTAACCCTCACGCCGATGTTGACGGCGGCCATCCTCGGAAAGCAGGAAAGGGCGCACAAAGCCACGCGCTTCGAACGCTTCTTCGCGCGGGTAACGGACGCTTACGGCTGGATGCTGCACGGGGCCTTGCGCGGACGATGGGTTGTCGTGCCGCTGTTCGGCGTCGTCCTGGCGGCAGGTGTCTATCTGCTGCCGCGCCTCGGCAGCGAGTTCCTGCCCCAGATGGACGACGGACGGATCATGGTCAAGGTGAAGCTCCCCACCGGCGCGTCGCTGGCAGAAACCGACCGCATCCTGCGCCAGATCGAAGAAGAGATATCCGGGGATGAGATCATTGAGAGTTGTTTCACGCTCGCCGGTGGCAAGGTCTGGGGCCTTTACACCTATGAGATCGCCAACGAGGGCGAGGTGAACATTCAACTGGTTCAACGCGCCAAGCGGAAGCTCACGACGAAGGAGTACATCGAGCGCCTGCGGCCCGTCGTGGCGAAAGTGCCTGTTCCCGGCGGCAATGCCATGGTCATGCAGATGAAGGTCAAGGGGATTCGCAAGCTCGGAGAGGCCGACATCGAGGTCAAGATCAAAGGAGAAGAGATTCCCCAGCTGTTCACCCTTGCGCAACAGACCGCCGGAGCGATGAACAAGCTGGCGCATTTCACCAACGTCCATGTCTCGATTGACATGACCAAGCCGGAGTATCAGGTGCGGGTGGATCGCGTGCGCGCCGCCGAACTGGGGGTCTCCGTGGCCGATGTCTCTGACACCTTGCGCTCGCTGGTGACAGGGACGGTCGCTACGCGCTATCGCGACGGAAATGAGTACTACAACATTCGCGTCATGGTCCCTGAGCCGAAGATCGCCTCGCGGAAGGATGTTGAGAACCTCGTCCTGAATTGCGCCCAAGGCAGCCATCTGCGCATCCGCGACGTAGCCACGGTTACGGCCGCCGTCGGCCCCGTGGAAATTGTGCGCGAAGACCAGGTGAAAGCCGTGGTTGTGCGCGGCGATGCGGCGGGCGTCAGCATCGGAGTCGCACTCGAAGAACTGAAGGCGGCGCTCGGGAAGATCGAGCGACCGGTCGGATATGAGTTCTCTTACGGCGGTCAGGCGCAGATGATGGCCGAGATGAGGCAGGCCGTGCTGACCATCATGGGCTTCGCCGTGTTCCTTTCCTTCATTGTTCTGGCCGTCCAGTTCAACAGCCTGCGCCTGCCGGCGCTGATTCTCGGCAGCGTCCCCTTCTGCCTGGCCGGGCTCGTCTTCGCGTTGCACATCACCGGGCTGCCGCTGGGGGCGACGGTGATCATCGGCCTGCTGGTGGTCGTCGCGGCAACTGTGAACGATGGCGTTCTGCTCTTCACATTCGCGGACGAATTGCGTGAGCGCGAGAAGCTTTCTCCCTTCGAATCGGTGCTGCAGGCCGCGAAGATACGCCTTCGCCCGCGCGTCATGACGACGGTATGCACCATTTTCGGTTTCGTTCCGTTGGCCCTGAGCCTGGAGGAAGGCGGGGACATGCTTCAGCCGATGGCCGCCGGGGCCGTCGGCGGGTTGGCAATGGAGGTCTTTGTCGCGCTGTTGTTGATGCCCTGCTTGTATGTCATTGTTGCCGGAGAGAAGAAAGGAAACTCGAACACATGATGAAACCTCTGCCGGTCTCGCCGCGCGGTTCATGGTGGTGGTCGCCATCGCCCTCGCATGGGTGTTGCCCACGGCTGCAAAGGCCGCAGAACCGCCGGCGGCGGGGCGCCCCGCGCTGAAGGAGTTTGACTCGGAGGTAACGCAATGTCGCCGCGAGATGCGCGCCTGTTGCGCCATTGCTCAGGAACTCATGGCGGCAAAGGAACCTGCGGCGGAGAAGCAGAAGACGGCCATGAAGCATTTGAAGGAGGCGCAGTCCCGGTGGGCGGCGATTCGCGCCAGGTATCAGAACAATCCGCCGATGAAGTATGCCCGCGACGGGAAATTCAGGTCCGGCTCATGGAAATCGCCGAGGCGATGGATGACATGGCCGCCCACCTTGAAGCGGGCCGCGCCCTCGGCGAAGTGACGCTCCGCTCCGAAGAAGGGCCACTCACGGGACGACGGGAATCCGACAGGGTTCCGGTCGTCCCGCGTCTCTTGACGGGGAGGAGGACGGCGTGAAGGCGGTTCGCCGTCATGTCTCCAGAGCGCGCAGGACGGCCTTGGGGTCGCCCGCCTTCGACGCGGCGCGGAGGTTGTGCAGCGCGCTGCCGTGGGGTACGGGGCGCGCGCCGGCCTCACGGAAGAAGGCATTGCGCGCGGCAACGTCGCCCCCGAAGGCCGAATGCGCCTGGGGGCTGTTGTAGCCGAAGCCGCCGTGCCGCAGCAGCAGCGAGTGTCCCCAGAGAATCAGCCCGCCGTCGAGGAAGGCCTCCGCGTGCGGGCGCAACTCCGGGCTGTCGAAGTGGTCCACCATCGGCTGCGCGGCGTTGTTGATTTCCGTACCCGCGCTGAGGGGAATGTGCCGCTCGCGGGCCTTGGAGACGATCTCATTGAGCTTGCGGACCTTCAGGGCGCGCTCGGACGGGTCGCGCAGATTCCAGTTGCGGTCGGGCACGATGTTCAGCCCGAAGCCCGGCGTCCCGGCGAAGAAGTCCAACAGCAGTTCGGCATCGCTCTCGCCGGAGTTCGTGCCGTCGAGCCAGGCGTACATCGGGATCGCCCCGCAGGCCAGAATCATCGCCGCCGTCTCCTGAAGGGCGGGGAAGCTGGAGGGCTCGGGGGTGACGTAGCCGGGGCCGCCGTACTTCATCAACCTGGCGCGCAGCGTATTGCGGAAGGCGACGGCGTCGCTCATCAGGCGCTGCACGTCGCCGGCGGCCAGTCCGAGCTTGCCCGCCCAGAACTGGGCGCGTCGCGCCGGATCGGAAAAGACCCGCTGCGCGGCATCGTCGTACGCCTGGAGCATGTGGCGTTCGGTGGCGTTGCCCGCCGGCGTCAGCGGCAGCACGTCGCGGGCATAGTCAATCGTCACCTCCTGCAAGTGCGCGTTGACGCGTTCCAGAACGCCGAGGTTCCGTCGGCGGGCGCTTTCGGCCATGCGCGCCAGCGTCCCCGCCGCCGCCGACCCCTGCGGCGGAACCGACACGAACCCCTGGCCCATGTAGTAGGCGATCCCCGGCTCATTTGGCGAACTGAAGACCTCGCGCGGCATCTCCGGCACGCAGACGCGCGTCTCGATCCCCGCCGTCAAGCGGAAGTGCAACGCGTCGGAGGCGCACAGCACCTCCTCCACCGCGTCGAGCGAGTCGAAGTCCACCGTCCCCGCCGCCGTCAGGCCGCGCCGGTACATCTCCCAGGCCGCCCGCGCCGGCGAGAAGCCGTGCGCATTGTAGGAATACGTGGTGTGACAGTGCATGTTCACCCACGGGCGCGTCGGCTCGATCTTGACACGTCCCGCCTCCGCGAGGCGCTTCAACTCGCGCAGCGCGTGGAGGCGGACGGCGCGGTCGGTGTGGTTCAGTTGGGCTTCGAGTTCGGCGGGCATGGGACACCTCCGGGGGCAAGCAGTGCGGGGCGGGTGGCACTCCGGCATGGCCAATTATGCGCCCCCCCGCAGGGGTTGTCAACGCACGCTCCTGGGGCGTCGCGGAGTGGCGCCGCGCCTACACCCGGAAGATCTGCCCCATCTTCTTGCCCAGCAGCATTCCCGAGACGATGAGCGTGCCGGCCAGCAGGAACATGGCAAAGACCCCCAGTGCGCTCGAGACGTAGCTGCCGGTGACGGGGTCGCTGTGGATGACGTAGATGGCCTTGGTGAGGGGGTAGTACTCGCGCGTGGCGGCCAGGATGAGGCTGTCCGACACTTCGAGCATGGCAAAGGAGAAACAGAGGATCGCTCCGGCGATCAGGTTCGCCATAATGAGCGGCACGGTGATCCTCAGCACGGCCCGCCGCGGGCTGGCGCCCACGTTCATCGCCGCCTCTTCCAGCGTCACACTCGTCTGCTGGAACCCGGCGTAAGCGGCGCGCACCATGTAGGGCAGGCGGCGGACGGAGTAGGCGATGATCAGGAGGGGGAAGGGGTTGGCGCGCGGGTCGAGGGGGGTGTCGCGGAAGCAAGTGACGTAGCCGAAGGCCAGCACCAGGCCGGGCAGCGCCAGGGGCATCATCACCAGCGCGTCGAGGAATGCGACCCCGACGAACTTGCGCCGCACAAGGACGTAGGCAATGCCGATGCCGAGGACGATGTTGACCGCCGTACTCGCCAGCGAGAGCATCAGGCTGTTGCGCACCCCGGCCACGGCGAGATCGTTGTCGAGAGCCTGGCGATAGTGCTCGAAGGTCCAGCCCGTCGGCAGCACGCTGCCGGACCACGAGCCCACCGCCGCCAGCGAAGTGACGATGACGCTGAGGTGCGGCAGGACGGCCAGCCCGAGCAGCGCGAGCATCCCCGCCCACATCAGGAGCGTGGCGCGGCGGGAGAGGGGGGTCTCGCGGCGCGCAGAAGCGCCCTTGGAGAGCATCTCGTAGCCGCCGCGTCCGACGTAGTACTTCCCCGCCAGGAAGGCCAGCGCCGAAAGGACGATGACGAGCACCACAAAGGCGTGGCCCATCTGGTTCGTGTCCGGGTCGTTGACGCCGTTGTAGATTTGTACGGCCACGACGCGGTTGAACTCGAAGATCAGCGGCGTGCCGAGATCGGTGAAGGCCCAGATGAAGACGAGCACCGCCCCGGCGAAGTAGCCCGGCAGCATCAAGGGAAAGGTGACCTTGCGGAAGAGGCGGAAGCCGCTGTCGCCCATGTTGCGCGCGGCCTCCTCCAGCGACGGGTCCACGTTCGCCAGCGCCGCCGCCACATTCAGGTACATGATGGGGTAGAGGTGCAGGACCTCCAGGACGACGATGGAGGCGAAGCCCCCTTCGCTGAGGAAGAGGACCCGCGGAAGGCCCATGCCCATAAGCAACTGGTTCACCGCGCCGTCGTAGGAAAGCATCTGGCGCATCCCGATCGCGCCGACGAAGGGGGGCATGATCATCGGCACCAGCAGCAGACTCGTCAGTATCCCCTTGCCACGGAAGCTGTAACGTGCCCCCACGAAGGCCAGCGGCACGGCCACCAGCGTTGTCGCCACGGTCGTCGAAAGCCCGAGCAACAGGCTGTTGACGATGGCCCCCGAGTAAACGGCGTTCTTCAGAATCAGCCGGAAGTACTCCAGGCTGAACTCCCCGTTGATCCAGAAGGCCTCCTTGAAGGCGTAGAGAACCGGATAGAGCAGGAAGGCCGCCAGGAAGGCCCCAATCACCGCCAGGAAGGTCAGAGACCCCAACTTGAATGACCGGCTTCCGTAGTCTTCCGCCACGCGCGCTCCTCCTTTGCCGTAGGATACCAATGCGCTTCGGATTCCGTCAAGTGACCGCAAAGGGGTCAACATCGCCTTTTTTGGACTTGCAAATGGACTACAAGGGACTATAATGGACAAGCGAGGACGCGCGCGCCTTGCCGCCGGAGGCTCGGGGCCTGCCGTGCGGCGGGGCGGGTCTGCGCAAACCTTGTGAGGAGACCGGAGAGTTGATTGACCGCATCCAGGCCGCCAAGGAAGTGATGACGCTGGAGGAAGTGGCTGAGTACCTCCAAGTGTCCGAGAAGTCCGTCCTGCGCATGGCGCAATCGGGCAAGATCCCCGCCGCCAAGGTCGCCAGCCAGTGGCGCTTCATGCGCACGGTGATTGACGACTGGCTCATGGCGCAGATGGAGATTCCCTCCGTGCGCAGCGCGCCGACGCGCAAGGAACCGCCGAAGCTGCCGCCCTTCACCGACATCATGCCGGCGGCGCTGATGAACCTGGAGATCGTTCCCGGGTCCAAGGAGCACGTCCTCAAGCAGGTGGTCGAGCCGCTGCGCACATCGCGCATCGTCCGCCAGCCCCGGCGCTTCCTCGAAAGCGTCCTCGAACGCGAGCGCATGGTCAGCACCGGCATCGGCCACGGCATCGCCATCCCCCATCCGCGCCGGCCCACCCCCGGGATGTTCAAAGACCCCCTGGTGGCGCTGGGCGTCTGCCGCGAAGGGGCGAACTTCGAGGCGCTGGATCACCAGCGCACCTACATCTTCTTTCTGCTGTGCGCTCCGACGGAGGACATCCAGTTGCGCCTGCTCGCGCGCGTCATCCAGATCGGCCGCCACCTCTCCGCCATCGAGGGAATCAAGCGCGCCCCCTCGACCGCCGCCGTCCAGGAGATTCTCCGCGCCGCCGAGGCCTACTTCGAGTCGTGAGGTCGCTTTTCTTTCGCCGTTGTGGCGTGCTATGATGTGCCCGCCACGTTGACCATTTCCGACAGACAAGGGTGAATATCGCCATGCGCTGGTTCAAGAAGTCGCCGCCCGCCGCCGAATCCGAAACGGACAAGCCCGAAGGAGACACGCGAGTCTCCGCCATCCTGGCGCCCGGCGCGATCAAGCTCAGCCTCGAAGCGCGCGACAAGGAGGAAGTCTTCGAGGAGATGATTGACCTGCTGGTGAACACCGGCGGAATCAAGGATCGCGACGCGGCCCTGGACGCGCTGCGCAAGCGCGAGGCCCTCGGCGCCACGGGCATCGGCAACGGCGTGGCGCTGCCGCACGGCAAGCACCCGACCATCCCGCGGCTGGTCGGCGCGCTGGGCGTGGCGCGCAACGGGATTGACTTCGGCAGTCCCGACGGCAAGCCGGCGGATATCGTGATCATCCTGCTGGCGCGGACGGACAACCCCGGCCCCCACATCCAGGCCCTGGCCGAAATCGCCCAACTGGTGCAGTCGCCGACCTTCCTGGCGCGCGTGCGCGAGGCGAAGACGCCGCAGGAAGTCATCGAATTGATTCGCGCGGAGGAGTAGGCCGTGGCTCAGGACGCGATCCGCAGCGTGATCCGCGCCGTGCTTGACGTGGAAGGGCGCGCACGGACGATGGTGGCCGACGCCGAAAACGAGGCCCGCGACCTGCTCGTTCGCGCGCGCGAAGCGGCCCAGCAGATGCAGCTCGATGCGCGGCACGCCGCGGCGGATCGCGCCCGCGCCGCGCTGGAGGCCGCCGTGGCCCAGGCTCGCGCCGAACATGACGCGCGACTGGCCAGGGCGATCGAAGACGATGTCCGCCGAATGCAGTCCGCGCGCACCCGCTTGGCCTCTGCCGCCGGCTTGATTGCCGGGGAGGTCGTCGGGCGCTGACCCGGTTCGCCAGAGATGAAACGCCAGGAACCCATCGCCAGCAGCGACTTCGTCAACGCCAAGGTGCGCGGCATGCGCAGCGCCCTGGTGGAGAATGACCGCCTGCTCGCCCTGGCGGACCTGCGCAGCCTGACTGAACTGGCCCGACGCCTGCATCCCGACGTCGCCGAGGCCCCCACGCACATCGCCTTCCAGCGCCGCTGCAGCGACGAGACGACC
>JAKJEM010000160.1 GCA_022705425.1 Planctomycetota bacterium
GCTGACGCCGGCAGAGATAGATGCCGACGAGACCCCCGCCGACAGGGCGCGCCGCGTCCGGCGCATTCTGAAGGAGGGGGCCGACGACTTCACGACGCGGCACCGGACGCGCAGCGGCGAAGTCCGCGACGTTCACGTCAGCGCCCGCGTGGTGTACCTCGGCGGGCGGCAGTACGTGCAGGCGCTCTGGCGCGACATCACCGAGCGAAAGCGCCTGGAGGAGAAGTTGCAGGCGCTGACGCTGGTGGACGAACTCACGGGCCTGTACAACCGCCGCGGCTTCGTGACGCTGGCCGAACAGCAGGTGAAGGTGGCGGCCCGCTCGCGCCGCGACCTCTACCTGCTCTTTGCCGACCTCGACAACCTGAAGTGGACGAATGACCGCCACGGCCACCGGGCCGGCGACGCGTTGCTGCGCGACACGGCGCGGCTGTTCAAGGCGACCTTCCGCGAGTCGGACATCATCGGGCGGATCGGCGGCGATGAGTTCGTGGTCCTGATGGCGGAGACGGGGAACGCCACGCCGGAACAACTGACGACGCGCCTCCGGGCCGGGATCGAGAAACGCAACCGCCGCGCGGAGGGCGCGCCGCTGTCGCTGAGTGTGGGGGTGGCGCGCCAGGCGGGGGATGCGCCCGGCACGCTCGACGCGCTGATGCGCCGGGCCGATGCGCTGATGTACGAGGAGAAGCGCCGCAAACGCGCCGAGGCCCGCGCCGGCAACGGACACGCGCCCGACGCCCCCCCGCCGCCGGGACCCGCCGCCGGGGATTGACAAAGCCGGGCGGAAGTGCTTACCTACCGGCGATGGCGGCGCGCGGGCGCGCGGAGGCAGAGCCGCACGGCGACGCCGGGCACACACTCAAGCGGAGCGCAAGATGAATATCGAAGTGGAGATGCCGGACCTGGGCGCGGACGGGGGCGATCACGCGACGATCGAGGAGTGGCACTTTGACGAAGGGGACGCCGTCGAGGCGGGCGCGGTGTTGCTCGAGGCGCTGACGGACTCGGGGACGATCGAGGTCCGCGCGCCGCAAGCGGGCGTGCTGATCGAACGCATTGTGGACGAGGGCGAAGCGGTGCGCGTGGGGGAACCGGTGGCGCTCATCGAGTGCGACGTGCCCGAGGCGGCGGACGACGAGGACGAGGAGGACGACGCGGATGTGAACGAGGTCGAGGAGTGACCCCCCCCCTGCCACTCTGGCGGCGCGTGCTGGGACAGGACCGCGCGCGCGAGCGCTTTGAGTCGGCCCTGGCGCGCGGACGCCTGGGGCACGCCTATCTGCTGACCGGGCCGGAGGGCGTGGGCAAGGCGCTCTTCGCCCAGGGACTGGCCCAACGCCTCCTCTGCCGAGCCAAGACCGCAGAACCGCCGTGCGGCGCGTGCGCCGATTGCCGGATGGCCGGGGCGAACAACCATCCCGACCTTCTCCTGATCGAAGTCGTGGAGGGGAAGCAGGACATTTCGATCAAGCAGGTGCAGGAGGCCCTTCTGCCCTTCCTGACGCTGCGCCCGATGCAGGGAGAGCGGCGGATCGTGATCGTGCGCGAGGCCGAACGCCTCAACGACGAGTCGGGCAATGCGCTGCTGAAGGTGCTGGAGGAACCCCCCTCCTTCGGGATGCTGCTGCTCACCTGCTCGCGTCCGCACGCGCTCTTGAGCACCATCCGCTCCCGCTGCCAGGAGGTGCGTTTCGAGCGCCTGGCGCCGGAGCACGTCGCGAGCATCCTGGCGAAGCGGCCCGACCTCGACCCGGCGGTGGCCGCGCAAGCGGCGCGCTTCTCCGGCGGGTCGGCGGGGCGCGCGGTGGCGATGATTGAAAATGGCAGCCTCACAAAGTACGGCACGACCATCGCAACGGTCACCTGCCTGCCGGAGACGGACCCCTTCGCCCTGGCCGACGACCTGGCCGAGTGGACGCGCGCCAAGGGCAAGGAGAGCGACTCGGGCAAGGCCGAGGCGGGTCGCGAGGCGCTGCGCGACTACCTGCGCCTGCTGAGCTGCGCCTATCGCGACGTGCTGCTGCGGCGGCTCGGCGCGCCGCCGCAGACGCTCTGCCAGGAGGACGCCGCCGGCGCCTGGGCGGCGCTGGCGCAGCGAATCCCCGTCGAGCGCGCGATCCGCATCGAAGAGGCGATCTGGGAGGCCCGGCGTCGCATTGACGCCAACGCCGGCCCGGCCTTCGTGATGCAGGACCTCTTCGATCGGGTGGCGATGTTGCAGGGGTAGCGCCCTGCGCCGCAAGGATGCATCGAGCCGGGACGTGCTATGTCGCCGGGCTGACGCCGTCCGTCCGCTCCAGCCCCCGGCGACGAAGTCCCACGCGAAGGCGGCGACCCGCTCGTCCCCGAGGAGGTCTACGCCGGCGGACGGGCGGTCCAGATTCCGAAATGGCAGGACTGGGCCATCAAGGCCAAAGCCGAGTTGGATCGTCTTCGCCAGGAGGCCGCCTGATGGCCGCCACAGCACGAGCCTTCCGCTTCGGTCCCCGCGCCCGGTCGGCGTGCGGCGGCGCATGTCCGACGAGCGCTGTCGCGGCCCATTCTCGCCGCGCCGCCGGTCCGACCGACGCGCTCGGTTCGTCGTCGTTTGTGCGTTTTTCTCAGCCGCAACGGCTCGGAAGAAGTCTCTCACAAAATCGGCCTATCCGATTCCACTTGAATTCGGAGCCAAGACATTGAGAGTTAACTACACACGATCTTTTCCGGGAGGCGCGTGGAAATAGCCAATGAGAACAATGTCATTGCGTCGCACACGGGTCTGTGCGGCAGGATTGCTGGTAGTCGCCTCTCTAGTTAGTGTTGTGCCCTACGTAGTCAGGCGTACTGAGCGCGCACATTGCGCTGATAACTTGAAGGCCGTGGGCTGTGCGATCGTGATGTACTCTGAATGGGCGAATGGATATCCGTGGAATCCAGCCGACCTGATACCGGAGCGTATGACGCGTCGGAGTCTGAGGCTGCTGATGTGTCCGGCGACACATCGTCACGAGAGCGACGTTCCGGACGGAAGGGATTGGGGAGACTACACATATATGTGGTGGTCGAGATACTATGGCACTCCGAACGAGGTGCCCTGGGATTATCCCCTTCTGTACGACCGCGCCTTGTCCAACCACGGTGAAAGAGGAGTGAACATTCTTCGTGTGGGTGGCGACGTGTTGTGGGATCCAGACGCAACCTGGCTGCGGGACTTCGCCGCTAGCCATCCACAATATGACATCCCTGTTCCGAACTGATGTCCACGGGGTGCAGAAATATTTGGGGGTCATCGGGGGACATTGTCATCGGGGGACATATGGTCATCGGGGGACATTGGGTCATCGGG
>JAKJEM010000161.1:0-2754 GCA_022705425.1 Planctomycetota bacterium
CAGGAACGTCTCATGCAGCTTGGTGACTTCCTTGGCCAGGCACACGACCCGCGCCGCGCCGAGCACCTCGACGATCTCGTCGACGAAGGCCTCGATGCGGTGGGTGCTCTCGTAGAGGCAGAGGGTGAAGGCGGCGTCGCGGTGTTTCTCGAGGAAGACCCGGCGCGCGGCGGTCTTGGGCGGGAGGAAACCGGCGAAGAAGAAGGCGTTGGTCGGCAGGCCGCTGGCGCTGAGCACGGCGATCGCGGCGCAGGCGCCCGGCACGGGCACGACGGGGAGCTGGCGGCGGCGGCAGGCGCGCACGAGGCGGAACCCGGGGTCGCTCAGGCCCGGCGTGCCGGCATCGCTCACGATGGCGACGGATTCACCGGCCGCGAGGCGGGCCACCAGCTGCTCGGCCGCCCCGGTCTCGTTGTGCTCGTGGTACGCGACGAGCGGGCGGTGCAGCCCGAGGCGCTGGAGCAGCGCGCCGGTGGTGCGCGTATCCTCGCTGGCGATCACGGAGGCGCTGCCGAGGATGGCGCGGGCGCGGTCGGAGAGGTCGGCGAGGTTGCCGATCGGCGTGGCGACGACGTAACAGTGGCCCGGCTGGGCGGTGAGGGAGGTGTTGGCGTCGCTCATGGGCACCGAGCGTGGGGCGGCGGGGGCGGGCGGCAAACGCGAAGCGCCGGGTGCCGGTGGGGGGGCGCAAAAAAGCCCGGGCGAACCCGGGCGGGGAAAACGGGGCGGGGCGCCGCGGTGCTCAGCGGCCCATGCCGGGAGTGGAGCCCATGCCGGGGACGTTGCCCTCCCACGTCTGCGGGCGACTCCACGGAATGGAGTCCGCCTCGTCTTTGGTGGCGCAGCCGTTGACGAGCAGCGAAGTGAGGCCCAGGAGGGCGGCGAGGAGGAGACGTTTGAGGACGGGCATGGATGGGACGATTGGCGGAACGTTTGCAGCGGGGCGGGTGGTTGGCAAGGGGCAAGCCGGGCGGGTCCGGAGGTGTGGATTGGTCGCGGGCTTCCGCGGAGGACTTGCGGAGTGCGGCATGGGAGGACCCGATCCCCGGGCCGAAGTTCGGCGGTTTCTGGGGGCGGGGCGCGACCGGGCGGGCTGAGCGACACGCCCTGCGCCCCGCCGGGGCTCACCGCGCCATGCCCGCCACGGGCCCCTGCCGTCGGCTGGGCCGGGACCGGCGCTCATCGGTGGCTTTCGGCCCAGCGCAAAAACTCCTCGATGATATCCTCCAGTCTGTCCGGAGCCCCGCGGCCTTCGAAGGTGTCCAGGTTCCTTCGGCAAAGCATCCAGCGGTCGGTGGACTCGTAATCGTCCTTCCTCTCCGCGAACGGCACGGTCTCGAGCGGAGTGTCCCGAAGGTCGATATCGACCGCGACACCCGGATTATCGAGCGTCGAGATCTTGAATCCGAAACCATGCTCCCAGTCGCCGTTGCATTGCTGCGAATACCAAGCGGAGAGGCGCTGCAGCGTGGATCTCATCTCCCACCCTCCGCACGGGGAAGGGTGGGGGCGGCGGGATCATCGGGATACCGCAGCGTGAGCCGCAGCATATCGAGGAGCCGGATTCCGTCCTCGAAGATCGGCTCGGGGTAGTTCCGGACGAAGAAGTCGGGCACGATGCTCGCGACCCGGAACCCGTGGCGCTGGTAGAAGGCGAGCTGGTAGCCGAAGGTGCCGGTGCCGACCTCGAGTTGCCGGGCGCCGGAGTCGCGGAAGTAACCGATGATCCATTGCAGAAGCGCCGTGCCGTGGCCGAGCCGCTGTTGGTCCGGCTGGACCGCGATGCTCATCAGCTCATGTGCGCCCGCGGCAAGCGGTTTGACCACACAGGCGCCGACAACAGTTCCGGCCGTTGCCGCGACGAAGCACTTCGCGCCGGGAAGATACGAGCGAATCTTGGCTTCCGAAGGGTCGGCCAGCAGCAACAGCTCCAGCGGGGCCTCTGCGGTGGGGACTTCGTGGATGAGCAGCGACATGCGGGGTGTGGCGGGATCAACGGGGGGAGACGGCTGCCTGACTCGGATCGGAAGGCGGGGCCTTTGCCGACGTTCCCTCTGGCCGCTGGTGTGCGCCGGACATGCGAGTGAACTGAGAGGTGGAAGTCCTCAATGCGCGAATCCAAAACCCAAGCATTAGACGAAGGCAACTGCGGCGTCGCGAGGCGTCGTGGGGAGGAAGCTGGAGTCAAAACGGCGAGCCCACGAACAGGAACCGGCTATGAGGCCTGAGGTTTTGCGGGACGCAAAACCTGAGCAGAGGTCGTAGTAGTGCCGGACACGAGCCGGGAGTAGGCAGCCGGGGCCCATGCCCGGCGCCGAATGGACCGGAAGGTCTCACGCAGGCGCGAAGGACCGAACTGGTTGGGACTGCGGAGACCGCGACGGCCTTGCCGCCGACGATGAAGCCGACCGGCGGAGTCGGAGGGCAGCGGCCGGATGCGGCGGAGACAGACCGCGGTCAGGCAGAGAGTGAGTTGTGGCGGTTGCTGTGGAGTCCGGAAAACCTGAATGCCGCTTGGCATCGGGTCCGGGCCAACGGCGGGGCAAAGGACTCTGGCCTTCAGGCCATCGGCAAACCTCCGCCAAATATCCTCACGACCGTGAGAGTATTTGGCAGCGAACGAACTAACCTCTTGTTTATCAATTTCTAGTGTTCGCCAAATAACTCCACGACCACAGAAGTATTTTGCGAGCCGTCGCCGGTGCGGCGGACGTTCATCCCGAAGAAGGACGGCGGCCAACGGCCGGTAGGGTG
>JAKJEM010000161.1:2884-3257 GCA_022705425.1 Planctomycetota bacterium
GCTGTGACGCAGCGGGCGGGAAACCGCGTTGGGCGCGACCGTCAGGGCTTCAGCCCAATCGGTCGCCCCCGCCTTGTTTCCCGCTCGCTGCATCGACAGCGCCGGCCTGTCGGGATTTTCAAACACACCCTCAGCATCCCGACGGTGCTGGACCGAGTCATCCAGCAAGCCCTCGCCCAAGTCTTGGGCGGGGTGTTCGAGGAAACGTTCAGCGAAAACAGCTACGCCTACCGGCCCGGCCGCTCCGCGCATGACGCGGTGCGTTCGATCCGGCAGTGCATCGCCGACGGACTCGGCGAGGCGGTGGACTGCGACCTGAAGGGATTCTTCGACCATGTGGACCACGACCGCCTGATGACGCTGGTCGGCGCGC
>JAKJEM010000162.1 GCA_022705425.1 Planctomycetota bacterium
GACGATGTAGAGGTAGTTCTCATACTCCTCGAGCTTCGGCAGCGGAGTATCCTGGATGCAGTCCTCGATGGTGAGCGGGTGGAGGCCGAAGAGGTCCTGCATGACGAGGCGGATCTCGTCGTCGGTGGGCGCGGCGAGGTCGACCCAGAGCATCACCGCCGGGTCCTGCCGCAGGGCGGCGAGGGTCTCGGGGGGCGGGCAGTCGGCGACGAACTTGTTGTCGCGATAGACGATGCTCTGGATCATCGGGAGTGCGGCTTGGGGAGTGCGGAATGCGAATTGGCCGGAAGGTCCATGGGCAAATCGCAACGCATCGTGGTGGCCAAGATCGGCGGCGGGCGGTGGCCGGTGCCGCGGGGCGATGTGGGTGGGTGTTTCATTCCGCAATCCGCGATCCGAGATCCGCGATTGTTCAGATCCAGCGGCGGCGGCGGCACCAGATGAACATGCCGATGGTCGAGACGATCATGACGCCGAGGGAGATCCAGTAGCCGTAGGGGCTGGCGATCTCGGGCATGTGCTGGAAGTTCATGCCGTACCACGTGCCGAAGAGGATGGGCGGCATCGTGATGGCGGTGAGGGCGGTGAGGATCTTGATGCCTTCGTTGGCCTGGCTGGCGGACTTGTTCAGGTAGAGATCGAAGGAGACGAGCAGCGCGTCGCCGAGGGTGGTGAGGGTTTCCTCCTGGCGGATGAGGCTGTCGCGCAGGTCGCGGAAATAGGGGAGCATGAGCGCGCGGACGATCTTGCTGTCGCCGTGGGCGAGGCGGTTGATCACGTCGCGCTGGGGACGGACGATCTGGCGCAGGTCGGCGAGTTCCGAGCGGACCTCGAGGAGGTCGGAGGTGAGGCTTTCGGCGTGCTCCTTGAGCACACGCGCTTCGATCAGCTCGATCTTGCTGCGCAAGCCGTCGAGGACCGGGGTGTAGCGCTCGATGAGCTGGTCGATGATGTCGTGGGCGAGCCGGTCGGTGCCGCGGGCGATGACGCCGGCCCCCTTGGTGCAGCGGTCGACGAGCCACTGGATGGAGCGCAGCGGCCGCCGGTGGTAGGTGACGAGGTACTCCTTGCCGAGGAAGAGTTCGAGCTCGGTGGTGGAGAAGCGCTCGGACTGCGAGGGATCGATGGCGTGGGTGACGATGAAAAGGTAGTCCTCGTAGTCCTCGATCTTGGGCAGACTGGAGGGGGTGACGCAGTCCTCGATGGCGAGCGGGTGGAACTGGAAGACGCTTTCGAGGATGAGCTTGCGCTCGTCGTCGGTGGGGTCCTCGAGGTCGACCCAGAGGTGGAGTCCCTTGTCCGCACGGACGAGGCGCATGGCCTCGGCTTCGAGGTCACTGGCGACGAGTTTTCCTTCGCTGAAGACAAACGAGCGGATCATGCGCGGGCGGCATGGTGCGCGGGGGCGCGGGGCGAGGCAAGCCGCGCGCGTGCCGGGGCGCGGAAACACGCGAGAACGCGGGCCGGAGGGCGGCGGCGCAACAGCCTGCGGCTGCGTGGCGTTTGGGCCTAGGTCTATGGACGAAAAACCCGCCGGTGTTTCCGGCGGGAGGGAAGGCAGAGCGCGTGCTCAGCGCCGCCGGCGGCGCCAGATGGCGAAGCCCAGGGCCAATCCGCCAATCCCCAACGCGTAGGTCGAGGGCTCGGGAATAGCCGTCACTTGAACGTAAGGCCGGACCGAGATCCCGTCCCTGGTCTCGGTGGTGCCGGCTCCGAACAAGGAGAGCAGCCGATTCTCATCCTGCGACTGGGCGAACATCGGGATGCTGAAGGCTGCGTAATCGTAGCCCTTGGCGAGGTCGGCGGCGATGAAACCGGTGATGTCGATGCTGTTCCATCCGAGGACGAAGGAGGTGGTGCTTGCGACATCGGCATTGCCCGCCAGGCGCTGGGCGACGTCACCCGTGGCGGCGACC
Organism: Planctomycetota bacterium; assembly: GCA_022705425.1. GTDB lineage: Bacteria > Planctomycetota > Brocadiia > CAIUPP01 > CAIUPP01 > JAKJEM01. The sequence goes on from JAKJEM010000162.1 coordinate 1,917, forward strand.
GGCTGGGTATCGAGGTGTCGGAGAAAGCTCTCGGCCGTGGTGTTGGCGGTGACGTAGAAGTTGAGGGACGCCGCGGTCAGTGTGGCGCCGTCGATCGACGACAGGTCGATCTGGAAGAAGGCATCTTTCGTCTGCCAGTAACGGTCGGCCCCGCCGTAGTACTGGTAGTTGCGTTGTACGTGCAGCAAACCGGTGGCGTCGCCGTAGGCGAATCCGGAGGCGGTGTTGCTGCCGCCCATCCAGGATTGGCGTTCGTACCAGTAGTATCCGGAATTCTCCGTCCCAAGTGTGATGATGGCGGCCTGAAGGCTGGAGGCGGAGGCGCAGAGAAGGGCGACGAGCAGCGGGGTGATTGTCCTCATGGGGTGGATGGGTGAATGCCCCTATCCATGGCCGCGGCCGGTTCTCCGGTCAAAGACTCGACCTCTACCTTGGGTAGAGGTCGACGGGGAGAAGGGGCAGGAGGTGGAGTGTTCGCACAACAGGAATCCGGTGGGCATGCCGGTGAGTTCGCTGACGAGGCGAAGAAGATGGAGCGAGGGAAGCCGTCGCCCGGTCTCCCAATGGCTCCATGTCGTGGGACCGACGCCGAGCATGCGCGCCGCGCACTCTTGGGTGAGGCCGTTGGCGTGGCGCCAGCGGATCAGGTGTGCACCGAGGGGGAAGGGCGGGGCGCGCATGTGTGGGGGATCGTCGCAACGGGACTTGCGGGGCGGAGCAGGGGACTTCCCGGTGCCTTGACGCCGCACCATCCGCAGGGGCGTCCGCTTGGCAAGGCCGCGGATCCACTTTCCGGGAACGCGCGTCGGCCGGCGCCAAGGCCGGCGGCCCCTCGCAGGGCGCGTGCCGGGGCGCGGAAACGCGGGAGAACGCGGGCCGGAGGGCCCGTGCCGCAGGGGCCGGGCTCAGGCGGCGCCGAGGAGGCGGGCCTCGGCCTCGACCAGCGGGCGGATGAAGTCCTCGGGGGTCTGCGCGGCCATGAGGGCGTCGCGCACCGCGGGGTCCTTCAGGACGCGGCAGAGGGCGCCGACAAGGGCAAGGTATTCGCCGGGTTGCGACTTCGGGGTGGCGACGACGAAGATGAGGCGCACGGTCTGCTGGCAGTTCTCGAAATAGACGCCGGCGGGGCTGCGGCCGATGGCCAGCACGATGGCCTGGGCGTGGTCGGTGCGGGCGTGGGGCAGGGCGATCTCGTTGCCGATGCAGGTGGGGTCGAGGCGTTCGCGGGCGAGCAGCTCGTTGTAGAAATGCGGGTAGTTGGTGATGTCCGGATG
>JAKJEM010000163.1 GCA_022705425.1 Planctomycetota bacterium
CCGCCGTGGTTTTCGACGACGCGCTTGCAGATGGCGAGCCCGACGCCGCTGCCTTCACGTCGTCGTCCGGACTCGCCGCGATGGAAGAGCTGGAAGATGGTTTCCTGCTCTTCCGGCGGCACGCCGAGCCCGTTGTCGCGCACGGAGACCAGCCATCCCTCGCGCACGCGTTCGGCGTCAAGGCGGATCTCCGGAGGACGTCCGGGGGCGGCGTAGTGGAGGGCGTTCGCGATCAGGTTGAGGAAGACCTCCCTCATGCGTACGCGGTCGCAGCGGAGAACGGGCAGATCGGGGGCCACGGTCAGGACGGCGTGGCTCTGCTCGATGGCGAAGTGCAGCGTGCGGCGCACGTCCTCCACGAGTTCATTCAGGCTGACCGGCTCAACGGGGTACTTTCGCCGTGTGGCGCGGGAGAGGCGCAGGAGGTCGTCCACCAGGCGGCGCATCTGCGCGGCGGAGGCGCGCAGGGTGCGGACATACTCGCGGCCGGTCTCATCCAGCCGGTCGCCGCATTCCTCGTCGAGAAGGCGCGAGACGCCCTCGATGCCGCGCAGGGGTTCTTTGAGGTCGTGGGAAACGAGGTAGCTGAAATCGTCGAGGTCGCGGTTGAGGCGCCGGAGGCGGGTGTTGGATTCGGCGACGCCCCGGGCCTGCTCTTCGAGGCGGGCGTGGCTCTCGGCGAGGGCGGCGTGCTGGTGGGCATGGAGATGGTAGATGATGATGAGGGCCGTCAGCAGGATGACGCCCATGGCGACGAGGGTGAGGCGTTCGAAGAGGAGGATGGCGCTCTCGGCGGGGGACGGGTGAACCCGCAAGGACCAGGCGTCGTCCCCGACGTAGAGGGTTTCGGCGCGGAGAATGCTTGACGGGCGGGGCGCGCCGTCGTCGGTGAGGATGACGCCGAAGGGGTCTTCGAGGGAGACGAAGTGGAGCATGCGGGGGTGGACGCGCAGGATCGCGGGGGGGACGGCGTGGAGCCGGAAGAGGGCGGCCACATAGCGGGGACTCGCCGGAGGTTCGGGTGTGACGGCGATGAGCGCCGCCACGCCGCGACGTTCGGCGCCCAGGACGACGGCGCCGCTGAACTCCGTCTGATGCGACTGGCGCGCGCGTCCGGCCAGCGTTTGCAGTCGAGGGCGGTCCGTCAGCGCCTTGAGGGGGTCGGGGTCTCCTTCCACGGGCTGCCAGATGGCGACGGGCTCGAGGTTCTCGTCGAGCAGGGCAACGGCTTCGACGGATTCGAGCGAGCCGGTGAGGGTTCCCGCCGCCCGGCGGAAGGTGTCCGGCGCGGCTTCGGGCGAGGTTCTGCCGATGATGAAGCGGAGGGCGTTCATCGCCTGGGCGCGCGAGCGGAAGTACTCGCGGAGAAACTGGGCGTGGTCGCGCGCAACGTCCTGCGCCATCTGCCGTTGGCGGTTCGTGTGCTCACGCACCAGCAGTCGGTCGAGGGATAACAATACCCCCGCCACGACCACCATCAGAATGATGTATGTCGTTCGTATCTGCATGTCGGTCCATCGGTGACCTATGTTCTGCGACCTATCCGTACCCGAAGGAGCGCAAATCCGGTGCCGCGACGGTTGCGCCGTGGCGTGTTGTGTCGTAGCGTGTATGCTGGCGCGCTGCAAGCACTTGTGCGGACATATGTGGCGCGGTCGCGGTGGGAATGGCGGTGTGTATCAGAATGGCACACCGTCCGGCCCATTTCGCTTCGCCTGCCGGGTTGATGCCGGCGCGTGAAGATGTGTCGAGAAGGCATCGTTGCGGGGGGCGAGGCTGTGCGGTATAGTGCGGGAGGAGGCGGAGGAGGATGGCCTTGAGCGGCGCGTGCCGATTTCGACCTGAGGAGCGTGTCCGGCGACAGCGCGACTTCGACCGCGTGTACGCCGAAGGGGGCACGGTGCGTCTGCCGGGGCTGATCTTGCGCGTCCGAGCGAACGAATTGGGATGGTCGCGGTTGGGTCTTTCGGTGGGGCGGCGCGTGGGGAACGCGGTCGCGCGCAACCGCGTCAAGCGTCTGCTGCGCGAGGCGTGGCGGCTGAACAAGTCGCGGCTGCGCACGCCTTGTGACGTAGTGGCGATCCCGCGCGATGGGGCGATCCGGTGGCGCTTCGCCGACGTGGAGCGTTTGCTTCGGCGTGGACTCGATGAGGCGGGAAGGGCGCTCGATGGTGGGTGAAGGGGTCATTCTGCTGGTGCGGCTGTATCAGCGCGTCATCTCGCCACTGCTCGGGCCGCGGTGCCGGTTCCATCCGTCGTGTTCGAACTACATGATCGAGGCGGTCCGGCGCAAGGGGGTTATCGTGGGGGTGGGCAAGGGGTTGTGGCGGATCGCGAAATGCCAGCCTTTTCACCCCGGCGGCTATGACCCGGTGGAGCCGGACGCGGGGGAGCCGAGGCAGGGGGGGCCTTAGGGGCGTCCCTCCGTGGTCAGGGTCTGCGCGGTCCAGTCCGAGATGCGGGCCTCTCCCCCCCGCACGACGACGCCGAATCCCCCCGAGCGCCGCGTCTCCGTGCGGGCGGCCAGGAGCCATGCGTCGTCCACGTAGACGTCCACATATCCGCCCTCGGCCCAGACGGTGACCTGGTGTTCGCATTCAGGCTCGAAGGCGCGACGGAAGCGGGCGAGGAGGCGCCCGTTGACGCCGCGTCGCAGCGCGACGGCGCCGGCCTCGAAGTCGAGCCATACCGTCAGGTTGTCGTGTCCTGTGATGGAGGTGCGAAGGAGCAGGCCCGCCGCGCGTGCGTTGCGGTTCGCGATGCGGGCGGTGAGGCGCACGTCCGCGCCATAGCGGGGAATGACGCGGACCAGCGTTTCGCCGCTGGCGAGAGCGGCCTCGGTCTGGAAGATCGTGCGCCCTGCGAGGGCCGTCAGGGCGTTGTAGTAGCGGAACCAGGGGCGGCCGTCGGCAGTGAACTCGAGAGTGGCCGGGCGCGAGAACTCCTCGCAGTCGGGATGTTTGGGGGTGGGGCGCGCGAAGAAGGCGAGGCGTCGTCCGGCCAGCGGGGCGGAGTGAAGTGCGCGGCGCGCATCGCAGGCGAGGATGTCGGGCTCCAGAGGTTCGTAGGGGCCTTCGATGGCGGGGGCGGAGGCGGCGCGCAAGGCACGGATGCCGCCCTCCTCGTCGGTGGCGTAGAAGAGGATGACGCGTCCGCC
>JAKJEM010000164.1 GCA_022705425.1 Planctomycetota bacterium
CGTTCCGACGGGATAGAGGACCGCCGTGGAACGCCCGTTCTCTTCGGACTGCTGGAGGGGGCATTCGGGCGCGACCGCAAAGGATTGGCCGGCGGTGTGCGCCCGGACGCGCCAGCGCGCCGCGGCGGCCGGGACGTGCGGGAGACGCAGGCTGCGCTCGACGCCGCGCACGGCGACGTCGAGGACGGCGGCGAGGCGGACCTTGAACTCGCCCGGTCCGCGGACATGGGCGACGCAGCCGTCGGGGTCGTTCTGGAGATAGCTCTGCCCGCCGGCGACCTCCGCCGAGCGGAGCGTCACCCCCGAGGGCATGAGCCGAATGCTGCGCCAGCCGTCTGCATCGGCGACGAGGCGGATGTCGAGGGCGAGGAGGGCGACGCGGTCGGCGGCTTCGACGTCGGCCGCGCAGTGCGCGATGGAGAGACCGGGCGTCGAGGTCTGGGCGAAGACGCCCGAGGCCAGAGCCAGGAGGGCCGCCAGCCCCAGCGCAGCCGCCCGACGCCAGCAAACGCGAGACATCACCCGCCTCCTTCCCCGCGGCCGCCCCGTCACACCGGCGGCCCTTCCGCCCGTTAGACGCACGAGGGAACGAACGGTTCACGCAACCGGCTCGACTTGCGCCCTTCGCCGTCACTTACGCTCGTTCACTATCATTATCTAGCACACGCTATCACGCAAGTCAAGAGCGCGGGTGGAAAATCTCTGTCCGGAGGGATCAGGGAAAGGCGAAGCCCTTCTCGAGGATCAGGCGGAGGCAGGCGTCCACAACGGCGGGGTCGTAGAGGACGTTGCGGTGCGACCGAATCTCGCCGAGGGCCTTGTCCATGCCGAGGGCGGCGCGGTAGGGTCTGTGCGAGACCATCGCCTCGACGACGTCGGCGACGGCGAGGATGCGGGCTTCGAGGCAGAGGGCGTCGGCGGCGAGTCCCCGGGGGTACCCCTGGCCGTTGAGGCGTTCGTGGTGCTGATAGACGATTTCGGCGACGGGCCAGGGGAAGGCGATCTTGGCAAGGATGTCGCGTCCGGCCTGGACGTGGTCGCGGACGAGCTGCATTTCAAAGGCGCTGAGGCGCGCGGGCTTGCTGAGGATTTCGGCGGGGACCTGGAGTTTGCCGATATCGTGAAGGACGCCGGCGGTTCGGAGGGCGGCGCGGGTGTCGTCGCCGAGGCGCATCTCGTCGGCGATGGCGCAGGCGAGAAGGGTGACGCGCTCCTGGTGTCCGGCGGTGTAGGGGTCGCGCACGGCGACGGTGGAGGCGAGGGCGTGAGTGATCTGTTCGAAGGCGGTGCGCAACTGGGCGAGGTGTCGGGCGAGTTGGTCTTCGTTTCGGCGGAGGTCGGCTTCGGCGCGCGCGCGCCGGCAGAACTGACCGAAGGCGGCGCCGAAGACGCGGAGGAGATCGGTCTGGCGGGCGTCAATGCGGCGGCGGGAGCGGAGGTTGTCCACGCAGAGACAGCCGAGGACGTCGCGCCCTGCGGCGACGGCGACGATGGCGGCGTCGCCGCGCCCGACCTCGATGCCGAGGTGGTTGCGGAGGGGGACATCGTGCTGCATGACGACGGGTTCGCGCTAGTAGAGGACGCGGCCCATGAGGGAGGCGGTGGAGACGCGGAGTCGGCTGGCGCGTTCGTCGCGGAGGGCGCCCTGCTCATCCACGCCGAAGGTGCCGGCGACGACGGCGGGGTCCGGGGTGCGGAACCAGAGCGCCATGCGGTCCACGCCGAGGATGGCGGGGGCGCGCTCGACGGCGGCGCGGCAGAGGTCGTCGAGTTCGCGGAGGAGCGACAGGCCGCCGAGGAGTTCGCTGAGGGCCATGAGGCTGCGGCGGTGGTCTTCTTCGCGGGCGTCGGCGCGGAGGCGGTCGCTGAGGTCCTCGTAAACGACGACGTGGCCGCCGCAGGGTCGGGGCGCGGCGCGGAAGAGGATGTGGCGGACGGCGCCGTCGCGGCAGGCGACGGGATAGATCTGGGGGCTGTGGCGCGCGGCGTCGCCGCGGGCGACGTGGGCCCGCCAGGCGGCGATGGCCTCGCGACGCCGGGTCTCGTCGGGAAAGGCGCGCCGGAACCAAAGGCGACCGTCGGGCACGTCGTCGAGGGTGTAGCCGAAGAGCGCGGTGAAGGCGGGGTTGACGTAGTCGTAGCGGCCCGAGGCGGCGACGACGGCGAGAGGGACGCAGAGGATATCGGCGATGCGGCGAAACTCATCGCCGCCCGTCGGAACTTCGGGCGCTCCGCCGAATGACCGGGGTACCGGTATGACGCTCACATCGGGTCCAGTCCGCGGCAGAACCGCGGTCGGGAGAGGTTCACTTGCCGGACTGAGCGGGGAACTTGTGCGCGAGGAACTTCATCAACTGGAGTGCGATCAGTTCCTGGCCCTTCTGGTTGGCGTGGACGCCGTCGCCGGGGAAGAGGGCTTTGAGGTCGGGCTGGGCCATGAAGAGGTCGAAGAGGTCCACGTAGTCGCACTTGAACTCGGCGGCGATGTCGCGGGCGGCGGCGTTGTACTTCTTGAGTTGGTCGGGGTTGCCGAAGTAGGTGCGCTTCTTCTCGCCCGTGGCGATGGCGCGGGTGAGTTCGTCGGCGCAGGCGATGGTTCCGACGACGACGACGGCGGCGCCGGTCTTCTCGCGGATGAGTTTGATGAGGTCGCGGTATCCGGTGGTGAACTGGTCGAGGGGGATCTGGTTTCGCTCATGGGCAGGGGCGACGAGTTTGGAGTCGTTGACGCCGAGGTTGATGAAGACGAGGGTGGGCTGCTTGGGGAGGACGTCGGTTTCGGCGCGTTTGAGCGCGGAGAGGACGTTATCGCCGCCCTTGCCGGCGTTGAGGACCTGGACCTTGTCGCCGTACTTGGCGGCGAGGACCTGGGCGAGCATTTCGGGGTACTTGACGGGCTGGCGGGGGGTGACGGCGGTCGGGGGCGTCTGAGCCGACACGGGCAGGATCGCCAGAGCAAGGGCCAACGCCGCGAGGAGGGTGCGCATGGACATGTCAGGACCTTTCACAAAGAGGCTGTTGTCGGATACCAAGCTCTATCGTAGCGCAGGGCGCGGGAAAGCGCAAAGGGGATTCCCTGAAAATCAGGCTCCCTTCAGGCAGGCTTCAACGATTTCGGAGATGCAGCCGGTGGCGAGTCCGATGCAGGTATCGGC
>JAKJEM010000165.1:0-2620 GCA_022705425.1 Planctomycetota bacterium
TGGCCTCCGCGATGGACAGCGAGGAGCTGGTCAGGGCGACCTGCTCGGAAATCGCCATCCTGACGAAGGACAGGAAGTCCGTCATCATCTTCTGCACCAGCGTGGAGCACTGCCGCCACGTGGCGGAGAAGATAACCGAATACACGGGCAAGGAGTGCGCCGTGGTGACGGGCGACACGCCCGCCTGGGAGCGGGACGAGCTCATCGCCCGCTTCAAGGGGGAGCACGTCCCCGCAGACCTCTTCGGGACGCCCAAGCCGCCGCTCAAGTACCTCTGCAACGTCTCGGTGCTCACCACCGGCTTCGACGCACCCAACGTGGACTGCGTGGCGATGCTGCGGCCCACCCAGTCGCCGGGGCTGCTGCTCCAGATCGCGGGGCGGGGCCTGCGCCTCTCGCCCGAGACCGGCAAGGAGGACTGCCTCTTCCTCGACTACGGCGGCAACATCCTGCGGCACGGGCCGCTCGACACCATCAAGGCGCGGGAGCCTGGCATGGGAGGCACGGGCGAAGCGCCCGCGAAGCAATGCCCGGAATGCCGCGCCCTCATCCACGCGGGCTACGGCAAGTGCCCCGAATGCGGCCACGTGTTCCCAGCGAAGGAGACATCGAACCTCACGGAACACGCCTCGACCGAGGGCGTCCTGTCGGGCGAAATCACAGACACCGACCACGAGGTGACGGATGTCTCCTACTCGCCGCACGTCAAGCGCGACGCGGAGCCTGGGACGCCCCGCACCATGCGCGTGGAATACCAAATCGGCCCCGGCTGCTACAAGTCCGAGTGGGTCTGCCCGGAGCATACGGGCTACGCGCGGCGCAAGTTCGAGAAGTGGTGGCTTGAGCGGTGCGCCGACGGATGCCCCGTCCCGAACACCGTGGACGAGGCGGTCTCCTGGGCGGAGGCTGGCGCGCTGGCGGCCCCGAAGACCATCACCGTCCGCTCCGTGGCAGGCGAGAGGTTCGACCGCGTCCACAGGGCCGTCATCGGCGAAAGGCCGGAGATGACCGACAGGCTGATGTGGCTGCTCGAAAGCGGCCCCGTCACCACGCCGCCCGGAGGAATCCCGCCCGTGGCAGACGATGACATACCATTCTAACCAGAAGGAGAGCAATGAAATACACGCAGATATTCCCAACCGTCCTGATGACGCTCGACGCCCTGGCGGCCACCGCATACGGATTCAACGGCGACTGGCGGCGCACAATCTACTGGCTTGCCGCCGCGACCCTCACGGCAACCGTAACCTTCTAACCACAGGGAGACACAATGAGAAAACTCGCTTCAATCGTAACAATCGCCACCGCCGAGCCGATAGCCGACTCCGACCGACTCGACGTGGTCACCATGAAGGGCAAGGGCTGGCGCGTCGTCACAGGCCGGGGCGAATTCAAGCCCGGCGACACCGCCGTCTATTTCGAAATCGATTCGGCTCTTCCAGCCGACGACGAACGCTACGCCTTCCTGCGCGACCGCTGCCTCCGCTCCTGGACCGACAAGCACGGCAGGGTTCTGATGCAGGCCATCCGAATCCGCACCGTCAAGATGCGCGGCGTCATCTCGCAGGAGCTGGTGATGCCGGTCTCGCTCTTCCCCGAACTCGCGGCAATCATGAACGGCGAGGACGAGGACGACATCCTCAGGGTCAGGCACTTCGATGACATCGACGCGGAGATGAAGGCCGCACTCGACACCAGCCGACCGCAGGGATTCGGGCGCAGGGAGGGCAACTTCCCCTCCTGGATTCCCAAGACGGACGAGGAGCGCATCCAGAACCTCGCCGACTGGCCCGACACCCTCAAGGGCATCCTCTGGGAGGTCACCGAGAAGGCCGACGGCTCCTCGATGACCGTGTTCTGGGCTCCGTCCATGCGACCCGACAGGCCGTTCGGCGTGTGCAGCCGCAACTTCGAGCTTGAGCGCGACGAGACCAACGCCTGGTGGGAGGCCGCCGTCAAGTACGGCATCGAGGGCAAGCTCGCCGCCCTTGGCCGTGAAATCGCCGTCCAGGGCGAGCTGGTCGGCCCCGGCATGAACGGCAACCGCGACCTGCTGCCCGAAAGGGAGTTCCGCGTGTTCCGCATCTGGGACATCGCCAACGGGCGATACCTCGGCTCGACCGAGCGCAGGGAGCTGTGCGCCAGCCTCGGGCTGCCCCACGTCAAGGTCATCGCACCCGCGATGGACGTGTTCTCCGAGCTGCCCTCCGTGGACGCCGTGCTGAAGTTCGCAGAGGGCGCGACCGGTCGGGGGCACGAGCGGGAGGGGCTGGTGTTCAAGGAGGCCGACTGCGAATACCCGCGCTCCTTCAAGGCCGTCAGCAACCGCTATCTGCTGAAGTTGAAATGAGAAGGACGCTTGCCATAATCGCCGCAGCCGTCCTGCTTGGCGGCTGCGCCACGAAGCCGACCTTCATCGAATACTACCCTCCCGCGACCGACGCGGAGCAGTCCGCAGGCCACGGGGCGGTGAAGGCCGTCGACTACCGCAAGCCCGCGGGCGTCGTCACCATCTTCGGATTCTCGCTGTTCTGAGCAAAGGAGCATAAATGCGCACATTACAACATCAAATCCAGAGAAGCCAGCGCTGTGGAGACTTGCTCGTGGAGCTGGCGGCGAC
>JAKJEM010000165.1:2630-3129 GCA_022705425.1 Planctomycetota bacterium
CAGCCCGGAAGGCGGCCGCGGACATCGCCGTCCTCCTCATCGTCATCCTAATCGTCATCGCGCTCCTGTGCCTCGCCACGCGGGTGTTCTGCTGGAGCTTCTTCATCCCATACCACTGGCGCTACTCCGTCGGCGCAATCCTCGCCACGGTCATGCTCAAGTGGATAGTCCCAAACCTCCAACGCAAATAGGAGAACGACATGGAACACATGACAATCGAATGGCAGACCGAGGCCAGCGAGAGCAAGACCGAGCAGGCCAGCCCGGACGGACGCTGGCATCTCGACACCAAGGTCGAGCGCAACGGCGTCCGCCGCGTCACCCTGGTCAACTACGACATCCTCGGCTCGCCCGTCGGCATCGGCGAGAGCCAGCTCGAGTGCTGGCGCGACTTCGTGGAACACTGCGAGAGTCTCGCGGTGAAACTGGAGAAGGTCAAGGCGGAGGCCGCCGCCATCCTGGCGGGGCTGGAGAACGACAACAAGGAGGAAGGCAAATG
>JAKJEM010000166.1 GCA_022705425.1 Planctomycetota bacterium
AAACCCCCGCCCCAAAGCCCCGTCAAACGGACTTGACAGGCCCCCTGCGGCATGGTAAACCTCGCAGAAACGCCCTCTCTTTCCGTGGGGGAAGAGGGGGAGCGTGTGTCCGCTACTTGAGGACGCCGGCGCATGTCCGATTCAGCGACCGTTGCGCGCATCCCCGTACCCCTCGCCCATTTCACCCGCCCCAACCCCTCGCCCTGCGGAACCTTCCGCCACAAGGAGACTCTGATGCCTCGGCCTTGCCCCGCCTCTTCCCGACCCCTCGTCCTCCTGGCCGCATCACTCCTGCTCTCCGCACTCGCATCCGCCGCGCCCATGTCCGAACGCGAAGCGGCCAAAGCCGCCGGGGCCTGGCTGCGCTCCGAAGCCTCGCCCCAACGCTTCCGCCTCGGCGAACAGGTGGACCGCGTCGTCACCTTCCGCGACAAGGACGACGCCCCGGCCTATCACATCGTTTACCTCAAGCCCGCCGGCTTCATCGTCGTCTCCGGCGACGACGCCGTCCAGCCCATCGTCGGCTTCTCCGCCGCCGGCGTCTATGACCCCTCCCCCAGGAACCCCTTCGGCGCCCTCGTCCACGGCGACCTCTCCGGGCGCGTCAAGGCGGCGCGAAGCGGCGCACGCCTCGAAGCCTCCGCCACCGCTCGCCGCACCGACAAAGCCCCCCCCACGCCCCAGGCGCGCTGGCGCGATCTCCTCGACGCCGCAGACGCCGCCCCCGCCCCCCTCGAAATGAAGTCCCCCTCCGTCACCGACCCCCGCGTGGACCCCATCATCTCCTCCACCTGGGACCAGATGACCGCCTCCGGCTCCTCCAACGCCTGCTACAACTACTACACCCCCCCCGGACCCGACGGCTCCTCCAGCAACTACCCCTCCGGCTGTGTCGCCACCGCCCTCGCACAACTGATGCGCTTCCACCACCACCCCACCCTCGGCGTCGGCGCCGCCTCCTTCCAGATCTACGTGGACGGCGCCCCCCAGACGCGCTCCCTCCGCGGCGGCGACGGCCTCGGAGGACCCTACCTCTGGACCAGCATGCCCCTCGCCCCCAACCAGTTCACCTCCCTGGCCCATCGTCAGGCCATCGGCGCCCTGACGCACGACGCCGGACTCACCGTCAACATGTTCTACACCCCCGGCGCCTCCGGCTCCGACACCCTCGACACCGCCGACTCCCTCCGAAACGTCTTCATGTACTCCAACGCCGTCAAAGGCCTGAACTCCTATGACAACATCGGCGCAGGCCTCATCGGAATGGTCAACCCCAACCTCGACGCCGGCTACCCCGTCCTCCTCGGCATCACCGGCTCCCCCGGCGGCCACGCCATCGTCTGCGACGGCTACGGTTACATCGCCTCCACCCTCTATCACCACCTCAACATGGGCTGGTCCGGCTACGAAAACGCCTGGTACAACCTCCCCACGATTGACACCGCCATCGGCACCTTCGGCTCGGTTTACAAGTGCGTTTACAACATCTACGTCTCCGGCGGCGGCGAAATCATCAGCGGACGCGTGCTCAACGAAACCAGCGCCGCACCCGTCTCCGGCGCGGTCGTGACGGCCACCGATTCCTTCGGCGGAACCTACACCGGCGTCACCAACGCCCGCGGCATCTACGCCATCCCCAAGCTCCCCTCCTCCACCACCTTCACCCTCTCCGTCTCCGCGCCCGGCCACTCCTACCCCACCATGAATGTCGCCACGGGCCTCTCCAGCGACTACTCCCCCGTCTCCGGAAACGTCTGGGCCGCCGATTTCGGCTACGGCGTCGCCGCCCTCAAGGTCGAGTCCGTCCCCGCCGGCGTGGACATCACCGGCACCCACCCCGGAAACACCCCCTACTCCTACGCCATGTCGGCCGGCGCCGCCGTCAACCTCCTCGCCCCCGCCGGCGCGCCGGGAAACCTCTGGTTCAACCGCTGGAAGGACGCCGCAGGAAACACCTTGGCCGTCAGCCGCAACATCGCCTTCCCCTTCGCCGGAACCGACACGACCCTCATCGCCGAATATGGCCCCACGCAGAACAAGGGCTACGTGATTGACTGGGGCCTCAACACCTGGGGCCAGCTCGGCGACGGCTCCAGACTCCAGCAGAACTCCCCCGTCACGATCCCCCAGTTCCTCAACGCCAAAGCCATCGCCGCCGGACAGCGCCACACCCTCGTGCTCCTCTCCAGCGGCGCCGTCCACGCCTTCGGCGGCAACTACTCCGGCCAGCTCGGCGACGGCACCACCACCGACCGCGACACCCCCGTCCGCGTCCCGAACCTCCCCGGCAGCGTCATCCAGCTCGCCGCCGGCTTGCGCCACTCCCTCGCCCTCACCTCCGAGGGATACGTTTACGCCTGGGGCAGCAACAGCATGGGCCAGCTCGGCTTCGGCGCGGGCGTGATCGAAAAACTGATCCCCGAAATGATCCCCAACCTCAACAGCGTCGTCCACGTCGCCGCCGGCGACTACCACACCCTCATCCTCAAGAGCGACGGCTCCGTCTGGTCCTTCGGCGCGAACCTCCGCGGACAACTCGGCGACGGCACCAACGTGAGCAAGAGCCTGCCCACACAGGTCTCAGGACTCGCCAACATCAAGAAGGTCGCCGCCGGCTCCGTTCACAGCATGGCCCTCAACGACACCGGCCAGGTCTTCACCTGGGGCGCCGGCGACCTCGGCCAGATCGGAAACGGCCAGACGGCGGACGCCTGGACGCCCAGGCAGGTCTCCCTCGCGGCCGTGACGGACATCGCCGCCGGGTGGAATCACTGCCTGGCCGCCGTCAACACGGGCGGCCTTGGCATACCGAACGTCTATGCCTGGGGTTCCGACAGCCACGGCCAACTCGGCCAGTGGTCTTACTGGTGGTACTCCGGCTCCTCCGCAACCTCTCCTCGCGGGGTCGTGAACGCCACAAACATCGTCTCCGTGGCCGGCGGCGGCTATCACTCCGCCGCCGTGGACGCCTTCGGCGCCGTCTGGACGTGGGGCTGGGGCAAGTACGGCCAGATCGGCAACAACGCCACCCCCACCTACAGCCCCCCCGCCGCCCTCACCCAGCCCAGCCAGGTCAAGGCCGTCGCCGCCGGCGGCTGGCATACCGCCGTCATCGCCGA
>JAKJEM010000167.1 GCA_022705425.1 Planctomycetota bacterium
ACCGGCGCGGAGATACGCGCCGCCGAAATGCGCAACCTGCGACGCCGCCAGCAGGACGAACTGCGCGGGGCCGAACATCTATCACCCGATGATCGCGCCGCACTGGCCCAGAAGCACGCCGCCGAAAACGCCGACATGATTCGCCGGCAGCAGATATCCGACGCGGCGGCCGCCGACGACATCCGACGCCGCGAACTTGCAACAGAGGTCGAGCTGTCGCGCAGCCGGGAGGCGGCGCGGGCCGCCGATCTGGCCGCCGTCGACGCACAGCTCGACCAGGACCGGAAACGCTACTCCTATTCGGCAGGCCTGGTACAACAAGTCGAGCGCGAAGCCGAACTGCGCAAGCGCGCTATTAATGACCGCGTGGACCGCGAGCGCGATCTGACCGCTGCGCAACTGCGGCGCGCGGAGATCGAGGCGCTCAGCGCAAACGACCAGACGATTGGCGCAGCACGGGCGCGCGAAATGCGCGACCTGGCCGCTGACATCGCGAGGCAGAAGGCCGCCGCGCGCCGCGAGGACCAGGAGGCCATTGACGCCGTCGCCCGCGCGCGCGAACAGGGCATTGCCGAAAAGTACTCCCGGCTCGAAACCGATGCCAGGCGCGACGTCACGGTGTCGGCGCTCCGGATGGTGGGGATGAACGCCGCGGCGGAACGAATCTCGACGGACGCGCAGTACCAGCGGATGCGCGAACAGGCCGCCGACGACCCCGTTCGGCTTCGGCTCATCGAGGCGATGCAGGGGCGCAGCGACGCGGCGCTCCGCGCGCGGGTGGACCTGCCAGTATCGCGCGAAACCGGGTCCGCGGCGTCGCGATTTCTGCGCCGCACGCCGGGATTCGACGAGCCCGCAATGCGCCAGACGGAGGAGCTCGCGAGGCACACCCGGTTGCTGGAACAGCTGGTGACCCACCTGACGCAGGGGGCCCCGCTGAAGATGATCACGATTTCGAGCCTGAAGGGATAGCGATGGCTGTCGTCAAGGTCGTTGAAAGCTGGAAACAGGTCAACGCTTCCGTCGAGCTTGACGCCGGTGTCAACGCCTCCACTTGGACGGCCGCAAAGCTTTTCCACGCCGTGTGCAGCACGATCAGCAACGACAACGCCATCGCCATCCTCAACCACCAAGACATCCCCGTCCTGGGGGAAGGATTCTCAGAGACGTACCCGTACCTGACCTGCCGGCGCGTTCGTGTGCTGGACCCGCGCGGCCCCTTCCTCTACAACGTTGTGGCTGAGTACTCCGGCAAGGATTCGCCGCTGCTGCATCCGTGGAAGTATGCGGTGGACGGCGAGGAGTCCGTCGAGGAGTTCAATGCCGACGCCGTCGGGAAATCCTACCTCAACCCGCTGGGGCACCCGATCATCGGTATCCGCCGGCCCGTTTCTGACCTGCTGGTGACGCTGACTCGCAACGAGGCGGCGCCCTCGTTCGCGCAGTCCACGTCCTACCGCAACTCGGTGAACGCCGAAACGGTGACGATCAACGGTATCGCCTACGCGGCGGGGAAGTGCCGCCTCAAGAATATCCGCGCCGTGAACGTGATCGAAAGCCCGTCCTATTACTGGAGCATGGATTACGTCGTGGCGATCCGAGGCGACGGATGGAAGCGCCGCGAACTCTGCAAGGGCAACTACTACTGGGACGGGACCTATGTCGGCGGCAGCAAACGCCTGGTCGCGGCGCGGACCAGCGACGGGGCGCAGTATCGGACTGTCAGGCTCGACCTCGACGGACGACAGCTCGCGGAAAGCGCCGACGACGTTTACCAGGAGTTCGACGACTTCCCGCCGGTCTCATGGACCCCGCTGGGATTTATCTGATGCGCACGCTGATCGAATGGACCGATGGCGCCGTGCAGGAACTCCGCGACGCGGTGCGCGCCGCCGGACGCACGCTGCCGCGCGACCGTCGCGCCGAACCCGAACCGGTCCAGGTGCCCGGGCTCGTCCCGGTCTACAACGCCGGCGCCGTGGACGCTCCGGAGGGGGCGATGTGCGAGTTCGGTGGACTCCACGAAAACGGAGTCAGCCTCCTGGCCTACCGCCCGCGTCGCAGCGGGCTGTCCGCCGTCGGCCTCTGGGCCGGCGCTGTGCCCGCCGGCGCACACGGGTGGGCCTACACTGCCACCGGCACCGTGGTGCGGTCTCTGGTCCTGGCCCTGGCCCGGGCCACGGAAGGCCAGCGCATCGGATCGGCGCGCGACTCATTTTCAGGTTCCGTCAACCCGCTCGGGCGCTTTCTCGTGCGCGGCTACGACGGCGACGAGGCCATCGTCGAGATCACAGAACCCCCAGTGGCGCGCAAGTTGATCCAGTTGCCGGATGGCCAGGTTGCGAGCGTGCGCGAAATCGAGTTCGGCGTCGAGTACGACGTAGTGGTCGGTTCGGCTGGTGTGCTTACCGTGGTCAATGCCCCGTGAACCTATGCCATTGCGATCAATCCATCCGTGGGACGACGGCGACTATGCGGAGGTGTGGGATGGCGACAAGCGGACGGTCGTGGCGCCGCTCAACGACCGCTGGTCCATTGGCCACGACGGCATGGAGGTGGCCTATGTCGGCTCCGTCCGTCTCGGCATCTGGCCGAAGCAGCCCTCACCGACCTGGTCCGTGGCACAGTGGGCAGCCGATATGCCCAGGTGCCGTCCGTACCAATGCAAGTTTGCCGCCGGGGAGTATTCCGACTTCTACTCGCAGTGGGGATATGGTGAGCAGTGGCATGGTCTGGCCGGCGTGGTGTTCGGCGCGGCGGACGCCGCCAACTTCCACGCGGCCTACGTCGAGGTTACCGAGTGGCCTACAGGGCTGTACGCCGCGTTGTCGCAACCGCACCGCGGGCGGTTCGTCGTCGGGACGATGTCCTCCGGCGAGTGGACAGAGCGCACGTCGGACGACTGGGAACTGCATGGCGTGTGGGCTGGAGGCGCGTGGCCCTACGGGGCGGTGGACGGGGAGTTCCGGGTCTTTCACAGCGGCTATACCGCGCGCGTCGTCTGTGAGCTGTACCATGACGGCTACGGCTATGGCACTCCTGGGTATCAGTCGGTCGTGCTCGAACGCACCGTCGCCGGATTGCAGCAGTTTGGCGGGACAGCTCGGCGCGTC
>JAKJEM010000168.1 GCA_022705425.1 Planctomycetota bacterium
ACGAGTGAGCGCGCCTCGGCGCGGATCGACAGCCGGTCGTTGCTGGCGAGGCTGTCCGTCCCCAGGGCGAGGCCGACGCCCGCCGCGCGCCAGGTTTTGAGCGGATAGCGCGGATACCCGAAGAAGGCATGACTGCGGGGGCAGAAGACGACGCGGCAGCCGACGCGGGCGAGGCGTTCGGGCTCGCCCGGCTCGGGCAGGTTGGCGTGGATCGCCAGGGTTTCGGGGCGGATGAGGCCGGCTTCCTCGGCGCGGGCGATGGGGGAGTTGCCCCGGCCGAGGGTTTGGGCGACATCGCGGCCGGCGATCTCGGAGAGCAGTTTCCACAAAGCGCCCGTGCCGGCGAGGAGGAGTTCACGTTCCTCGGGCGATTCGGCCAGATGGATGGCGACGGGACGGGCGTGCCGGCGGGCCCAGGCATCGGCGCGGCGCAATCCCTCCGCGCAGACGGAATAGGGGGCGTGGGGCGAGATGCCGTCGGTCGGCGCGGGGTCGGACTCGGTGAAGGTGGCGTTCGCCCAGGCATCGAAGGCGGCGGCGCGGGCGGGATCGGGGGCGATCCATTCCCGGAAGATGATGGCGGGGACGTTGCGCGCGCGGAGCAGGGGGACGGCCCAGCCGAAGCTGGCGACGTCCCAGATTTCGGTGACGCCGTCGTGGATCAGTTCGTCGAGGGCGGCGGCCGCGGCGGCGCGGGCCGGCACCGCGGCGGAGTCGTCGAGGCCGCGGCGCGCGGCGAGGATCTGGCGCAGCCAGGCGGCGAACCCCGTCGCGCCGGAGAGGCGTCCCCGGAGCAACGAATAATCGAGATGGCAGTGGGCGTTGAGCAGGCCGGGCGTGAGCAGGTGGCTCTCGAAACGCCAGGCGGGGTCGACGTCGGCGGGGGGACGGGGGGCCGGGCTGCAGGCGACGACGTTGCCATCGCGCCAGCGCAGGAGGACGCCGTCGCGCCAGCCCTCGGCGTCCAGACCGTAGCGGGCCCAGAGCGCGCCCGCGGTCAGGTAGTCCACGGCTGCTCCTCCACGGGGAGGCCTTCCTCGACCAGCGGCAGCCATGCCGTGAAGCGAACGTGGTGGGGGTCGGGGACTTCGACGTCGACGCGTCCGCCCTGGGCTTGGACCGCCGCCTTGACGACATAGAGGCCGATGCCGACCCCTTCGAGCGACTGCGTGGCGACGGAGCGCTGATAGCGTTCGAAGACATGGGCGAAATCCTCGGGGCGGGCCTGATCCATGTCGTTGGTGAGGGTCAGGCGGAGCATGGGGGGCTCGCCGTCGAGGGCGCGGGCCTCGACGAGGATCGGTTCCTCGCCGCGACTGTAGCGGATGGCATTGGTCAGCAGATTGGCGAAGACGCGGTAGAGCAGGACCTGGTCGAGCGGGGCGAATTCGGGGATCTCGTCCAGGTGGGTGAGGATGCGGCGGCCGCGGCGGGCGGCGACGACGTGGAGCGCCTCGACGACGTCGTGCAGGGCGGCCTTCAGGTTGATGCGGGAGCGGAGGACACGCAAGGTCCCCGCCTCGATCTTGCAGGAAGTCAGGTAATTTTCGATCAGTTCGAGGACTTTCTGGCCGTTGGCGTGAATCGCCTGGGCGAATTCGCGGCTGCGCGGATGGAGCTCGCCCTCGCCAGACTCGTGGATCATCGAGGCGAAACCAATAATGGAGGTGAGGGGGATTTTGATGTCGTGGGTGATCATCGCGGCGACATCCTCGCGGAAGCGGTCGGCGTCGATGCGGGCGAAGGCCTTTTCGACGGCCATGCGGAGCAGATCGAATTCAAACGGCTTGCGCAGGTAATCGAAGACGCCGTGGCGGACGGCCTCGATGGCCGAATCAGTGGTGGCATGACCGGTGATCACGATGACGAGGGTGCGCGGGTGGCGTTCGTGGGCTTGACGGATGAATTCCAGGCCGTCCAGGCCGGGCATGCGCAGATCCGAGACGATGACGTCGACGGGCTCGCGGTCGAGGAATTCGAGGGCCTCGCGGCCGCTGAGGGCGGCCGTGCAGCGATAGCCGCACTGGGTGAGCAGGGCGCACAGGGAAGTGGCCATCCGCTGCTCGTCGTCGACGATCAGGATTCGCCTTTCACGGGACATGATGCGCCGCCGTGCCCGAAACGGGAGATGGGACGATTGTGGTGCCGCGGGAGGGAAAGGGAAAGGGAAAAAGTCGGGGGCCCTGGGGCCGATTAAGAGGACGGGGGACGGAGCTTGTCGAGGCTCGGCGCGGGGTCAGTCCCCGGAGGGTTCCCCGGCGGGTTGGGCGGCGTCGGCGGGGACAACGTCGACCGGGGTGGCGGGAGTGGTCGGCTCGTCGAGGCCTTCGGGGAGGACATCGTCGACGGGCGGGGAGTCGTCGAGCTCGGCGTAGTAGGGTCGGCGGATGACGTCGGTGATGACGGGGCTGAACTGTTCGCGGACGCCGCCCATGGAGATCGATTCGAGATAATAGGAATAGACGTCGCCGATCTTGACCGTCTTGTCGTAGTAGACATAGCGGTTTTCGGTGGAGCTGTTGCCGGCGCCGAGGATCGGATTGCGGTTGACCTTGACGAAGGGCCCTTCTTCGTTTTCGGAGCGCAGGACATTGAAACCGAAATTATTTTCCTCCGACTGGGTTTTCCAGGCGATGACACCGACGCCCGGTTCGCCCAGATGCTGGAGCATGGCTTCAGTGGTCAGATTATCGCCGACGAAGGGAGGGTATTTCCGTTCGGTTGAGGGCTGGGGGGTTGCGGGGGAGGTGGCCGGATCGGCGGAGTCGGCGGGGGTCGCGTCCGGCGCCGGGGCGCCCTCGTCGGGCTGGCCGGTCGAATCGGCGGTCGGGGATTGCATGGCCTGACCGGGCGCGCCGGCATCGGTGGCGGAGGAATCCGGGGCGTCGCCGGCCGGCCCGCACGCAAGCGTCAGCGCGAGGCAGGCGACGAAGAAGATCGGAACGAGCGGCTGCGTCAGCCGTGAGGCGTAGTAGATCATGGACCAGGTCTCTCGAGGTGATGCGTCCGGCCGGCGCCCACGTCGCATTGCGAACCCACATCCCGACGGCCGAATCGGCAGACTGCGGACCATGATTTGGTTTGCGCGCGGGCAAAGTCAAGCGAAAGAGG
>JAKJEM010000169.1 GCA_022705425.1 Planctomycetota bacterium
TCCCCCCGCCCGTCTATGCTTTAATACGGGCGTGAAACCGCACCAGGAGCAGAAGCCCCATGTACGACCCCGACTGCGTGTTCTGTAAGATCGTCCGCGGCCTGATCCCGTCCTCACAACTCTTCGAGGACGACCGCACGCTCGCCTTCCTCGATATCGCCCCCTTCGAGAAAGGCCACGCCCTCGTCGTGCCCAAATTCCACGCCGCCCTCCTCACCGACCTGCCCCAGGAGGAGATCCAGCCCCTCTTCACCGCCGTCCGGCAGGTCGCCCGCCTGCTGCTCGACCGCCTCCCCTGCGACGGCTTCAACCTCGTCCAGAACAACGGCGCCTGCGCCACCCAGGTCGTCCCCCATGTCCACATCCACGTCATCCCGCGCTGGAACGGCCGCCCGCTCAACTGGACCCCGCGCGCCTACGAGAGCCCCGCCGAACTCGCCGCGCTCCAGCAGCGCCTGTGCCCCGGCCCCGGCCTCCGCCCCCACGCCCCCGCACGTTAAGCACTCCCGTACCCCTCCTATGAGCCCCTCTTTCCAAGACACCGTCCTCGCCATCTGCCAGAAAGACGCCCGCTATCACCCGGACGCCTACTTCTTCCTCGTCGAGGCCCTGGATGTGACCGTCAAGGACATCCGTAAGAACCAGCCCGACCACGGCCGCCATGTCAGCGGCCGCGAACTGCTCGAGGGCATCAGACGCTACGCGCTCGACGAGTTCGGCCCGCTCACCCACACGGTCTTCGCCGAATGGGGCGTGCGCGCCACCCTGGATTTCGGCGAGATCGTCTTTAACCTCGTCGAGGCCGGCCGCCTCGGCAAGACCGAGAACGACAGCCGTGACGACTTCCGCGACGTCTTCGACTTCGACGAGGCCTTCCTCCGCCCCTTCGAACCCCAGGCCAAAGAGCCCTCAACCCCCGCGCGCGCCGCGCGCCGCCGCAAGCGCGCCTGACCGAACCCCGGCCGCTGAGGCCGCACCCACCGAGACCCCCTAAACGATGGATACCCCAGACCTCTCCACCCGCCGCTTCCTCCTCCCCCCGATGAACCGCGAGGGCCGCCGCTTCGTGCTCGCCGCAGCCGCCCTCGCCCTCGCCGCCGCCTGGCTCTGGCTGCCCCTCGCCGCCGCCGGCGCCCTCCTCACCTACGGCGTCTACCTCTTCTTCCGCGACCCCGAACGCGTCGATCCCGCCGACCCCCAGACCGTCGTCAGCCCCGCCGACGGCATCGTCTGCCTGCTCACCCAGACCCCCCTCCCCGCCGCGCTCCAGCCCGACGACCCCGCGCCCGTCTGGCGCGTCAGCGTCTTCATGAGCGTCCTCGACGTGCACGTCAACCGCATGCCCGCCGCAGGCACCCTCACCCGCACCTGCTATATCCCGGGACGCTTCCTGAACGCCTCGCTCGACAAGGCCAGCGAAGGCAACGAGCGCCAGCTCTACCTGATGCGGACTCCCGCGGGCCAGACCCTCGCCTTCGTCCAGATCGCCGGCCTCATCGCACGCCGCATCGTGAGCTTCACCCAGCCCGGCCAGACCCTCGCGCGCGGCGAACGCTTCGGCCTGATCCGCTTCGGCAGCCGCGTCGACGTCTACCTGCCCCCGGGGGTCTCCCCCGCCGTGCGCGTCGGCCAAATCACCGTCGCCGGCGAGACCCCCCTCGCCCGACTCCCACCCCCTTCCCCCTGAGAGGTGTCCGCATGGGCAAGTTCCGCTTCCGCAAACGCAAACAGAAGACCTCCGCCCGGCGCGAGATCCCCGTCCGCGCCATGATCCCCAACCTCGTCACCCTCCTGGCCGCCGCCAGCGGCATCACCTCCATCCGCTACAGCAGCCAGGGCAACTGGCACCACGCCGCCGTGGCCATCTCCATCGCCGCCCTGCTCGACGGCGTCGACGGCCGCGTCGCACGCCTGCTCAAGGCCACCTCGCGCCTCGGCGCCGAACTCGACTCGCTCGCCGACTTCGTCAGCTTCGGCGTCGCGCCCGCACTCTTCGTCTACTTCTGGATCATGCAGAAGGTCCCGCCCGAAAGCGCCGCCTACCCGCTGCGCGGGCTCTTCTGGGCCCTCGCCCTCTTCTACGCCATGTGCGCCGCCTTCCGCCTCGCACGCTTCAACACCATGCTCGACGACGGCCCCACCCAGCCCCACTGGAAACACTTCTTCCTCGGCCTGCCCGCACCCGGCGGCGCCGGCCTGGTCATCACCCCCGCCATCTGGCAGCTCCACACCGGCCTCGACCACTTCCAGACCCCCTGGCTCGGCTGCGCCGCCCTCCTGGTCTGCGGCGTGCTCATGGCCAGCCGCATCCCCACCGTCTCCGCCAAAAGCGTGCGCGTCCCCGCACGGCGCCTCGTGCCGTTCCTGCTCTTCGTCATGTTCGTCCTCGCCATGCTCGTCTCGCAGTTCTGGCTGACCCTCGGCGTCATCGGCGTCACCTACTACCTCTCCATCCCGCTCGGCTGCCTCGTCTTCCTGCGCCTGCGCAAACGCCAGGAGCCCCGCACACCCCCGCCGCCCGCCCCCGCCGACGGCCTCACGCCAGAAAGAACCGGTACGCCGGATTGCGGGTCTCGTCGCTGAAACCGTAGCCCAGCCCGCGCAGCACCGACTCGAACTGGCGCTTCTCCTGATGCGGCACCTGCAGCCCCGCCAGCACGCGGCCGTAGTCCGCCCCATGGTTGCGGTAGTGGAACAGGCTGATGTTCCAGCCGCAGCTCAGCGCGTTGAGGAACTCCAGCAGCGCCCCCGGCCGCTCCGGAAACTCGAACCGGTACACGATCTCGTCCCGTACCCCCGGCGCACGCCCCCCCACCAGATGCCGGATGTGCTGCTTCGCCACGTCGTTCCCGCTCAGGTCGACCGCGTCGATGCCCTTCCCGCGCATCGCGCGGATCAGCCCCTCGGTCTCCCCCCGCCCGCACACCTGCAGCCCCACAAACACATGCGCCTTGCGCGCGTCCGAATAGCGGTAGTTGAACTCCGTGATCGCCCGCCGCCCGAGCAGCTCGCAAAACACCCTGAAGCTCCCCGGCCGCTCAGGGATCGTGACCGCGATCACCGCCTCGCGCGCCTCGCCGATCTCCGCCACCTCCGCC
>JAKJEM010000016.1:0-25801 GCA_022705425.1 Planctomycetota bacterium
CCCCACCCCCGAGTAGCGCCGGGCTCAGCCCTTCCGCCAGGCCACCCGGCCCCCCAGCAGCGTCATCTCCGGATCGAGGTTCTCCGAGAAGATCGCTACGTCCGCGTCGTACCCCGCCGCCAGCCGCCCCTTTCGCCCGTCGAGTCCCAGCGCGCGCGCACCGTTCCAACTCGTCGCTTGGGCGGCCTCCGCAATCCCGATCCCGCACTGCCGCGTCAGCGTCCGCAACCCCGTGTCCAACAGAGCCGTACTGCCGCAGATCGCCCCGCCCGGACGCCGCGCAACGCCGCCCGTCACCTCCACTCGGTCCCCCGCAAAGACATACGATCCGTCGGGAAGCCCGGCGGGCATCACCGCGTCGCTGATAAGCGCCGTACCGTCCCTCCCCTTCGCGCGGAGGGCCAGCCCCAGCATCACGGGGTGCACATGGACGCCGTCCGCGATCAACTGCGCGAGGAGTTCGGGGCGAGTCAGCGCCGCGCCCAGTATGCCGGGATTGCGGTGGTGCGCCGGCGGCATGGCGTTGAAAAGGTGCGTCACCTGCCTCACCCCTGCGGCAATCGCCTCTCCCATTCGCTCGTACGAGGCCGTCGAATGGCCTGCCGACATGACCACTCCCCGCGCCGTTCCCCGCCGGATGATCTCCAGCGCCCCCGGCAGTTCGGGGGAGATCGTCATCAGCTTGAGCCAGGGCCCAAGGGCGTCAAAGAGCGCTTCCGCACGCGCCAGGTCCGGCGGCCAAAGGTCCTCGCGGCGGATGGCCCCCGGCATCTCGGGATTCAGGAAGGGGCCCTCAAGGTGGACGCCGCAGAGGACCGGGCTGCGGTCGCACCGCTCCAGCCAGGTCCGCACTTGCGCCAGGCGCTCAATCCACCGCCCGCCGGGCGGCGGCAGGAGAGTAGCCAGAGCCTGCGTCACCCCGTGCGACGCGAGCATCGCCGACGCGCGCTCGAATCCCGCTGCGTCGCAAGGGTCGAAGTCCACTCCCCCCGCGCCGTGAATGTGCAGGTCGGTCAGTCCCGGCAGTGCCAGACTTCCCGGCAGGTGCAACGGTTCGGCCGCCGGTGGCACGCCGACCTCGACGCGCCGGCCCGCGCGCACGATCCGCCCGTCCCGCACAAGCAGCGCGCCATCCGGGATGACGTCGAAGGGCGTCACCAGCGTCAGCCCCGTCAAGCACAGCGTGTCGCTCATGCTCCCCTCGTCCGCCCGTCGGTCACCGGGTCGGCGGGACGGTCGTCGTGGTTGTTGCCGGCAGGCTCTCCGCCGTCCGCGGCGGCAACGTCGTTCGCTTCGCCACGTTCGTCTGCTCGATCCCCGACGGGCGGTACTCGGAGTCCTGCGTCAGCAGGATCTGGTCGAAGGAAGAACCGTCCTCGCGGCTCTTGATGACCAGTTGATGCTTCCCCGCCGAGAGGCGCTGCAACGGGCGCTGGAAGCGCACCCAGTGCCACTTCTGGAAGGTCCCGTCCTCGATCCCTTCGACGAAGTCCATCCCGTCGAGGCTCACCCCCAGCGAGTTCCCGCACGAGCAACACCAGTGCGCCCGCGCCCAGAGGTGATAGTCCCCCGGCTGGGCGACGTCGAACTTGAAGACGACGGCCCCGCCCTTGCTCAGTTCCTGATGGTTCGGCCCCTCGGGCGCGCAGGCACGCTTCCCTCCCGCCGCCGTCGCGTCGTCAAAGAGTTGCATCGGCGACTGGATCTCGCCGTCGCCTGCCTGAAGGAGGATGCTGGGGAAGACCTCCCGCTGAATGCGCACCGTCCCGGTCTTTACGGTCGTCGTGGGAGCGGACTTCCCCGCCCCGTCGTCGCAGCCGCCCGTCAACACCGCCACCGCCGCCGCACACAGAAGCGCGCGAACTGACATGATTCCTCTCCTTCCAACCCGAATCCCCGGATGTCTTCCGTTCATCTTACCCCTCGCGCCTTCCCGCGTCAAAGTTGCGCGCCGTCCCGACGCAGGATAAGATTCCCATACCCTCGCTTCCTCAGTTCCGGATGGAAAGATGAACTTCGCACAACTCCGCGCGCATCTGAAAAAGGAGGCCCTCGCCCCCTTCTACGTCGTCCACGGTCCCGAGTCGCTGACCCGCGTCGAGTCCCTGACCGAGATCAAGTCTGCCGCCGCCCGCGAGACGCCGACGCGCGATGTCACGGAACTCGACGCGGCGGACGGCCTCGACCCGCGCAAGCTGGCGGACGACCTGCGCACCCCGTCCCTCTTCGCTCCGGGCCGGATCGTGATCGTGGACAACGCCGGCGCGCTTCTCAACCGTTCGATCAAACCCCTCGTGGACTATGTCGGCAAGCCTTCCCTCCGCAATACCCTCATTCTCACCGATGCAGCCCTCAAACCCCGCCGCAAGCGCAAGGACACTTCCGATCCCTCCGAGGCCGAGGCCGCCTCCGCCCAGGAGTTGAAGGCTCTCCTGAAACGCGCCACGGTCGTGGACTGCCCGGTGCTCACCAAACGCGATCTCCCCGCCTGGTGCATGGACCGCGCCGAGGGCTACGGCAAGAAGATGGACCCACGGGCCGCCGCCAACCTGGTGGACTTCCTGGGCGTCAGTCTGGGGCAGCTCGACGGCAAGATCCAGGCGCTCGCCTCCTATTGCCGCGAGAGACCCCGGATCACCGCCGAGGACGTTGAGCGCATCGTCGCCGGCGACCATGTCCGCACGCTCTGGGAACTCCTCAAGTACATCGGCCAGCGCAATCCGAAGGAAGCCCTCCCGGCCCTGAACCGGTTGCTGGAGTACGGCGACGCAGCGGCGCCCCAGATTCTCTACTACCTCAACCGCGACATCCGCGCCGTGCGCACCATCCAGCGAATGAAGAAGCAGCGCCTCTCCCTGGCACAGATCGCGCAGCACCTTAAGACCGAGGAATGGAAGCTGCGCGAGCCCGCCGGCATGGCCGCGCGCCTGAGCGAGCGGGAGGCGCGGGACCTGCTGCGCGCTCTCGTCGAGGCCGACCTCGCCCTCAAAACCAGTCAGGGCAGCGACCTCTGGATCATGGAGCGGCTGGTCCTGCGCCTCTGCGGCATGGGCGCATAGCCCCCTCCCTCATGCGGGCCGGCGGTTACAGTGGCAGATGGCCACCGCCACGGCATCGGCGGCGTCCTCCGGCTCAGGCGCGCTCCGCAACCCCAGCAGCACGCGCACCATCTCCTGCACCTGGCACTTGTGCGCCCGGCCATTCCCGACGACGGCCATCTTGACCTCCGCCGGGGTGTACTGGAAGACGGGTTTGTCGAGAAGGGCGGCAGCCACGATGGCGACGCCGCGCCCCTCGCCCATGCGCAGGGCCGCTGAGGGGCTCTCGCCGTAGAAGGCCTCCTCGATGGCGACGACCTCCGGCGCGTACTGACGGAGCACGCCCGTCAGGCCCACGTGGATGCTCCGCAGGCGGACGCTGTACTCCCCCTTCATGTCCGCACGGACCACACCGAAAGTCACCGGCAGGATGCGGTTCCCCCGCATCTCGACCACGCCGTACCCCACCACCCGCGTGCCGGGGTCAATCCCCATCACTCGCACCGTACGCCCTTTCCCTTCAAGAGAAGCGGTCACCCTCTCCCGGCAGGGATCACGGGAAGAATGAGCCGGGAGGAGTATCGCCCGCCGTGCCACACCGCCTGATCGGCCGGCTGCGCACGCGTCTCCGTTGCCGGATTGCCGCCGGTGTTCAAGTTGCGGTCCCAGAGCGGGAAGTTGCTGCTGGTCACGTCCAGGCGGAGACGATGCCCCGCCCGGAAGAGGTACGCCGTCGGCTGAAGGTGAATCTCCCACTCGACGACCTTCCCCGGTTCGAGCGGCTCGGGGCGGTCCCATTGCCTCCGCCGGAAGCGCCCGCGCAGCACCCCTTCGGTGACGTTGATGGAGCGCCCGTCGGGGAAGACATCGCAGAGACGCGCAACGAAGTCCGTGTCCGGGGCGCTGGTTGCCGCCCAGAGGCGCAGGACGACGGGGCCGATGACCTCCAAGTCCTCCGAAAGCGTCTCGCCGCTGTACACGAGGAGATCGTCGCGCCGTTCGTTGGGGCGCTGGTCATAGGGTCCGGGCAGACACATGTCATACAGGCCGGGGTTGTACGGCCCGACGGAATGATTGCCGCCGAGAGTCGGCACGGGATTCTCCGGGTCATAGAGATACCGGTCCGCCGCCTCGCGCGACGACGGCGTCGTCCGCAGCCGCCCATTGCCCAGGAGGGTGTTCGCCGCGCCGTCGGAATCGAGATGGAGGTCCGTGAAGAGCGTCCGCGCCAGGGGCCACTCGTACTCGTCGCGCCAGCGGTTGGCGCCCATGACGAAGAGGCGGATCGGCGCCTTCTGGAACTCCTCGACGGGTCGTCCCTTCAGAAGGCATTCGAGCCAACGCGCCGAGGAGTCATTCTCCCGCAGCGCCTCCGGGCCGAAGTCCAGGTGTCCGAGGCGGGTCGAGGCGTTCATCCCGTGCGTCCACGGTCCCACCAGCACCCGGTGCTGTCGGGCCAGTTCGGGAGTGTCGGCGCCGCGCACCAGGGCCTCGTAGTTCCGGAAGGCCTCGTTGGGGTAGTAGTCGTACCATCCCGCCGTCAACAGGGTCGGCACGGCATACGAATCCATGCGCTCCCGAACGGGCATTCCCTGCCAGAAGGCGTCGCGGGCGAAGTGGGCGGCGTACTGCCGCCACGCCGGCACGACGCCCACCCCGGCGCGCTCGTCCAGCGATTCGATCGGGAGGGACTTCAGCAGGCGCTCCAAGTCCAGGCGCGGGGTGAAAGCCGCCTTGCTCGTGCGCGCGCCGACCTCCAGGCACAACCAACTCCACGTCAGCGCCAGGCTGAGCGCTCCGTCGCAGTAGTAACCTTGACGCCAGAGGTCGCCGCTCATGAAGCGGGGGTTGATCACTTTCAGGGCCGGGTGCCGCAACGGCGCCAGCAGCATCTGAACGATGGCGAGATAGGAGTCTCCCATCATCCCCACGCGCCCGTTTGACCAAGGCTGCGCCACGATCCAGTCGAGCGTATCCCAGCCGTCTGCGTCTTCCCCCACGAAGGGCACATGCGTCCCCTCCGAATCGTAGCGCCCGCGCGTGTCCTGAACCACCAGGCCGATGCCGCGCCGCGCCAGCCCGTCGGCCCACCCGGCAACGCCCATGCGGTTGTACGCCGTCCTCACGAGCGCGACCGGACACGGACACTCCCCCCTGGGGAGAAACACGCTTGTTGCCAGCCGCACGCCATCGCGCATCGGCACAACGGCGTGCAGAATGACGTCCATCTCCCGCCCGCGGACTGCGCCGGCCATGGCGCCGCGCCCTCCTCCTAACCTGCTCTGCCTGTGTTCTGCGATGCCCTTGCCATCAACGTTCGCCCCGCCTCGACCATGCGTTCCAGCGTGGTCTCATGCGGCCCGCCGCCCACCACGGGCAGAACCTCGTAGCCGCCGCGATCGAAGCACTCCGGCGGCGCCACGTAGCCGCACTCCCCGTTCGAGAGGGCCGCCACCAAGAGATGCCGGAAGGGCGAAACGGTCAGCAGACGCGCCGTCAGTTCGACGAAGGGCTCCCCCGGCACGAAGAGGATGCCCACGTCGCGACCCAGGCTCAGGAGCGCGATGTCGAACTCGCGCCCGGCCTCGGGCGTCTGGCGGAGGTACTCGACAA
The DNA here is from genome assembly GCA_022705425.1 of Planctomycetota bacterium. Classification (GTDB taxonomy): domain Bacteria; phylum Planctomycetota; class Brocadiia; order CAIUPP01; family CAIUPP01; genus JAKJEM01. The sequence goes on from JAKJEM010000016.1 coordinate 5,652, forward strand.
GTTGCACGGCAAAGACGCGCTCGATCTCACGGCTGCCGCGCGCCAGGTCCTCCGAAGTCAGGTCCTTTCCCGCTGCGGCCGCCGGCTCGGCGATCAGCGCCTTCGCCCGCGCTACCGCCTTCGGCGACGCCGTCCGCTTCGACACCCGCAGCCGCTCCACGCCAAGCGTCGCCGAGGCCGGCGCTACCGGCGCCCCTTCCGCCAGCGCCCGCCGCGCGGTCTCTGCGTACCCCGCGCCGATTCGCTCCGCGATCTCCGGCGCATAGACCGGCGTGCCGGGATCGCGAACGTTCACATGGTTGATGTTCCCCGCCGGGCGAATGAGGGTGAACACGTGTGCCTGCGGCCCGGCCCACGCGCGAATCGCCGCCTCCATCCGGCCCGGCCAATCCGCCGAGACCTCATTCGTCCCCACCGTGTCCGTGTGGTTCGACACGTTGACCACAATCGCCCGCCAGCCATTCGCGTCGCGGAAGCCCAGCGCCTCCAAGGTCCGGTCCGGCGCGCTCTCCTCGCGGACGATCTCTGGATTCCCGATCCCAGGGTTGGTCACCACGCGCCCGCTCTTCATCCAGAATCGCCGGTTAAAGGCAAAGGGGTTTTCATCGCGGCGACCGCAGACCGCTTCGGCCGGCCGCAGCGAGCCCAAGGCCTCGCGCGCCGCCTCCACCGTGGCCTGCGCCACGCGCTCCTGGTACTCCACGTGGCGGTCGGTCAGGTCGAAGATACCCCCCACGTCCGGCCCGGTGTGCGTGTGAGTAGCCGCCAGCGGGATCGTTCCCGCCCAGGGATATCCGGCCCCCGCCAGCGCCGCCCGGATGCGCGCAATCAGGGGGTCGGAAAGCAGGATAAGGTCGTAGGAGATCAGCCCCACAATCCCCCCCTGCGATTCCACCAGCAGGACCTTCACCCACAGGTCGTCATGCACGCCCGTGTTCGGGCGTTCGTTGAAGTAGCCCGCCAGCGAATGCCCCTGCGACGGGTTGATCGTCCTGCGCCCGACGCCAAGCTTCATCGCCGCACCCTGACCCTTCGCCGCCTTCGACATGGGATTCCTCCCCGGTGATTTCGTGGACCTCCACGCCGGCATGAAAGACCGCGCTCATGCCTTCGCGACTATACCACAACGTCCCTCCGGCGGCTATGTGTGCGTCGTCCCATCGCCCTCCCCCGGCGACGCGGGCGCCGACTCCCCTGCTTCCTTGCCCGTCCCCGCGCCGATCAGCCCCGCCACCCAGGTCCGGAACCGTTCCATATACAGGAAGAAGACCGGCGTCACGTACAGCGTCAGGGTCTGGGAGAAGAGCAGCCCCCCCACCACCGCCAGCCCCAGCGGGCGGCGCGATTCGGCCCCCGCGCCCCAGCCCATCGCCAGGGGAATCGCCCCCATCAGTGCGGAAAGGGTCGTCATCATGATGGGGCGGAAGCGCACCAGGCACGCCTGATGAATGGCGTCGTGCGCGCTCTTGCCCTCGACGCGCTGAGCCTCGATGGCAAAATCCACCATCATGATCCCGTTCTTCTTCACCAGCCCCACAAGCATGATGACACCGACAAAGGCGTAGATCGAGAGTTCGGCGTTGAACAGGATCAGCGTCGCCAGCGCGCCGAAGCCCGCAAAGGGCAGCGCCGAGAGGATCGTCAGCGGATGCCAGAAGCTCTCGTAAAGGATCCCGAGCACGATGTAGATGACGACGATCGCAAGCAGGAGCAGGATGTTCAGGCTCTTCAGGGAAGACTGGAACGCCTGCGCCGTGCCCTGGAAGCTGTAAGTCAGTCCCGCCGGCAGCGTCGCCAGGGTCCCGGCGCGGAGTCTGTCCACCGCCTGCCCCAGCGAGACGCCCGGCTTCAGGTTGAAGGAAATCGTCACCGACGGCAACTGGCCGGAGTGGTTCACCGTCAGGGGCCCCACCTCTTCCGAGAGCGTCGTCATGGCGCTCAGCGGCGCCAGGGTTCCCTTCGAGGAACGCACATAGAGCATGGAAAGCGCCTGCGCGTCCATCTGGTACTCCGGCAGCAGTTCCATGATGACCTGGTACTGGTTGTTCGGGGCGTAAATGGTGGATATCTGGCGGGTCCCGTAGGCCGTGTAGAGCGCGTTCTCGATCTGCAGGGGCGTCACACCCAGGTAGAAGGCCTGGTCGCGGTTGATCTCCACCTTCAACTGCGGGTTTCGCAACTGCATGTCGCTGCTGACGTCCACGAACTCCGGCAGCGTACGGATGCGCTCCTCCAGGTCCGCGGCAAAGCGGTAGAGGCTGTCCGTGTCCGTCCCCAGCAGCGTCAACTGATACAGGCTCCGCGCCGCGCGTCCGCCGACGTTGATCGGCGGCGGATTGCTGACGAAGGAACGAATCCCCGGCACGCGCGCCAGCTGCCCCCGCAGCTCCGCCACCACCTCGTCCGCCGTGGCCTTGCGTTCCGATCGCGGCTTCAGCACCACGAACATCCGGCCCGCATTCTGCGCGGTGCTCATCACCCCTCCGCCGGCGCTGCACATGAAGCGGCTGACGTTCGGGTTATCCTGCACGATGTCGGCCAACTGCAACTGGTGCGCGACGAGCGAATCAAAAGAGGCGTCCTGCGCCACGTCCGTCTGAATGCTGATCTGGTCGCGGTCCTCCGAGGGGATGAACCCCTTGGGGATCGCCATGAACAACCACACCGTCGCGACCAGTATCCCCGCCGATACCAGCATCGTCGCGGCGTGATGCCGCAGCACCCACCGCAGCGTGCGGTCATAGAAGCGCAGCATCCCCTGGAAAGCCGCCTCCGTGGCGCGCCAGGCGCGTCCGTGCCCCTCGCGCCGCGTATCCCGCAGCAGCCGGCTGCACATCATCGGCGTCAGTGTCAGCGACACAACCCCGCTGACGAGCACCGCCACGCCGATCGTCACCGCAAACTCCTGGAAGAGCTTCCCGACGATACCCCCCATGAAGAGAACGGGGATGAAGACGGCCGCCAGCGACAGCGTCATCGAGATGATCGTGAAGCTGATCTCCCGCGCCCCATCAAAGGCCGCCCGCATCCGGTCCTTCCCCATCTCCATGTGCCGAACGATGTTCTCCAGCATCACGATCGCATCGTCCACCACGAATCCCACCGAGAGCGTCAACGCCATCAGCGACAGGTTGTCGAGGCTGTAGCCCAGCAGATACATCACGCCGAAGGTCCCCACAATGGACATCGGCAGCGTCATGCTGGGGATCACCGTCGCCGACACGTTGCGCAGGAAGAGGAAGATGACCATCACCACCAGGGCCAGCGTGAGGAGCAGGGTGAACTGGACGTCTTGCGCGGACTCGCGGATCGGTTCGCTGGCGTCGCGGAAGAGATGGAGGCGGATCGAAGCATCGGGCGTCTTCTCGCGAAAGCCCGGCACCAGCGCCTTGACCGCGTTCGCCACCTTGACGGTGTTGGCGCCCGGCTGTTTCTGGACCGCCAGCACGATCGCCCGCTCGCGCACGCCGTCAATCGTGAACCAGGCCGCGACCTTGTCGTTCTCCACGCTGTCGCTGACCTTCCCGATCTCCGAAAGGCGCACCGGCTTCCCGTCGCGAAAAGCCACGATCAGCGGCACGTACTTCTCCGCCTCCAGCAACTGCCCGTTCGTCTGGATCGTCGCCACCTTGTCGGGACCGCTCAACGACCCCACCGGCAGGCTCACGTTGTACTGCGCCACGACGGCGGCGGCCTCGTCAATGCCGATTCCTCGCGTCGCCAGCGCCGCAGGGTCCAACTCGATCCGCACCGCGTATTTCTGCGACCCGAAGACCTGCACCTGGGCCACACCCTCGACCATCGAGACGTTCTGGGCGATCACCGTCTGCCCGAACTCGTCCAGCACGGACATCGGGGCGGTGGGACTTGTCAGAGCGAAGTAGAGGATCGGCATGTCCGCCGGGTTAACCTTGCGGAAAGAGGGCGGGGAGGGCATCTCCGAGGGCAGGCGGCGGGTGGCGCGCGAGATGGCCGACTGGACGTCCTGGGCCGCGGCGTCAATGTTGCGGTCGAGCGCGAACTGGAGGGTGATGCGCGTTGCGCCGAGGCCGCTCGTCGAACTCATCGAGTCCACCCCGGAAATCGTGGCGAACTCCTTTTCGAGCGGGGTGGCCACGGCGGAAGCCATCGTCTCAGGATTCGCCCCCGGCAGGCTCGCGCTGACCTCGATCGTGGGGAAGTCCACGTTCGGCAGGTCGCTCACCGGCAGTTGACGATAGCCGATGATGCCGAAGAGCAGGATGCTCGCCATGACGAGGGTGGTCATGATCGGACGGCGGATGAAGAGGTCGGCGATGTTCATCTTGCGTCGCGGCTCCCCCGGCTCTCGCCGCCCTTGACAGGCGCGGTCTTCCCGACGCCCGGCTTCTCACCCCGGACCGCGGCCTTGTCAGCCCCCAGGATCTCCACTTTCGCGCCGTTCGTCAGGCGCAGTTGTCCGCGCGTGACGACCTGCTCCCCGGCTGCGAGGCCGCTTTCGATGACCACTTCGCTCACCGAGGACTCACGCGTCGTCACCGGTCGCAGCCGCGCCGTTCGCTCCTCGTCTATCACGAAGACGTACTTCCCGTCGCGCCCGGTCTGGATGGCCGCCGCCGGGGCGACGACCGCGTCGCGCCGCTCGCCCAGCCGAAGACGCACGTCCACGTACTGACCCGGCCACAGCCTCGACGCGCTGTTCTCGAAGAGCGCCGAGAGCCGGATCGTCCCGGTCGCCTTGTCCACCGCGTTGTCAATGAAGATCAGCTTGCCGACCTCCAGGGGAGCGGGGTCCTTGGGCGGTCCCGCGCGCACCAGCATCTCCCCCTTCGCCGCCTGCGCCTGAACGGCGGGCAAATCGCGTTGCGGAATGCTGAAAGAGACCTCCGCCGGACGCAGACGGTGGATCGTCAGCAGAACGGTGTCATTGGCCTTGACGAGGTTTCCCTCATCCACAAACAGGTCGCCGGCGCGCCCGTCGAGGGGACTGCGGATGAAGCAGCGATCGAGATGGAGCTGGGCGGTGTCCACGGCGGCGAGGTCGCCCTCGACGACGGCGGCGGTCGCCTCTGCCTCGCTCTGGGACCGCTCGTACTCATTCTCCGGCATCAGCCCGCCGCGAAAGAGTTCCGCATCGCGCGCGGCGCTTCGCTTGGCGTGCGCCGCCTGCGCCCGATTGCGCGCCAGGTTTGCCTTTGCCTGCGCCAGAGCGGCCTGGTAGGGACGCGGGTCTATGGTGAAGAGCAGCATCCCCCGCGTCACCTCGCCCCCCTTGGGCACCTCCACCCGGGTCAGGATTCCGGTGACCTCGGCGCGGACGCTTACCGTGGCCGACGGTTCGACGATCCCGAAGGTCGCCAACTCGATCGGAACGGTCTTTGTCGAGGCGCGTTCGACGACCACCGGCAACGCGCGCGGCCCGCCCTTGCCCCCCCCCGGACCTTCCGGCTTCTTGGAGCAACCGGCGCAGGTCACCGCCGCCGCGACGGCCAGCAGGGCGGCCCATCCTTCCCAGCTCATCCTTCTCACGTGCGTCTCCTCGCAAAGGCGGTCGGGGTAGTCCTACTTCCGGGGCGGCGCGGGTGGAGGTGCGCCGGCGTAGAGGATTGCCGGGCGCAGAAGGCCGCCCAGCATCAGTTCGCTGATGTTCATGTGTCCGGTCTTGAGGACGACGAGGTTCTCCTGCCCCGGGCGCAGGAGCCCGGTCACGTCCACGTCGCCGGGACGCCGGGCGCCGGTGAGTTCGCCGGCAAGGCGGCCATTGACGTACACGCGCGTCGGTGTGCCGTCCACCTCCGCAAACCAGAGGTGCACGGGCCCCTGCGGCAAGGGGTCTGGGGCTTTGAAGTGGGTGCGATACCACATCCAGGTCAGGCGCTCGGGGATTCCCTGCTCGTTGAGGGTGGCGGAGTAGGTACGGACGCGCGTCCAACCAGCGCGGGGCGCATCGCCGGACGCCCATCCGGCCTTTTCGCCTTCGTCCTCGGTGTCGTAGCGGAAGTCCCATTCGTCCGGCAGCTGGGCCAGGAGGCGTCGCTCGCCGGTGGTGCGGGCCAGCCCTTCGCGGAGGAGGTTGGGGAAGTATCGGTCCGCATATCCGAGGCGGTAGCCGCGCATCGTGTTGTACTGGCGCTCGAAGGCGGTTTCCATGCCGCGGACCCAGGCGTCGTAGAGGTCCTTTGCGCGGGTGAAGTCGCTGCGGTTGAGGGCGTCGCGCAGGGCGAGGTAGTCGTGCGCGCTCTGCCAGCCCGAGCGAAAGAGGGACACACGCTCGCGCGCCGTGTCGTCCTCGGCGGCGGCCGCCGCGTCATCGAGGTCGGCGCGACAGGCCGCAAGCAACTCGGGGGTCCAGATGCCGTGGATGGCGTAGAAGCTGCCGGAGTGATTGGTTGTCTCGCGGCAGGCCTTGTCAATCCGCTCCCAATAGCGCTTCATGGGGGGGGCGGCCGGTCCGAAGAGCCCGCGATAGTAGTCGTCCAGGATCGCCTCGGCGTCGGCATCGGCATTCCACAGCAGCTTGGTGGTGAGGTAGGTATGGGGACCGTAGAGGTTCCAGGCGAACATGGCCTCCATGTTGACGCCGAGACATCCGGTGCGCTTGAGGAAGGGGATGTTGCCGCGGACGTAGCTGATCTTGGAGATGGGGACGGTGACCTCGGCGAGGTTGTAGTTGTAGTCGTAGCAGGCGGTGCGCATGAGGCGAGCCCAGCCTTCGACGACGGACTTGTATCGCGCACGGGACTCACAGCGCGGGTTATCCACCGCGTGGAGGCGGCAGAAACGGATGGTGCTGATCCAGGCGCAGAGGTTCTCCGAGGCCCGTTCGACGCGCTTGGGCGGCATGGTGTAATCGGCGTAGGCGTAGAAGCTGAGCAGGAAGCCGGGCGCCTCGCGCGCCACGGCGCGTCCCACGGCGTCGAAGAAGGTGACGTAGCGGTCGGAGAGGCACACCGTGCCGGAACTCGGCTCGATGTGGTCGGGCACATCGAGCGCTCGACAGGGTTCGCACTGGCAGTAGCCCCGGCCGTCGGGGGGGCTGATCGTGTCCGCCGCGGCGCCGGCGCGGGCTTTGGCAACGTAGGCCTGCGCGAAGAGGCGCGCCACGTCGGGGTTCGTGGTGCACACCCAACCGCCGGGTCGCCGCTCCCCCTGACGAAGGGCGAAGTACTCCGGATGCTCGGCAAAGTATCTGGCGGTGGGAATGTGCTGCCAATCGTGCCGGTTGGGCAGGTCAAGCCCGCCCATCCGCCAGCGCGGTCCGTTGAAGGCCCAGACGTTCCGGGAGAGGAAGTCCGGCTTCTCGCGGACGTCGTAGCCGTCCAGGGGAATCGTCCGCAACGACGGGATGACCTCCCCCCACTTGTTGGCCATATACCAACGGCAACCGAGGCCTTCGAGGAAATGCGTGACGGCGAAGCGGGTGGCGACCGGGGACTCCCCCGCCATGAGGAGACGGCTGCCTCCAGAGCGAAGGGCGTAACCGTCGCGCGAAAGGGTGGCCGGGGGGGCGTCCAGGCCCATCTTCAGCGCCGCCGCGCCGAGAACGATCGCCGGCTCGTTCTCCGCCGGCCCGCGTCCGTCCTCGATGAGGCGCACGGGCGGCGCGACGCCCCCGATGCGCCCCAGGAACCGGGCAAGTTCTTCGGCAGCGACCTTCTGGTCTCCCTCGTGCCAGAGCGCGCCGCGCGCTTCGCCGTCGCGCACGATGTCGGCCCCGAACGACGGCAGCGCCGTCAGGCACACGGCGATCAACCCGAGGATGCTCTGGCGCATTCTCATCCCGATTTGGTCATTTGTCGAAACGGCGTTCTAACGCACATCCAACGTCGCGAGCCCGCCGCCGAAGGCCGCCTCATCGAGCGAAACGGCGATCTGTCCGCCGCCGATCTTCTCAGCCTTCAACGGCTTCCAGGTCCTTCCGCCATCCGGGGATACCCGGGCCTCGCGACCGGGCAGGGAGATCGCGCAGGGGGTGTTCGCGCGGACCTCATACACTCCCGGCTCGATCCGGCGCAAGGCCGCGCGCGCGGGAACCACCGCCTCGTCGCCGACGCCGTATTCATGCAGATAGACCATCCGCCGCCCGTCGCCGTTGGTGTCCGGCAGGTCGGCCTCCGTCAGCTTCCGCCCCTCCACCCACAACTGGTAAGTGTCCCCCGGCATGTTCACCGTCCACTCGCGGTCGCCGCGCTCATTCCGGATGGTCTGGAGGTTGTAGGGCCAGCCGGGGTGGGGTACGTTGAGGGAGTCGAGATAGACGCGCTCGAACTGCTTCACGTAAAGCATGTAGCCGTCCTCGCGCAGGCGGGTCACCTCCATGTCGAGCATCTTCTCGCCCGGCTGGACTTCGAGGAGGGTCTTGCCGTCCGGGGCGAACCTCTTCTGCTTCTCGGTGGCGATCATGGCGACGGTGATCTTCCCGTCGCCGTTCGCGTCGGTCAGGTCGCCGGGGGCGATGTGGCCGAGATGACGCCGCATGGTCGGCCAGCCGGTGTAGAAGAAGCGGTCGCCCAACTTCAGGGAGGCTCGTCCGAGCGTCCGTCCGGCCTCGTTCACCGCCGTCATCCCTTCGTAGTAGTCGGGGTGGTAGCTGTAGAGATAGGGAGCGAGGTCCAACTGGCCGAAGCCGGCGGCATTCACGTGTTCCACGCCGCCCTGGTACGCCAGGGCGGTGCGGCGGAGCGTTGCCGTTGTGCCGCCGAGGCGGCGGGTCTCGAAGCTTGCGCGGTGACGCGGGTTGCCCAGCGTGAGGAACTCCCCTTCCGGCATCGTTGCCGGGAGCGGCGCGTCGAGGGTCACGGACTGGGCGCGGTAGTCCGCGGAGAGTATCCTCGCGCGGTATTCCGCCTTCGGGAGGCGGATGGCGAGGCCCCCCGCCTCCAAGGTCGTTCCGCCCACAAGGTGGGCCAGGCGGATTCCCTGCGCATCGCGGGAGACGAAGGCCACGTCGCCCGAGGCGCGCGCGTTGCCTTCAACCTTCCACGCGCCGGTGCGGTCGCCGGCGGAGAAGAGGAAGTCGGTCTGGCCGAAGCCCGTCGTCACTTCGAGGGCCACCGGCGCCCCGACGCCCGCGCCGGCATCCTCCACGCGCAGGGCGCGCTTGGCCGTGATGAAGGGCTTGCCGGCGTACGGCTCGATCAAGGCGGGATGCACCGATTCCATGCCGGCCGGGCCTTCGCGGCGAACGTGCAGGAAGGGGAAGTTGAACATGCGCGTGCCGATCAGGCGCGCGTACCAGTTCGCCACGAGCACCCTGTCGCCCTCGCGCCCGAAGAGGGTCACGGCGCAGGTCTTCGGCGGCGCGGCCGGGTCGTACAACTTCTCGAGCATGATCTGTTCGGCGTTCCGCAGGGTGAGAGCGTCCACCTTGCTTTCCGAGCGCCGCAGCCGCCACGAAGCCTCCAGCACGCCCGGCGACGCGCCCTCCTGCGCCGTGTCCTTGTAATAGCCGGCCAGATAGCGCCTGGCCGTTTCGTCCTCGGCCGGCTTCATCGGCGTGTTGACGGCGAACTCCTCAGACACGCACCCGTGGAAGCACCAGGTGTGGACCTTGCCCCCCGCCGTGCGGAAGACGTCGAAGACGTAGGCGCTGGGGGTGACGTCGCGCCCGTTCCCGGCGTCGCAGAGCACTTGCAGCACTCCGCGCTGGTAGCGTGTGACCTGCGGCTGCGCCTCGGCGAGGGCGCGCGCCATGGCAAACTGGCAGCCGGAGGCCGGCGCAAAGGCTTCGAGCCAGCCGTAGCCCGTCGCGTTCATCGGCCCGCCGGTGAAGTTCCCCTCGTCCACCTTGACGATGTTGTGGACGCGGGAGACCAGGGTCTTCGGGTAGCCGTAGCCGGCATCGGGGCGTCCGCCGAGGTCGCCGCTCATGCGCACGCCGTGCGCGTAGATTTCGAGGTCGAGGGTATCGGCGTGGGCGTGGCCCGAGCCGATGCCCCCGAAGCGGAACATCACGGCGTTGCGATGCCGCCGGTCGGCATTGTCCCCCCCCTCCTCCAGCGTGGCCAGTCCGAACCCTTCGGCCACGGCGCTGCGGGTGAAGACGGCGGGATCGCGTGCGGCGGCGGCGGCCTCGCGGATGTGCGCCCACGCCGCGTCCGGCGCGAGACGCTGGCCGATGAGGTTGACCAGCAGCCAGGCCACGCGGGGGTCCCGGGTCCATTCCCAGGCCGAGAGGAGGAAATCCCCGTCACTCTTGTCGAAGACGGCGCGAGGCGGCGTCTGGGGATCGCCCACGTCGCCGACTCCCGCCCGGTAGCCGCCGGCCACCTGAAGACGGAGGATGGCGTCGGCCATCGCGCTGAGGCGCGGGAACTCGCCGGGGTCGCCGACATCGAAGCGCCGCGCGCCGCCGGCCCGGACGTATCGCCGCAGCAGATCCGCCGCCTCCATCAGTTCATCCTTGGACTCGGCGATTGTGTAGTAGGTGGACCCGATGTAGTTCAGCCCGTCGCGGCTGTAGCCGCCGTTGAGGCTGTCGGTGAAACCGCAGAGGGTGTCGCGCAGGTAGATCTTTGTGAAGTAGCGGTCAAGGTATTTCTCGCTGACGGGGTTCGGTCCCAGAACGACGGCCGCCGGGCACATGATGGCGCTGTAGAGGGTCTGCTGAACGGCATCCTGGCAGGCCCGCTGCAGAAGGAAGGTGTCCACCAGCTTGATGACGTCGGCGGGCTCGCGCACCCAGGGGATGAATCGGCCCACGCGTTGCGCCAGATCACGGTTCCCGGCCATGTAGGGATAGAGCTTGTCATAGGAGCGGCAGAGATTCGCGATTTCGGGGCGGCTCCACCCCTGGTAGGAGCAGCCGCGCCCGTTCACCGACCCGACCGCAAAGGTGCGGTACGAACGCACGATGCTGTCAAGGCAGAGGAGGTTGTACTCGTAGGCGGGATAGCGATAGGCGTACCCCGCCAGGAGAAAGGCCGCGTCGGCCGCCGCCTCGGGGTCGCCGGTCAGGAGGTAGTTCTGCGGCAGGTCGCGAACGGGGCTCTGCCCCTGCTCCGTGCCTCCCAGGGCCACGAGGATTCCGTGGTAGCGCTGCTGCATGAAGCCGGGCACGACGCCGAAGTTCAGGGACTTGGGCACATCCAGGCGGTCCTTGTCGAGGAAGACGCCCGCCTTGTCCTCGGGGATGGGCCAGGGGGCGGGCAGGGTGCGTCCGGCATTGTAGTCGGCCATCGTGAATTCGAGGTTCAGGGCGGTGTTGACGAGCTTCCACGGGGCATCGTAGGCGAGGCTCGCCACCTTCCAGGTCCCCATGTCGCGCCCGAGCTTCAGGCCTTCGGCCTTGACGATAGCCTCGACGGCCTCGACGCTGCGCCCGAACATGCCGTAGATCTGGCCGGGTGTGGCGTTCATGGGCATCAGCGACTCGTTCCAGATGATCTCATCGCGCCGGGCGCGTTCCTCGGGCGTCAGCGGCGCCGGGCGCACGGGGCGCGGGAGCTTCTTCTCGCGCGCCGCCGAGGCGCGCATCTGCGCGATCTCCTCGGCGGTATGCAAAACCTGCGCGCGCTTGAAGGCCGCGAACTGCAAGTCGCCCAGGGGGTTGCGCACCTCGGCGCGGTCCACAATCATGCCGCCGATGACGCTGCGCGGCCCGATGAAGACCTCGGCGCGATACTCGCGTTCCTCGGGGGTGTGGAAGTAAATCCGCGTCATGTACTCGAAGTCGTCGCGATAGGGCACGCGCACGCGGTGTTCGGTCACGCCGCCGCCCGGCTGGTCGTTCACGCGCAGATGGACGTACAGCGGCTTGGTCTCCAGACCCTTGCCGGAGATGAAGGCGTCCTTCTCCGTAACCTTGGCAGCCAGGTAGAGGCAGTGCATCCCCACGCCGAGACGCCCCATGTCCACCCGGAGTCCCGCGCCTTCGCCCTCGAGGACAACGGCCTTGCCGCCGGTGGCGCGGCGGTCCTCCACCACGCCGGTTTTGCCGATCGTCGGCAGCGATTCGGCCTCGAAGGCGCGCACCAGCGGATCCGGCGTCATCACCTGGCAGAGCGTGTCCGTATGCGCCCGCGCCGTCACACCCGCCCACGCCGCCACACCCACGACCACGCCGACCGCCCATCGCGTTACGCGCATCCTCATGACTCCATTCTGCCCCCCCCCTGCGCCATCCGATTCTACCGTCCGCGCCGTCTATCCGCCAGACCCCGAGTTCAGAAGGACGCCCTTCTTCGGCGCCGCGCTCACTCCTTTGCCGGCGCTTCCTCCTTTTTCAGCCCCTTCATGTGGTCCTCAAAGGCCGCTGAGTCCACCGCCTTGGGGACGAGCTTGCTGCCGGCCTCCTCGCGCGCGGAGATATCCTTGAGTTCTTCGTCGTCGCGCGCCACCAGCGGGGTCAGGAAGATGAGCAGCTCCGTCTTGCTCTTCTCGGTGATCGTCCGCTGGAAGAGGCGCCCCACAAGCGGAATGGCGCTCAGGTACGGCACCTTCTGGATCGTGTCGGTCTTGCTGTCCTCGATCAATCCGCCGATGACGATGGTCTGTCCGTCGCGGATCGCAATCCGGCTCTGCGCGGCGCGGTTGGCGAAGACCTTCGCGTTCACCGTCTCGGAGATCGGCACCGTCTCCCCCGTCATCTTGGTAATCGAGGGGTTCACGTCCATAATGACCAGACCGTCCGGGTTGATGTGCGGCGTCACCTTCAGGATGATGCCGAAGTCCTGGTACTGGATCGTGTTGATCGTCTGCCCCGTGTCGGTGGTGCGCGTGTTGACGATCAGGGGGATCTTCTGGCCCACGTTGATCGTGGCGGCCTGGTTGTCGCTGGCGAGGATGTACGGGCGCGAGAGCACGTCGAGTTTGCCGATCTTCTCCAGCGCCCGGAGGATGCCGGTGAAGTCGCCGTCCACCATCTTGTAGATCAGCCCGCCCGACTGCGCCGCCACGCCCATGTCCGTCACCAGCGTGGACTTCCGCCCGAAGGGGGCCAGGTTCAGGACGGAGAACTCGACACCGATGTCCGTGTTATCGCTGTGCGTCACCTCCGCCAACAGGACCTTGATGAGGACCTGGGGTACGCGCCGGTCGAGGTCGGCGAGGATCATCTTGACGGGCACGAAGTTCTTGGGGGCGGTCATCACCATCAGCGAGTTCGTGTCCGCGTTCGCCACGACGTACACCTGTCCGAGCAGCCCGGTGGCCATCTGCCGTGTCGTGGCGGAGAGCTGCGCGCTCGTGCCCTGGGCGGTCGTCTGCGTCGTCCCGGACCGCTGCGTCGCCGTGGCGCCCGTCCGCGACTGCTGCGTCGTCCCAAAGAGGTTGTTCAGCACCGTTTCGAGGGTCTTGGCCTGCGCGTTGCGCAGCGCATAGACCATCACGGCCTGCTCCTCGGCCGGGTTTGAGTCGAGTTCGGTAAGGATGCTCGCGGCCACCTTGAGGGAGTCGGACGGGCCCGTGACGACAACGGAGTTCGTCCGCTCGTCCGCCGTGGCCGTCACCCGGGGCGGACGGCGCGCCTGTTCGTCGCCTTGGGCCTGTCCCTGCGACTGCCCGGTCCCGCGGAATCCCCCCGGCATTCCGAAGAAGCGCCCCGCGCCGATGACGCCGGCCTGCTGTTGCTGCGTCGTGTCCTCCTTGAAGACCTCCGTCAGCAACTTCGCCGCGTTCGTCGCGTTTGCGAACTTGAGTTGGAAGACCCGCACCTCCGCCACGCCCGCCATGTGCGTATCGAGGGCGCGGACGATCTCGACGATGCGCCGCACGTTGGCGCTGGTGTCCGTCAGGATGAGCGCGTTGCCCGCCGCGTTCGACGCCAGCGTGGCCGTGGAGGAGACCATCGCCGCCAGATCAGCCTTCAGCTTCACCGCATCTATGAAGCGCAGCGGCACCACCTGCGTGATCACCTCGTCGGTCTGTTCGATCGCCGCCGGATCGTTCCCCGTCCGGACGGGAATGGGGCGCTGGCGGACGTCGGAGAGGCTGACGATCTTGAGGATCCGCCCCAGGCGGACCGCCGCGTAGCCCTTCTCCTTGAGAACGCTGTTGAGCAGCGCCACCGCCTCATCCACGTTGAGCGGCTGGCGTCCGATAACCGTCACGCGCCCCTCGATGGCCGCCTCGCGCACCACGGCCAGCCCCGCCGCCTCGGAGAGGTAGGTCAGCACCGCGTCCAGCGAGGCGTCGCGGAAGTTCAGCACGATCGCCTGCGCCTTGGAGACGCCGGGCGCAGAAGGCGCAGCGGACGGCACACCCGGCGTCGGCGCGGCCGAGGGAGCGGCCGGAGCCGTCGGCGCGACAGGGGCCGGTTCGGGCATCGGCGGCGGCGCCTCGTCCGGCGGGGGCATTCCCTCCGGCGGGGGCGGCGGCGGTTCGACGGCTTGCCCGAACGCCGCGCCTCCCGGCGCGACGACCCACGGCGTCGCGCCGAGCAGAAGGGTCAGGACCAGCAGCCGCGCAACGGTCTTCATGGTTGGTTCTCCTGGTTCGGTGCGGCGGACTCGATCGTCGTGGTCGGTGTGGGAGCAAGGCCCATCTCCCTCAGCCGCCTCTGGCGCATGCGTTCCAGCAAGGAATCCCCCCCGGCGGCGGAGGACCCCGCCGCGCCGGACGTCGTATCGCCCCCAGCGCTTCCCGAAGGAGGCAGAGTCGCACCGACGCCGCCCTCGAAGTTCTTCCCCACCTCGACGCGCACCGGCGCGCCGTCCTTCTCGTAGTTCAGCGCGTCCAGCGTCATCGCCGTCACGCGCCCGCCCTCGAGCGTCTCGCCCACGCGCACCCGCGTCGTCGCGCGCGTCCGCGTGTCCTCGATGAACGCAATGTATTCGCCGTCATGTCGCACAATGCCCGTCAGCACCAGCGCCCGTTCAGTCGAAGACCCCTCGCGGCGAGGAGAGGCCACACCCGATGGCGCGCCCGACGACCGCGCCGGACGACGGTCCTTGACGAAGATGTTGTTGTTCGTCAGCGCCTGATAGCGCTCCCACGCGACGGGCCTCTTGGGCTCCTCCCCCCGCGCCGGAAGGAGCGCTACCGCCGACACCAGAACCGCTGCGACGACGCGCGCCGTCATGGCCGCACCCCCTTCGCGTCCGACGCCGCCCCCCCCGCGGGCGACGCCTTGGCGCTTTCCGGAATGTACAGCGCGGAGAGACGCACCATCACCGTCAGATCGTCCGTTCCCTCCCGCCGGCTGCCGAGTTGCGCCTCGACCACGCGCACCGGCAGCGCGCTGCTCTCCGCGCGCCAGAGAAAGCGCGATACCGCGCGCAACGAACCCGTTCCCGAAACCTGCACCACCACCTCCAGCGCCCTTCCCTTCTGTGCGGTCCGCTCCGGGCGAACCGTCGTCAGCGACAGGCGGGCATCCTGAGACCAATCGCGAACGGCGTGCAACAGCGCGTTCTCCGTATCGCCGGCGCTGCGCCTCAGCCCGCCCGCCTCCATCTCCTTCCAGCGCGTCGAGGCGACTCGCTGCCGCTTGAACAGCGCCTCCGCGCGTTCGAGTTCGCGCACCTGCGCGGCCTTGCGCGTCTGCAGAGCGGACTGACGGCTCAACAGCGGCGAAAGCAGAAACCGGTCCGCCGCCAGCGCCGCCACCACCAGCCCGGTCGCCAGCACGATGTAGCGTTCGCGTTTCGAAAGGACCATGGTTACTCCGCCGGTTTGAAGTTGAAGGTCACCGCGAAGGAGACCTCGCGGGTTGCGCGCCCGGCCTCGCGCAGATACACCAGCTTCAGGTCCGTCAGCGTCTTCGCTTTGCGCAGGCGATCGAGCGTTTCGATCACCGCGCGTTCCTCGCGCGCCTTGCCCGAGAGCGCTCCGCGCAGTTCCCGCCCCGCCCCCACCGGCTTCAGCGTGAGATTCGTCGCCCACACCGTGCCCTCCGTGGGGAACGCCGCCGTCACGTCCGAGAGGGCGTCGAGTACTCTCGGGCGGTCCTCATACCAGGGGCGCGCCGCGTTCAGCCGATCCACCACGCGCTGCGCCGCTTCGATCTGCGGCTTCATCTCCAGAAGTTGGCGCGCCAGGGCGTCCGTCTCCGCGCGCTCGCGCTGTCCGGCGGCGACCAGCGCGGCCACCCCCACCGCGGCCGCCACCCCCGCCGCCAGCGCCCACCAGGTTTTCGAACCGAAGCGTGAGACGCGGGGGGGCGTCAGACGCGAATGCAGAAAATCCAACGGCACACGCCCCTCGCCGCCCGCGCAAAGCGCCGTCGCCGCCGCCGGCAGGAACTCCGGCGTCCCCCCGTGGAGACCGTCCGGGGCGGGATCGGTCCGAGTCTCGCCCCCCGCCGCCGTCAGCGCCTCCCGCGCCTCCGGCGTCAGGCGCTCCACGCCCCACACCGTCAGCGCCGCCGAGTCGGCGGCCGCCGCGGCTCCGGCTTCCATCCGCACTCGTCCGATCTCCCAGCGCAGGTCTCCGCACAGGCTCTGCAGCGCCGCGAAGCCCCCCCCGCGGCGGACGGCGGCGTCCGCGCCCCCCTCCCGCGCGACGACGCACACCTCATCCGGGCGGTCCGCCCGCGCCGCACACTGCGCCAGGCACAGTGTCTCGGAGGTCACCGCCAACGGCTTCAGCCTCGCCGCGCGCGCAAAGGCCGCCACCGCCTCCAATCGTTCCCGCGTCGTTGCCGCCAGCAACAACGTCCTCCCCTGTGCGTCCTCGCGCCCCTCCGCGCAATCGAAGACCAGCCGCTCCGCCTCCGAGGCGTACAACCGCTCGGCCTGCATCCGCGCCATCGCCGCAGCCGCCTCCGGCGCGGACGGCGGCAGCGTGATCGCCCGCGCCATGAGCCACGCCGCCGGAAGCCCCAGCGCCGCGCGCCGAGTTCCGAACTTCCGTGCCGACAGGAACTGCCCGAACGCGCGCCCCAGCGCCGCCGGATCGTCCCACGTCAGCCCCTCGGCGAAGCGGAACTCCTCCGCACGCTCGATCCGCCCGCCGACGCCCAGCCGACGCACCTCCACAACGCGCGCCGCGCCTTCCGCCAGCGCAATCCCCAGCGTCCGACCGTTGAAGACGCGCTTCATGGCGTCCCCTCCTGCTTCAGGTATCCCTGCCGGAGGGACTTGCGCAACTCCTCCGAGAGCGGCCAGCCCAGTGCCGTCAGATCCTTCCAGTACACCACGTTGGGCGGGCTTGCCCGGGTGTCAATCACCGCACGATAGCGTTTGAAGGCTCGTCCGTCGCCGCTGACGGCCAGAATATCCGCCGAGTACTGGAACGACCGCGTCGTCGCCACGTCCCCCACGCTCACGGCCTTCTCCGGCGGCAAAGCCTCGGCTATCCAGGCCAGGCTCGCCGCGTTCGTCGTCAAGTCGGCGCGCTTGGAAACCAACGCCGCCGCGTCGCTGTCGTCCAGGTCCGGCAGGCATCGCAGCACCTCGCGCGGGGCCGTCGCCACGTTCACCAGCCCCCGCGTCGTCGTCTCGCGCCGCGTCGTCAAACGGTCCTCCACCTGCGCAAACTCCGCCGCCGTCAGCCCGCTGCGCAGGTAGAAATCCACCAGATTCCGGAAAGGCCGCGCCCGGCGGACCTGCGCGGCGACCGTGGGCACGCGCCCCGCTTCCAGCCCCTGCTGCAGCACGTTGATCAGTTCCGGGCTGCCGTTGACGTCCACCCGCGCCTGATCGTTGGCGTCGGTATTCGGCTCCGCGCTGTACACCGTCACCCAATGGGCGATCCCGCGCTCCGTCTCCCCCGCCCCTGCCGTCGTCACACCCTCCGCGGCCCTCTCCGCCTCCTCCGGGTCCATCACCCCGTTCCGATTCAGGTCGCGCCCGAACATCAGCGCGCGCGTGACTCCGCGCACCAGGAACAACTCCTCCACCGTCTCGAACGGTGCGTCCTTGCACGCGTAGGGCGAATCGAGCAGCAGATACGCCTCGCTCTCCGCTCCGTCCGCCGTCGCTTCGTTGTCGGAGTCCCGCCAGTCCACGATCGCCGCCGCCACGTCGCCGGTGATGCCGGGCAGTTGGTTGAGCATGTCGAGCGTCGCCGCGTTCAAATTGATCTTGCCCGCTTCATCCACGATGCCGAACGCGTGGCCGGACTCGTCCTGGCGCGGCGGGCGCAGAATCCAGAAGGCCCCGTCCCCCACGCGCACGCACTCGCACGGCGTTTCGCTTTCCACCGGCGGAAGGCCCTTGCGGCCGTCCAGACGCGACAGGACGTATTGCAGCGCCCCCTGCGCCACCGCCTCCGCCTGGATCGCCGCCACCTCGTTGGCCGTCATCAGCGCATCCACCCGCACGGTCCGCGCCAGCAGCACCGCTGTGCCCGCCACCGTCAGCGCGATCCACAGCGTCACGATCAGCGCCCCGCCCGAACGAGCGCGCGGCGCGCCGAAGCGTCCTGTCGTCGGTCGGACCGGTGTCATGGCGCCTCCCCCAGCCCCAGGACGCGCGTCCCTTCGCTCTGCGCCGAGACGCACCGCAGCGCAAAGACCGTCGTCACCCGATAGCCCCCCTCCGCCGTCCCCTTCGCCCCCAGGCGCGCGCGCGACTCCTCCGGACGCAGTTCCAGGGTCATTTCCACCGCGCGCGGCAGGGTGTTGTTCTGCGCCGCCGCGTCCCAGAGGTCCTGCCACGCGCTCCCATCGTAGTACCGCAGGTTCAGCGAAAGCACCCGCCGGCAAAGAACCTCCTCCTCCGGCGTCAGGAGCACCGGCGACAGCAGATTCCGCGTCGTCCGCCGCACCAGAACGCCCTCCTCCTCTTCCCCCTGAAAGACCGCCGCGATCTCGATCATCCGGACGTCGGCCGAAGGTGTTACACCATCGGGCATACCGGAGACGCTGTAGAAGAGAAGCGAGTCGGCGTCGCGTCCTGCGTCATTGCGGGCGTCCACCCCTGTGAAGGCCCCGGCCAGGACGCCCGCCGGGGGGAGCGCCGACTCGACGTCGCCCTTGACGAGGCTCACCGCAAGCCCGGCCGCCCGCGCCGGCCCCAGCGCGGCCAGGGCGCGGTCGCGTCCGGTAAAGACCGTGCGCAGGCTCGCATAGAGCGACGCCGCCAGAATCCCCATGATCGTGATCGCCACGAGGATTTCCAGCAACGTGAAGGCCTGTCGCGTCGCGCCGCGTCGCATCGTCATAGTCCCGGCACATAGACCAGCGTCGTCAGCGTCACCGCGCGTTCCCGCCCGCGCGCCGTCCACGTCACGTTCACGTCCAACTGCTGCAGCGTCGCCCCGTCATACTCCGTCAACTGCCCCCTCCAGCGATACTCCGGACACTCCTCCCCGAAGTCCCCCGACAGCTCCGCCGTCTGCCACGCGCCGGTGGACGTCAGTTCAGCCACCTTCGCCCGCGCCAGTTGCGCCGCCTCCAGTTCGCGCTTCGCCTGGCCGCTGAGTGTCAGCGCCAACGACACGCCCTGCATCGCCACGGGCAGTACGATCGCCGCCACGGCCATGCTTGCCAGCATCTCGACCAGGGTGAATCCCCCCGAGCCACGCCGCTTCATCGTCCCCCCTCCTCCGCCGCCCGCACGCGGAAGCTCTCTGATAGAGAAGGGCTCGACAGTTCGAGCCGTTCTCCCTGACGGCTCGTCAGGCGTATGCGTCCGCCCGTCACGGCCCCGACGGGGCTGAAGTCCATGTGTTCCGCCCCCTCCACCGCCGCGACGTCGAAGGCCACGCCCTCCGGCAGAGCAAAGACCCGCCCGAACTCCGTGCCCAACGCCGCAAAGCTCGCGCCCTCCTGCGCCGTGAGCCAGTAGGTGGCCGCCTGAGCGTCGTAATTGAGCCGATAGGCCCGGCCCTCGGCCGCCGCCTGCGCGCGCGCGTACTGCGCCAGGGCCGCCATCTGCGCCGCCGCGTCGTGGACATGTCGCGAGAGGAAGAACCCCCGCAGCGACGGCGCCACCGCGCCGAGGGCGGTGCATAGCAGCATCATCACCAGGATCAGCTCGATCAGGGTGAAGCCCCCGACGCCGGCCCTATCGCGCCGACCAGTTGTCAATGTCGTCTTCAGTGCCATCCTGTCCGTCCGGTCCAAAGGAATGCAGGTCGTAGCCGTTCGTGTTGTGCGACCCCGGACACACGTAAACGTACGGCCGCCCCCAGGGGTCGTTCTGGACGGTGTTGCGCTTGAGGTAGGGGCCGTGCCATCCGTTCACGCCCGCCGGCGCCTCGATCAGCGCGCGCAGGCCTTCCTCCGTGGTCGGGTATCGGCCCGTGTCCACCTCGAACGCGTCCAGCTGCATCTCCAGCGCCGCCAA
>JAKJEM010000016.1:25811-64937 GCA_022705425.1 Planctomycetota bacterium
GCGCTTGCTCCGACCGCCGGGTGAAGCGCGGCACCACCACCGCCGCCAGCGCCCCCAGGATCACCAGCACCAGCAGCAGCTCGATCAGCGTGAACCCCGGCGCGCCGCGTTTCCACAATGTCCTGTCCATGTCCTCTCCCGTCTCTCAGTGAATGAGGTCCTGAAGCGTGAAGACCGGCAACAGCATCCCGACAACGATCGTGCCGATCACCGCCGCCATGAGAAAGAGCAGCGCCGGCTCCGCCAGCGCCACGAGCATCCGCAACTGACGGTCCAGTTCCACCTCGTACGTTCCCGCCAGGCGCACCAGTTCCTTGTCGAGCCGCCCGCTCTCCTCCGCCACGGCCACCATCTCGGCGATGGCCGCCGTGAACAACTGAGGGCAAGCCGCCAGGCTCCGCGACAGCGCCGCCCCGCGCTGGACTTCGTCAATCGCGCGATTCACGGCGTCGGACAGCGTCTGGTACCCGATGGCCTCGCGCGCCACGCGCAGCGCCGACACCAGCGGCACCCCCGCCCCGAGCAGTGTGCCCAGCATTCGGCAGAAGCGTACCACGGCGAAGCGCGCCGCCACCCGGCCCAGGCCCGGCGCGTTCAGCATCACCCACTCCGCCGCGCGCCGGCCCGCTTCGGAGGCCAGCCCACGCCGCACCAGCAGCGTTGCGACCACCCCTGCCGCCGCCAGCGCCAGGGCGTACCGCGTCACCCACTGACTCGCCCCGACGATCACCCGCGTCAACCAGGGGAGGGCGCTTCCGAAGTCGGCGAAGATCGAGGAGAAGCGCGGGATGAAGAAGAGCATCAGAAAGACCATCACCCCGCATGCCAGCGCGGCCAGCACGCACGGATAGACCAGGGCGGCCTTCACCTTGCCCTTCAACTCCTGGTCGCGCACCTGAAAGTCCGCGATCTGCGCCAGCACCACGTCCAGATAACCGCCGGTCTCCCCCGCGCGGACCATGGCCACGTACACCGGAGTGAAGGAGCGCGGCCAGCGCGCCAGCGCATCGGCCAGGGGCATTCCCCCGACCACGTCGTCATAGATCGCCGCCCACTGCCGCCGCGCGCCGGGGCGCGAGGCTTCGCGTGTCAGCACTTGCAGCGCCCGGCTCAGCGGCACCCCCGCCGCCAACAGGTTCGACAGGCCCCGCGTAAAGGCCTCCACGTCCGCGCGCGACACACGCGCCGCCGCCGCGCCGCCCGGCGTCTTTGCCGCAACGCGCTCGGCGGGAGTCGCGCTCTTCTCCTCGACGCGGACCGGGTGCAGTCCCAGGCGGCAGACCTGCTCGATCGCCGCCGCCCGGCTCTCCGCCGCCAGCGCGCCGGTCGTGGAGCGTCCTTGCGCATCGAGCGCCGTGTACGCAAAGGAAGCCATCAGCCCGCCCCTCCCGCGTTCGGCGTCGCGTCCGAAGCGGGCGAGGTCCGATCATCCTTCGTCGCCCGCAGCACCTCCTCCGGCGTCGTCCGCCCTTCGTTCACGTGCCGCCATCCGTCTTCGCGCAAGGTGCGCATCCCTTCGGCGATGGCCGCCTGCCGGATCTCCCCCCCCGACGCGCGCCGCAGGACCAGCCGACGCACCCCCTCCGTCACCGGCATCAATTCCAGAATGCACGTCCGCCCGCGATAGCCCGTCCCCTGGCATTCCCGGCACCCGCGCCCGCGGTGGAAGACCGCCGGGGCCAGGGCGCCCATCTCCTCGCGCAGGCGCGCCGCCCCCGCCGGCTCGAAGGGCTCCTTGCAGTGCGCGCAAATCGTCCGCACCAGCCGCTGCGCCATCACCGCCTCCAGCGACGACGCCACGAGGTACGGATCAATCCCCATGTCTATCAGCCGCACCGCCGCCCCCGGCGCGTCGTTCGTGTGCAGCGTCGAGAAGACAAGGTGCCCCGTCAGCGACGCCTGAACCGCGATCTCCGCCGTTTCGTGATCGCGGATTTCCCCGATCAGCACCACGTCAGGGTCGTGGCGAAGGATGGCCCGCAGGCCGCGCGCAAAGGTCAGCCCCGCCTTGGTCGAAACCTGGATCTGGTTGATCCCCCGCAGGTGGTACTCCACCGGGTCCTCGATCGTGATGATCTTGCGCTCCACGTCGTTGATGCGCGACAGCGCGGCGTAGAGCGTCGTCGTCTTCCCGCTCCCCGTCGGGCCTGTCACGAGCACGATGCCGTGCGGCAGTTCCAGAACCTTTGCCAGCGTCGCGCAGTCCCGGTCGGACATCCCCAGCTGTTCGAGCCCCAGGAGCGTCGCGCTGCGGTCGAGGAGGCGCAGCACGACCGCTTCGCCGTGGAGCATGGGGATCACCGACACGCGCACGTCAATCTCGCGCTCGGCGATCCGCAGCTTGATGCGTCCGTCCTGAGGCAGACGCTTTTCGGCGATGTCCAGATGGCTCAGAATCTTCAGGCGCGATACGATCTCCGCCTGAAAATGCCTCACCTCCGGCGGGATCGCCGCCTCCTGGAGAACGCCGTCAATCCGGTAGCGCACCCTCAGCTCGCGCTCGAAGGGCTCGATGTGCACGTCCGTGGCGCGACGTTCGATCGCCTCCGTCAGCACCTGATTCACGAACTTGATGATCGAGGCGTCCTCCGCGCCCTCGACGAGGTTGACGCCGTCCTCCTCGGATGATTCGACCACCTGGACGTCGCCTTCGGCCGCGTCGGAAACGAGCGTCTGCATCGTGTCCGCCCCCACGCCGAGGCTGTTCTTCAAGCAGCGCTCGATCTCCGCCGAGGAAGCGAGGGCCGGGCGGAACTCCATCCCGGAGAGCAAGCGCAGTTCATCGGGACCGGAGCGGTCGAAGAGGCGACTGCTCACCGCCAGCGCGACGCCCCCCGGCCCTTCCACCGGCGCCAGGCGGTGCTTGAGCAGCACTCGCGCCGGGAAACGCGCGAGAAACTCCTTGGACGGCGGGCGCGCATCGAGGTCCACGTAGGGCACTCCGAACTGCGACGCCAGCCGCCGGAGGAGCGTATCCTCCGGCAGGCCGGCGCCTTCGAGCAGCGCGTCGTCGAGGGACTTCCCCTGGGCCGTCAGCGCGCGGATGCGCTCCGCAGCCGCCGCGTCCACTACCTGCTGCTCCTGCAATGTCGAAACGATGTCCTTCATGCCGTTCGCCGTCAGTCCAATATCCCCTGCAGCACCAGTTGCGCTTCCTGGCGGGGGGTCAGCAACTCGCGCAGTTCCGTCTGGGCCTTGGCAATCTCCGTCCGCACCTTCTCGCGCGCCGTCCGCAGCGCCGTGGCCTTCTGGGCGAGTTCGTCGTTCTTCGTCTCCTTGTTCTCCAGGGCCGTCCGCAGCGCCTGGGCCTTCTGCTCGACTTCGCTCGTCGGAGCGCCTTCCGCCCCGCCGCGACGCCCGCCGAACATCCCGCCCCGCAACTGCTGCTGCAAGGTGGTGATCTTCTCGATCTTCGGCTGCAACAGCTTCCATTCCTCGTCGGCCACGCCCAGCGATTCCTTGATCCCGTCCATCATCCGCTGGCGCCACTGCGCCGGATCAAAGCCGCCCCGTCCGCCGCGTCCGCCGTCGCGCCCGCCCGCATCGCGTCCACCGCCGCCCGGCTGCGCCGCCGTTCCACCCTGGGCCGGTGCGCCGCCGCGTCCGCCCCCGGCGTTCTGCGCCATGACCTCCCCCGCCACGCTCGCCGCAAACAGCCCCGCCAACGCCAGCCCCAGCCATTTCGTTTCACGCTTCATCGCTGATCTCCTGTCTCTTCCCCGTCAAAACCGATACTCCGCCGCGAGCTACGCCGCCCGCGCGCCTACGTCCCCGATCCCGGCGGCGGCCGCTCCCCCGGACGTCCGGGTTCCCGGACCGGACCTCCCGGACGATGCGGCCCGCGTTCCGGACGGGTCTTCATCAACTCCAGGTACCGCTTCTTCTGCGCCTCGTCAAGAATCTTCGTCGTTCGGTCCACCGCCTCCTGAAAGGCCCGTTCCCTCTCCTTGCCCAGTTCGGCCGCTTTGCGTGCGTACTCCATCAACGTCAGGTCGTACTCGCTCAGGTGCTCCTCGGGAATCAACAGCCGCACCGCTTCGTCGCGCTCCTTCTGCAACTCCCGCCGCCTGTCCATAGACGACTGCCGGCCTGCGTCGCGCATGACGTCCGTCCAGATCGCGCGCATCTTCTCCCGCTGTTCCGGCGAGAGCTTGAGTTCGCGCTCCAGCCACGACCCCTCGCGCGGGGGCGGAGGGGGCATCGGCTTGAAGGCCAGCCCGGCGGCGATGCCCGCCAGGAAGGTCACGATGAACGCCACCGCGATGATCAGCCTTGCCCTAGTCACGGTCATTCCCTCGCCCAAGGTCGGCCACGATCCACCGGGCCATGTAGCTCTCCGCGTCCGCCGTGCCCGCCGTCTCCGCCCGCGGCGCCACGGCGGCGCTCTCCCACAACGGCACTCGCCGCTCCACCGCCGCCGACGGCATTGAAGTCCAGGCCAGCCAGCCTACGCACGCTGCCAGGACCATCGCCGCCGCCGCCAGGACGAACTCCGACAGGCGCACCAGAGTGAACTCCTCCCGCCGCCGCCCCAACCCGCGCAACCGGTCGAGCGTCGAGTCCGGCAGCGCCGGCAACCGGGCCGAAGCCATGAAGCGCGACAGGCGCTGCAGTTCCTCCGCCTCCCGCGCACAGACCGGGCAGCGCTTGAGGTGCGCCTCGATCGCGCGCGCCTCGTCGGCGCTCAGGCGCCCATCGCGCCAGGCTCCCAACCGCCGCGCGCTTTCACACTCGTTCATTGTCCTCTCTGCCTCCATCACTGTCCGGACGCAGACCGGCTAGCGCAGATACGTTGCCAGCCGCGCCCGCAGTTCGCACCGCGCCCGGAACAGCCGCGACTCGACTGTTCCGAGCGCCACGCCAAGCACCTCGGCCATCTCCTCGTAACTCAGCCCCTGGAACTCCCGCAGCGCCAGCGCCTCGCGGTGTTCCGGCGAAAGCCCCCCCAGCGCGGCCAGAACGTCCATCTGCGTGTCCCACTGCTCCGAATCCCCCGGCACCGAACCACTGAGAATGCGCCTTGATGCTTCCGACAACTGCCCGACCGACTCCATCCGTCCCCGCTGCCGGCTCCGGTGATGCCGCGCCGCCTGCCTCACGAGAATCCCGGTCAGCCACGTCCGCACCGACGAACGACCTTCGAAGCGATCCCAGCCTTGCAGAGCGCCAATGAACGTCTCCTGAAGCACATCCTCCGCATCCGCTGCATTGCCCACCAGGACGACTGCCAGGCGGAACAACTCCCCGGCGTGACGATCCACCACCTCACAAAAGGCGGCTTCGTCACGTGCGCCGCCCGCCGGGTTGCTCAGGCTCAAGCCCACGTCTGCGTTTCTCCGGGAAACGTCAAGTCGGTTCACTCATATAGTTCCGCGCCGAACGTCCTTTATTCCATGCCCCCGACGCTTTTTCTGCAACTGCTTGCCGCACAGGCACTTGAGCCGCCGCACGTTCCCCGACGCTACGGGCGCCTGCCCGCCATGCGTTCCTGGTACAGCGCAAGCGTCCCCGCGTCGAAGCAGACGAAAATAACCTTCTCCAGCGTCCGGTCGTCGCTCAGGAACTCACCCACAGTCCTGACCGCGATCTCGCACGCTTGCTCGAGAGGAAAGCGATAGACCCCCGTGCTGATCGCCGGAAAGGCTACGCTCTTCAGGGCGTGCGTCTTCGCCAGCAACAGCGACTTACGGTAACAGGAGGCCAGCAACGCATCCTCGCCGTGTCCCCCGCCGCGCCACACCGGGCCCACCGTATGAATGACGTGGCGTGCCGGCAAGGCATAGCCCGCCGTCATCTTTGCCTCGCCCGTGGCGCAGCCGCCCAGCGCACGACACTCTGCCAGCAGTTCCGGCCCCGCCGCGCGATGGATTGCCCCGTCCACCCCTCCTCCGCCCAGCAGGGTGCTGTTCGCCGCGTTCACGATCGCATCCACCGGCATTCGCGTAATGTCGCCCAGCACCGCGCTCATCCGACCGTCCATGCGCTCCTCCCTTCCGACAAACCGCCCCTCGCCGCCTCACCAGTATAGACGCCGCCGGGGGGGAATCAATGAGAACGGCAATCGGCCCGTGCCCCCCGGCGGGGGAACATCTTGCCTTCTCAAGGACGGCTGCATTGCCGACGCTGTCGTGCTATACTTCGCCGATGGGCGCGCCAGAAGCGTTTGGGACACAGAGGAGGATACCGGCCATGTCGGCGCCTGTACAAACCATTGACTGCCGCGGCACGGCCCGCGAGATGGGCCGCCAGTACGGAGAGCAGACTCGCGACAGCATACGGCGCAATCTTGCGGTCTTTGTGGATCCCCTCTGGAATCCCGACGAAGGTGCGCGTTTCGCCGCCGCCGCGCGCTGCGTCCTTCGCGACAGGACGCCGAATATCTTCGATGAACTCGTCGGTCTCGCCGAGGGCGCCGACGCCCCGATGGAGAAGATCATCGCCCTTAACCAGGTGGACACCTTCGGGCCGGAGTGGACGGAGGAGTGCACCCCGACAGCCCTCGCCGGCGGCGCCGATGGCCCCATCATGGGCAAGAACAACGACGGCTCGCGCCCCACGCCCTTCGCCGGTCCGGGCGCCGAGCGCGACTACGTCGTGCGTCGTTGCTTCCCCGCCTCCGGCATTCCCCTCCTGCAAGTGACCTATGCCGGCTGGTTGAGCGGGCTGGACGCCCTGAACGCCGAAGGGCTCGCCAACGGACACGCCTCCGTCGGTTCCATTTTCGACAAGTCCGGCCCACGACTCGACATCCGTCTTCAGGCCTACCACCTGATGACGCGGTGCCGGAGCACCTCCGCCTTCATCGCGGGAATGATGGGAGCCTCCCTCACCGGCAAGGGGTTCAACATCGCCATCGTGGACGCCGGCGGCGACACGGTCATCCTCGAATCGGCCGTGCCGCTCATCCAGTGCCGCAATCGCAAGGCCCCCTTCGTGTATGCCACGAACCACTACATCACCCCCGCCCTCAAGGACGCGGACCGGCGCAAGCCCGCCGCCAAGCCCGTCACGGTCAACCGCCTGGCTTGGCTTCAGTGGACGGCGAGCACGCGTCCGCCGACCTGCCTGCCCGAGATGAAGGCCCTTCTTTCGTGCCACGAGCCCTGGGCGCCGTGCCGCCACGGCGGCCCGCACCTTTCGCACACCGAATGGTCCCTCATCGCACTTCCCGCCCGGCGCGAAATCCTCCTGGCCCCCGGCGCGCCGTGTTCCGTGCCCTACCAGTCCTTCAACTTCGGCTGACGAGGAGCCCCCCGCATTTCGTACCACACACCCCTGACGCAAGGCGCCAACTGTCTTTCTTCAGACCCTTAGGGAGTTTGCCCAATGGACATTCCACGCATCTTCACCATCACGGAGAGCGCCCACCGCATCCACAACCCGATCACGTCCGAGAAGCTGGCCACTCTCGGCGCGGCGCTGCGGCTGGAATCGGGGGCGCGGGTGCTCGATCTCGGCAGCGGTTCGGGGGAGATGCTGTGCACCTGGGCGCGCGATCACGGCATCGTCGGCGCCGGTATTGACATGAGCCCGTTGTTCACCGAACAAGCGAGACGCCGCGCTGTGGAGCTCGGCGTGGCCGATCGGGTCAAGTTCATCCACGGCGACGCGACCGGCTATGTCTCTGACAAGAAGGTGAGTGTAGCAGCCTGCGTCGGCGCCACATGGATCGGCGGCGGGGTCACCGGCACGGTTGCGCTTCTGGCGCGGAGCCTGCGCGCCGGAGGGATCATCCTGATCGGCGAGCCCTACTGGCGGCAGTTGCCGCCGACGGAGGATGTTGCCAAGGGATGTGGCGCCCACGCCATCTCCGACTTTCTCATGCTTCCGGGGCTTCTGGCGTCCTTCGGACGGCTTGGCTGCGACGTCGTTGAGATGGTTCTGGCCGACCAGGACGGCTGGGACCGATACGAGGCGGCCCAGTGGCTCACCATGCGCCGGTGGCTCGAAGCCAATCCCGGCGACGAGTTCGCAAAGGAGGTTCGCGCCAGACTGACCTCGGAACCCGAGCGTTACGCCACCTATACACGTGAATACCTGGGCTGGGGGGTGTTCGCGCTGATGAGGCGGTGAGCAGCCGGGCGTGTTCACGAACCGAGGCGGTTCGTGAGGGGGACGGGTTGGGCGATTGCCGTCCGACGCAGAACGTGAGGAAGGCTCAACCATTCTGGCGTCCCTCGTCCGTCGCCCGCCGTCCCTTAAACACGAAACCGCCGCCGTGTCCCTTCACACAGCAGCGGTTTCGGTGCGATGCGATGTCGGTCGTTACGTTAGCTGACCTTCACCACGTTCTTCGCGCGCGGACCCTTCTGGCCCGCTTCGACTTCGAAGGTCACCACGTCGTTCTCGGCCAGCGACTTGAAGCCGCTGCCCTGGATGACGCTGTGATGAACGAAGACGTCAGGGCTGCCGTCGTCCGGCGTAATGAAGCCAAAGCCCTTCTGATCACTGAACCACTTCACCTTACCTTGCGCCATTGTGTGTCTTCCTCCATGCGCTTGCCTCGGCTCGAACCCGCGCCCCGGCAAACCGCCACGATGGCGTTCTGCTCCAGGACACGGCCAATTCGCCGTCCGGGCGATTAGGTTGCGCCGATAAACGCACAGCTGGGAGATGGCCTGAACTGGAACAGGTGCAAGGGGAAGAGAAGGGAACGCGTGGTCGCCTTTCGGCGTCCGCTCATCTACCTGTGCACAACGAAGAACCGGTCACAGCGCTCTCGTATTGCTGCGGCCCCACTGGGCCTAACCTAACATGCGCCATATCGTACGAACTCGCGCCCCGCGAGTCAAGTGACGCTTGCGAAAAAAACGCCGGTTCGGGAACTGCGGCGCGGCCACGGGCGAGGGCGCCACCGGCGACGCGTCAGGTGTGCCACCCACACGGACGAGCACACACAGACAAACGGAGTCCGGGCAACCAGGGACATGGACAGAATCGGGCAGACTCGGACACGGCGATGCCTCTCTCGACGCGGCACAACGATACGGTCTTGCTCAGCGCAACTCCCACCGCGCCGCCTGAAGGGTGGCCAGGGTGGACTCGGGGAGCTTCTCGTACCAGACGGTGAGCAAGGACCCATCGCCCAGTTCGACGGTGGCGGGATACCCCAGGTCGCGTCCGATGGGCTTCTCGTCAAGGATCATCGGCGCGCTCCAGGTGCGGCCGTTGTCCTCGCTGAGGGCGACGCGGTTGCCGGAGGGCAGGAGCCGGTAGCCGTAGCTGGTGAGGAGGCGTCCATCGCGCAGGGCGAGGAGATGGGCGGGGTAGCCGGTGAGGCCGATGTCGCGCGGCGCGCTGAAGGTGCGCCCGCCATCGGAGGATTCGGATTGCAGGGTGCCCCACTGGCGGCGGTCGGCGGGGCCGTGATTGCGGATGTGGACGATGATGCGCCCGTCGCGGGCCTGGACGGCGTGGGGCTCATGATAGCAGCCCAGGGGGTCGCCTTCGCGCTGGGGAATGTCGCAAAGCCGGCGCCAGGTCAGGCCGTCGTCGGTGGACTCGGCGGCGCAGAGGTTCGGCGCGTAGGCGCAGCCGGCGCGATGAACGTCCAGGGTGGCGGTCTTGCAGTTGCCGACGAAGAGCAGGCGTCCGTCGGAGAGTTCGGTGGGACCGTGGGGGCTGCCGACACCGCAGTCGTACTTCTCAGACCAGGTCCTGCCGCCGTCGGTGGAGCGGAGCATCCACGTGCCGAGTTCGCGGCGGATGAGGTCGTCGTTGAGCAAGGCGCGAATCTTGCGGCAGCGGACGACAAAGCCGTCGCCCATGGCGGCGAGGCGCTCGCCGCCGGCGGCCTCGGCGGCAGCCAGGGAGTTGCGCCAGGCGAGGGAGGTGAACCAGTTGACGAGGAGGGTTCCCTTCGAGGTCTCAATAATCCCCGCGTCGCGGTCGTCGAGGGGGCCGTTGACGAGGACCTCGGGGGCCGACCAGCTCCGGCCGTTGTCGGCGGAGCGGATGAGGTGGACCTGGCCGAAGGGGCAGACGTGGCGCTCGCGCCCGGCAGAGCAGACGACCACGAGTTCCCCCCCCTTCCGACGGACCACGGTGGGCCAACCGTGATAGGACTGATGGACGCTGATGGTCTTCACGTCGCGCACAATGGCCTCAGGCATGGGAGGCGCCTCCTTCGGGACAAGGACATTCGCTTTCGCGGAACCAACGCGGCGCTGAGGGCGAACGGCTTCGGAGCGCGTCGAGGGCGTGGGGGGCGAACGGCTCGCTCCCGCAGGCGCAGAGTCCGGCGCAGCCCTGCTCCAGGAGCTTCGGCAGACGGGCATCCACCCACGGAATCCGCGGGGAGAAGCCGATGCCCTTGACCAGGGCGGCCCGACGCTGAACGCGAGCGCGCCACTCCGGAGACGGATCGTCAAGCTCCGCGTCGGAGTATATATCGGCGATCACCTCGTCGCAAATCCCCTCCTCGATCCATTCATCGAGGTTGATGCCGTCGAAGAGGGCGTGGTTGGGGCGCAGCCAGAGGGAAATCTTGACGTGCCCGAATCCAGCGCCACACCCCGCTCTCCGAAGGCGGCGAGCCAGAACAACTGAAGGTCGAGGTCGTCGTTCGGAAGGGGTTCGCCCTTATGGTCCTGGGTACAGAGGGAGATGTCGTTCACCTGGCGCTTCCATTCGAAGGGCGCGCGAGCGTGCCTCCGATGTTCTTGCCCATCCAGCAGCCGAGAACCTTGCGGCGGCACTCCTCGCGGTTGAGAATCACGATGGGCCTCCCGAAGGGGGCAGCGCGAATGGGGGCGGCTTGGACTAGCGGGTGGAACGGCCACGGACGCTCCGGCCCTGCGAGCCGGATGGAGTCCATCAGTCCTTGTGACAGAAGAGAAGAAGAACAGGCTTGACACCGCCACACGCCGGCACTACAGCATTGCAAGCAAGGTTTGATGTCAAACCCGATGCGTTTGACCTCAAAGTGCATCCGTGAGCATGGCAGCAGCAGCCCGGTATCGGGTGCCGTTGCTTCGGAGAGGACTGGCATGGTGACCGCGCGCAATGTTCCCCGCCGCGCCGGGGTCTCGGACATGGTCGTTTCGGCCGCGCTCAAGCTCCCCCGCGAACGGTTGCCCTGCGCGGAGGAGACGCGCGACAAGGTCCTGCGCGCGGCCCGCGAACTCGGTAATGGAGCCGACGCCCTACGACCCCTACTGCGAGCCGGCGGTCTATCGAAACAAGCTCTGGGCGGTCAAGGGAAGCGTGTGGAACTCGGAAGACGGCCTCCACTGGAGCTGCGTCAACCCGAAGACGCCCTTCGGCGTCCGCGGCTATGGCGAGTTGGTGGTCTTTCAGGATATGATGTGGCAACTCGGCAGCGGGCCGGACGTCTGGCGGACGCGCGACGGCGTGGAATGAGAGTGCGTCCGGCGTCGCAAGCATGAAAGGAAGAAGCGCATGGCATCGCCGATCACCTGTGACGACGTGAATCGCTACCTCTTCAGCATCGCGCCCGACCCCAAGCCCTACAGCGAGTCGGAGAACGTCTATACGTGGGGCGACCCGAAGACCCCCTGCACCGGCGTAGCTGTGGCGTGGTGGCCCGGCCCGGAGGTGATGCGTCAGGCGGCGGCGGAGGGATTGAATCTGATCCTCAGCCACGAGGACCCCATCCTGGTCATGGGCAAGCTGCCGCTGCTGCCCCACCGCTCGCCGACGCCGGAGACCTTCGGGGTGAAGGCGAACATCGAGCGGATGCGGCTGGCGGTGCAGCACAACCTCGTGATCCACCGCCACCACTGGAATGTGGACCTCGCGCCGTGGGGCATCCCCGCCTCGCTCATCGAGGAACTCGGCTGGGCCGACCGCGTGGTCCTGGCGGAACGATGCCTGCGGATCGTCGAGATTCCCCCCACGCCGCTGACGGAAGTCGCTGAACGCGTCAAGACGCGCCTGCGCATCCCCTTTGTGCGCGTGGTGACGCCCGGCCCGGAGCATCGGGCGCGGCGGATCGGCGTAGCGCCGGGCGGGTCGGGACAGGGCTGGGGCACGATTGCGCAGTACCACGCCCTGGGCTGCGATACCGTCCTGGCCAGCGACATGATCCACGGCTGCGCCAAGATGGCGCAGGAGTGCGGCGTGGCGGTGGTGGACGGCTTCCACCACGCCACCGAGGAGCCGGGACTGCGGAAGCTCGTCTCTCTGCTTTCCGCGCATTTCCCCGCGCTTCCGGTCAAGTTCTTCGCCGAAAAGATCCCCTGGCAGGTGCTGTGAGCAAAGCGGGAGGCTTCTCGAACGGCCCGCGCGAAATCCTGTCACAAATCCGTATGGGGTTCTTGCTTGCGCGGAATGCGCGTGCTATACTACGCGCGATGGGACGGATTTCCCTAACCATCGAGTGGCTCATTTTGGGCCAGTGGCGCCCGGATGGATGGGTGATTCCACAGGCCGTTTCGGGATAAGCCCCCGACATGGAGCTGCGGGTTGCTGTGCGATTACGCGCGGCAGGCCTGCGCGGAGGATGCACTATGGCTGCCGAGAAGTACCTGACCATAGAGGATGTGGCCCGCCTTCTGCAAGTGCCCAAGGAGCAGGTGACCGCACTCGCCAAGAAGGGAATGCTCCGGGGCTTCCTGGACCAGAAGACGTACAAGTTTAAACCTTCCGACGTCGAGTCCTACAAGAAGAAGCTGGCGAGCAGCGCCACAGCAATGTCTAGCGGGATGGAAGCGACGGAGGTGAACCCCGCTGTACGCAAGGACCCCACCAGCAAGATAGACCTCGCGGAGATTGACGCCGCCGGCGGTATCGAGGACGCAGACCAGACCTCGGTGATGGCGCCGGCGGATGACGAAGTCCAGAAGGCCAAGACGGAAGACACGCCGGTCTTCCAGTTCTCCGATCATGACCTCGGCCTTCAGGACGAAGCCCCATCGAGCGAGGACGCGGACCAGACCTCGTTGCTCGCGGCGACGGACGAGGGGGCGGCCAAGAAGGAAGCGGACACCAAACCGGACTTCGACTTTGCGGAGAAGGAACTGAACATCGGCCCGGCCACGGGCGGCGACAAGGGCGAGTCGGTCCTCGTCGCCGATGACTCGGAGTCCTCGGTGGACATCCTGGACGTGGCCGAAGAAAGCTCTTCGGACAGTTCAGCGGGCGTGGGCGGATCGTCGCTGAAGGGCGATGCGGACGATGCCTCTTCCGGGGACGAGGTGGAGGCGATCTCGGATATCGAGGAGTCCCCCCAACCGATGCCGGCGGTGGCGCCGGACACCGGCTCGACGCTCGACCGCACCGTGACGGATGTTCTCGGCGTGGCGGAGGAAAGCAGCGAGGACGAACTCCAGGAACTCGACCTCGACAAGGTCGTGGACACGCAGGAAGCCATCATTGCCGCGGAGGACGCCTCGTCGGGTTCCGAGGAGTCCATCAAGACCGCAGCGGACGCCACGGACACGGTGCCGGTGGTGGATGAAGGCTCCACGGTGGGGATAGACGCCGAGCAGGCGACCACCCAGGCGACCGTGGCGGGTGAAACGGCCGCCGTGGCCGGCGTCGTGGCCGATGCCATCCAGGAGGCAACCGTCGGCGCGGAGGAGGGTTCGGAGGAGGGCGGCGAGGCTCTCGCGGAAGAGGCCGCCGTGGCCGAAGCCGAGCCGGAACCGGCCGCCGTGGGCATGTTCCAGGCCGTCACGCCGATTCAGCCGAGTCTGCTCTACAACATCGCCCTTGCCGCCGGGTTCCTCATCATGATCGGCGGCGCCGTCTTCCTCTTCAGCGAAATGTTCGAGTACCAGGGCGGCTTCACCCAGCAAGTCATCCAGTTCGTCAAGCAGGTGCCGCTCTTCAATACATGACGTGGATAACGCCCGCCGGAGCGTCCGGCGGCTCGACAATATTGTGGTCGTCCGAGAGTCATCGAAAGGAGTTCCTGATGAAGAGCATGCGTTGGGGAGTGGCGTTGAGCGTTCTCGGCGGGGCTTTCCTGCTGGCCGGTTGCCAGGAGCCGGTGAAGATGGTGACGGCGGCGCAGATGGAGCACTACCGGCAGTTGGAGCGGCTGAACGAACAGCAATCGGCGCAGATTACGTCGCTGCAAGTGGAACGCGAGCGCCTGACGCGCGAGAACGAATCACTGCTGCTGCGGATGCAGGACAAGGACAAGCTGCTGGCCGCACAGAACCAGTTGATGGGCGACCTGCGCCGCGGCGGCGTGGGCCAGACGGATACGTCCGCAACGGGCCAGGACGGCGAAGAGGTCATCCGCACGGCCGCCAGCGGCGGGCTGATCGTCCGCGTCCCCGGCGACATTCTCTTCGACGCGGGTTCGGCGACGCTGAAGTCCTCCGGCCAGGCGATCATCAAGAAAATCGCGGCGCAGGTGAAGGACAAGGGGAACCGGATCGAGGTGCGCGGCTACACCGACTCGCAGCCGATCCGGCATTCGGCCTGGAAGTCGAACTTCGAGCTCTCGGGCGCCCGCGCCCTGTCGGTCCTGAACCTCCTCAAGGCCGAAGGAATCTCCTCCGACCGCCTGCAGTTCAGCGGCTACGGCGATAACGACCTCCTGACGGACGCGAACGGACGCGAGGACCCCAAACGGTCGCGCCGCGTCGAGGTCTTCATCTCCGATGAACAGGTGTCCACGGCGAAGACGCCCGCCAAGGCCCCGGCCGCCGCGCCCACGACGACCCTCAAGAAGGACAAGGTCGTCCCGAAGTAACCCCCCCCGCCTCTTCCTCTGGAACGACCGGGCGACGCCGCGCTGGGCGTCGCCCGTCTTCTTTAGCGATGGCGAGCGCCCCCCTCCGGGAGAGACCGTGATGACCGCCCCTTTCTTCCGCGTCGTGTTTGGGTTCGCCCTTCTCACGTTCGCGTACGCGCTGGGCGCAGGGCCGGATTACGACCCGCTGAAGGTGGCCGACACCGTTGCGCCGAAGGTGCTGAACCTGACCGTTCAGGACGCGGCCCGAAGCCGGGAGGTTCCCCTGCGCGTCTATCTGCCCCCGGACGCGACACGGGCGCCGGTCGCGCTCTTCAGCCACGGCCTCGGAGGCACGCGCGAGGGCAGCGCCTATCTCGGACTCCACTGGGCCGCACGCGGCTTCGCGGCGGTCTTCCTTCAGCATCCGGGAAGCGACTCCTCCGTCTGGGCGGGCGTGCCGCCGAAGGAGCGCATGGCGGCGATGCAGAAGGCCGCGAACGCGGCAAACTTTCTCCTGCGCCTCCGCGACGTTTCCGCCGTCCTGGACCAGCTTGAACGCTGGAATGCGGCGGAGGGACACCCCTTCGCCGGGCGGCTCGACCTTACCCGCATCGGAATGTCGGGGCACTCCTTCGGCGCGATGACGACACAGGCCGTCAGTGGACAGCGACACGCCGGCGCCGGTATCTCCTTCACCGATCCGCGAATACGCGCCGCAATCCTTTTCAGCCCGAGCCTCCCCCGCCGCGCGAACGCGGCGCAGACCTTCGGCGCCGTGAATATCCCCTGGCTGCTGATGACGGGCACAAAGGACGTGGCGCCGATTGGCGATGCGGACGTGGCCTCGCGTCTGGCCGTCTTCCCCGCCCTTCCCCCCGGCGGCAAGTACGAGTTGGTTCTGCACAATGCCGAACACTCGGCCTTTACGGAGCGCCCCCTGCCGGGCGACACGGAGAAGCGAAACCCAAACCACCACCGGGCCATCCTGGCGCTGAGCACGGCCTTCTGGGACGCATGGCTGCGCGACGACGCGGCGGCCCGGGCGTGGCTTGACGGCGAGGGTCCCCGTTCGGTATTGGAGAGGGAGGATCGCTGGCAGCGGAAGTGACGCTCCGCGCCGGCCTTCGTTCGCGTTTTCCCACCGGGACTCTGCCCTTGGACCTGACCGCCGCGCAACTGATTCAGGGCGGCATTGCCGCCTTCCTCGTCGGCTTCTCGAAGACAGGCCTGACGGGACTGGGAATCCTGATCGTGCCCCTGATGGCTGCCGTCTTCCCCGGCAAGGAGTCCACCGGGGCGCTGCTGCCCATGCTGATCCTGGGCGACCTCTTCGCTGTGGCCTGGTATCGCCAGCACGCCCAGTGGAAGATCGTGCTTCGGCTTCTACCGTGGATAGTGCCGGGGCTCCTGCTGGGGGCCTGGACGCTGCGGATTATGGACGACCGGCACTTCTACCCCCTGCTGGGGGGGATGGTGCTGGCGCTGATCGGCGTGCAGGCGGCGCGGGATAGAGGCGGTGAGTGGATGGAAGAACGCCTGCCGCACGAGGCGTGGTTTGCGGCGCTGGTCGGCCTGGCGGCGGGTTTCGCCACGATGGTGGGGAATGTGGCGGGCGCGATCATGGGGATATACCTGATCGCCATGGGACTGGACAAACGGTCCTTCATGGGCACGGGAGCGTGGTATTACCTGCTGGTGAACTGCGCCAAGGTGCCCTTCAGCGCCGGCCTGGGATTGATCACGGCGTCCTCCCTGCTCTTCAACCTGGCGGTGGCGCCGCTGGTGGTGCTGGGCGCCTTTGCAGGGCTTGCGGCCTTCCGGCGGATTCCGCAGAAGGTCTTCAACGGCGCGGTGATACTCCTGGCGGGGCTGGCGGCGCTGCGGCTGATCTGGATGGGGTGGCGCGGGGCTTAAGGGCGCCCTTACGGGGCGGGGACCTCGCGCCCCGGCTGGGCTTCGAAGACGAAGCCCGTCTCCTTGCTCTCGAAGCGCAGCGTCTCGCCGGGGATGAACTTGCCGAACTTGTCGAGGTAGTAAACGGGATTCTGCTTGCCCTGGACGAAGAGAAAGTTCAGGAAGCGGAGTCGCTCGACGTTGTTCGGCAGCAGTTCGAACATCCGCGAGTGGCGGATGCTGGCGTGATACTTCTCGCTGCGGAGGAAGATGTATATCTCGCGTCCGAGCACGGCATCCACATGGGGCAGGGCTCGAATGGAGGCGGCGATGGCGAGGTTGAGGACTCGGGCCTGGCAGTTGGGGCCGATGTCGTTCCGCTCGCGGAGCTGTTTGACGCGATGGCGCAATCGCGAGAAGAGCTCCTCCGGGGGCCGGTCGTCCACCGAGGCGCGTCCGGCCGCATCGGCGCGCGCGTGCTCCTCAAGGGCGGTGGCGGCGTCGAGGACCGAGAAGGCCAGGCGATAGGGCCGCTGCACGTAATGCCCGGCCGTGGCGCGGATCGGGTCCAGGAGCATCTGGCGCATCTCGTGCATGTCCTGGGGCGTCAGGTCCGTGACGGCGCCCTCATCCATCAGGCCCATCTTGCGCATGGAACGCATCATTCGGACGGCATGGAAGCGCGCCTTGAGTTCGGAACTGAACGCCCCCAGGTTGTCCGCGCGGAAGATCGGCACGCGCAGAAAAACGACGTCGCCGACGGCATTTTCGAGGAGCACGTCGTACGGCGTCTTTTCCGGACGATGGAGCATCCGACAAAGGAGAAGGGCCATGTAAAGAAGGTGGACTTCGCCGATGCCGAACTTGTTCACGACGCAGAAGTTCTGAAGGTGTTCAAAATCGCGACGCGCGGTGCCGACGGCGGGCAGGTAGCGCGCGCCGCGGTCGCCGGCCACGTCGAGCACCAGGGCGGAAGGATAGAGGTGATTGTGCCGCAGGGCGACGAGAAGACGCGTGAAGGTCTCCTGGGCGGCCATCTGGCGGTTGTTATCGCCCGGGCCCGACCAGGCGGCACGGAAGCTCTCGATGGCCGCCATGCGATGGTCGCGAATCGAGCCGCCTTCGGCGTCCTTAAGCCAATCGGCCGATTCGCCGAGCAGCGTCAGCGCAGCCATTTCCTCGGGCATATCTTCCTCACACAAAGCTCTCCTTCGCGCGCCGCCATAAGAATATCCGACGCGGCCCTCCGGCGCAAGAGGGATTGACAAGGCAGGAGACTTGACTTCGCATCGGACGGCCTATAGTCTGTGCCCGCGGGTGTGCTGTTGTTTTCACGTCCTTCCAAGACGCAAGACCGTGCCATTGCGCGCTCCGGAGGTTGCCATGCGCCTTTCCTCTTCCTGCGACGTAGTGACGCCCCGTGCCAGACGCAACATTGTGATCTATCGGGATGACGGCTACTGTTCGAACTGGGTGATGACGGGCGGGATGTGGCGCTTTCCGGACGGGGAGATTTTGACGGGCTTCACACGCCTGGCGTGCGACTACGCGAAACCGGGCGCCACGAACCATCTCTGGCTGGACACGTGGGGGGAACTGTGCCTGGTCCGATCGAAGGACGACGGCGAAAGCTGGTCTTCCGAGCCAGAGGTGGCGCTTCGGAAACGCGACGCGGCGGTCGCCTTCTTCCAGGACGGAGAGCAGAACATGAACTGGAACCCGGTGGACTTCCGCTCTCCCGACACGGTGCTCCTCTCCAACTACCTGGGCGAACACCTTTGGGCGCGCGACTACAAGGAGGTGCGCTTCTGGAGCACGATCATGGCCTCGCCGGACCGGGGCCGGACGTGGCCGCTGGGACCGCTGACGAAGAAACCCTCGCACATGTTCAGCACCTGGGGATTGCCAAGCTATGTCGTCCGCCCGAACGGCGACGTGCTGCTCTTCAGCGACGCGATCCTCCGCGGCAACGAGGAAAGCCAGACGATGCACATCTACACCGATCTCATCGAGGACATGGGGCGTCGGTGGACCTACACGGGTGAACTGCCCCTCGAACGGCGCGACGCAAGGTTCATCATCCATCCCGCCCCGCTGGCCCTGGAGGGCGGCGGCATCCTGCTGGCGGTCCGGGCGCAGACGCCGGCACGGGTGGTGTACGTGATGCTGTACCGCAGCGACGACCACGGGCGGAACTGGCAGACGGTGGGGCGCGTGACGGACGTGGGCGGCACGCCGCACCTGTTGCGCCTGCGCGACGGACGCATCGCCCTGACCTACGAGCGGCGCTTTCCGCCGTGCGGAATGCGCGCGCGCGTCAGTCTGGACACCGAGGGCTGGGCCTGGGGACCGGAGATCATCCTCCGCGACGACGGCGAGGGGGACATGGGGTACTCGCGCAGCGTACAGCGAGCGGACGGCAGCATCCTGACGGCGTACTACATCTCCCTGGCGAAGGAGCGCGTCCCCGGACGGGAACCGGTGCGGCACATTGCCGGGACGATCTGGCGTCCGGACTAGGCCGACGAAGACCGCCAGGGTTTGACCCCCCCTGCCATGCCTTCATATAATCAGGTGATTGCGGGCCTATCGCAGCGCGCAGGAATGGAGAGAGGGATGGACTACGACATTCTGGTTCTGGGCGGCGGTCCGGGCGGTTACGTGGCGGCGATCCGCGCGGCGCAGTTGGGCGCCAAAGTCGGACTGGTGGAGGCGCGCGAGTTGGGCGGCACATGCCTGAATCGCGGCTGCATCCCGACAAAGGCGCTGGTGGAAAGCGCGCACGTGTTCACCCTGGCCAAGCACGGCGCGGAGTTCGGGGTGAAGTGCGCGGGGGTGGAACTGGACTACGCGCGGATGGCGCAGCGCAAGGATGAGGTCATCGAGCGCCTGCGCAAGGGAATCCAGTTCCTCATGAAGAAGCACAAGATCGAGGTCATCTCCGGGCGCGGGCGGCTGCGGGACGCCACGACCCTGGAGGTCGGCGCGCCGGCCTCGAAGACGCTGACGGCGCGGAAGTTTATCCTGGCGACGGGCTCGGAGCCGCTGAAGCTGCCCGGCTTCCCCTTCGACGGGCGTACCGCCCTGACCAGCGACGACGCGCTGGCGCTGACGCAGGCGCCGAAGAGCGTGCTCATCGTCGGCGGCGGCTACATCGGCGTCGAGTGGGCGAGCATCTTCCGCCAGGTCGGCGCCAAGGTGACGATCGTCGAGATGATGGACCAACTCCTGCCGCGAAGCGACAGCGACCTCGCCAAGGAGCTGTATCGCCTCTTCCGCAAGGCCGGGGTGGACATCCACCTGGGCGCGAAGGTGGAAGGCGTGACGCCCAAGGCGAACGGCGCACTCAGCGTCCTCTCCAACGGCAAGCAGATCGAGAGCGACTTTGTCCTCGTTTCGATCGGGCGCGGGCTGAACACGCGCGAGATCGGTCTCGAGGCCGCCGGCGTCAAGACGGAACGCGGCGCCGTGGTCGTTGACGAGCAGTGCCGCACGTCCGCGCCGAATATCTACGCCGTGGGCGACATCACGGCCAAGCTCATGCTCGCGCACGTGGCCTCGCGGCAGGGGATCGTGGCGGCCGAGTCGGCGATGGGGCACCCGGCGCGGATGGATTACCGGGTGGTCCCGGCGTGCGTCTTCACGGAGTTCGAGATCGGGTCGGTGGGCCTCTCGAACGCGGAGTGCGCGGCGGCGAAGCTGGACGTGCGCGAGACGAAGTTCAACTTCCAGGCGCTGGGCAAGGCACAGGCGCTCGGCGAGACCTACGGCTGGGCCAAGATCATCGCGGAAACGAAGACCGGCCGCGTCGTCGGCGTACATGTCATTGGACCGCAGGCGTCGGTGATCGTGGCCGAGGCGGGCCTGGCGATGGAGATGGAAGCGACGGTGGAGACGATCGCGCGGACGATCCACGCGCACCCGACCCTTTCGGAAGCGGTGAGCGAGTGCGCGGAGTCATGGCTTGGGCGCGGAATTCACGGCTGACCGGCCCCCGGGCCGGTCTGCGCAGACGCCGCGCCGGATGTGCAGGACGCACGGTTTTTTCAGTCCAGTCAGGAGAGAGATCATGGCCGACGTGGAGGTGAAGCTGCCGCCCCTGGGCGACGACGCGCCGGACGAAGCGACGCTGTCCTTCTTCTTCGTCGCGGAGGGCGATTCCGTAAAGGAAGGCGACGATTTCTGCGAGATGGTGACGGACAAGGCGACATTCAACGTCCCCTCGCCGGTCACGGGCAAGGTGAAGAAGCACTGCGTGAAGGAGGACGACGTGGTGAAGGTCGGCGGCGCGCTGGCCATCGTGGAAGTTCCCTAACCTGCGGAGGCGGACGTGATCATCCAGAAACAGAAGAGCCTGGAGGAGATCCTCAAATCCCTCGAGGGCGTGCAGAAGGTCTTTCTGGCGGGCTGCGCGGACTGCGCGACGGCCTGCAAGGTTGGGGGCACGGAGGAACTGGTGGAGATGAAGGCCCGGCTCGAAGCCGCCGGCAAGACGGTGACGGGGACGGCGGTCTTCGACACCGCGTGCCAGCAGGGGGCGGTGCGGATGAAGGCGCGCGAGAACGAGGCGGCGCTGGCGGCGGCGGACGACATCGTCTGCTTCGCCTGCGGGACGGGGTCGCAGACCCTTCAGGAAACGTTGGAGAAGCGCACACACCCCGGCGCGGAGTCCATGTTCGTCGGCCAGGTGCACCGTCTGGGGAAGTACAGTGAGAAGTGCGCGACGTGCGGCAAGTGCGTGCTGGACCGCTATGAGGGCATCTGCCCGGTGACGCGCTGCGCCAAGGGGCTGCTCAACGGCCCCTGCGGCGGATATAAGAACGGCAAGTGCGAGGTGGACCCCGAGAAGGACTGCGCGTGGGTGCTCATCTACAAGGAAATGGAGAAGCGCGGCAAGCTGGACAAGATGCGGAAGTTCGAGCCGGCCAAGGATCAATCGGCGCGCCACACGCCGCGCGCGTACGTCTGGCCGAAGAGAACCCCACCACCTTCCCAGGGAGCCAAGTCATGAGCAAACTTCAGCAGTCTCTCGATGCGGGGCATTTCACCTTCACCGGTGAAGTCGGTCCCCCCAAGGGCGTTGACCTCACGCACGTGATCGAAGGCGCCGAGGCGATGAAGGACAAGGTCGCCGCGATCAACGTCACGGATATCCAGACTGCGGTCATGCGTCTCGGATCCCTGGCCGTATCGGCCAAGCTCGTCGAGCGCGGCATGGAGCCGGTCTTCCAGATGGTCTGCCGCGACCGCAACCGCCTGGCGCTGCAGAGCGACCTGCTCAGCGCGGCGGTCTTCGGAATCGAGAACGTCCTCTCGATCACCGGCGACCACATCGTCAAGGGAGACCACCGCGAAGCCAAGCCGGTGTACGACCTCGATAGCGTGCAACTGCTCAAGGCCATGACCACGCTCGAAGGCGGGGCGGACATGGGCAAGGACTTCAAGGGCCGCCCGAACAAGCTCGAAGGCGCGCCGAAGTTCTTCAAGGGCTGCGTGGTGACGCCGTGCGCGGACTTCGTGGAGCCGCAGATCCTCAAGCTCGAGAAGAAGGTCGCCGCCGGCGCGCAGTTCTGCCAGACGCAGGCAGTGTATGACCCGGCAGCCTTCGAGACCTTTATGAACGAAGTGCGGCGACGGAACATCACGATCCCGATCATGGTCGGCATCGTGGTGGTGAAGGGACTGGGCATGGCGAAGTACATGAACGAGAATGTGCCCGGCGTCGTCGTTCCCGAGGCGATGATGAAGGAGCTTTCGGAAACGCCGAAGGAGTCCGCAAAGGCAAAGGCGGTGGAAATCTCCGCGCGCCTGATCCGCGCCATGAAGCCGATGTGCCAGGGCGCCCACATTATGCCCCTGGGATGGGACAGTCTCGTGCCGAAGATCGTGGACGCCTCGGCCTAGATCGCCGTTCTCGTCCGTCGTCCGCCGTCCGTCGTCTGTCGTCCGTCGTCTGTCGTCCGTCGTCTGTCGTCCGTCGTCTGTCGTCCGTCGTCTGTCGTCCGCCGTCCGTCGTCTGTCGTTTGCCGTCCGTCATCCCCAGGGGCGCAACGTTCGCCCACGCGACCGCGTTGCGCCCCTGTCTCTGTCTATGCCATGAGAAGCTGCACCACCCAATCCC
Organism: Planctomycetota bacterium; assembly: GCA_022705425.1. Classification (GTDB taxonomy): domain Bacteria; phylum Planctomycetota; class Brocadiia; order CAIUPP01; family CAIUPP01; genus JAKJEM01. The sequence continues at coordinate 48,476 of JAKJEM010000016.1, forward strand.
CGGAAGAGACCCTGGCCCTCGGCGAACGCCTGGGGCGCGCCGCCTCCGCCGGCGACGTGCTGGCCCTGGTGGGCACGCTCGGCGCGGGAAAGACCGTGCTGGCCAAGGGCGTGATGCGCGGATTGGGCGGTGACCCCCGCGAGGTCACGAGCCCGACCTTTGTGCTGATGACGCGCCACGAGGGACGCCTGCCCCTCTTCCACTTCGACGCCTACCGCTTGTCGCGAGTGCAGGAGATGCGCGACATCGGCGCCGATGAGGCCTACTACGGCGCGGGCGTAACGGTGGTCGAGTGGGCCGATCGCGTGGCGGAGACCCTTCCCGAAGATCACCTGGAGGTGCGAATCGAACCGGCGGGTTCGGAATCGCGCCGGGTCGTGATGCTCCCACACGGTCCCAGGTCGTCCGCGCTGCTGGCGCGGGCGCTGGATGCCGAGCCGGACGACAAATAACCCCCCGCTACTCACCCCCGCCGGTCGGAAACAACACCTCAGACCTCCAACTTCTCGAAGGCGCGGACCCCGAGCCGAAGGGGCAGGATCACGGCGCAAAGCCCCACAAGCGCCGCCGCCGCGACGCCGGGAAGCACCGCTGCCCGCAACCCCTCCCCCCCGGAAAAGGACATCCCGGTCACGTGGTACGGCACCGCCATAAAGGCAATGATCAGCGTAACGTAGAGGACGCTGAGGACCAGGTTGAGGGTGCCGCCGAATCCGCTGACGATCCGCGAGGGGTTGTCCTCGCGCAGGTCGGGGTAGAGCGCGCCCGTTCCGACCGCCAGGGCCGAGAGACCGGCGCAGACGAACAGCATCATCACGGCGTGCAGCGCCATCACCGGCCCGGGCAGGCCGAGCATTGCGTCGCTGAGGAGAATCAACGACTCGCTGACGAGGAAGGAACCGCCGAAGGCGAACCAGAACTTGCTGTAGAGAATGTTGCGCCGGGCGATGGGGAGCAGCCCCAGGATCCAGAACTTGCGCCCTTCAAGGCTGAGCAGCGGGAAGATGAAACGGCTGGTGAACGTGCTCAACGTCAGAGAGGTGGCGATGACGTTGAGGAGACTGATGAGGTGTTTCCAGAAGGGCTGGTCGAGGTCGTAGCGCAGGTTACGCATGTTGATGAAGTAGACGCCCAGCAGCCCGAAGAAGACGAGCACCTGCGACCACTGGACGGGATCGCGCAGGAAGGATTTGACGTCCTTGACGATCAGGGCGCGCAGGTCGTCGCTCATACCGGGCAGGGCTCGCTCCATCAGCGCATACCCCCCCTCGACGGCCCGCGTGCCGCGCCGCCGTCCGAGCGCCTGGGCGCGGTGATAGGCCGGCAGGTAGAAGCGCCGCGCCGCGTGGACAGCCACCATCCCCGCGAAAAGAACGGTGGCGCCGAGCAGTTCCAGCCGGTAGGCGGCCCGCGCCAGTTCGCCGCGCGCGAAGGCCAGGAGGCCGTCGCTGACCCAGTAACTCGGCAGAAGCGGGCTGCGGCTGAGGCCCAGTTTTCCGAGAACGCGCTGCATCCAGACCTCACCCGACCGATCGAGTGACGCGCGGTAGCTGCCGATGAGATTCAGCGCCCAGACGATGGCGACCAGACTGACGATCAGGATCAGCAGGGCCAGCACGCGGCGTGGCGAGCGCGTCAGGAATCGCCCCACCAGGAGCGTGGCGATCCCCCCTGCCGCCGCCGCGAGCAGGGCGAATCCGCCCATCAGAAGCAACGCGCCGGGATAGTAGTACCACGGCGCGCGGTCGTAGATGCCCAGCGCCGCCACCAGCGGGAAGACGAGGAAGAAGAAGGCCCAGGAACTGAACAGAATCCCCTCGAGCATCTTGTAGGCGAAGATGTCCGGCGCCCGCAGAGGACGCGCCAGCAGAAAAGCCGTTTCCTCCGACCGGAAGAGCGCGCCGTAGGCGATGATGCCGTTGCTGATGGCAAGCATGACAAAGAGGGAGAGGAAGAAGACGGCAAGGCCCACGTCGAGGATATACGTCCGCAGCCCCTCCAACGTGCCGCCGAGGCCGCGGTCCATGAAGCGGAAGCCGTCCATGAAGATCCAGTAAAGACCCAGCCAGAGCGCCAGGGCGAAGAGAAGAATGACGACGATCTTGGTGCGCGAGTGGCGGCGGAGGTCGCACACAGCGTTCCAGGCGGCGCGGTTCCGAAGGCTCAGCAGCAGGAGTATCCCCGGCCTCACGACGCCTCCTCCTCGTCGGACGTAATCCGCAGGAAGGAATCCTCGAGGCCCGTCTCCCCGCCGGCGGCGCGACGCAGATCGTCGAGGGTCCCAAGTGCGGCCAGGTCTCCGTGATGGATGATGCCGATGCGAGCGGCCATTTCCTCCGCCACGGCCAGGGTGTGCGTGCTCATGAAGACGGACGCGCCGGCGCGGGAAAGCTCGCGGAGGATGTCCTTGACGACCCGGACGCTGCGCGGATCGAGCCCCACCATCGGCTCGTCCACCACGAGGATGCGCGGCTCGTGCAGCAGCGCCCCGGCAATGACGACGCGCTGCTTCATGCCGTGCGAATAACCTTCGGCCAGGTCGTCCAGGAAGTCGTTCAGGGCAAGGCGGTCGGCCAAGTCGGCGATGCGGCGATCGCGCCGGGCGCGGTCAAGCCGGTACATGCGCCCGACAAACTCCAGGAACTCCCGCCCGGTGAGCTTGTCGTACAGGTACGGCTCGTCGGGAACGTAGCTGATACAGGCCTTCGCCGCGACGGGATCGGTCCGGATGTCATGTCCGCAGAGGCGTATTGCGCCGTCGTCGGGCCGCAGCAAGCCCACCATCATCTTGATCGTGGTGGTCTTGCCGGCGCCGTTAGGCCCCAGGAACGCGAAGAACTCGCCCGGAGAGATCGTCAGCGATAGCGCGTTGACGGCCCGCTTGGGGCCGAAGCTCTTGGTCACCTTCTCAATTTCAATCATCGGACTCGCCCGCGTCCTCTTCAGGAGTGGGTTCCTCGCGCGCCAGGAGGAAGCCGGGAATCTTCTGCTGAAGGACCTCGCCCTCCGGCGTGGCCCAGACCTTGACCTCGTAGGTGTCATAGGGAATCCGGATCAGCCACGCCTCCCTGGGCGCTCCGGCGACGGAGATCGTCTCGCGCCCGACGACCTCGGCCTCGACAGCGCGAAGGCGGTAGGTCACCGGGTCGAGCGTGCGGATCGTCCAGCGCTCTCCGGGGCGAACGCGCCCGGCGGTAAAGCCGGGGAGAAGGTCGCTGGAGAGGACTTGCCGCGCGTCGAAGGGAAAGCTCTCCACGCGGATGCGATCTCCCTGCCGGATGCGCAGGACGAGCCTGTCATCCACCGGATGCCCCTCAATGGAGGCGAGAGCCTCGGCGCGGCGTCCGGGGCGGACGATGAGGTCAAATCCTGCGAGGCGGCCCTCGGCGACCTGCGCCTTGAATTGGATGTACAGTTGGAGCGCGCCGCCGCCGAGACCGGGCGCCAGCGCGCCCGCCGCGCCGAGGTCCAGGCGAAGGGAGGTGCGGCTCTCGATCAGGAGGTCGCCGTCCACACGACGGAGGGTACCGCGCGTCCAGCCGATGCGTTTGCCGTTGGCCAGGAAGATGCCCATCTGGACGACGGGGGCGCGGGCGGCGAGGGATTCAAGTTGGGCATAGTTCGGCGCGCGGGCGGCTTCGCGTTCGGCACGCAACGGCGGAAGGACCTCGCGCCGGACCATCCAGGTCATGGACGCGATCCACAACAGCGCAATGGCGACGGTCGCTATTCTGCCGAGCAAAGGTCTCTCGATGCCGGAAGGGACACGCCGGGAACGGTCTTCGTCTATTCTCGCTTCCCGTCGCCCTTCTCGTCAAACCCGAAGGCCTTGAGCCAGAAATCGGCCTCGGCGTCACCGCCGCCCTGGTATTTTTCGATCGGTTCGTCCTGGGGCAGGGCGCTCTCGCGGAGGGCCTCCTCGAGCTCGCGCAGGAACTCCTCGGACTCCGTCACGAGCGTGCCGTATCGGCGGACGAAGTTGCGGATGGCCGCGTCGGAACTGACGACCCGGACGGCGCGCGGGTTGTCGTCGTGCGAAACCGCGTTCTTGATGTCGGTGTCGGCGTCGGACTGAACGTCGGAAAAGACGATATCGAGACCGCGGAGCATCTGGCGGCGCGGCAGGTGGGCGGCTTCCGGCCCGCCGTCGAAGAAGACGACGATGCGGTCCGGGCGAACGGCCTTGAACTTGACGAGGAGTTCGAGGAGCTTGTCGCGCGCGGCCTCGGTGTGTTCGATGTCGAACCCGGCCATGCGGCGCGACGCGGCGAAGATGAGGTTGTAGCCGTCAATGAAGAGCGTCACGATACTTCACCTCGCCCGCAACGACGGTGCAGACAACCCGCCCGTGCAGGAGGCGCCCCTTGAACGGGCAGTTGCGTCCGCGGCTGCGGAACTCCTCGGGCTTTGGCGTCCACGAGAGATCAGGGTTGAATACGGCAACGTCCGCCCGGGCGCCGGGCTTCAGCGTGCCCCCTTCGAGCTTGAAGGCCGCCGCCGGGGCCAGACTCATGCGCGCGGCCATCTGCAACGGGCTGAGAAATCCGCGCTGGGCCACATGGGTCCAGATGACCGACGCGGCGGTCTCCATGCCGATCACGCCCGAGGGCGCGTTCTTGAAGCCGAGCGCCTTGGCGGCGGGCGTGTGCGGCGCGTGGTCCGTGGCAATGATCTCGATGATGTTATCGCGCAACGCTTCGCACAGCGCCTTGCGGTCCCCCTCGAATCCCAGCGGTGGGTTCATCTTGAAGTCGGGACCGCCGTCGGCGGCATCTTCGTCGGTGAGGGCCAGGTGGTGCGGCGTGACCTCGGCGGTGAAACGTATCCCGCGCGCCTTGGCCGCACGCAGATGCGCAACGGACTGCATGGTGCTCAGGTGCTGCAGGTGGACGGAGGTCTTGAGTTCCCGCGCCAGGCGCAGGTCCCGCGCGACCATGTCGGACTCCGCCTCCGGCGGCAGGCCGGGGAGGCAGGCGCGCTCGGCGGCGGGGCCGCGGCGGATGACGCCGCCTTCGGAAAGGCGCGCGACCTCGCAGTGCTCGGCAATGCGCAGACCCAAAGCGGCGGCGCGCTGCATGGCGGCGCGGGCAAGGGCTTCGTCCTGCACGCCGCTGCCGTCGTCGGTGAAGCCGACGACACCGGCCTCGGCCAGCAGCTCCATCGGCGCAAGGCGTTTGCCCTGACGTCCGACGGTAACGGCGCCCAGGGCATACACGCGAGGCCCGCGAACGGCGGCGGCCTTGTCCAGAACGCGCCGGACCACGTCGGGGTTGTCCATCGCCGGAATCGTGTTCGGCATGCACACGAGGGTCGTGAATCCGCCGGCCAGCGCCGCGGCGCAACCGGTCTCGACCGTCTCGGCCTGTTCATTGCCCGGCTCGCGAAGATGCACGTGAACGTCCACGAAACCGGGCATCACGAGCATCCCCGCGGCGTCGAACACGTCGTCTGGCCGTTCCGCCGCGAAATCGTCCGGGGCGACCTTGCCGTCCCGAATCCAGAGGTCCCTCTGGACGTCGAGATTGCGGGAGGGATCAATCAGTCTGCCGTTACGGATAAGCAGTGTAGCCATGACCCACCTCCCTGAACGTCCGGGGACTCAGAGCGCGGCGGCTTCGGACTGGATGGCCTTATCGCGGGCCGCGATGGCGGCGCGGGCCTTCGCGCGTTGGGCGGCAACCCGGTCGGCCAGAGCGGGATCACCCAGGGACAGAATCTGCGCGGCGAGAATCGCCGCATTCCGCGCGCCGGCCTTGCCGATGGCCACCGTGGCAACGGGGATTCCGCCGGGCATCTGGACGGTGGAAAGCAGCGCGTCGAGACCGCTCAGCGCCCAGCCTTCAAGCGGAACGCCGATGATCGGAAGGGTTGTCGAAGCCGCCATGGCGCCGGCCAGGTGCGCAGCGCCCCGGCGGCAGCGATGACGATCTTCAGGCCGTCCTTGCGCGCATCGCGCGCGAAGGCCGCCGCCTCCTCGGGCGTCCGATGCGCCGACAGGACGCGCACGGTGAAGGGAATCTGCAACTCCTTCAACAACTTGGCGGTCTCCTGCATGACGGGCCAGTCCGAATCGCTGCCCATGACCACCGCGACAAGGGGTGTTCCCTGCGGCATGACTGCTCCTTCAAGGAAAAGCGCCTTGATCTACCCTGCCCTATACTACCGCGTCGCCGGAAGGGCGTCAACGTCCTTCTTGACCTGGCCCGACTCGGCGGCTATCCTATCCGCGGCGACGACCGTGCTCCTCCAGCGAAAGGACGCCATGAGCAATCGGACGGGCGAGTTCACGCGCGGAATCTTCCGGGAGAACCCCATCTTTGTGCTGATGCTCGGGCTTTGCCCGACGCTGGCGACGACCACGGAGGTGAAGAACGCCCTGGCGATGGGCGCGGCGGTGATCGCGGTGCTGACGTGCTCGAACGTGATCGTTTCGCTGGTCCGGCGGGTGATTCCGGGGGAGATACGGATTCCCTGCTATATCGTGATTATCGCGTCCTTCGTCACGATCACGGAACTGCTGATGAAGGCGTACATGCCGGCGGAGATCAACCGGTCGCTGGGGATTTTCATACCGCTGATCGTGGTGAACTGCATCATCCTGGGCCGGGCGGAGGCGTATGCCAGCAAGAACCCGGTGCTTAACGCCGCCCTGGACGGCCTGGGCAACGGAGTCGGCTTCACCCTGGCGGTGGCGCTGGTGGCCACGGTGCGCGAGGTCCTCGGCAGCGGCACGTGGTTCGGGATCAAGCTGGCGGCGAATCTGACGCCGGTGGCCGTCATGATCCAGGCGCCGGGCGCTTTCCTTACGCTCGGGCTGTTGATGGGTTTCTTCATCTGGTTGCGCCAGTGGCGCGCGGCGAGGGCCTGACATGGAAGACCTTCAGAGACTGCTGGCCATCGCGGTCGGCATTGCGCTGATCAACAACCTCGTCCTGGCCCGTTTCCTGGGGCTGTGCCCCTTCGTGGGAGTGAGCAAGAAGATCCCCAGCGCCATCGGGATGGGGCTGGCGGTGATCTTCGTGATGTCCATGACGTCGGTCGTCACCTGGCTGTTGTACGTGTACTTCCTCATGCCGGGGGATCGCAACATCCTTGGGCACTACTCCTCCTATGTGGCGGAGCACGGGCTGGTGGACGTGCTGCGGACAACGAGCTACATCCTGGTGATCGCGGTGATGGTCCAGTTTGTCGAGATGGTGATGCGCAAACACGCCCCGGCGCTGTACCGCTCCCTGGGCATCTACCTGCCGCTGATTACGACGAACTGCTGCGTCCTCGGCGCGGCGCTGCTGAACACCACGGATGCGACGACACCGCTGACGCTCCTGCAGGCGACGGTACAGGGGTTCTTCGGCGGCGTGGGTTTTCTGCTGGCGCTGCTGCTGATGGCTGGAGTGCGGGAGCAGTTGGAGACGGTGGACGTCCCCAAGCCCTTGCAGGGGATGCCCATTGCGTTCATCTGCACCAGCCTGATGGCGCTGGCGTTCATGGGTTTTTCGGGAATGGCCGGGTGATGAGGTTCTCCGCACGGACGCGGCGCGTGAGCGCGGGCGCGGCGTGGGCGCTGCTGTGCTGCGCGCTGACGGCGGGCGGATGCGCCGGACGCGCAACGCCGGCGACGCCGACGACCTCCGGGGCGCTCTGGTCGGGGCTTGGCGTATCCCTGAGACTGCCGCCGGGAACCTGGGACGCGGCGGAAGGGGACGACGCCAACACCGTGACCTTCACCGCGCCCCGACGCGAGCGCTCCCTGGCGCTCCTGAGATCGCGCGCGCGGGCGAATCAGCCGGAATGGTATCCCCTGCGCTCTCTCTTCGTGGAGTTCCCGGAGAAGACCCTGCGTCGGCGGTGGGACATCACCCTTTCCGATGGGACGCGCCTGCCTTGCGCGGAATACGAGGTCGCCCTCGACGGGCGCACAGTGACGGTGCGCGCCGGAGCAGCGCGACGCGGCGAATGGAATTACGCGCTGGCGGAGTGGGTCTTTTCCGGAGTCTCGGAGTTCGACGGCGTCGCCGCGAGCCTGACGCTGCCCGCGCCGGACACGGAGGCCGGACGATGAAGGGCCTCTGCGGCGTAATGCGCGAGACGATGGAAAGCCAGATCAACCACCTCGGCGGCGTCTGGCTGCTCACCACGGCGGCCCTCCGGCGCCTGTTCACCGGGCGATTCGAGTTCCGCATCTACGTGTATGAACTCGAACGCATCGGATGGGAGTCGCTGGGGGTGGTGGGGCTGCTCGGACTCTTCACGGGGATGGTGCTGGTGGTGCAGACGGGGCTGACGATGAAACGCTTCGGGGCCGAAGGATACGTCAGCGACATGGTGGCGCTGGCCATGGTGCGTGAGCTCGGGCCGGTGCTCGCAGGCTTCCTCGTCGCAGGCCGGATCGGCTCCGGGATTGCGGCCGAGATCGGCTCCATGGCTATCAGCGAGCAAATAGACGCCATGCGCGCGCTGGGGGCGGACCCCATCCGCAAGCTGGTGATCCCCAAGTTCGCGGCGGCGGTCACGGGACTGCCGCTGCTCACGGCCGTAGCGAACCTGATCGGTATCCTCGGAGGAATGGTTATGGCCGGGATGGTGCTGAACGTCACCACGGCACACTTCATGAACCGTGTGCTGATGCGTGTGACCGTGGGCGACTACGCCAGCGGGGTCATCAAGACGGCGGCCTTTGGCGGCATCATTGCCCTGGTAGCCTGTTACCACGGCCTACAGACCACGGGGGGCACCACCGGCGTCGGACGCAGCGCGACTCAAAGCGTGGTGCTGAGCTGCGTGCTGATCCTGATGGCGGACCTGCTGCTGACGAGCCTGTTCTTCGCCGTGGGAGGGCTGGTGACCGTATGACCCCCCCCGCCTCGGCGAAGGAACGAGCCATCGTGCTGGAAATGCGCGGCGTGCGCAAGTCCTTCGGCGGCACGCCCGTCCATGACGGCGTGGACTTCTCCGTGTTCGAGGGGGAAATCCTGACGCTCGTGGGCGGCAGCGGACAGGGCAAGACCGTCCTGCTCAAGGAGATCATCGGCCTGATGCGTCCGGACGAGGGGGAAATCCGCGTCCTCGGACGCGAGGTCACGCGCATGGGCGAGGAGGAGTTGCAGGACGTACGCCTGAACGTCTCCATCGTGTTCCAGGGCAGCGCGCTCTTCGATTCGTTGTGCGTGGGCGAGAACGTGGCGTACGGGCTTCGCGAGCGGCGGCGGGGGCTGCCCGAGTCCGAGGTGGACCGCATTGTGGCCGAAAAGCTGGCACTGGTGGACCTGCCCGGCATCGAGGATCAGATGCCCGCGTCGCTCAGCGGCGGCATGAAGAAGCGCGTCGCCATCGCCCGGGCGCTGGCGCTCGAACCGCGCATCCTGCTCTACGACGAACCGACCACCGGGCTCGACCCGGCCAACGTGCATCGGATCAGCGCGCTGATTGTGCGCATGCGCGACCGCGTCGGTGTCACCAGCGTGGTCGTCACGCACGACATGCCCGCCGCCAAGGCCATCAGCGACCGACTGGCCCTGCTGGACCGCGGCCGAATCCTGTGCACGGGCACTTGGGAGGAGATGGACTCCTCCTCGCACCCGCGCGTGCGAAGTTTCCTCGAAGGCGAACTGGAGGCGTGAAGGCGCATGCACCCCGACAAGAGCTCGACGCTCCGAGCCGGCATCTTTGTCATCGTCGCCGGCGCGGTGGCCATTCTCTCCATCATTGCGTTGGGCCAGCGACGGCAGATATTCGTCCCGCAGTACCGGCTGGTCGCTACCTTCCAGAACGCCGCCGGGCTGATCCGGGGCGCGGCGGTGCGCGTGGCAGGGGTGAACGTCGGCACGGTGCGCGCGGTGCAGATCAAGAACCTCGGGAACCGCGCGATCGTGCGCATCGAGATCGAGATCGCCGAGAGCTTCCGCGAGTTTGTGCGCGCCGATTCGGTGGCCTCGCTGCGCACCCTCGGGCCGCTGGGCGACAAGTACGTCGAGATTACGATCGGCTCCGCCACCGAGCGCGAGATGCGCGACGGAGAAACCCTTCGTTCCGAAGAGTCGCCGGACTTCTATGGGCTGATCGAGGACGCGCGCGCGGCGATCCAGCAGGCCAACCACATCGCGCGCGGCGTGGCCTCGGCGATGGCGGAACTCAACAAGTCCGCCGTGGTCGCCAATGTCAACGCCACGACCGAAGGGGTGCGCCGCGTAGTGGACGCCATCGAGAAGGGGCCGAGCTTGGCGCACAGCGTGCTCTTCGACGCAGAATTGGCCGGAATCATGGGCGAACTGCGCGCGGCGGTCCGGTCGCTGCGCGCTTCAGCCGAAGCGGTTGAGCAGCGCAAGGGCGGACTCGGCGAGATGATCCACGGCCCCAAGCTGACCCAGGCGCTGAATGACCTGACGGAGGCTTCCGCCGCCATCAAGGGAATCGCCCTCGAAGTGCAGAAGGGACAGGGCACGGCGCACCGGTTGATCTACGGAAGACCGGCAACGGACCCCGTCGAGGAGTTCGGCCTGGCGGGCAAGCGGCTGAACGAACTCCTCGCCCAGATCGAACAGGGACATGGAACGCTGGGAATGCTGGTGACCGACCCCACGGTGTGGGAAAGCCTGAAGCGGGTGCTCGGCGGCGTGGAGGAGAGCCGACGCCTGAAGTGGCTCATCCGGTACACGATGAAGTCCGACGGCTAGCCGGGCGTGAGCGCGGCTCAGGCACCGCTCCCCTTGCGAATCTGCTCCTGCAAGGCGGAAACAAGTTCCGCCAGGTTGCGGTCGCTCTTCATCGCGGATTCCACCCGGTTCACGGCAAAGATCACCGTGCTGTGATTGGCCGAGCCGAAGTGCTGCGCGATCTCGCGGCACGACATCGGGGTGCAACGGCGGGCCAGGCACATGCAGACTTGGCGAGCGAGGCGCGTACTGCGCGACTGACGCCGCCGGCGCAGGTCCTCGACCTTGACGCCGTACTGGCGCGCAACGGCGCGCTCCACGGCCTCAATACCGCTCCGGCACGCCGGCGGCGGGTCCAGCCGCGAAAGGGCCTGCCGCGCCAGACCCACGTCAATCTTCGCTCCAGTCAGTCCCGCGTACGCCAGGACCATGGTTGTCGCACCCGTCAACTCCCGAACGCTGCCTTCAAACCCGCGCGCAATGTACTTGACCACCTCCTCGGGCAGCCGGCGTCCCTGCTCCTGGAGCTTCGCCTTCAAGATCGCCACCCGCGTCGCAAAGTCCGGCTGCGTCATCCGAACCACCATGCCCCCCGCGAAGCGACTCGTCAGCCCCTGTTTGATCCGTGCCAGCATCTTCGGGTGGACGTCGCTCGCCAGGACAAGTTGCCGGCTCTCCGCGTCAATCGCCTCCATCGTGTGCAGAAGCTCCTCCTGGAGGCCCATCTTGTTGCTGAAGAAATGGACGTCGTCAATCAGAAGGATGTCGGCGTTGCGGAAGCGCGCGCGGAAAGCATCGAGACGGTGCGCGCGCAGGGCATACAGGAACTGATTGGTGAAGCTCTCGGCCGAAAGATACTCCGCCGTCCGTCCGTCGCCGCGCCGGCGAATCTCGTGATAGATGGCCTGCATCAAGTGGCTCTTGCCCAACCCGGAGAGGCTGTGGATGAACAGCGGATGCAGGCGGTTCGAACGGGACTCGATAATCTCCATCGCGCAGGCGTGCGCGAGTTTGTTGCCGCTGCCGACGATGAAGCGGTCCAGCGTGAACTCCGGACGCAGGAGACCCGTCTCGGGTTGAGCGTTCTTCTTCTGAACGGGGGCGACGGCCTCCACGATCTCCGCGTTAGCGGCCAGTTCGGCGACGCGCGCCTGGCGGAAGAGCTGGGGGTCTATCACAAACTTGATCGCGGGGGAGCGTCCAAAATGCCGCGCGAGGGTCTGCTTGAGAATCTCCGTGAAGTGGCACTCGAGCCAATCTCGGACGAAGAGGTTGGGCGCGCCGAGAACGACTTGCTCGGGCTCGATGGCGACGGGTTTCAGGTTGCGGAACCAGAGGGCGTATCTCTGTTCCCCGATGGCCTTCTGGATGTCTTCCAATACGGACGGCCAGACGTCCACCTTCACCGCAGGCATATATGCTCCACCGGTCAATACCGGGCTGCATCGGAAATGCGACACGCGCCACGACGACGCCGTCCACACACGCCACTCATGCGAGACCAACGTCAACGGCTCGGCATCCGCAGGAATCGAACGCGGGTGGGAATACTAACACGGCAAAGGTCTTGAGTCAAACCCCTGTCCCAGGAAAAAAAGCGTGTCCGGCAAGCATGTCCCTGGGGTGAATGATACGGGACTGCACGGCGCGTTCCGAATGGTCAAACCGCTGTGGACAACCTGTGGAAAGCCGTCAATCCGAAGCCGTCGCAATGGGCGCAAACATGGCCCATATCCCGTGTTCGATTGTTGTTAGTATGCATGGGCGATGCAGCGACGCCTTGGAAACCACCGGCGCGTATCCCATTATTCACACGCACTTTACGGCACGCCGTCGGATGCACGCCCTCTCGTCGCCCCAGGAGATACCGCGAACGCTGCCCGACAGCAGCCAGCAGGAACGATGGATGATCTTAGTGCAAGGCCCCAATGTGAATAACGTCGGTCGGATATGGTACTGCCGAAACGGCCAGAGTGGCGCTTCAGTCGCGCAGGAAATAGGAAAGAAGGCTGCTTCCCTGACGCAAGTCTATCTCGCCGCCGGCGGCGTTCGCCTCGGAGAAGGAGGCACGCCGAAAAGGGTCCATTCCGGGGCCGAAAACGGCGACCGGACTCTCGCGCGAGGTGCGCGCACGAAGGGCGGAGGAGCAGTGATGAGTGCATAGGAACATGATGCGCAGATCGCCCCGGCGGGCGGCGAGGTCGAAGAGCGGCGCCACGATCAGAGCGTCCATGTCGGAAAGAATAGCCGCCTTGCGCTCGGCGTCTCCGGCAAGAGCCGCCTCCGCGGGCGCAGCCACGTGCAGGGCAACCAGGTCGAACTCCTCGACCAGCCGGGCCGCCGCGGCCGCCTTGGCGGCGTAGTCGGTGCGGAACCCCCCCGTAGCGCCGGGTACGTCGGCCACGCGCATCCCCAGCAGGCGGCCCAGGCCGCGAGCGCACTCGGCGGCGGCAACCATGATAGCGCGGCGCTTGTGGACCGACTCGAAGGAAGGCAGAGCCGGCGGGTTGCCGGGCCCCCAGAGCCAAAGGAGCGTCGCCGGGTTTTCGCCCAGGTCGGCGCGGACGCGGTTGACTTCATGCTCTCGGAAGATCTCTTGCGAGAGCGCGATGACCTTGCGCGGAAGCTCGCTGCCCTCCCCTTCTGGAAGGGCGCGCGCATAGGGCTTGCCGAGAAGGTCCTGCGGCGGCAGGCAACGGGGCCGCTCCCACCCGCTCTGCGGCAGGCGCGTAACGCCGCTGAAGCCGCGGGCGACGTGGAACTGCAATCCCGGACGTCCCAGGGCGGCGCCCAGGGCATCAAGAAGCTGCTCCGCTTCGCGGGGGCCGATCTGCCCGGCGGCGTGATCCTCGATCCGACCGCTGGCTTCGGTGACGAGGCTGTGGCAGAAGGCCAGGCCGTCGCCGACGGCAAAGGGGGCGTCGGCCGCGGCCAGGCCCGCCTCGCCGGCGAAGTGCGCGACCGGGTCGCAGGCAAAGGCGGAGAGAAGGGCAACTTCCTCGGAGGGGGGAAGACCGCCGGGAATGGCCCGGACCAGGCCGGTCTTGCCCGAACGGGCGAGTTCATCGAGCGCGGGGGTACGAGCGGCTTCAAGCGGCGTGCGCCCGTCGAGGGAGGGAGCAGGGTCATCGGCGGCGCCGGCGGCCAGGATCATCAAGGATTTCATGGACGCCTACGCCTTCATGTCGAGGAAGTTGCGGAGGAGTTTCGGACCCTCCGTCGTCAGAAAGGACTCCGGGTGAAACTGCACGCCCTCGATCGGGAACGACCGGTGACGAATGCCCATGACCTCGTCCGGCTCGGCGCGAGCGGTGACGTAGTAGTCCGAAGGAAGCGTCTCCTCAAGAACGCAGAGGGAATGGTATCGGGTGGCGACAAACGGATTGGACAGGCCCCGATAGAGCGTCCGGCCGTCGTGGGAGATCAGAGACGTCTTGCCGTGCATCAGCCGCCGTGCGCGGGTGACGACCGCGCCGGAAACGTGCCCGATGCACTGATGACCCAGGCACACGCCGAGGATCGGCACCTTGCCGGCAAAGGCGCGAATGACGTCGTTCGAGATGCCGGCCTCGCGCGGGGTGCAGGGGCCCGGACTGATGATGATGTGGCTGGGACCGCGCGCGGCGATAGCCTCGATCGTGACACGGTCGTTGCGGTGAACTTCAATCTCAGCGCCGATTTCGCCAAGGCGCTGCACGAGGTTGTACGTGAAGGAGTCGTAGTTGTCTATCAGCAGAACCATGCGTGGCATCCTCCGGGAACAGGGGAATCGTATCGGGTGCGCGCTGCCGAGTCAAGGAAGAACAAGGCCCTGCTCCCCGGTCCGGGCGCCTCATGAACGGCAAGGGTAACGCACAACTCAAAAAATCCTCGCGCGGCGCTTGAAATTGACTCACGGGCGGCGTATCCTATCGCAAAGGAATACCCAGGAGCCGGGCTTCCGAGCCGCGCGTGGTTCGATCCCGGACGACAATCATGGAGGTGGAGAGGACATGGAAGGCGGCAAGAAGATCGCGATCGGCGTGGTGTTGATTGTCGTGATCGTCGGCGCGTTGGCGTGGATCCTCAGGAGTTCCGGCGTGGGCGGTGGCGCCAAGCCGCCGGCGTGGGTGCTGAAGCAGCCGAATGAGAAGATTGACATCAAGACGCTGGAGACCAAGACGCTGACGCTGGGCGAGTGGAACTCGCGCGGGCCGAACGCGGAAGGTCTCTACAAGAACGACAAGGGCGAGTACACGATGACGTCGCCGATGACGTGCGGGTCGTGCCAGGCCAAGATTCCGGTGACGGCCGCGCCCAAGGACCTGGATGAGAAGGGGCCGGAGGAGCGGATGAAGTGGGAACAGACGGTGATGTGCCCGAAGTGCAAGAAGCCCGCCTATGCGCAGGAACCTCCGCCGACCGGCAAGTGATTCCCGGAAACGCGCGCGAACGGCGAACGGTCTTCGGACCGTTCGCCGTTTTGCTTTCAGGCGGCGCTTGACAGCGCAGCCCGACGGGTTAGAATGTCGCCGAAAGATCCGCGATGCCTCCCCCCCCCTTTCGAAAGGGACGCGAATGCGCCTGGTGACAAGATCGGACTTCGACGGTCTGGCGTGCGCCACCTTGCTGGTGGAGGCACAGATCGTGGACCAGTACAAGTTCGTTCACCCCAAGGACGTGCAGGACGGCAAGGTGGAAGTGGGACTCAACGACGTGCTGGCGAACGTGCCCTACGCGCCGGGGTGCGGGCTGTGGTTCGACCATCACAGCAGCGAAATCGAGCGGCTCAAGCTCATGCAGCAGCACCGCTTCCGGGGATGCAGCCGGGCGGCTCCGAGTTGCGCGCGCGTGATCTACGATTTCTACGGCGGCCCCAAGCGCTTCGCCAAGTTCGACCAGAGCGGCCTCATGTCCGGCGTGGACAAGTCCGACAGCGGCCAGTTCACCGTCGAGGACGTGGCCAACCCGAAGGGCTGGGTGCTGCTCGCCTTTATCATGGACCCGCGGACGGGGCTCGGGCGGCATCATCACTACCGCATCAGCAACTACAAGCTGATGGAAGACATGATCCAGTACTGCCGCAACATGACGGCGGAGCAGATGCTGCAAATCCCTGACGTGCAGGAGCGCGTGCAACGCTATCAGACTCAGGAGCGCGTCTACGAGGAGATGATTCGCAAGAACGCCTCCACGCGCAAGAACGTCCTGATCATTGACCTGCGCGGCGTCGAGGACATCGTCTCGGGGAACCGCTTCAAGGAATACGTCCTCTTCCCCCAGCAGAACGTCTCCATGCGCATCATGTGGGGAGTGAAACGCCAGAACATCGTCTTCACCTGCGGCCACAACATCTTCAACCGGACCTCCCGGACGAATGTCGGTTCGCTGATGCTGAAGTACGGAGGCGGCGGCCACCGGCACGTCGGTACCTGCCAGGTGCCCTTTGACCGGGCGGACAAGGTGAAGGAAGAACTCCTGGCGGTCATGAACGCCGATGGCTGACGCGGGAATGGCCGCGGAACGCCTTCTCGCAGAGATGCGGCGACGCCTGCCGCGCGCCGTAGTGGATGCTCATGCCCACGTGGTACGGATGGAGGACGCGGGCCTGCCGGAGGGTCACCCCCTGCGCAAGGGACCGGCGACGCAGGGCGTGGCGGAGTGGCGGCGCGCGCTCAAGGGGCTGATGGGCGAGCGGGAGCTTTCCGCGCTCTTCCTGGCCTTCCCCGGAGCGCGCGAGCGCATTCCCTCGGCCAATCACTTCCTGATCGAGCAACTCCGCATGACACCCGAGGCGCGGGGGCTCGTCGTTGTCGCGCCGGAGACGCCGC
>JAKJEM010000170.1 GCA_022705425.1 Planctomycetota bacterium
GGATATCCGCATCGCCATCAGCCCCATCGAGGGGCGCGACGACCGCTACAGGGTCGTCATCGCGGACAACGGTCCCGGCATCGTCCCGCCGCAGGTGCCCCGCATCTTCGCCAAACTCCTCTACGGCTCCAAGTTCCACCGGATGAAGATGTCGCGCGGCCAGCAGGGAATCGGCATCAGCGCCGCCGGCATGTACGGCCAGCTTACCACCGGCCGCCCCACGCGCATCATCAGCAAGACCGCCTCGCGCAAGAAGGCTTATGAATGCGAACTCCTGCTCGACACGCGCAAGAACGAGCCGCAACTCGTCCGGGAGCAGGAAACGGACTGGGACCGTCCCCACGGCACGCACGTCGAGATGGACATGGAGGCCAAGTACACGCGCGGACGCCAATCGGTGGAGGAATACCTCTACCAGGTGTCCATTGCCAATCCCCATGCCACCATCCGCTTCGACCCGCCGGAAGGGGAGTCCTTCGTCCTGCAGTGCTCGACAAACGAGATGCCCCCCGAGCCGCGGGAGATCAAGCCCCACCCCCTCGGCATCGAGCTGGGGATGCTCATCGGCATGTTGCAGACGACCACCGCGCGAACCCTGGCCTCCTTTCTCCACTCGGACTTCACCCGCGTGAGTTCCGGCGTGGCGAAGGACATCTGCCGGCGCGCCAGGTTGCCGGAGAACGCCAAACCCTCGCGCATCGCCCGCCAGGAGGCCGACGCCCTCTACAGCGCGTTGCAGCAGACGCGGCTGATGAAGCCCCCCACCGACTGCGTCGTCCCCATCGGTCAGGAGCTGCTGCTCAAGGGACTCAAGCGCGGCGTCGAGGCCGACTTCCACCACACCGTCACCCGTCCGCCGGCCGTCTATCGAGGAAACCCCTTCCAGATCGAAGTCGGCCTGGCCTATGGCGGCCAGCTTCCCGCCGACGAGCCGTGCCGGGTACTGCGCTTTGCCAACCGCGTGCCGCTGCTCTATCAGCAGTCGGCCTGCGCGGTCACGCGCGCCTGCGCCACGACCGCCTGGCGCAACTACGGCATCGCCCAATCGCAGGGTCAGTTGCCCGTCGGCCCCCTGGCCGTCGTCGTCCACGTGGCCAGCGTGTGGGTGCCCTTCACCTCCGAGAGCAAGGAGGCCATCGCCCACTATCCGGAGATTCTCAAAGAGATCAAACTCGCCCTGCAGGAATGCGGGCGCAAGCTGGGCATCTACGTCCGACACCGGCGGCGCGAGGCCGACGCCGAACGCAAACGCCAGTACATCACCAAGTACATCCCGCACATCGGCATCGCCCTCAAGGAAATCCTCCACCTCAGCGACAAGGAGGAAAGACAGGTCGTGGACAAGCTCGTGGACATGCTCGAACGCAGTCGCGCCATGTAGGAACAGCGAAATGCCGGCACGGAACGCCCTGGTCCTGATGTGCGATCACCTGCGTTACGACGCCATTGCCTGCCACGGCAATCCGTGCCTTCGCACGCCGAACCTCGACCGCCTCGCCTCGCGCAGTGTGCGTTTCACGAACGCCTTCTGCAATTCCCCCCTCTGCGGTCCCACACGTCATTCGCTGGCCACGGGGCTCTATCCCTATCGGCACGGCGTGGTGAACAACAGCCTGCTGCCCAGCGAAGGCATGCGCACGGTCGCGCATGAGGTCGTCCGCCACGGCGTGCGCGCCGAGTGCTTCGGCCACATGCACTGGCAGCGCATCGAGACCGGCGACGGGCGCGACGACGTCTTCCCCGACCACGGCTACGAGCAGTACCACGCCATCCGCCACGACCGCTCCGGCCTGACGGAGGCCCAGCGCCGACGCCGCCTGTGGGAGGAGCTGAGCCTGACCCAGTCGCGCACGGCCGGCGTCTCGGCTGTGCCGGAGGAACACAGCTACGGACGGCAGACCGCCGACGCTTCCATCGGCCGCCTCCGCCACTGGAAGGCTCGAGGCGAGCGCTTCCTGAGCTGGACGAGCTTCGACGACCCTCATCCCCCCTTCTTTTCCACCCCGGAGCTCTATGCGTACTACGCAGCCCTCGACCTGCCCCCGCCGCGCGTCCGTCCCGACGATGCCGCCCCCTCGCGGCAGGAGGTAGCCGCCAACCCCGTCTGGGCACAGATGACGCCCCTCGACCATCGCGTGATGAAGGCCGGATACCACGCCCTCGTCGAACTGGCCGACCGCCAGCTTGGGCGCGTCCTCGATACGCTCGACGAACTGCGCCTCTGGGAGGACACCGTGGTGCTCTTCACCGTGGACCACGGCGAGATGCTCGGCGACTACGGACTCTACTTCAAGAGCGTCATGTGGGAACCGGCGGTTCACATGCCCTTCTTCCTCTGCTATCCCGGCGCGACGCCGGGCGAGCGCTCCAACCTCGTCGAGCATGTGGACGTCTTCCCCACCCTCTGCGACGGCCTCGGCCTGCCCGTCCCCGCGGGCCTCCAGGGGCGCTCACTGATGCCCTGGCTCACCGGCGAGGCGTCGGCCCCGAGGCGCGAGTACGCCCTGGCGCAACTCAATGAACTCATCATGGTCCGCACGGAGCGCTGGAAGCTCGTCTATCAGAAGGGCAAGCCCCTATGGCTCTTCGACCTCGCGAACGACCCCGGCGAACTGCACAACCTCCTCCCCGAGCGTCCCGAAGTGGCGCGCGAACTGAACGCCCTCCTCGAACGCGATCATCCTGAGCTGTTGCCCGAGACACGACACCTCCTGGCGGCCGGTCGCCATCG
Organism: Planctomycetota bacterium; assembly: GCA_022705425.1. GTDB lineage: Bacteria > Planctomycetota > Brocadiia > CAIUPP01 > CAIUPP01 > JAKJEM01. The sequence continues at coordinate 2,732 of JAKJEM010000170.1, forward strand.
CAAGAAGAAGCTCAAGCCCGACATCGTCCTGTCCGAGCATCCCTGACGCGCCGTGACCTGGCCCTGAACTCAAAAGGCAGCAACCCCGTGGCAAAGAGGCCGCCGAGGAAGGGAATGAGAAAAGGGACGCCGCGCAACGCGGAGACGGAGTGGAGATGGTGTTATGTCCCCAGAATACCCGGATCGCTCGAAGCTCTCCGGGTCCTCGGACAGAAGCCGAGGCTTCTTGTGCGGATAGTGAGTGAGGAGGCATCCCAATCAGCATGGTCACCAGTTCAGACGTCCTAGCAGCCCGTGGCAGAAGTCTGTTTTTCGTTCCGCTGTTCTCAGGCGGCGCGAACGATGTTCGGAGGCCTGCTC
>JAKJEM010000171.1 GCA_022705425.1 Planctomycetota bacterium
CCCATGCACTGGGACTCCGACCATGTGACGCTCTTCGATGACAACACGCGCAACCTCTTCGCGGAACTGGTAAGGGCCAACGCCCTCGACCGCGCGCACATCGGTCTCGACTATTTCGACGCCAGCATCAACCGCGTGGCCGCGTGGGTGACAGGCGCGCGCGCGTTCCGCAAGGCCCTGCTCGCCGCGCTGCTTGAGCCAGCGGAGATGCTCCGCCAGCAGGAGACCAACGGCGCCCAGCGCCTGGGCCTGCTTGACACGGTCAAGACCCTGCCCGTAGGCGCGGTGTGGAACTACTTCTGCGTCACCCACTCCACCCCCCCTGCCGCGGCTTGGCTCAACGATATTGCCGAATACGAGAAGGGAGTTCAGGCGAAGAGGGCGTAGGCGTCGCGAACGCTTGGGCGACGGTGGCAACGGGGTTGACTCTGTTGACATTGTTGGCGGTGTTAGCCCTCGTCGCGGAGTCAAGCCCCGGCGGGGTGCAGATACTCAGAGTAGGTAGAGATTCGTTCACGCTGCAACCTTTGCGGGAGGGGGCCAGGGGCCGTAGAGGACAGCAAGCCGCAGCGAAAGGATGTTGTGGAGTCCTTCGAGTGACCAGCGCATCCCGGAGCCTTTGAGACGTTGGCCGATAATGTGCTTGCAGCCCGACTCGACGACACCGCTGCCGATGAATAGGCCCTGTCGGCGAAAGCGGCGGTAACGCATGCGCTCGGCGTTGTGGGTGAAGTAGCCGATGGCTTCTCGCACAGTGTTTCTGGCGTCCTTGCCGCGCGCCGGCAACTGCCCGAGGCGTTCGAGGATGCGGGCGATGTGGCCGTTGCCCAGGTGTTTTCGCAGGGACGATATCCAATGGCCGGCCGCGGGGTGCTCTTCTCCCCATACGGCATGGGCGACCGTCCAGAGGCGTTCAAGGGCATGATACCAGTCGACGATCTGCACGGCTCCTGGAAAATGAAGGTCGGCCAGATTCCATATCCATGCCGCCCCGTCGCCGAGGACGATGATGCGCCGGGCGCGTTCGCGGCCGAGCCGCTCGGCCAGGGCGTACCATCGCCAGCCGAATTCTTCGGCCGGAAGGATCCCGGCGAAATAGCAGGTGGTGAGGCGCTGGGGTTCTCCGTCGCTGCCGGCGCGACCGGCGAAGGCGACGCCGACTTTGACCTCGCGCCAGCCTTGGCGCGTGGGGGCCATGGCGCCATCGGCCAGAAGGTACAGGTCTTCGACCGGCCCGGAAGCCTTGGCGAGGGGCTTCGGCGGCGGCGCCTCCCGCCCGAGTCGCTCGGAAACCTGACGATGGCTTCTCTGGCTGATCCACAGGCCCGCCAGTTCGCCAAGCAATCGGCGCCCCTGGGCAAAGGGCTGCTGCGCGCCGAGCAGGGCCACGGCCTGTTGCACGCCGGGGCTGAAATCCGTGGCGGCCACGCCGAGCCGTTCGTCGAGGGGAATCCGGCTGGCCTTGCATTTCGGACACCAGTAGTACGCGCGCCGGAGACGCACTTCTCCCACCAGGCTGACCACCCGGCGCTCGCGGTCGCTGACGTATTTCTGCCCGCCGCCACAGGCGCATGGCAGCACGCTGCGCTCATAGCCGTTGCCCAGGGTCTTCAGGGCGGTCTCCAGGATCGTGGCCCCGATCCGGTGGACGCCATCGCGCACGGCCTGCTCCACCTGCGCCCACGCCGACGCATCCGCCTCGATCCTCCGCGCCGCCTCGCGCAAGACCCGTTCGGCCTCCTGAGCGGCCGCCTCGCGCACCTGCCGCACCAACGCTTCCATCTCCGGCCCGGTTCCCGGACGTTTCATCCCTTCCCTCCGGCGCGTCGGGCGCTCTGGCGCTGGGCCAACAGACGCAGCATCCGCGCGTTCGTCTGGGACATTTGCTGCAGTAGCCCCTCCAAGCGACGCCATTCGGCCACCCATTGGCGCGCCTGGGCGATGAGGGACTTGGGCAGATAGATCAGCCTCGTGCGTCCCTTCTCCTTGAGCGACAGATACGTCGCCGGATGGCGCTTTCCCTCCCTGCATAGCCGACACCCCGCGCGCGTGCATGGCCGGCGCAGGACCGTTACCGAGCCTCGGATGAAGTCCCCCGCCTGAATCACCTCACGCCACAGTGCGAAGCGCTGCTTCGCCACATCCTGCATCTCCTTCGCGTCCGCTTCACCCATCGGTCCAAGCTCCTAAGGACGTGTATGTATGCTACAAGGCATACATTCTACAACGCAAAACAAGAAATGCAACAAGATTCCACCTACTCTGAGTATCTGCACCCCCCCGGCGCCAACGTTTGACTCAGCGCCCCTCCAAGGCTTAAACTCATGCTTTTGCGCGGCTTGGCGGCGATGGTCTGCGCCGCGCATTGGCTACTCGGCGTCCCCATGTCGGGCGGCGCCGCGCCCAGGTCCAAAGATCGAGCAGCCCATGATTGACTTTCCCATCGTTGAGAAGAACCTCCTGGCGCCCCAGCTCTACGAGATGAAGATCGCGGCTCCGGAGATCGCCCGCAAGCGCAAAGCCGGGCAGTTCCTCATCCTCCGCATTGACGAGGAGGGCGAGCGTTTTCCGCTGACCATCGCTGACGCCGACCCGGCCGCGGGCACGGTGAGCATCGTGTTCCAGGCCGTGGGCAAGAGCACCCTCCAGCTCGCGGCGCTCAACGCCGGCCAGACTATCCGGGACGTCGTGGGCCCGCTGGGCAAGCCTACCCACATCGAGAACTTCGGCCGGGTCGTGTGCGTGGGCGGCGGTGTGGGCATCGCGCCTGTGCACCCTATCGTCTGCGCCATGCGCGCGGCCGGCAACCACGTTACCACCATCCTCGCCGCGCGCACGCGGGAACTCATCATCATGGAGCCGCAGATGCGCGCCCAGTCGCACGTCCTCAAAATCTGCACCGACGACGGCTCCTATGGCGTCAAGGGCTTCCCCACTCAGCTTGTTCAGCAGATGATTGACGCCGGCGAGAAGATTGACCTGCTCGTGGTGATCGGCCCCGTGCCGCTCATGCGGTTCATGTGCGACGTGACGCGCAAGGCCGGC
>JAKJEM010000172.1 GCA_022705425.1 Planctomycetota bacterium
ATGCACGTGCGACGCCTGCGAGTTGTTCTCCTGCACGCTCGAATTCGGCCAGCAGATGATCCGCGCCGCCCCCGTCGCCAAGTCCACGCGGATCAGTTCATTCCGCCCCGGCTCCTGAACGTCCGAGACCATCCACCGCCCGTCCGGCGATACGCAGGAATGCCCCAGCTTGCGATCGGCGCTCCCGTAATGCGTGCGCAGGTCGCCCCCCTCCAGGTCCACGGAGTCAATCCACGTCGGCGTCCACGTCCCCACCGTCTTGCGATGGAAGTAGCACCGCCCCTGCGGCCCCCAGTACTGGTGCGTCGCGCGGAAGCCCGGCGGGGTGACGATGTAGGGACGCAGGTCTCCCGTGTCCGGATCGAGCCGCCAGGCGCGCGCGCGACGTTCCGGCGGTTGCGCGGGGTCGTTCTGCTGGTCCGGCCCCATGCAGACGGAGAGCACGAAACGTTCCGTCGGAGGCGAAATGAGATACCCCACGTGGATCCCCGGCCCCGCCGTCATCACGCTTGTCAGCGTTGCCGGCCCCTCCCCCACCTCGCCCACGGCCACCCCGCGACGACCATCGGGCAACTGATAGTCCGTGGCGAACCGCCGTCCGTCACCGCTGAACTGCGGCGTTGCGTCCAGCTTCGCCCACTCCGCCGGGCACTCCGCCAGTACGCGAGACCGCAGACTCTTTACGTCCGTGATCATCAGCCGCCGATCGGTGCAACTGGCGAACTCGTCGCGCGTCGGGTGAACGTTGCAGTCGCGCCATTGTCCCTCCGTCGGCCGCCCCTCATGCGGTACCGCGCCGCCCGGTCCGGTGACCTGTACGGCCTCCTCCCGCTCCAGGTCCAGACGGTACAACTGGAACGTCCCCGTCCGGTCCGACGCGAAGAAGAGATAGCGCCCGTCGTGCGAGAAGAGCTTGAAGGTCAGATACCCCAGCACGCACTGGCACTCGTCCCAATCCGTCACCTTCCACACCGTGAAGCCCGCTTCCGACTCCGCGCGCCGACGGCGGCAGGGAATGGCGTTCGACATGCGCTCTCTCCTCCATAAGCGGAAGCCCCTCGCGATGGCAGGCGGATTGTACCCCGATACCCGCGCCGCGCCAAGTCCGCCGTCGTCCGCCGCCGTCGTCCGTCGTCTGCCATCCGTGCCGTCAGCCCCTCACTCCCCCACCCGAACCTCCTCCCCCGCCCAGCGCACGCGCGCCGTCCTCCCCTGCCGCCGCAACTCGACCACCGTCTCCCCGCCGGCCTCGAACCGGACAGCGCCCTCCGCCGGCACATTCTCCCCAACGCCGAGGTCGTGAACGGCCACAAAGACGGCCCGCTCGCCGCGCCGGCTCAACAGGACAAAGGGCGCCTTGTCCGTGAGCTGGTAGCCGATCCCCGTCCCCATCACCGCCGTCGCCGGCGCATCGGAAAACAGCCGCGTTCGGATACGTCGCCCGCCCCCGAGCGGCCAATCGAGTGAAAGCTCCCGCACCCCCTCGCGCTGCGACAGGTCGCGCAGATGCTGATAGCCCCCCTCCTTGTGCAGCGGCCCGGCCGGCGGAAGGAACCCCTCCGCGCGCGCCGGGGTGATCAGGCTGTGCAGCAGCCAGTCCATCGTCACCGCCCGCTTCGCTTCCACCCGGAAGATATCCACCAGCGCGTCGTCGAAGAGCGTCAGCGCCCGCCGCAACTCCACCCCGCGATAGACCCCCTCCGCCGCCGCCGCCACCGCGTCCCACCCCGGCCCCTGCGTGAAGGCGATCAGCCGCCCGTCCACCGGCGCCTGGCTGGCGCGGTCTATCACCACGGTGTTGTGCGCCACGCTCTGACGCGACCAGGTCGTGTGCTCCGGACAACGATAGGTCAGCCGCCCCGGATCGAAGAAGACCTCCCGCCCTCCGGCGTAGAGGAGCATCTGGAGCTTGTCCGGGTGCCCGTGGTGCCCCCCGTGCTGCCCGTAATCGAGGATGGCCGCCACCGCGTCAGCCCCCCTTCCGCGCCGCAGATAGGCCAACCCCGCCTCGCGATAGACCGCGCTCGGCAGCGGCGGAATCTCCCCGCTCTCCGCGAAGCGTCTCAGCGCCGGGTCGTCCCACGTCTGCGCCGCGAAGGCATACGCCCGCCGGTAGTTCCCGATCGAAGCGGCGTCCCCGTCGTTGAAGGCCGGCAGTTGGCCGTTCGGCCAGGCCAGTTGCAGCGGCGCCGCGTACATCCGGCGCAGGACGGCCTCCCCGGTCAGGTCCACCCCGCACGCGCGCGCGGCCTGCACCGTCGCCACCACCGCTTCGAGGGCGTAGAAGTGATAGGAGAGCGTCCCCTCGTACCACAGCCCCTCCGCCGTCACGCTGCCCGCAAACTGACTCCGCAGCCCCTTGCTGCCGTTCAGCGCGCGGTCGAGCATCTCCGCGTCGCCCAGGGCCGCGCCGACCGTCGCCGCCGCCGCGTTGAACCACGTCATGTGGTTGTTCCGCCCGTCGTAGAGGGCGTAATGCGAGTAGATCGTCGCCATCGTCGCGCGCAGGAAATCGCGCTCGATGCGCTCGCGCCCCCCCGGCGCCGCACCCGGCCACGAGGCCAGCAGGTCCCACGCCTTCGCCAGCTTGATGACCCCCACGGCCTCGTCCAGACTCTGGCAATAGCGCCGCCCGCCGATCACCGCCAGCAACCCCTTGCGCCCCCATCGGTCGTGCCGCTCCCACGTCGGATACAACTCGGCGTAGCGCCCCAGAATCCGGAAGGCCTCGCGCGCGAACTCCTCCCGGCGCGACACGTGCCACGCCTGCGCCAGGGTCAGCGCCGCCGAATCCAGCCGGTTGTGCAGCATCGTCACGTGCGCCAGCCGCGTGCGCTCGTCCGAGTAGGACTTCCCGCACCGGGGGCAAAGATGCTTCCCCTCGCGGAAGGCCAGCGACACGTTGTCCGCCGGACAGGCGTAGTAATAGATCCACTGCCCCCCCTCCTCCGGCACGGACAGCGACTCCGCGACGATCCCCTCCGCCGAGCGAATCA
>JAKJEM010000173.1 GCA_022705425.1 Planctomycetota bacterium
GCGGGGTCCCTCGGGCCGACGGGACGGCTCCTTTCTCTGGAAGAGGGTGCGGCGACGAGCTTCGACCTGCTGGTGGACGTCTACGCTGAGGCGGCGCAAGGCCTGCTCGAGGGCGGGGTGGACGTGGTGCTGCTCGAGACGCAGCAGGATCTCCTCGAACTCAAGGCCGCGATCCAGGGCGTCTGGCGCGCGTTCCGACGCCTGGGCCTGCGGGTGCCATTGCAGGCGCAGGTGACGCTCGACGCGAGCGGCAGGCTGCTGACCGGCCCGGACATCGCCGCGGCGGCGGTGACGCTCGCCGCGTTGCCCGTGGACGTGCTCGGTATGAATTGTTCGACCGGCCCGGAGGAAATGCGCGACGCCGTCCGGCGGCTGGCCGCGCTCAGCCCCCGGCCCATCTGCGTGATGCCCAACGCCGGGATGCCGGAGAACGTCGGCGGGAGGGCGGTGTACACGCTGGCACCGGAGATCTTCGCCTCGGCGATGGTGGAGTTTGTGGCGTGGGGTGTCCGCGCGGTAGGCGGTTGCTGTGGAACCGGCCCGGAGCACATCGCGGCGCTGCGTCAGGCGTTGGCAGGCGGAGCGGCAGGGCAGAGGAGTGGCGGAGCCGATAAGATAGGGTTTGATGGCGCTGCCGCTTTGCCCTATCTCGCCAGCGGCGTGCAGGCGGTGGCGTTGCAGCAGGAGCCGCGTCCGTTGCTCGTCGGAGAGCGCATCAACACGCAGGGGTCCAAGGCCGCGCGCACCCTCGTGCTCGAGGAGCGCTATCCCGCCCTGGTGACGCTGGCCGAGGAGCAGGTGAACGCGGGCGCGCACGTCCTCGACGTGTGCGTGGCGCTGACGGAGCGCGCTGACGAGGCTGAGACGATGGCGCATGTCGTGTCGCTGCTGGCGCGCAACACGCCGGCGCCGTTGATGTTGGACACGACCGATCTGGCGGTGATGCGGGCGGCGTTGCAACGCTATCCCGGTCGGGCGATCCTCAACTCCGTGAACCTCGAGGGCGGTGAGGCGCGGGCGCGGGAGATCCTCACCCTTGCGCGGGAGTTCGGCGCGGCGTTGATCGCGCTGACGATAGACGAGGCGGGCATGGCGAAAACTGCCGAACGCAAACTCGCCGTGGCCAGGCGTCTGTACGCCCTCGCCGTGGACGAAATCGGCCTGCCGCCGCACGCGCTGATCTTTGATCCGCTCACCTTCACCCTGGCGACGGGGGATCCGGAGAGCGCGGGCGCGGCGTTCGAAACGCTGACGGCGGTGCGGCGTCTGAAGGCGGAATTGCCCGGCGCGCTCACCAACCTGGGCGTCAGCAACGTCTCTTACGGGCTGCGTCCCGCCGCGCGACGGGTGCTCAACAGCGTGTTCCTCTTCCGCGCTGTGGAAGCGGGCCTCGACGTCGCTATCGTCAATCCGGCGCAGATCACGCCCTATGCCGATATTCCGTGGGCCGAACGCGCTCTGGCGGATGAGGTGATCTTCAACCGTCGCCCGGAGGCGCTGGCGGAGTTCATTGCGGCTTTCGAGGGCGAACGCGCCGCGGCGGCTGTGGAGTCCATCCCCCAGGATCCCGCCGCGCAGCTCTACGAGGCGGTGTTGCGCCGTCGCCGTGAGGGCGTGGAGGCGTTGGTGGAAGCTTGCCTGGCGACGCATCCGCCGCTGGAAGTGCTGAACGGCATTCTCCTGCCGGCGATGAAGGAGGTGGGGGACCGTTTCGGCGCGGGGGAGTTGATCCTGCCCTTCGTGTTGCAATCCGCCGAGGTGATGAAGGCCGCCGTCGCGCGGTTGGAGGGCGCGCTGGACCGCGCGGAGGGCGCCTCCAAGGGCGTGGTGGTGCTGGCGACCGTTTTCGGCGATGTACATGACATCGGCAAGAACCTGGTGAAGACGATCCTCGTCAACAACGGCTATACCGTCCATGATTTGGGCAAGCAGGTGCCGGTGGACGTGATTCTCGATCAGGCGGTGGCATGGGGGGCGGACGCCATCGGCCTGAGCGCGCTGCTCGTGGCCACGAGCCGGGAGATGGCGCGCGCGGTGGAGGAGCTGCAGCGGCGCGGACTGGAGATTCCGTTGTTGGTGGGGGGGGCGGCGATCAACCCGGCCTTCGCGCAGCGCATTGCCGTCCCCGAAGGCGGCGAACTCTATCGCGGCGGGGTCTATTACTGCAAGGACGCCTTCGAGGCGCTGCAGGTGTTGGAACACATCGTCCTCTTCAAGCCGGCGCCGGCGGAGCACGCGCACGGTGAAGAGCAGGGGAGCGGAGCAGCGGAGGAGCAGAGAGGCAGGGGAGCGGAGGTGCAAGGGAGTTGCGCTACTTGTGCGGGCTGTGGTTCGGCGCCTCTTCCCATTCCCCTCTCTTCCCATTCTCCCGTCACGCTTTCTCCCCCGTTCTGGGGCTACCGCACTCTCACGGAAATTCCCCGCGAGGAGCTCTTCGAGCTGCTGGATCGCAAAAGTCTCTATCGCGTGGGGTGGGGCGCGCGGGGGGCGACCGGCGCGGTGTGGGAGGCGTTGCAGGCTGAGTTCGAGGCACGGCTGGCGGAAATGTGGCCGGCGGCGTCGTATCTCCGTCCGCAGGCGCTCTACGGCTATTTTCCTGTCGCGTCGGAGGGCGAGACGTTGGTGGTTTATGATCCACGGGAGCCGGAGGCGCGGCGCGAGATTGCCCGTTTCACTTTCCCGCGGCTGAGGCGGGGCGAGGCGTGCCTGTGCCTGGCGGATTACTTCGCGCCGGTGACGAACGACGCGGTGGACGTGGCAGCGTTCCAGGTGGTGACGGTGGGCGCGGGGGCGGCGGAGCGTTTCGGGGCGCTCGAGGCGAGTGGCGCGTACAGCGCCGCCTATTTCGTCCATGGGCTGGCGGCGCAGACCACCGAATCGCTGGCGGAATGGATGCATCGTCGCATCCGCCGCGAGCTTGGATTGGCGGAGGGCCAGGGCAAGCGCTACTCCTGGGGCTATCCCGCC
>JAKJEM010000174.1 GCA_022705425.1 Planctomycetota bacterium
GGCCGACGACTCCCAGCGCGCTGGACTGCTGCAGAAGATCGAGAACGCGATCAACGGAATACCGGAGCGCCTGTCGAGCCTGCGCAGGCAGATCCAGGAATCGAGGGAGTTGACCGAGCGACTCAAGGCGCGCATCACGCCGTTCGAGCGCGGACCGGAGATCGAGGAGATGCGGCGCAGGATCAGGGCGCTGCAGGACGAGATGACGGCCAGTTCCCAGGCCGTGCCCGGCCGCGGGGCGGCGCCCGCTGCGGGCGGCGGGGTGGCGGAGGCCGCGGCGGAGTACGGGCAGGCGGAGGATGCTTCGGCGGACGATGATTTCATCGAGATGTACCGCGAGGCGCATGACGAGGCTATCGGGGATTTCGTGCGCGAGTTCCGGTCGTCGGCGAAGGGGCAGGTGGCATCGTGGCCGGTTGTGCCGGCGGGGCGCCTCAAGAAAATCTGGACGGATCATGCGCGCATGGGGTTCGTGCGGGACGAAGCGGGGATGGATGGCATCGCGCGGAAGATGATCGGGTTGGTGGCGCGTCTCGAAGCCGCCACGGAAATACTGGGGCATACGCAGATCGATGCCCGCGAAGAGCTGCTGGAGCCGATGGGATACGAGTTCACCGACGAGGAGTGGGGCCGGTTCCAGGATTTTCTGACGGCGCCCTCGGGGCAGTGGCGGCTTTCCGATTACGGGATGAAGCCCTTGCAAGGCTTGGCGCGGGAACTGGCGGCGGCGAAAAGCGCGGAAGAGCAGCTTGTGATCGTGGACCGGATGCTCAATGTGACGCATCAGCGCGGCGACATGGCGGAGAATTTCGTCGAGGGCGGCAAGAAAACGCTCGACTGGCTGGCAAATCAGGGCGGAAGCCTGCAAGAATCCCCGGCGGCGTACGGGGATGGCCGGGCGGATGACGCGGCGGCGCGGTTCGATGGCGAGCTTCAGCGCCAGATCGACGTCCCCGCCAATCCCTGGCCCGAGAACTTCGGCAAGGTCATGCTGATGTCCTCGGGGCCGCGCGTGCGCAACCACCGCGACCATGCCGCGGCCAAGGCCGGCGACGTCGCGGCCGCTGTGCGTCTGGTAGACGAGTTGGGCAAGCCGGCGAAACTGCGAGCCTTCGCGGCGGCGCATCCCGGCGCGATCGTCCTCGCCGTCCACGGCGAGGAGGAGGCGGGACGCAACGCGCTGCCCGAGACCTACGCGCGCTACATCGGGGTGATGACCGGGCTGGAGGTCGATGGCGAGATCGTCATGGCCAACCGCGTCGGGCACACGGGGGCTGGCCACTGGCACCGGCTGGCCGTACGGCCGACGTTCAACGGCAGGGTGCAGGCGGGGCGCGAGTATCTGCTCGTTGATGACCTGGTGCGGGACGGCGGCACTCTTTCGGAGTTGCGGTGGTACATCGAGGCGCGCGGCGGCCGGGTGGTGGGCGTCTCGACGCTGGGGCACGCCATCTTCGCCGACACGATCGCGCTGAGCGACAAAACAAGGGTTGCACTGGAGCAGCGTTATGGACTACAATCCCTTCGTGACTTCCTCAAGGAACAAGGACTCTACGGCGGCGAGCATCGTGCCCTCACCGAAGGCCAGGGAAGAACCCTCCTTTCGGCTGGGTCCCTTGACGCCGCAAGAGATCGACTCGCTGAGGCGCGACAAGCGGCGGGTGTCGGCGGAGGCGGGAGCGTTGCTGGGCAGGCTGCATCCCGAGCGTCTCGAGAAGAGGGACTAGGCGATGGACAAACCCTTCAGGATGCCGGAGCAGCCCGCGCGGATCAGGCTGACGGGCTCGGGGCGCTTCCTGCCGGCGGGACTGCCGGTGGTCAAGGGCCCGGCGGCGCGGCGGATGCTCCAGGCGGTCTACCCGGAGAATCCGGGGCGGGATCTGTATATCCCCAAACCGCGATTGGTTCCTCCCTCGCGGCCTGGCGACTACCCGACGGTCGAGGAGTAGCCCGGCCCGGCGCATCCGCCGTGCCGGCGGCGCTGCGGAGCAAGGCCGAGGCGTCCGTCCGCGCCCACTATCCCGAGGGCTCGCCGGAGGCTGATTCCGCCGTGCGCGAGACCCTCGGCCAGATGGAGCTGGCCTTCGGGGCGCCTGACACCCCCTACGCGGAGCCCGCTCCCGCCCCCCGTTCCCTGGTGCCCGAGGCGCAGCGCCTGCGGCGCGCCCGCCGCGAACGGGAGACGGCGCTGCGCGGCCAGGAGCGCGTCTGGGAGGCGCGCAAGGAGCAGATGCGCCGGGCGCTGACCGACTGGTCGCCGGATGCGCTGTCCGAACTGCTGGGCGACAATCCCGACGCAGGCGTCTCGTTCCTCGGGCCGCACGGAAGCCGCGAGCGGATGCACCTGGTGAAGGGCGGCGGGGAGGACGCGCTCTGGGACGAGGGCTCCGTGCTTGTGCTCGACGCTGGCGCCGACGTGGTGATCCGCTCGCCGCGCGACGTCGCGCGGCTCATGCTGCCGCTGCGCTCGCCGGAGTTCGAGAGCTTCAAGGTCATCGCGCTCGACGCGGCGGGCCGCGTGCTGGGCGCGCGCGTCGTGAGCACGGGACTGCTCGACTCCTGCCCCGCGAACGCGCGGGCGACTATGGGGTGGATTCCGGACGGAACGGCGGGCGTCGTCGTCGCGCACAACCATCCATCCGGCGACCCGTCGCCGTCGCCGGATGACTTGCAGGTCAGCCAGATTCTTGTCCGCCTGGGCGAGATCATCGGTGTTCCGGTGCTCGACCACGTCATCACCAACGGCAGCTATGTCTCGCAGCGCGGCGGGGGGCTGGTCAAGTTCGACGGGGCCGATCCCTACGGCGGCGCGGGCGATTCGACCGGGCGGATCACCGACCGCCTGGCCGACTGGGAGGTCGTGGCGCACGACCAGCGGCCGCCGTTTACGCGGGCGCAGCATGTGGC
>JAKJEM010000175.1 GCA_022705425.1 Planctomycetota bacterium
GCCCGTGCCACATACGTCACTCCCAGTGCGTCCCCCTGAAGACTGACCGGATACTCAAGTCGGCAGATGCAACAGCCGGGGCGCATCTGTTATACTCACGTTGCGCCTTCGCCGGGAGTTGCGCACGTGGCCGCCGCGCGATTTGGGAGATCCGCATGGCCGAGACCGACACACCGACGCCCGCCGTCCCGGATACCCTCGATGGCGTCCCGCTCGACTTCCGCGCCGTCTTCCAACACATGCTCAACGGCTTCGCCCTGCACGAAATGCTCTTCGACGCGCAGGGCCGGCCCTGTGACTACCGCTTCCTGGCCGTCAACCCCGCCTTCGAAACGCTGACCGGCCTCCGCGCCAAAGACATCCTCGGACGCACCGTGCTCGAGGTCCTTCCCAATACGGAACCCTTCTGGATCGAAACCTACGGGCGCGTGGTCCTGACCGGCCAGCCCTGTCGCATCGAGAACTACTCCCGCGAGTTGGAGCGCTACTACGACGTGGCCGCCTACCGCGCCGCTCCCGGACGCTTCGTGGCGGTCTTCGAGGACATCACCGCACGCAAGCGCGCCGAGGAATCCCTCCGCGAGAGTGAAGCACGTTTCCGAACGCTCTTCCAGACCATGGCCCAGGGCGTCACCTATCAGGACCCTGCCGGACGCATCGTCATGGCCAATCCCGCCGCCGCACGAATCCTCGGCCTGACGATGGACGAACTGCTCGGCCGCACCGTCCGCGACCCGCGCTGGCGCGCCCTCCGGGAGGACGGCGTCGAGTTCCCCGCCGAAGGGCATCCCTCCATGATCGCTTTCCGCACCGGCAAGGAGGAGCACAACGTCCTCATGGGCGTCTTCTCCCCCCGCGAAGGCCGCGTCCGCTGGATCCGCGTTCACGCCATCCCCGAGTACCGTCCCGGCGAAAAGACCCCCTTCCGCGTCTTCTCCACCTTCGACGACGTCACCGAACTCAAGATGACCCAGGACGCCCTGAAGGAGCGCGAGCGCGAGTTGCTCCAGGCCCAACGCATCGGGCAACTGGGCTATTGGAGCTACGACCCGCTCACACAGGAGTTCCGCTTTTCCGAGGAGATGTACCGCATCTTCGACCGCGAGCCCCGCGAACGTGGCGTCTCCCGCCTCGAATGCCGCCAGTACGTCCTCCCCGAGGACTGGCCCGCCTTCGACGCCGCGATGGACAAGACCCTCTCCTCCGGCGGCGTCTTCCACCTCGATCTGCGCGTGGCCCGCCCCGGCGGCGCGCTACGCTATGTTGTCATGCGCGGCGAGGCGTTCGCCGGCAGCTCCGCCAGAATCTGCCGCCTCCTCGGCACCGGCCTCGACATCACCGAGCGCAAGCGCATGGAGGAAGCCATCCGCACCCTCTCACTGGTGGACGACCTCACCGGCCTCTACAACCGCCGGGGCTTCTTCACCCTTGGCGAACAGCAGGTCAAGGTCGCCGCCCGTTCCGGACGCGAAATGTTCCTCCTCTTCGCCGATCTGGACAACCTGAAGGTCGTCAACGACGTCCACGGCCATGCCGCCGGCGACCAGGTCCTCCGCGACGCGGCCCGCGCCTTCCGCATGACCTACCGCGATTCGGACATCATCGCCCGTATCGGCGGCGATGAGTTCGTGGCCCTCATGGTGGACACCGACGACGTCGCCCCGGACACCCTGACTGCGCGTCTGCGCGAGCATATCGCAACGCGCAACCGAACCGGAACGCCATCGCTGGAGATGAGTTTCGGCCTGGCACGATTCGATCCGGGTGAACCCACAACGCTCGACGAACTCGTCCGCCGCGCCGACGCCCTGATGTACGAGGAAAAACGCCGCAAGCGCAGCCAAAGCCGCCCCCACGCCTGACGGACATCGCCGACAAGCCCACGACCCGGAGAAGATGAATGGAAGGACGCATGAATCTCGCGTATCGCCTCGCCGATGGCGTCGCCTGCCAGGCGGCCCCGCTGCCCGATGGATGGGTCGCCGCCGCCGCCGTAATCCCTGACGTGGACGCCCCTTACGTCGCCCTGCCCGACGCCAAAGGATACCGCCTGAAGCAGGAACGCCTCTACCGCGAGTGGCAGGCCGCCGTCCGAGCCGTCCCCATATGCCTGACGGCGCTGATCGCCCAAGGCCTCGACGTGCGTGCCGAGGAACTCACGCCGACGGGCGCGCTGCGCGGCTTCTGCGTCACCGGCGGAGAGTCCCCAGCCGTCGTCTGGATCGAAGCCGACGGTCCGGAATGGATCCTGACGGCCTGGACCCCCGCCGACGGGAAGCGCCAGATCGCCTCCGGCTCCGGGCGGCTGCGTCTGCCCAGCGCCTGCGCCCACGCCGGCGGGCTCTGGGTCGCCGCCGAGCTTTCCTCCGGCGTCACCGTCCGCACCCTCCTCTGGGACGCCGCGGGCAACCGCGCCGCAGAACTCGAAGGACGCCGCCCCATCCTGACGGCCGCCGCGCCCGATATCGGCCCCCTCCTCCTGGTCGAGAAGCCCGATGGCGCCGGCATTCTGATCGAGGCTTGGCGCGCGGGGCCCGACGCCCTCAAACTCCTCGGACGCCTGCCGGGCGGGGGAGACCTCAACCTCAACCCCTCCGTCGCCGCCCAGCCCGACGGAAGCATGTTCATCGCCTGGGAAAGTTGCCCCAAGTGGGGGTGGGACGAGCGCGTCGAACTCCACCGCGACCTCCACCTCGTCCACTTGGAACCCGAGTCCGAGCGTTTCCTGCCCGGTCCGGGAACGGCCGACGGTCGCTTACCCCTGGAATACACCGGCTTCGTGGACCGCACCCCCTACAACGCCGTCGCCACACGCCCCAAGGTCTTCCTCCTCGGCGAA
>JAKJEM010000176.1 GCA_022705425.1 Planctomycetota bacterium
GCGCCCGCGCTCCCGCTGCGCATACGACTCCGCTTCCACACCCGCGCGCTCAAAAGCCGCGCGCCATTTTACCGCATCGAAGCTCTCATCCCAAGCGTCAAATCGGCAGCCCAGCCCGTGCGCCTCCCGAAGCACCGTCCCCAGCCGACGGTCCCCCCGCGCAAAGACCCCCTCCAGGAAACTCCGCTGAGAATGATGCACCCGCAGATTCACCGCACGCCGCCGACGCCGCCGGACCCTGCCCGCCCCGCCGGCGCAAGTCGCTCACGCGCTCCGCCACGTCCACAATCGCCCTCACATCCTCATCCGTCTCTGTCGGAAGACCCACCATGAAATACAACTTCACGTGATTCCACCCCTGCGCGAACGCCGCCTCCACCCCCGCATACAAGTCCGATTCCAGAATGTCCTTGTTGATCACGCGCCGCAATCGGTCCGTCGCCGCCTCCGGCGCGATCGTCAACCCCGACTTCCTCACCCCGCTGATCATCTTCGGAATATCGCTCAACTGCGAATCCACCCGCAGCGACGGAAGATTGATGCTCACCCCCCGCGGCGAAAAACGCCCGTCCACCGCCCGCACCAGCCCCGCAAGATCCGGGTAATCGCTGCTGCTCAACGACGCCAGCGATATCTCCGACCACCCCGTCGCCGCATACTGCCTCTCGCAGATCTCCAGAATCCGCTCGATCGAACGATGCCGCACCGGACGCCGCGTCATCCCCGCGTGGCAGAAGCGGCACCCCCGCGTGCACCCCCGCAGAATCTCCACCGAAATCCGGTCATGCACCGTCTCCACAAAGGGCACCAGCGGACGCTCCGGAACCGGCGCCCTCTCGAAGTCCGCCACCACCGCCGGCTCCACACGCTCCGGCGCCCCCGTCCCCGCGCGCGCGCGAACGCTCTCCACCCGCCCCCCATCCCCGTAGCGCGCCTCGTACAACCCCGGCGCGTACGCATTCGCCACTCGCCGCGCCAGAAAACCCCACGCCGCCTCGCGACTCCCCGGACGCGCCCCCTTCATCTCCAGACACGCATCGGCCAGATCGTTGATCCGCTCCTCGCCCTCCCCCAGAATCACCAGGTCCAGAAACTCCGCCAGCGGCTCCGGATTCCCCGCGCAGTTCCCGCCGGCCACAACCAGCGGATGCTCCGGCCCGCGCTCCGACGCCCGCAACGGAATCCCCCCCAGCTCCAGCATGTCCAGCACATTCGTGTAATCCATCTCGTACTGCAGCGAGAACCCCACCACGTCGAACTCCCGCAGCGGCGTAAAGGTCTCCAGACTGCACAACGGCGTCCCCGTCTCCCGCATCAACTCCTGCATGTCCACCCACGGCGCAAAGGCCCGCTCCGCATACACCTCGCGGCGGCGATTCAGAATATCGTAGAGAATGTGCAACCCCATGTACGACATCCCCACCGCGTACGTGTCCGGAAAGGCCAGGCACACCCTCAACCCCGCCCGCGCCGGGTCCTTGCGCGCCATGTTCCACTCCGCCCCGACGTACTGCCCCGGCATCTTCACGCGCGCCAGCAGCCGAAAGACCTCTTCCTTGCATTCGCTCACAGGCATCCTCATCCTTCGCGACAGATCACCTCAGCCCAGCGCGCCCGGCGCCAGCACCGGCTTGCGCCTCATTCCCACGTTCAGCGTCAGGGCCGCCATCACAAAACACACCAGCAGCGACGTCCCCCCGTAGCTCACAAACGGCAGCGTCACCCCCGTAATCGGACACAGCCTCAGCGTCATCCCGATATTCACCACCGACTGAAACGCCAGCATCGCCATCAAACCCGTCGTCAGCAACCGTCCGTACGGCTCGCGCGACGAACGCGCAATCTCGAACCCCCGCGAAAAAAACAGAAACAGCAGCAGCAACACCGTCACCCCGCCCACAAAACCCCACTCGTGCGCAATCGTCGCAAAGATAAAATCCGTATGCCCCGCAAACCCGCGCGTCAGCAACACCGGCGCCCCCGACGAAAACCCCTCGCCCGTCGCCCCGCCCGAAGCCACCGCCGCCATAGACTGCCGCAAATGCCACCCCGCACCGAACGGGTCCGCCTCCGGGTTGATGAAACTCGTAATCCGCCCGCGCTGGCCCGGACCCATCCCGAAGAACCATACCACCGGCGCCGCCGCCGCCCCCGCCGCCGCCAGGTAACCCAGATGTCGCAACCGCGCGCCCGCCACGAACAGCATCGCCCCCAGCGCCGGAACGAACACCAGCGCCGTACCCAGGTCCGGCTGCGCCAGAATCAACCCCATCGGAATCCCCGCCAGCGCCAGCGGCGGCAGCAGCCCGCTGAAACGGTCCAGCCGCTTCGCATAGCGCAGATGCCGCGCCAGCGCCATCACCACCGCCACCTTCGCCAGCTCCGAAGGCTGAAACTGCATCCCCGTCCCCGGCAACTGAAGCCAGCGCTGCGCGTTGTTCGCCTGAATCCCGAACAGCGGCACCAGCGCCAGCGCCCCCACAATCACCGCGTACCCCGGATACGACAACTCCGCCCACCGCCCGTAATCCACCCCCGCCACCACAATCAGCGCCAGCAGCCCCACCGCGATCCATCGCAACTGCTGGCCGGGGTAGGCATCACGCACCGGCGTCCAGTGCGTCGTACTCCAGATAAACGCCGTCCCCAGCGCCGACAGCAACAGAACCGTCAACAGCAGCGTCCAGTCGAAATCCTTCAATCCCCGCACGAGGTCTATCCGTCCCTGCCGTGGAAGTTCGCCGCCAACTCAGCCATCGCCGCGC
>JAKJEM010000177.1:0-2403 GCA_022705425.1 Planctomycetota bacterium
GGTGAACATCCTGAAGAACCCGCTGTTGTCCGCGAATGCCTTTTCCTACAGCGCCTCCGTTCCCCCGCCTTCAAGCACAACGACGACAACGCTTCCCTCCGCGCGGAGTGTGGCGGCGGGCGCGCCTGGAACGCCGCCGGCCCCTGCCGCGCCGGCGACCGAGGCCCGTCCGCAGGCGCCGCCCGGCATCGGGCGCGCTGTGGCGGGCGAGTGGTTCTGGGGGGACATCTTCTGCAGCGTGGCCGTCAAGCCCGCGCGCGACGGGGCGGTGGGGCTCTACCTCTGCTGGCGCGGTCCGGAGGACTGGTATCTGCTGCGTTGGACGGGGGCGGACTCGGCGAAGCCGGTGCGCCAGCTCATCCGCCGCAGCGGGGGCGAGGAGACGATCCTGGCCGAATCGGCGGGCGGGTTCGCCCCGGAGCAGTGGTACACGCTCAGCGCCCTGGTCGGTTCCGGCTGGATCCGCGCGGCGATTGACGACACGACGGTCTTCACCTTCCGCGATGCGGGGTTGACCTACGGCAAGATCGGGCTGCACGTGGAGGGCCCGAATGTGGCCTCCTTCGACGACGTTCTCGTGGAGAGCCGACAGGCCGGGCTGATGGACTTCGGACGTTCGCAGATGCGGCAGTGCCTGGTCACCGGGGGCGAATGGCTGCCCATCTCCCCGGCGGAGTGGGGCGCGGACGTATGGGCGGGCGGGGTGGCGGCTTCGGCGCAGGGCAACGCGCGGCTGGTCTGGGGGGAGGCGCTCTGGCGGAACTACCAGTTGGCGGCCTGCGTCGGTTCGTGGAAGACGGGCGCGATCGGGCTTTGCCTGCGTTATCAGGACGACCTGAACTACTACCTGGCGCGCTGGCGCAAGGGGAACGCTTCGACCATCGAGATCTGCCGCATACAGGGGGGACGCGAGGAGCTTCTGGCGGCGGCCTCCGCCCCGGAGGACGACGCGCCGCATCAGTTTTCGGCGGCGGTGGACGGCGGTCGCATCGTCGTTTCGGTGGACCGGCGTCCGGTGCTGCGCACCTCGGACGGCGCCTTCGACCGCGGGCGCATGGGGCTTTCGCTGCTGGGGCCGGTTTCGGCCACCTTTTCGGACGTGACCTACGACTTCCTGCCGGGGCGCACGCCGGTGCTGAACTCGCACGAAGCCTTTGCGGCTGAAGAAAGCATGAGCATCTGGTCGGGCGCGCTGAGCGATTGGGAGCGGGTGACGGTCACCCCCGTGGAGGAGAAGCAGCCGGTCGAGATGTGGTGGCGGCGCACGGAGCTTCACGGCGACGTGCAGATGGACCTTCGGCTGGGCGACCCTCTGCCTGCCGGGGCGCAGGTGGCGGCGGTCATCAACGGCAACGGGCGCAATCTGTCGGAAGGATACGTTGCGCGCCTGGTTCGGCGTACGGCGTCGGACCCTGTCGAGGCGGAGCTTTTCAGCGCGGGGGAACGCCTGGGCAAGGCGGCTCTGGCGTGGGAGTCCGGGCCGCTGGTGCTGAGTCTGTCGCGCGCGGGGAGCGCCATCAGCGTGAGCGCAGGCGGGCAGATTCTGCTGACGGCGAGCGACGTCTCGACGCCGTCCGGGCGCCGCGGGGGCTGGTACGCCGTCAACGCGCGCATGGACCGCAACGACGTGGACGTCTATTCGGAGAACATGATTGACTACGGTTTCAACTCGGCGCCGACGGACTGGCGCGTGGGGGCGGGGATCTGGGAGGTCACGAACCGGTGGCAGTGCGATCCGCGCTGGTCCTTCTTCTCCGGGCGCAGCGAGCGGATTGCCGCCCTGTGGAACAAGCGCGCCCTGTCGGGGGATTTCACGATCGAGTACTACGTCGGCCCGAAGATGGCGCGCGAGCGCGGCGGCGCCTATGAGTACGCCCAGGACATGAACATCACCGTTTGCGCCGACGGGCAGGACCTGACGAGCGGCTACAGCATCCTTTTCGGCGGCTTCAACAATACGCTGACGGCGATCTACCGAAAGGACAAGAAGTGGGTCGTGCCGGCGGTGGGGCGCGAGATGTTCATCGAACGCAGCGGCAGCCTGCACCGTCGCTGGTATCATATCGCCGTCTCGCGCAAGGGCAATGCCTTCGAGGTCAAGGTGAACGACAATCTGGTCCTCTCGGGGACCGATCTCGACCCGCTGCCGGGCGGACGGTGGGGGATTTGGACGTACAACTTCGGGATGATGATCGCGCGGGTGCGCGTGACGGCCGAGCGGATCGGGGAGCGCGAGTCGCCCGACGCCGGCTGGCGCGAGACGACGCAGCGCATCTATCCCTGGTAGCGCGCCAGTCCCGACGCGGCGCGCGCGGAGATGGCCACTCTGGGAACCGACGTCTGCGAAGGTCGCGCCGCCGCGCTGACGCGCCGGGACCTCCCGCCCCTGGCGGGGCTGGCCGG
>JAKJEM010000177.1:2417-2745 GCA_022705425.1 Planctomycetota bacterium
TCTGTTGCTCCTCGTCTTCGCCGGCGCGCTCCTTCAGCCCGGCGAGGTCTGCCTGGGGCGTGCCGGCAGCGACGCCCGCAGCCAGTTCTATCCCTGGCGCGCGTACGGTTTCGGCGAAATCCGGGAAGGTCGCTTTCCGCTCTGGAATCCCCACGAGTTCCTGGGGATGCCCTTCGTCGCGAACCTGCAGTCGGCCATGTTCTATCCCCCGAACTGGCTGTGCGCCGTCCTGCCTCTGGGGCGGGCGATCAACCTGGGCATCGTGCTGGGGCTCTTCCTGGCCGGATTCTTCACGTACCTGTGGGGTCGGCGGCTGGGGCTCAGCCGT
>JAKJEM010000178.1:0-318 GCA_022705425.1 Planctomycetota bacterium
ACCTTTGCGCAGTGGGGCGCGGTCGCCGCCCTCGAAAAGGGCGATGCAGCCATCGCGGAAATGGTGGCCGCCTTCGACACCCGCCGCCGTCGCATCTATGAACTGATGGCGGCCGTCCCCGGCGTCGCCTGTCCCAGACCCACCGGCGCCTTCTACATCTTCCCCGACATCGCCGCGTTCGGCCTCGACTCGGTCACCTTCGCCCGCCGTCTGCTGGAGGAGAAGAACGTCGCCGTCGTGCCTGGCGTCGCCTTCGGCGACGACCGCTGCGTCCGCCTCAGCTACGCCTGCACCCTGGAGAACATCGAGGCGGGCCTC
>JAKJEM010000178.1:328-2742 GCA_022705425.1 Planctomycetota bacterium
GCAAGCCGTGCGGGTTCAAGTCCCGCCTCGCCCACCATCACCCAAACCTCCGTTGTTGCCGGGGCGAGCGGGCACGTGATCGCGAACCCTTCCTCGCCCCTCAGTGCCCCTTCCGCCGCATCGAGTTGCTTTGGCGTCGCCGCGAGGATATGCCCGATCAGATCCTCTTTGCCCATGGGGGAGGGGTGGGCATCGCCCCTATTCCACACGGATGGACCGTTTGGAGGCAAGGCCGGTGGCAATGTCCTTGAGGGTTACGGTGTACGAGCCGGGTGCGTCGTTGTGGGCAAAGCACAGATCCTGGGACTCCTGTTTGCCGTCGGCGTGGAGGATGAGGCGGCGGTCCTGGATCTCGCCGCCGCCGGGCGCGGCGACGGAGAGGAGGTAGATGCATCCCTTCCGCAGGGGGCGCAGGTCCAGCGCGACCGCTTCGCCGGGGGCGAGCGCGTCGCCGGAAAGAGTCAGCGGCGGCGGGGTCTGTTCCGTATCGAAGAGGGTGTAGAGGCTGAAGGGGAGTTCCAGCTTCGGAATCTCGATCCTGCCGCCCCTGCCGGCGGGGCCCTTGTTGACGGCGTAGATGAACTTGGGCGTGCCGCCCAGGTCCAGCGTGACGCGCTTGCCGAGGTCCTGCGTGGCGGTCACGAGGCCGACCAGGTCGAAGCCCTCGCCCTCGCGGACGCGGAGGATCTGCTTCTGGAGCGGATCGCCGCCCACGGTGTAGCGCCGGGCGATGCCGCGCTCGGCGAGCACCTTGAGCAGGAAGGCGTCGAAATCCGCCTTGCCGGCCGCGGTTTCGCTGGCGGTCGCCAGCGTGAAGTTGAGCAGGATCGTTTCACCCTTGCCGACCGGCTTGCGCTGGAAGAGCGGTGCGCCCTTGCGCTGCTTGACCTTGGCGGCCTTGAAGCCGGGCAGGTCCAGCGGCGCGAGGACGAATTCGGGGACGGTGTCGTAGGTCGCTTCCCCGAAGAGGTCGGCCAGCGGGTTGACCGCGTTGGTCGTCATGCAGGCGCTCATCAACGCGGGGTTGATGTCGGCGATGGCCAGACCGCCGTCGTTGACGAAGGCGCGGACGGCGTCGATCTCCTGCGGCGTCAGCGAGGAGGAGCCGAAGAGCAGAAGGACGCTGGCCCCCCGGATCCGGTCCAATGACTTGCGGCCGGCGAACTCGACGCCCAGGCCGGTGCGGTAGCAGAAGCCGATGAAGGCGTCCATGGACTCCGTCGGCGAGGAGAGACGCTCGTCCCACTCCGATGCGCGGAGGGAGGCGTGGCTGTAGAGCATGACCGCGCCGTCGCGGCGCAGCGGGGCGACCACCAACTGCGGCGCCACGCCCCAGCGGAGGTCGCGCAGGTAGTCGATCATCATCTCCACGTAGGGGAGGAAGGAGAGGTCGTCGGAGTGGGCGCTGTGGGCGTCGCCGGGCAGGATGGTGAACCACTCGTCGCAGTTGATGGTGCCGGTGAGCAGGTATTCCCAGTTCTGGGGGAAGCCGTCGCGGGGGTTGGAGGAATAGCCGCCCCACCAGGTTCCGCGGAGATGGTCCGGGGCGATGTTGCGGAGAAGTTCGTCCATGACCACGTTGCGGTAGGGACCCCAGAACTCGAGGCCGTCGACGGTCAGTTCCAGGTCGCCGGCCGAGGAGCCCTCGGCGCCGACGCGGGCGCCGGGGTCGTGCTGCTTGATGATGCGGGAGAGAATCTTGAAGGCGTCGGCGTAGAGCTTCTCCGCGTACTGAATCTGGTCGTACCACGCCTGGGGATTGTCCGCCTCCTTGGCGGCGGCGGGAGTCATGCGGGGGACATCCTCGAACCGGGCGTAGCGGGTGCCGCCGGCGGCGTTGTAGGCCTCGATGCGGCCGTATTTCTCCTTGAGGAAGGCGGGGTAGTAGGTGGTGTTGTCGGCGGGGGAGAAGCCGGCCTCGGCGGAGTATCCGCATTCGTCGCCGAGATTGTAGGCGCACACGCCGAAGCGGGCGGCGTCCCGGGCGTTCTGTCCGACTTGCTCGTTGTAGAGCGCCTGGGTTTCGGGGCTGTAGAGGTGCTCGCGGGGACCGAGCGCCGCGAGTTTTTCGGTGATTTCCTTCGACGCCCGGATCATGCCGATCCCCACCCCGTTGCTCGGGGTGTTGCCGACCATGACGCGGGTGATGTAGGGAACGGTCCAGGCGTTGAAAAGTCCGCTTTCGCCGGACCAGCCGCCGAGGTTGGCGTCCCACACGCCGTTCTCGACGACCTGCGGGGCGAAAAGCTCCGGAATGCCGGCAACATCGATGCCGTTCCAGCTGATGCCTGCGTAGATGGGGAACCGGTGGTGCGGAAAGCGGAGAACCCGGCTGACTTCGGCCAGTTGGACGCCGTTCGTGTTCAGAAGGCGGGCGCGGAAGACGCCCGCGAGGGTCGGCATGGGGTAGTCCT
>JAKJEM010000179.1 GCA_022705425.1 Planctomycetota bacterium
AGCCGCTCTTCCCCCTGGTGCGCGAGATCCGCCGCAACAGCCTCATCGCCCGCGGCGCCTCGGTCGCGCTCAAGAGGATCCGGCGCGGCGAGCTGGACGGTCTTGCCCTCAGCCAGCTGCTCCCGTTCTGCCGGCGTGACATCCCCAACGCCATTGCCGACCTCGGGGAGATCGAGGCCTACGTCGCCAACCTCGCCGACTACCGCCCGGCCCCGCTGCCCTTCCCCGCCGCCCCCGCCGAGGTGCCGCCGCCGCCCCCGCCGCCGCCCTTCAACGCCGCCGCCGTCGTCGAACGCCTCCGCACCCAGCCGCGCACCGGAGACCTGCTCGGATGGCTCATCGATACCTGCGGCGAAGACGCCGAGGTGGATGACCTGCTCGACCTCTACTTCACCGTCGCCGGCGGCGAGACCGGGCTTGACGCCAAGGCCTCCGCCCGCCGCGTCCAGTACGAAACCCGCACCCACCGCATCACCGCCGCCAAGATCGCCGTCCGCGCCCCCCGAGGTGCCGAATGAGAATCGAACTCGACGAGCTCGCCCACCTGAAGTCGGTCTTCCAGACCCTCCTGCCGGGGTACCACATCTCCAACGAGGACTTCGGGCTGTACAGCGAGCTGCAGAGCTTCGAGTCGCTCTACGACGCGCTCTTCCGCGCCCTCGGCTACGAGCTGCGCGCCGACGCCCGCGGATTCTACTACCTGCTGCCCGAGGAGGGGCCGATGACCCTCAACGTCACCACCCAGAAGATGGCACTGCTCACCTTCCTCATGGTCGAGTACTTCGCCGACGAGGGCAAAGACCCCTACGAGGCCATCGTCAAGCCCACCCATGACGCCCCCACCCTCGCCCGCGCGCTCCACGACCGTTTCAGCGAGCCGCTCCGCGAGGGCGGCCTCGAATCCGCCGACGCCGTCGAAAAGTGCTTCGTCACCAGCTTCCGCCGGCTCGGTTTCGCCACCATCAACGGCGACGTCATGCACTTCCGCCCCCCCATCGTCCGCCTGCTCGACATCTGCGTCGAGTTCGGGCGGGAGAAGCGCGGCGAGGAGGCCGCGCCCGCCCAACCGGCCGGGACGGGGGAGGCAGCGGGGGCGGCACCGCCGCCCGAGGCGCGTCGCGAGTAGCTCCAGCCAGGCCGGACGGGTGCGGACAGGCGCCGGCCAGGGGCAAAAGCATTGCCATGCACAGGACGAAATTCCATCTCCTTGGCGCCCTCCCCACCGCGGCCCGCGGGGCGGAGTCCGTCGCGGACGGCGCCTGGGACAACTACGGGGCGGTCACGGGCAGGCCCAAGTTCATCTCCCTCTTCAGCGGGGCGATGGGACTGGACCTCGGCCTCGAGGCGGCGGGTTTCGAGTGCGCGGGCTGCCTGGAGCTTGACCCCTGGGCCTGCAAGACCATCCGCGACAACCGGCCATGCATCCCGCTCATCGAGGATGACATCCGCAACTGGCACGACGGCGCCGCGCTGCTGGCCAAGCTCGGCGTCAGTAAGGATCAGGTCGCCTTGGTGGTGGGCGGCCCCCCGTGCCCCTCCTTTAGCACGGCCGGCCGGCGCCAATCCTTCAACGACCCGCGTGGCCAGGTCATGTTCGATTTCCTGAAACTTCCCAAGTTAATGTACGCCCAAGACTGTCAGGATGATGCAGGATTGCCCTGCGCATGCTGGGAAAAGTCCCGTTGCGCGGCATTTTACGGCATGATCGACGTATGTGGAGAGCCTTGCCTGGGGTCTTCAGCTTCTCGGAGGCTGCGTCGACGATGTCGATGATCCTGTAGGGAGAACGTCCATGCTTGAGCTACTTGACTTCGTCCATTTGCACTTTGACAGGGAATGGGGTGACCATGCAACGGAGACCCTGACAGCATGGACTGCCAGGCGGTACGGGGCACGGTGGGACAAACGAATGCAGCTACGTGTGAACAGCAACCCAGCCGAGGATGCCGCCCCTTATGCCGCGTTGATCCCGGCGGGACAACCGACGTCAGGTCGTTACGGTGGAATGAGTCTGGTCTTCTTCCCGTCACCTTCAGCGGCAGCCCTTCTCACTCTTGTGATTGGGACCAATGGGCTCGCGCCGGATGAACAGGCCCTCGGACGGCCAGGTCACGCGCGTAAAGTAGCCGCAATCTCTCGCTGGCTGGGTGCGAAGGCTGGGAACGGCCTTGCCTGGGCCAAGCACGACCCTGTGAGAACGGACTTGGGCGTGCCAAGGCAGATCGGCGAGCAGCTCGAACCGTACCGGGCAGCTGCGGAGAAATACGACAAACTCATTTACGGTCTCTTCATGCCGAGTGAGCTGCGGGATGCAGATCACGACGAGACTGTCACGCTAGCTGTGACTGCTTACGCCGACCTCTTTGCGGAGGAGCACGGCGTCGAGCCGCTGAAGGCCTATGTTGAGGAGAGGAACCACTCTCGTGAGGAGTGGCTGAGTTGTGCACTGCCGAGGACGACGGTGGATGACGTTGTTGCGTTGCTTCGGCGACGGCGCTTCGCGATTCTTGAGGGCCCCCCAGGAACAGGGAAGACTCGCCTCGCCGAGCAACTCCGCGGAAAACACTTCCCTCGATGGAAGACAATTCAGTTTCATCCCAGCATGACGTACGAACTCTTTGTGGGAGGGTTGGCTCCCGAGAAATCATCTGAGG
>JAKJEM010000017.1 GCA_022705425.1 Planctomycetota bacterium
ACGGGGGGCGTCGGTGACGGCGCGTGGGACGTTGCGCTGGCTCCGCGCCGCCCTGGCCGATAACCCGGTCGTGCGACGCGACGCCGAGCGCCTGGGCAAGGTGCGCCGGATGAGCGCCCGCCGCCTCTGCGCGTGTTACCGCGAACGTTAAGCGCGAAAGGAACCCGTGCCATGCCGTCTCGACTCCGCGTGCTTTTCCTCTGCACCGGCAACTCCTGCCGCAGCCAGATGGCCGAGGGCTGGGCGCGCGCGCTGAAGAGCGACCGCCTCGAAGCCGTCTCTGCCGGAACCGCTCCCCAGGGGCTCAATCCTCGGGCCGTCGCGGTGATGGCCGAAGCGGGCGTGGACATCTCCGGGCACCGCTCCAGGAGCGTCGCCGATTTCAAGGGAGTCCCCTTCGACGTCGTCGTGACCGTCTGCGGCCACGCGCAGGAGAACTGCCCCGTATTTCCCGGACGCACGCGTGTGGTTCACGTGGGCTTCGACGACCCGCCCCGGCTGGCCGAAGGGGCGCGCTCGGAGGAGGAGGCGCTTGCCCACTACCGTCGCGTTCGCGACGAAATCCGCCGCTTCATCGAAACCCTGCCCGACGCTCTGGACCCTGCACGAAAGGAAGCGCCATGACCCGACCCCGCGTTCTGTTCCTCTGCTCCGGCAACTCGGCGCGCAGCCAGATGGCCGAGGCCTTCCTGCGCAAGCACGCCCCGGACCGCTTTGAGTCCTTCAGCGCCGGACTCACCCCGCAGCCGATCAACCCGCTTGTTGTCCGCGCAATGGAGGAGGTCGGGGTCCGGCTCGACGGGCATCGCTCGAAGAGCGTCCGCGAGTACCTGGGCCAGCTTTGCTTCGGGCACCTCGTCATCGTGTGCGACGAGGCGAAGAAGAGCTGTCCGACGACCTTTCCCGGCGTGGCGCAAGTCCATCACTGGCCCTTTGATGACCCGTCCGACTTCGCCGGGTCCGACGAAGAGAAGCTCGTCGGCATCCGCCGCGTTCGCGACGAGATCGAAGCCCGCATCAAGGCCTGGCTGGCGGAGGTGCACGAATGAATGCCGAAACCGCATCCCGTGACGTTCCCCCTCCGTCCGACTCGGGCAAGGGCCTTGGCTTCTTTGAACGGTATCTCACCGTCTGGGTTGTTCTCTGCATCCTTGCCGGCATCGCTCTGGGCAAGCTCGCCCCCGGCGTCGCCGTTTACCTCGACGGCCTCGCCCTCTCCGTCAACAACGCCCCGGTCGTTTCCATCCCCATCGCCGTCTGCCTCTTCTTCATGATGTACCCGATCATGGTGAAGATAGACTTCGCCGAGGTGCTCAAGGCCGGTCGCAGCCTGAAGCCCGTCGGCCTGACCCTCTTCATCAACTGGGCGATCAAGCCCTTCACGATGTACTTCATCGCCCTGTTCTTTCTCGGCGTGGCCTTTCGGGGGCTGATCGGTCCCGAGGCGGTGGATTACGTGAGGATGCCCCTGGGGCTGGACCTGTCGCCGGGGGAGACGTACGGGGTCGGCACGGTGGTCCTGCGCGACGGCGTCCGCATGATCGAGGTGCCCCTCTGGCGGAGTTACCTGGCCGGGTGCATTCTGTTGGGCATCGCCCCATGCACGGCCATGGTGCTGGTGTGGGGATTTCTCGCGCGCGGCAACGCGGGACACACGCTGGTCATGGTGGCCGTGAACTCGCTGACGATGCTCGCGCTTTACGGCCCGCTCGGCGGATTTCTGCTCGGGGTCGGCAAACTGCCCGTCCCCTGGCAGGCGCTGCTCCTCTCCATCGCCATCTACGTTGCGCTTCCCCTGGTGGCGGGCTATCTCTCGCGCCGGTGGATTCTGGCCGCCAAGGGCGAAGCCTGGTTCAACGAGAAGTTCCTGCACGTCCTGACGCCCGTGACCATCGTCGCCCTGCTCGCCACGCTCGTGCTGCTCTTTTCCTTCAAGGGAGAGGTCATCCTTTCCAACCCCCTCACCATCCTCTGGATCGCCGTGCCCCTCTTCATTCAGACCGTTCTCATCTTCGGCCTGGGTTACTGGCTCGCGCGAGTCTTGCGCCTGCGGTACGAAGACGCCGCCCCCTCGGCGATGATCGGCGCGAGCAATCACTTCGAGGTCGCCATCGCCACGGCGACGCTCCTCTTCGGCCTTTCGAGCGGCGCGGCGCTTGCCACGGTCGTCGGCGTCCTCATCGAGGTTCCCGTGATGCTCCTGCTGGTCAAGGTCTGCCTCCGCACTCGCAACGCCTTTCCCGGCGATAGCAAGGATCCGTCATGACGCGACAGTCTTCGACACACGACCTCGTCCGCAAAGCCTACGGCGCCGTGGCGCAGGGGCGTTCCTCCTGTTGCGCCCCGTCGGCCTCCTGCGATTCCGCCCTTTCCTCGGAAGGGGAGATGGGCCTTTCCTGCGGCGACCCGGTGGCCTTCCTGTCGCTGAAGGAAGGGGACGTCGTCCTGGACCTGGGCAGCGGGGCGGGGCGTGATGCCTTCATCGCGGCGCGCCGCGTCGGCCCTTCGGGGCGCGTTATCGGCGTGGCCCGCCGCAACGCGCGCAAGTTCCGCCGCGCCTCCGGGCTGGATAACGTCGAGTTCCGTGCCGGGCAGATCGAGGAACTCCCCCTCGAAGACGCCTCCGTGGACGTCGTCATCTCGAACTGCGTCATCAACCTGTCCCCGGACAAGCCGCGCGTCTTCCGGGAGGCCTTCCGCGTTCTGCGTCCCGGCGGGCGGTTGACCGTCAGCGACATCGTGCTGAACCGTCCGTTGCCGAAGGCCGCGCGCGACAGCGCGGCTCTCTATGCCGCCTGCGTGGCCGGCGCCTTGCGGCGAGAGAAGTATCTCGATGCCGTCGCCAAGGCCGGCTTCACTCGCATTGCCATCCTTACCGACCGTCTCTACTCCGCCTCCTCCTGCTGTTCGGACCCGATCACCTCGAAGGCCGGCGCGGCGCTGGAGGGCGTCGCCTCGAGTCTCACCCTCCGCGCCCGCAAGCCCGGGCGCGCCCGCGCCGATGCGAAGGCTTGCAGAACGCGGGGCGATGTTCTACGCTGATGCTCGCAAGAGGGATTCTGTGCGGGAGGATCGGCTATGGCGGCGGGTGCGCGTGAGGCGCAGGTGCGGCGGTGCGACGTTCTCGTTTGCGGAGGGGGGGTGGCGGGCGTAGCGGCAGCCCTGGAAGCTTCTCGCGAGGGCGCGCGCGTCATCCTTCTCGAAAAGACCCTGCTGCCCGGCGGACTCGCCACGTCCGGACTGATTAACGTGTATCTGCCCCTCTGCGACGGGAACGGACACCAGGTCACCTTCGGGCTGGCCGAAGAACTTCTTCGCCTTTCCATGCGCTACGGTCCCGGCGACATCCCCGACTGGCGCGCGGCGCGGAACGGCGGCGGCAATGCGCGCTTCCGGGTCGTCTTCTCGCCGGCCGCCTTCGTCCTCGCCCTCGACGAGGCCCTCCAGGATGCGGGCGTCGAACTCTGGCTCGACACTCTCGTGTGCGCTGCCATCGTCGAGAAGGCATCGGAGAGCGGCGCGCGGCGCGTCGCCGGAATCGAGGCGGAAACCAAGGGGGGGCGCCTTCGCTTCCTTGCGCATACCGTGATTGACGCCACCGGCGATGCCGATGTGGCCCATCGTGCCGGCGTCCTCTGCCACGACGAGGCCAACAGCCTCGCCTGCTGGGCGCTCGATGCCAACGTGCTGGCCGACGCCCCGACCACCCTTCAGACGCGCGGCGGGCGCATCGGCATGCTCCGCGTCGGCGGGCATCGGGCCGAGGTGGGCGCGCCCGCGCCCTGGCACGGTCTCGAAGCGCCGGAGATCACCCGCTTCGCCCTCGAGGGCCGCGCCCAAGTCCGTCGTTACTATCGCGAGGCGCACGCCGCCGCCGGACCCGAAGCCCGCCAGACCCATTTTCCCATTGCGCTTCCCGTCATGGCGCAGTTCCGCACGACGCGCCGCATCGAGGGGCGCGAGAGGATGCGTCCGGGCGAGATGGAATGCCGCCGCGAGACCTCGGTCGGTCTCGCCCCCGACTGGCGCAAGCCCGGCTGCGTCTGGGAGACGCCCTGGGGCGCTCTGTTGCCTGCGGGCATCGGCAACCTGCTGGTCGCCGGACGCTGCATCGCCGCCGAGGGCGACGCCTGGGACGTCATGCGCGTCATCCCCGCTGCCGCCATGACCGGCCAGGTCTGCGGCCTTGCCGCTGCGCTGGCGGCGCGCGGGGGATCCAGCCCCGAGGACCTCGCAGTCACAGAGATACAGACCCGCTTGCGCGCGAAGGGCTTTCTCCTTCATCGCGACGAAGTCGTCAGGTGATCACTGGAAAGGAGTCCGCCGATGCGTCTCGGGACCTCCTACATGGGGCATCACAATCCTCGTCACATTCGCGCCGACATCGAGGAGATGGTCCGGCTTGGACTGCAGGATGTGCTGGTCGCCGCCCAGGAGAACGACTTCGTCTGGTTCCCCGGCAAGCTCCGCTTCACGGCGGAGATCGCGCGCGATCACGGTCTTCGTCCCGTCGCGATCTTCTGGGGCGCGCTCAATCTCTTCGGCGGGGGACGCATGAGCCAGTTCCTCCTCGAACATCCGGAGGGGTTCCAGGTCGCGCGCGACGGCGCGCATCGTCCGGCGGGCTGCTACGTCAACCCGGTCTGCGTGGCGCGCATCAAGGAGATGATTGGTGTAGTCGCGGGCCTTGGTTACCAGGCCTACTTCGTGGACGAGCCGACGCCGTTGCGCGATTGTTTCTGCAGGGCTTGCCGGGCTCGCTACGACGCCTGGTATGCCGGCGACCTGGTCGCCGCCCCGACCGAAAGGCAGGAGGAGTTCCGTCGCCGCTGCTGCGTGGAGTACGTGCGCGAGATCGCCTCCTGGTGCAAGAAGAACCACCCCGCGGTCGAGACGCAATGCTGCGTCATGCCTCACGATGACGCCCTGTGGGAGAAGATGGCTGCCCTGCCGGATCTCGACAACCTGGGCACCGACCTCTACTGGGTGAACAACGACCGCGACCCTGAGACCATGCGCCCCATCGTGCGCGGTCTCGACGCCCTCTGCCGTCGTCACGGCAAGCGGCACCACCAATGGCTTCAGTGCTGGAAGGCTGCCCGCGGGCGCGAGGAGCGCATACGCCTTCAGGGGCGCGTTCTTGTTGAGGAGAACCCCGACGCACTCTACCTCTGGGCCTGGGAGGGGCAGGTAGGCACGAAGGAAAGCTGTGAGGACCCCGCCGCCGCCTGGTCGGCCGCCTGCGACGTGCTGCGCCTTGCCCGCGAGCAGGCCGCAATTCGCAGTTGACCCGACGCCCCCCGGCTGATATACTGCCGCGCCCAAGTGCGGAACGACGGACGCATCGGGACGCGCCGGGCGCATCCGGCGTTCCGGGCAGGTTCCTCCCTACTCCTTTTGTTAAGGTGGCGCTATGCCTTACGACTGCATCGTTATCGCCAAGCAGGTCCCCGACACCAAGAATGTGACGGGCAAGGCGATGAAGGATGACGGCACCGTCAACCGCGCCGCGCTCCCGGCCATCTTCAATCCTGAGGACCTCAACGCCCTCGAGATGGCGCTCGATATTCGCGACCGCTTCGGCGGCTCCGTCACCGTCGTGACCATGGGCCCGCCGGCGGCCTGCGAACTCCTGCGCGACGCTCTCTATCGCGGCGCCGACCGCGTCATCCTCCTCACCGACCGCCGCTTTGCCGCCGCCGACACGCTGGCCACCTCCTACGCTCTGAGCTGCGCCATTCGCAAGATCGGCAAGTTCGATCTGATCATCGGCGGACGGCAGGCCATTGACGGCGACACCGCCCAGGTTGGTCCTCAGACCGCCGAGAAGCTCCACCTGAATCAGGTCACCTATGTCGAGAAGGTGCAGGACATCCGCGACGGCCGCATCGAGATTCTGCGCAGTATTGACGGCGGATACGAGGTGGTCCGCGGGCGGCTGCCCATCCTCCTGACCGTCACCGGGACCGCCAACGAGCCCCGTCCGCCGCGCGCCAAGCGCCTCCTGCAGTTCCGGCATCATACCTGCCCGGCGGAGATCACCAACCGCATCCGCAAGCAGCTCGAAGCCCGCGGGCGCGAACCCAGCGAAGCGGAGATGGCCGAGGCCGTCAACCCCGTCCTGACCGAGGCGGTCAAGCAAGACAGGATGCTCACCGTCTGGGACGCCGATGCCGTCGGCGCCGACCACGACAAGATCGGCGGACGCGGCTCGCCCACCAAAGTCAAGAAGATCGAGTCCGTCGTCTTCAAAGGCCGCGACCTCAAGTGGATCGAGGCCAACGATGAGGGCGCCAAGGGGCTCGTCAGGGAACTCGTTACCGAGCATATCCTCGGCTAAGTCGGCGCGGGCTGCCTCGCGCGGCGGGCCGCACACGGACGGCGTACGACCATAGAGGACAGGAATACATGGCATCGAAGAACGGCGTGATGGTCTTCATCGAGCAGGACGGCGGCAAGATCGCCGATGTCTCCCTCGAACTGGTCTGCAAGGGACGCGAACTCGCCGACCGGCTCAGCGTCCATCTGGAAGCCGCTCTCTGCGGCCACGGCGTCGGCGCGCTCGCCCAAACGCTCATCGCCCACGGCTGCGACGTCGTCCATCTGGCCGACGACGCCCGCCTTAATCACTACCGGACGCTGCCCTACTCCCGCGTCGTCGCGGGCATGGTCACGCGCGCCCAGCCGCAGATCGTTCTCTACGGCGCCACGGTCGTCGGGCGCGATCTTGCCCCGCGAATCGCCAGCCAGCTCAAAGCCGGCCTGACCGCCGACTGCACTGACCTGCAGATCGGCGAACACACCGAGCCCGGCAGCGGCAAGGTGTACAAGGACCTCCTCTACCAGATCCGTCCGGCTTTCGGCGGCAACATCATCGCCACCATCGTCTGCCCGGAGACCCGTCCGCAGATGGCCACCGTCCGCGAGGGCGTCATGAAGCTGACCCCCGCCGATCCCGCCCGGAAGGGCCGGGTGGTTCCCGCCGAATGCGTCCTCGGCGACGAAGACCTCGTCCTTGACATCCTCAAGCGCGAGAAGAAGGAGAAGAGCGTCAACCTCAAGGCCGCGAACATTATCGTCAGCGGCGGCGCAGGCGTCGGCGGCAAGGACAACTTCAGGCTTATCTTCGACCTCGC
This sequence comes from Planctomycetota bacterium, assembly GCA_022705425.1. GTDB lineage: Bacteria > Planctomycetota > Brocadiia > CAIUPP01 > CAIUPP01 > JAKJEM01. Next base: position 7,137 of record JAKJEM010000017.1, read on the forward strand.
CCATACCCTCGGCGGCGCGGTCGGCGCGTCCCGGTCGGCCGTGGACAGCGGCTTCATCGGCAAGGACCACCAGGTCGGGCAGACCGGCACCACCGTCCGCCCCAAACTCTACATCGCCTGCGGTATCAGCGGCGCCGTTCAGCACCGCGCCGGAATGCAGGAAAGCGCCAAGATCATCGCGATCAACTCCGACCCCGAAGCGCCGATCTTCAACATCGCTCACTACGGCATCGTTGGCGACCTGAACCGGGTCATCCCGATGCTCATCAAGGCCTACAAGAGCAAGTAACGCGCCGCCGGAGGGCGTCGCGACCCAGTCACGGCAACCAGACACGGTTTTTGAGGCGGGTTCGATGGCAAACTTCTTCACCGACAACGCCGACATCCAGTTCCAGTTCAACCGCATGGACCTGCGCGAGGTCGTTGCCCTCAAGGAAGGCGACTTCGCCGAGGGCCGCCAGTATCCCTACGCCCCCGCGTCCTACGACGACGCGATGGACGGCTACCGCCGCATCCTTGACCTCGTCGGCGGCATCTGCGGCGACGTCATCGCCCCCCGCGCCGCCGAGGTGGACCTCGAGGGCGCGCAGTATCACGACGGCGTCGTCACCTATGCCAAGGGCACCCAGGAGGCCATGAAGGCCCTTTCCGGCGCCGACCTGATGGGCTTTACCCTGCCCCGGCGTTACGGCGGACTCAACATGCCCACAATCATGTACGTGGCGGCCATCGAAATGGTTTCCCGCGCCGACGCCGCCCTGATGACCATCTTCGGCCTCCAGGACATCGCCGAGACCATCAACTCCTTCGCCTCCGAGGAGCAGAAGCAGCGCTACCTGCCCAGGTTCTGCACCGGCGAGGTCACCGGCGCCATGGTCCTCACCGAGCCCGACGCCGGCAGCGACCTTCAGGCCGTGCGCCTGAAGGCCTACCAGGACGAAAAGGGCGTCTGGCGGATGAACGGCGTCAAGCGTTTCATCACCAACGGCTGCGGCGACGTCCTCCTCGTGCTTGCCCGTTCCGAAGAGGGCACCAAGGACGGACGAGGCCTGAGCATGTTCATCTGCGAGAAGGGCCCCAAGGTTTACATCCGCCGCATCGAGGACAAGCTCGGCATCCACGGCTCGCCCACCTGCGAAATTCACTTCCGCGACGCCGAGGGCGAACTCGTCGGCCAGCGCCGCCGCGGCCTCACCCGCTACGTCATGAGCCTGATGAACGGCGCGCGCGTCGGCATCGCCGCCCAGGGCCAGGGCATCGCCGAAGCCGCCTACCGGGACGCCCTCGCTTACGCCGTGGACCGCGTCCAGTTCGGCAAGGCCATCATTGACATGGCCCAGGTTTCCGACCTGCTCGTGGACATGAAGGTCGGCGTCGAGACCGGGCGCAGCCTCCTCTACGAGACCGCTCGCGTCGTGGACCTCTGCCAGGGCTATGAGCACCTCGCCGAGACCGTCGAGCGCAGCGACCCCCGCGCCCGCGAGATCAAGGAGAAGGCCGCGCTCTACCGCAAGCAGGCCGCCATCCTCACCCCGATGTCCAAGTATTACTGCTGCGAGATGGGGCTCCGCGTCACCAGCGCCGCCATCCAGGTCCTCGGCGGCAGCGGCTATATGCGCGACTACAACCTCGAACGCTACTACCGCGACGCCCGCATCACTACGATCTACGAGGGCACGACCGAGTTGCAGGCCGTCGCCATCCTGGCCGGCCTCCAGGGCGAGGCCCTCGCCGAGTGGTTCGCCGCCCGCGCCGCCCAGAAGCGCGAAGGCGAAATCGCCCTTCTCGCGGCCCTCGTTCAGCAGATGCAGCAGCGCCTCGCCGACGGCGTCGCCTTCGTCAAGAAGGAAGGCCATCCCGACTACACCGACCTCATGGGCAAGCGCCTCAGCGATATGGCCTGCTGGGCGGTCATCGGCTACCTGCTCCTCGAGGAGGCGTCCGCGTCGCCCCACAAGCGCATCATCGCGGAGAAGTTCATCCGCGACGCGGCCATCCGCACCGTCGCCCACTACACCGCCATCACCTCCGGCAACGACATCGTCCTGCGCGAGTACAAGACGCTCCTCGGTCCCGACCTGCCGAAGGCGTGATCGCCAAGGGTGTCCGACGACGACGTGGCGCGCAGGCCGTGGGCGGAAGGGCGCGCAGAAGAGGCGTTCGACCGGCGGTCTCCCAGAGGGATCGCCGGTCATGTCTTTGCGCGACGCGATTCGGCATCCGGCTCGCTGCGGCCCCCCGGCTGCGCGGCGCGCGGGTCCTGCGCCGGGAGATGTATCCTGCCGTTGGCAGGCGATCCCGTCCGGTCCATTTGGCGAGGGCGCCGGTGTCCAAGTACCGCTGGGTCTATGACCGCGATCCCATTCCTCCCATCGCCCGGTACCGGGTTCGCCGCGTGCTCGCCGAGACGCGCACACGCTACCAGGAGGTCGGCATCTACGACCTCTGGCGCGGCGGGCCCGCGCTCTTTCTCGACGGCAGCCTTCAGTCGGTGGCCGCGGAGGAACGGCGCTATCATGAGACGCTCGTTCACCCGCCCATGCTCGCCCACCCGAAACCTGAGAGCGTCCTCATCGCCGGCGGCGGCGAGGGCGCCACGCTGCGCGAGGTCCTGCGCCACAACACCGTGCGCCGGGCCGTCATGGTGGATCTCGACGGCGAACTCGTTGCGCTCTGCCGTCGGCATCTGCCCGACTGGTCGGCGGGGGCCTTCGACGACCCGCGCTCAAGGCTGATCCACGCCGACGCGCGCCGCTACATCGAACGTTCCCGCGCTCGCTTCGACGTGATCCTCTGCGATCTCCCGGAACCCCGCGCCGGCGAACCTTCCGTCGGGCTCTACACCACGGAGTTCTACCGCGCCGTCCGCCGTGCCCTGCGACCCGGCGGCATCGTCGCCGTCCAGTCCGGTCCGGTGGATGACGTCAGCCGCGACCTCTTCCTGTCCGTTCGCGCGACACTCGCCGGGGTCTTCTCCGTCGTGCGCGGCTGGTGGATCCCCATGCCCGTCTTCCGCGAGCCGTGGGGCTTCCTCGGCGCGTCGGATGCCGTGGACCCGTCCGCCTTCGACCGGGCCGCGCTACGGCGCCGTGTGGCCGATAGGGGGGCAGGGGGGATGTCCTTCCTGACTCCGGCGCGTTACGAGAGAATCCATCGCCTGCCCCCGTCGGTTACCGGGCGGCGTGGCGCGGTGTCGTCCGACGCCAAGCCGTTCACGATGAGGTGATTGACCGCCTGCGGGCGATGGCGTCCGCCGGCGGCGGCGTGAAGAATGGGCGTAGGTTGCATCGCCGCGCAGAATCCCGCACAATGCCTCGGTTCACTCCCGTTTGGAACGGAGCGCCGCGATGCCCAGGCCGAACGTCCTCTTCCTGATGACCGACCAGCAGCGCTTTGACACGGTCCGCGCGTTGGGGAACGCGCACATCCACACCCCCAACCTCGACCGTCTCGTGGCGCGCGGCGTCACCTTCCGCAACGCCTACTCCACCTGCCCCGTCTGCGTTGCCGCGCGGTACACCGTGCGCACCGGGCGCGAACCGCACACGACCCGCGTCTTCTCGAACGCCTTCAGCGACCCGGTCGCGGGCCAGCCGGCGGGAATGGAGGAACGCTGCGGCGAGTTCCTCGCCCGTCGCATGCGACGCCTGGGCTACCGCACCTTCGGCATCGGCAAGTTCCACACCCGACCCTGGGACCAGGATCTCGGCTTCGACGCGCATCTGCACAGCGAAGAGCTGTACGGTTCGCCCGATCAGCGCGCGCGCGACGCCTACGCCGCCTGGATCGCCCGCGAGCGGCCCCACCTCGACTACATCGAAGCCCTCATGGGCGAACGCACCGAGATGTACTACATGCCCCAGGTCAGCCCCATGCCGGCCGAGGACACGGTGGAATCCTGGGCCGCCGACCGGGCCATCGAGCAAATCCGCCGCTGCGGATCAGACCCCTGGTTCGGCTTTGTTTCCTTTATCGGGCCGCATCCGCCCTTTGCGCCGCCCCTTCCCTTCAACCGCATGTACAACCCCGACCGGATGCCCAACCCCGTGCGCGGCGACCGCGATACGGACCACATGGATGCCTTCCTTCCCTACATGAACCATGCCATCTGGGCGGAGGACATCAACGATTCCCATGCGCGCGTGCTCAAGGCCCGGTACTACGGCGAGATCACCTTCATAGACGCCTGTATCGGACGCATCCTCGACGCCCTCGACGCCTCAGGCCGCGCAGAGGATACCCTGATCGCCTTCTTCGCCGACCACGGCGATCACCTCGGCGATCACCACGCCTGGCAGAAGGAGAGTTTCTTTGACGCGGCGTGCCGCATTCCCTTCCTGCTGAGTTGGCCCGAACGGCTTCCGACGGGGGCGCAGCGGACCGAATTCGCCTGCCTGACCGACCTCTTCGGCGTGGCGACCGGCGCGGCGGGAGAGGCGGACCTCCGCGACGGCTGCGATCTGCTCGGCGTGGCGGAAGGACGTGCGCCGGCGCGCCCGCACGCGGTGGGCATGTACGGCGAACCGGGAACCGCTTGCTTCAAGATCATGATTCGCGACGCGCGCTGGAAGTACATCTTCATCGCCAACGGCGGGCGCGAGCAGTTGTTCGACCTCGCGGCGGACCCGGAGGAGTTGCGCAATCGTGCCGGGGACGAGACGGGTGAGCGTCGGCGGCTGCGGCGGCTGGCGGTCGAGGCCTGCCGCGTGCCCGGCGCCGCTGCCGCGCTCGACGGCGACGACCTGCGCTCCTTCCCCTTCGCGGAAATGCCGCGCAAGAGAATCCATCAGTTCGACGCCTCGCGCGGCGTGCGGGGGTTTCCGGTGCGGCCGGAGGATGTTGCGGGGGGTAGGCCGGGGCGCGCCGGCTAACCGAGAAGCATTCTCAGAACGTGCCGCGCCAGGTTCTCGTTGATCTGGCGATGGCGGGGAACGGGCTGAGATACGCCGGTGGCCGGATTGTGTTACCAGTCATGCTTGCCCCCGTGGCGCAACAGGACGCCGCCGCCCTCTTCGATCTTCCGGATGAGGCGGACCCTCTTCAGGCCAGGATCAGCTTCCCGACGCGGCGGACACGGGGAATGCTCCCGCTGGTCAACTCGTCGTGGATATCCTTGAGCTCGCGCAAGGTGGCGCCCTGTGTTCGGCAGTCGGGGAGCTCATCCAACCAGCCGATCCACACGTCGCCGTCCTTGTAGCAGATGAGCCTCTTAGCGCCCAAAAGTGATATCCCTCGAACGATCACGGATCTGATCGTGACGCCGCGTGCCATACTACACGGATAGCCTCGCCCCGGACGCCGGTCACGAAGGGGAAATCCGTGGCCCGCGTCAACTCCTCCTCATCACCGGCGGATAGTACACGAAGAAGTGCGAAATGTTGTCGCTTTCGCCCAGGAAGATCTCGCCGTTGCGGCCCGTGCACATCGCGCCGATGGCATGCGGCGTCCACTGCGCCGTGATGAAGGTGCTCAGCAGACCCAGATCCTCAAACCCGCCCGTCTGCGGGTCGTAGGTGAAGAGGCGCGCCAGGCCCTGCGGCTCCTGCACCACGCCGTAGATCAACCCCTCGTGCCCCTCCGTCAGCGCCCGGATGAAGGACTGGCGTTGCGGCTTGCCCAGGTTGACCACTCGCCCCGAGGCGGGATCGAAGGAGAAGAAGAATCCGTCCGTCGAGGTCCCGCCGTACACCAGCCCGTTCGACGCCGCCAGCAACGTCTGCACCCCGGCCACGTAGCGCTTGCCCTTTTCGCACGGCGCCAGCGCCGCCAGCAGTTCGATCTCCCGGTCTCCCGGACGCCACTGCCACAGCCGGCCCTCCTCGCACGCCCCCAGAAAGCGCCCGTCCGGCAGCCGCACCAGCGTCGCCGCGGGGGTCGCGTCCTTCGCCGTCGCGACGATCTGAGGCCGCTTCGCCCTGTCGCGCAGCGAGAAGACGCGCCCGCGCGTCGTCAGCCCGAAGACACCCTCCTCCGCCGCGTCGTAGGCCAGCGCCAGCACCCCCTCGCGCCGATCCGGCAGGGGAATCTGGACGACCGGCTCGCGCTTGCTGTAGAAGTCCTCCTGCCCCGTCCCGAACTCGCGCGCCGCGTCGTGGCGGAAGAGCCCGCCGCGCGCGCCGCGCCAGCCGCCGACCACCACGTCGCCGTGCGTACGGACGATGGTCGCCCCCTCCGCCGGCGCATCGGACAGGACACCCAGGTCCACCACGTAGAAGGAGGAGTGATAGTAGAAGGCGTGCGGACGCCGCCCCGTCGTGATCCCGAAGACCGCGCCCGTGTCCAGCGCCGTCAGCGCCCCGATCGCGCATTCCCCCTCCACGATCGTCGGCTCATTCATCTCCTCGCGCATCGGGAAACCGTATACCGTTCCCCGGTTCACCCACGGCGCCGCCTTCTCGTAGAAGAACCGGAACTTGTCCGGCTCGCTCGGTTGCGTCGAGGGAATCGGGTGCGGTACGACGTGTACGGCCTTCGGAGTCGCCTTCATGGTCAGTCCTCGGGATGGAAGATCGCCAGCGTCATGGGACGCCCGCTGCCCTTGATGTAGATGTTCCCCTTCAGGTCCAGCACGCCGATCCAACTGCTCAACGCGCGGTCCCCGACGCGCATTTCGCCCAGCACTTCCTTGCGCCCGGTGGCGATATCGTATCGCACGAAGAGCGCCGCCCGGTCGTCCAGCCCCACGCGCGGCCCTGCGCTGTAATACACCCGTCCGCGCCCGTCAGGGATCAGCGTCCGCAGCAACCGCGACGGACGCTCCGGCGCACCCGGTCCCAGGTCCTCGAACTTCGGCGTTGCCGCCTTCGGATCAAACCGCAGGAGGTGGTCGTTGCAGTAGTGCGTGCAGTACATCAGCCCGTCGTCCGCCAGCCCCATGTTGCTGATCCACGAGAAGCGCTTGCTCGCGTTCCACGGCTGGCTGTACGGCGTCTGCCGCAGGAAGAGCACCCGGTCCGCGCGCACATCATACTTGATCAACTGCGAGTTCGTGTCCGAGAAGAACACGTTCATCTCCGCGTCGAAGCTCAGCCCGATGGGGTACCACGACGAGACCCGCCCGTAGTCCACCCGGTCGCGCCCCGCCAGGTTCACGCGGAAGAAATGCGCCTTGGGGAAGGTGATCCCGTACAGCCGCTCGCGGGCCTCGTCGAGCACCATGAAGGGGATGCCCTCGTGCGGAAAGATTACGCCGAAGTCCGTCGTCCGACCCGTCGCCGGGTCATATCGAAAGATGTGGCCTCCCGGGAAGCAGAAGAGCGGGTCGTCCCACATCCCGTAGGCGCTCCAGACGCGGTGATGCATCGGCGGCGTGGTGCAGTGCGTCGCCCCGTAGATCGTCCCGTCCGAGGCCGCGCACAGCGCGAAGTGGATCTTTCCCTGCGTCGCGTGGCCGCTGTCCGCCGGCTCGCCGCACACCCGGCTCAGGTCCGCGCAGTGTTCCAGCTTGTGCCGCTCGACATTGTAACGGTAGAGTTGCGCCACTCCGCCCCCCGTGAACTCCTCGCACAGCCCGACGTAGATATGCCCGTCCGCGCCCCGTGTCATGGACCAGATCGAATCGTGCGTCGGATGTTTCGTGAACGACACCAACTCCCATTGCTTGGGGTTCAGCGGGGGATAGCGCATGTCCTCTTCCTGATATCGGGAAAGATACGACTCCGTCCTCGAACGCGGCGTATCGTAACCCAAGCGGACACAACGGGGCAACCCGACGCGTTCGCCCCGCCCCCGGTTCCCCCGTCCCCGGTCCGCCGACCACCTGCCCGCCGAGGCCTTCGGCGAAGGAGGGTCGTCCCCCGTCCCCCGTCCGCCGTCTGTCGTCCGTCGTCTGTCGTCCGTCGTCCGCCGTCTGTCGTCTGTCGTCCGCCGTCTGTCGTCCGTCGTCTGTCGTCTGTCGTCCGCCGTCTGTCGTCTGTCGTCCGCCGTCTGTCGTCCGTCGTCTGTCGTCCGCCGTCCGCCGTCCCCCGCCTATCGTCCCGCCTCCCGCAGCGCCGACGTCGGCAGCCGCACCGCGCCGAGGACTCGTCCCTCCTCCGTGAGACTGAGCGTCACGGCGAACCCCCGTTCCCCCGTACCCGCCGGCCCGCACTTGAAGCCGCCCAGCCGCAACCAGTCCCGCACCGCCGTCGGCGAGGCGTAGAGCAGCACATTCGGCTCGGGCGGAAGTCCCGCCAGCGTCTGTCGCAGCGACAGGTCCGCCCCCAGCGACTGATCCGGCCGCAGGCCCAGATCATCCATCTCCGTCAGCAGCGCCAGCGGGTCCATCCCCACCGCCGCCGTCGTGCGTCCCGACGCGAAGCGCATCGCCACTCGCGGCGTCGCCCCGAAGAAGCGGCCCACCGCCCGCGCCGCCGCCGTGCCCAGCGCTCGTTCGTCCAACTGCGCCGTCGCCAGGCGCGTCTCCGGCGGCGTCTTCGGCGGCAGCGCTTCCTCCCGCAGCGCAAAGGGCATGGCCGCCGCGCCCTCGCGCGCCGTCAGGCGGTCCCACCGCGCCCAGGCCGTCGCCGCCGTCATCCCCTCGCGCACCTCGATCAGCCGCGCCGTCCGGTTCGGCGGCGGCGACAGCAGCAGCGCCGCCATCATCCCGCCCTCCGGCGTCACGGCCTCCTTCAGCGTCTCCAGCGCCTGCGATCCGATCAGCCGCAGCGCCATGTTCCCCGCCGCCTCCGCCGCCGAGAAGTTGCTGCAGAAGGCCAGCGTCGCCTCCGCCGGGCAGCGCCGCAGCAGCGCCGTCGAGCCGCGCGGATGCGCCCGCACCGCCTGAGCCAGCAGCGTGCCCGTCGCCGCCTGCGCATTCACCAGCAGCGTTGCCCCGTCCGCCTCCAGACGGAAGGCCGCGTCCACGTCCTCCACCTCGCGCGCCAGCGCCGCCAGCCGGCCCAGTTCCGCCTGGGCCGACGCAATCCCCGCCTCCGCGTCGGGCCGCTGCCCCAGCCGCTCGATCGCCTCGCGCATCCGCGACTTCATCGCCTCCACATTCTCGTCATACTCCCTGCCGTACAGCGTCAGCAGCCGCCGCACATCCACCCGCACCGCCAGTTGACCCGCGCAGCGCAGTTGCAGCGTCGGACGCCGCCGCCGCGCCTCCCGGTCCAGCCACTGCCCCACAACCACCCCCGCGCGCGCATCGGCGCACAGCAGCACGCGGTCGGACACCCGGAAGAGGTAGCCCAGCTTCCGCGCCGAAGCCAGCGGCGGGGGGGGGGCGTGGTGCGGACGCGCCGCGCCGGACGACTCCGCATACCAGCCCGTCAGGCCGGACTCGAAAGCCTCCGCGTCCGCCAGCCGCACGGCGTACACCCAGGGGTCCGAGTACTTGCGCGGATCCAGGTACCAGAAGTGCCCCGGCGCAGTCAGGTCCACCCCCGCCAGAGTGGGGGAGTGGATACGCTCCCCGAACTGGCGGCGCAGGAAGGCCGCGTCGCTTTGGCCGTCGAGACGCGAGAGAATCTCCCCCCCGCGTTCGCAGAGCGCCGTCAGATCGCGCGCCTCGCCGTACACCAGGCAATCCGGCGGCAGCCCCGCCGCTTGCGCCCCGCCGGCCGCCAGCAGCGCCAACGTCGCGCAGAGAGACACAACCCCGGCTCGCACCATCGGCATCCAGCCTCACCCGCAGTTGAAGAAGACTCGGAAACACCCGTCCTCCCGCGTCGGCATCCTAGGCAGCCCATCCCCCGAAGTCAACCGCTCGCCCCGTCGCGCCGCGCAGTCCTCCCACCTGCCGTCCCCTTGCCCGCCGAAGCCCCCGGCGAAGGAGGATCATCCACCCGCTGTCGTCCGCCGTCTGTCGTCCGCCGTCCCCGGTCTGCCGTTGCCGTCCCCCCTCCGCACGCGCCCAAAATCCCCTTCGCGCGTCGTCGTCCAATCCTGCAACAGAGTCGTCCATCTCCGGCGCTCCCGAACTCTGGACTATATGGAAGCGGCCCTGAGACGCCATCATCGAACGGACATGCCGGGGCGGCGGTGCGCGGCGGGGGGGCGCACCGCCGCCTCACGACGCGCCCCCGCTCCTGTCTTGGTCCCCTTCTCCCCCGTCCTTGGTCTCCGGTCTGCCGTTGCCGTCCGTCGTTCCCGGTCTCCGGTCCCCCGTCCCCGGTCTTCCGTTCCTTCTCCCCGGGAGGCCATTTTCGCCTTGACTGTCCCATTCCCATCTGCTAATCTTCAGGGACATTTGACGGGTGACTGCGTACGCGTACGCCCAGACTACAGCCGCGCGTCTTGGAACGCGCACGGTCCCAAGGGACGCTCTATGCCGCAACGCTTCGCGCGCCGACGCTACCCCTCGTGCCCGGCCTCCCCTTGGGAGAGGGGCCGCGCACTATCCCTTGTGGGTTTGTCGCCCGATCTTACCCCCTTGCGCATCCCCTCCTCGCCCATTCACCTGACGCACCGGTTTCTGGAGTCCTTCAGATGAAAGCGCACGCCATGAGAAGCGCCGGGTCGTCGCGAGTTCTTCTTCTCGCCCTTGTCGCGGGGCTGGCCCTTGCGCACAGCGCAATGGCCTTCAACGTCACGGTGAACTTCCAGCGCATGAACGCACCGGCGACGACGAACTTCGCTGGGATGGGTACGGTCACGGTGCAGGGATATGCTCCCATTCCAAATGGCCCCGTGACCTTCGACGTTGGCACCAATCCTTTCTCAGTACAGGCCGTTGCCGGTGCAGGCTGGACCTTTGACCGTTTCCAAGTCGGCGCAACCGTCTATGCCAATGGAGCGACCATCCCGGCGCTGACGGCGGATGCCACCCTGGACGCCTATTTCTACAGTTCGATAAGCGTCTCCGGCACAACCACGTATCGAACCAACATTGCGCCGGGACAGCTTGATCCCACCGCCGGGTCGGTTGCGGTGACGCCGGGCGGCAGCTACAAGCCGGGCGCGCAGGTCACGATTACCGCCACCCCGACGCCCAACGCCCGCTTCGTCTTTAGCCATTTCATCATTACCGTCGGCGGCACCTCGACGCAGTACAACACAAACCCCCTGACGTACACAGTGGACACAAACATGACCTATCCAACGCGGCAGTTTGCCATCGCCGCGTACTTCACGCATACCCCCGTCATCCTGAACACGCGCGCCTACAACCTGACCGATGCCAACTACACGGGGCCGCCCAGCCCCGCCGCCACGGTGACGCCGTGGAACCCGCCGTCCGTCAATCTTGCCAACGTCACTCCTGGAGCGGTCGTGCGAGTGACCGTGGACGTGAGCAAGGACTGGCGCTGGACGAGCAGGACGGCCACCTCGAACTCAGGCGCCGGCGCGGGCTTCTTTACGCCGACCGTCGCCTTTGTGTCGCAGACCCCGACCAACGGATCGCCCAACATCGTGCAGATCGTTTATGATGTGACCGTCCTCGACGACATGACCTTCCGGGCCGAGTTGGTCCGCGCCTCCAGTCTTGTCTGGATTCCGCACTGGCGCACCGGCCTCACGGCCATGACGCAGCGCATCAATGAGAACATCCTCTGCAACGTCGTCACCCCGGTCTTCTCCCAAACGCGCTATTCGTCCCCCTTCGAGCCCCGCGGCGTCTGCGCACAGTTGCAGTACTCCGACGGCACCGGCGTTTCCAACCCCAGCACCGACGTCGTCATTGACCTCAGCCGTCCCTCCACGGCCAACGATGGCACCGGCCCCGGCGCGCCGGGCGCCTACCTGAGCGGCACCGTTGCGAAACCCCCCACCAGCGTCGCCATGCCCAGCGGACCCGGCGGGACGGCCTACCTGGGCGGCGTCGAGTTCGACGACCTCAAGCTTGACCGCGTCGGCGACAGATTCAGGCTCCTGACGCGCTACGATTTCAGCTACACCTCGGAAGATGGCACTGCAACCTCCCGCAATCTTATCGTCATCCCCACCGACACCGACCCCTTCGACATCGTCGCCGACGGCGGCTACGTCATGGCCACCGGCTACAACTACTTCGGCCAGTTGGGGCGCGTCGGCCAGACCGGCGTCACGGGCACGCCCGGTTACAGCCCCATCGTCGTCTCCAACCCCGTCAGCGACCACCGCGGCTCCACCGCCTTCCAACTGGACTATGCCGGCGATGCCGGACGTTCCCGGTATTGGCCTCACTTTGCCTGGGGCGGTCCGGGTTACGGCAACAACGGCTGGCCGCAGTGGGTCGGCCTGATGGCAGCCCCGGACCAAAGCTGGTGGGCGCGTACCTGGTACTACTCCTGGCCGTATTTCACCCAGGGTTCCGACCACTACGAGTTCAGCGCCATTGACGCGCATACTATCAGCGCAACCCAGGAGCAATGGCAGGACTTCATGTTCCAAGCCGTCGCCGCCGGGCAGTTCCACTCCATGGGGCTGCGCTCCGACGGGATGCTGATGACCTGGGGGATGAACGACAAAGGGCAGTTGGGCACGAACACCACGGACATTTACGGAATTGACCAGCCGACCCTCGTCACCAAGAACGACCTCAACTCGGCGCTCTGGTTCAGTAACTCTGCCGGGCGCGTCGTCGGCATCTCCGCCGGCCTCTCGCACTCCGTCGCCCTCCGCGACGACGGCACCGTCTGGGCCACCGGCGACAACACCTACGGCCAGCTCGGCGACGGCACGACGAACAAATCCTCCGTCTTCCTCCAGGTCGTGGACCCGAACGATCCCACCGGCTTCCTCACCAACATCGTCGCCATCTCCGCCGGCGACTACCACACCCTGGCCCTCAAGAAGGACGGCTCCGTCTGGGGATGGGGCTACAACGGCGACGGCGAACTCGGCGACGGCAGCACCACGAACCGCCTCACCCCCGTGCAGTGCTACGGCGACGGCTTCGGACGCCTTGACCTGACCGATCGCGCCCACGCCTTCCCCGTGAACGCCGTCGCCCACATTCTCCACGGCGGCGTGGACTACTACGGCGTCGGCTATGCCTCAGGCAACGACAGCCAGCAGGCGTACATCTACGCCTACGACGCCGCCGGAACGCGCTATTCCACGCTCCTGCAGGACGGAAGCCATTTTCATACCAGCAACGTTAATGCAGTCGTCTTCGTGCAGTTCAACAACGCGCTCTATGCCGTGACCGCCGGCTCCGACGGCCTCGTCAAGCTCTGGGAAATCACCCTCGGCGGCGTTCCCACCACCCTGACCGGCACGTGGAAAGCCGACCTCCTCGACGGCGGACGGTCCCCCGCCGCCGTTCGCGGTATCGTCGCCTACTCCGCCGGTCCCGCCGCAGCGGACATCCTCATCGCCGCCGCCTCCGTGGACCACGTCGTGCAGGTCTGGAAGACCGACGGCACGCAGGCCGGCAGCGTCATCCAGAAGACCCTTGTGGACCCGGCTGACGCCGACGCCAAGGCCCACAGCCGCTCGGCCAATGCCGTGCGCTTCAACACCGCCTCCGTGACCTTCGGCGGCACGCCCTACGCCGCCGGCGCGCTCGTCTTCTCCGCCTCCTCCGACAAGACCGTGAAGATGTGGGACTGGGCCACCGGCGTCAACGGTACGCTTTTGGCCACCCTCAACGGCCACACCGACAGTGTCATGGCGCTCGACTTCGCCGTGGACCCCACCAGCGGCAACGCCCCGCGCCTGGTCTCCGCCGGCGTGGACCAGGCCGCCCTCCTCTGGAACCCCGCCGCCCCCGGCGCGCCCCTGCGCACCTTCCAAAGCTTCAACGGCGGTTACGTGGACGGGCACAAGGAGACGATCACCTCCCTCGCCCTCGGCGTGGATGATCCCTCCGCTCCCACGCAGTTCCTGCTCGTCACCGCCTCCAAGGACATGACCGTCAAGCGATGGGATGTCGCGACCGGTCAACTGGCCGCGTCCCTGCTCGACACCCTCTGGCCGGCTCGCACCGATTCGACCATCGAACGCCACACCGACTGGGTGAACGCCGTCTGTCTCAAGAACGGCAACGCCAACTGGATCATGAGCGGTTCGCAGGACACCATGACCTTCGTCGGTTCCACCCCGTCCGTCGTCGCCATCGAGGCCGGCGGCTTCCATAACCTTGCCCTGACCGCCGATGGCCAGGTCTGGGCCTGGGGTCTCAACACCGACCGGCAGATCGGCGACGGCAGCACCTCGCGCTACGCCGACCGGCCCACGCGCGTGAAGGGGCCCGATGGCGTCGGCTATCTCACCCGCATGAAGATGGTCTCCGCCAGCGACGCGCACTCCCTGGCCGCCGACTTCGACGCCGGCACCGTATGGGCCTGGGGCAAGAACAACTTCGGCCAGTGCTACGGCGTCAGCGCCGGCCAGCCCAACGCCGCGCTCACCCCTCAACCCTACCCCGTTTACGTTATTCAGAAGGGCACCGTCAACCCCCTCGTGGACATCCAGACCGTCTCCGCCGGCTGGGGCTTCTCCCTCGCCCGCGACAACGTCACCGGCAAGCTCTGGGGCTGGGGCCACAACCACCACGGCCAGTTGGGGAACGACCGCGGCCTCTTCAGCGGCGGCTGGACGAACGATCCGCAGTACTACGATGAGACTACCGGCGCGATTGCCGTAACCACCTACTCGCATCCCAGCACCCTCAATCCCACCCGCGCCGCGCGTAGCGTCAAGTGGGAGCAGTACGACTTCAACGACCCCTTCGGCGATCACTGGAACAACGTCGAGAACAGCGCCACCGTCGTTCAGCAGTGGGTCCCCGACCTGCCGAACCAGAGCGTGGCCGCCGGCTACTGGCATTCACTCGGTATCGTCAACACCAGCCGCTACCGCACCAAGCTCTACTGGAGCGTGGACCCGCCGGGCGCGGGAACGGTCATCGAGAACCTCACGCCGCTCGGGAGCAGCACCGGCACGACCAGCCTCCCGCAGACCGGCGTCCCTCAGCAGACGGAATGGATCAACACCAGCGCCGACAGCGGACGCATCGTCATGGACAAGGGCACACGCGTCCGCGTCAAGGCCGTCGCACGCCCCGGCTACCGCTTCGACCACTGGAGCCAGTACTTCGTCGGCATCAACGACACCCAGGCCCACACCGGCGACCAGTTCGATCACACCGTAACGGCCCACTTCACCGTCTTCCGCCAGCAGATCGAACTCCGCATCAACGTCTCCCCCGCCGGGTCGGGCACGACCACCGGCGCCGGAACGTATAATGAAGGGGACGAGGCCGTTATCCAGGCCAACGCGAACGCCGGGTACGCCTTCAACGGCTGGACCAGCAGCGACGTCACCGACGTGGACGGCAGCATGGTCAACCCCGAGACCGTCCGCATGTCCGGCATCCGCAGGACCATTGTCTATGTCACCGCCAACTTCAAGGTCCGCCAGCACACCCTCACTGCGCGCATCGCCACCGATGGTATCCTCGACGACACGACCGGCGGCTCGGTCAACCTCAACCCCGCCGGTGGCCTCTACAACTACGGTGTCAAGGTGGACGCCACGGCTCTGCCTAACACCAGCTTCCGCTTCGTCAACTGGACCGGCGACCTCGGCGGTTCCACCAATCCGGGCAGTGTCACAATGGATCGTGACAAGTCCATCACGGCCAACTTTATCCGCCAGTATCTCATCACCACTCCGATCTCTCCCGCAGGAGCCGGCGCCGTAACCAACAACTCGCCCTACGCGCCCTGGGTGGACAAGGGCTCCGGTTGCACCCTCACAGCCTCCGGCAATGCCCCCTGGCGCTTCGACAAGTGGACCGGCGCCGATGTCCCCGCCGGGAAGGAAAAGAACAACCCCCTCGTCTTTGCGGCGGGTTCCATTACCAAGGACCTGAACCTCCAGGCCAACTTCGTCCGCGACAACAACCTCACGATCTCACCGAACATCGCGGGTTCGGCCACATGGACGCAGGTGCCCATGAAGGGCTCCTACGTCACCGGCGAAAGCGTCGAGGTCACGCTGACCCCCGCCTACGGCTTCCGCTTCCTCACCTGGACCGGCGGGTACACCAGCACCTCTCCCAAGATCACCGTCGTGATGAACGGGGACGTTTCGCTGACCGCCGTCATGGCCCCCATGTCCACCTACGCCGGCCAGGTACTCTCCTGGGGTTACAACCTCTACGGCGCGCTGGGGAACAACGACCCGACTCACGCCAACCAGCGCGAGCCGGTCTTTGTGGATAACACCCTGGCCCACCACGTCAAGCGGCTTGGCGCCGGGGCGTATCACTCCCTCGCCGTCAAGGCCGACGGTTCCGTCATTGCGTGGGGTGCCAACGGCAAGGGCCAGGTCGGCGACAACTCCACCACCGACCGCGACGTGCCCGTGCCCGTTAACGGCCAGCTCAACTGGCCGACAAACCGCGTCCGCGCCGTGGCCGGCGGCGACTACCACAGCCTCGCCTTGCGCGACGACGGCTTCGTCTTCGCCTGGGGCCAGGGCCTCTACGGCCAGCTCGGCAACAACTCCACCCTCGACCGCACCGCGCCCGGCTCCGTGCCGGGCCTTAACAGTATCGTCGCGATTGCCGCCGGGGCCTATCACACCCTCGCCCTCCGTTCCGATGGCACCGTGTGGGCCTGCGGCCTCAACAACCGTGGCCAACTCGGCGACGGCACTGTCGTCAACCGCATGCAGGTCACCCCCGTCGTGGACCCGATGGACCCGACGATGACCGGACTGCTCCAGAACGTCGTGGCGATCGCCGCCGGCGACAACCACAGCGTGGCGCTCAAGGGCGACGGCACCGTCTGGGCCTGGGGCGCGAACAACTGGGGTCAACTCGGCGACGGGACAACGACCGACAGCGTCTTCCCGGTGCAGGTGCTCTCCGGCGGCGCGCCGCTCCTCAACGTCAAGCGCATCGCCTGCGGCTCCTTCCACACCCTGGCCCTGGTCGAGACGGGCGTTGTCACCGTAAACGGCAAGGATTACAGCGTCGGTACGGTCAAGGCTTGGGGCTGGAACCTCTTCGGCCAGCTCGGCTACAACAACGCCGCCGACCACAGCCCCGTCCCGGTGGATGTCGTGACGGCCGGCGGGGCGCTGGACAACATCGTCATTGACGCGAACAACGACACGACGCTGGGCGGCGGCTACGCCTACTCGATGGCGCTGCGCCTGCACGTCAACAACGCCGTCAACCCGCCGGTTGTCACCCAGATTCCCTGGACCTGGGGACGCAACCTTGTGGGCGAACTCGGCAACGGCGGGCAGGCCGATTCTCGCCTGGCCGTCCAGGTCAGCAACGCCAACGACATCCGCAGCATCGCCGCCGGACGCTATCACGGTCTGGCGATGGTCAACCCCGTGCCGCACAAGATCACAGGCGCCATGACGCCCGTCGCCGGCGGGCTGAGCATCGTCGCCTCCGGCCTCGATGGCAAGGGCCACACCGTGGCGCCCGTCGCCGTCGGCAAGGAGCCGGACTTCGACGAACTCGAATACGTCAAGGTCGTCGCCACGCCGCAGCCCGGCTATCGTTTCGATATCTGGACCGGCGACCTGACGAGCCAGACGGACACGGACTACCTGACCCTGGACGCCGACAAGTCCGTGACGGCGAACTTCATCCTCGACCCGCTTCTCTATCGCCTCACGATTCTCAAGAACGGCAGCGGCACGGCAACGGCCGGACCGCCCGACCCCGACCTTGCCCCCGACATGTACAAGGCCGGAACGGTCGTCACCCTGACCGCCGTAGCCGATCCGGGCTTCACCTTCAGCGGTTGGACGGGCGACGTTGTCAGCCTGTCGCCGGTCGTCACGATTACGATGAGCGTTCACCGCACGGTGACCGCCAACTTCAGTCCGACGGCCAGCTTCCGCACGATCACCACCCAGTCCACGCCGGTGGCCGGCGGAACGGTGACGGGGGGCGGCGACTACCCGCTCAACGGTACGACCACGCTGACCGCCACCGCCAACCCCGGCTATCGCTTCTATTACTGGGAGGTGGACGGACTGGCCGACATCAGCGACAACGCCAACCCGCGCACCGTCCTCGTGGACAACAACCACACCTTCACCGCGCACTTCGTCCTTTCCTCCGGGAACCCCGGCACCCTGTTCGGGTGGGGGAGCAATGCCTACGGCCAGGTCGGCGACGGTTCCAACCCCGTCACCGTTCCCTTCCGACTCCAGCCCTCCGCAATTGCTCCGCCGCCGACCGACGTCGCCCAGCTTTCCGCCGGGCAGTACCATGTCCTGGCCCTGCGCAGCGACGGCGTCGTCTATGCCTGGGGCGATAATGCCAACGGGCAGCTCGGACGCGACTGGACGGCTACGCCCTTCTCGAACGTTCCGGTCCAGGTGACCTTCCCCGGCCTGCCGGTCAACCGCCGCATCGCCCGCGTGGCCGCCGGCGGGCAGTTCTCGGTGGCCGTGGACACCGCCGGGAATGTCTGGACCTGGGGTGATAACACCTACGGGCAACTCGGCGACAACAGCCAGGTCACGCGCTTCACGCCCGTGCAGATTCCCGGAATCTCCGGCGTTGAGGACATTGCCGCCGGCGAGAATCACGTCCTGGCTCTCCTGAGCGACGATACCGTGTGGGCCTGGGGCTACAACCTGCGCGGCCAGCTCGGCGTCGGCGATGCAAACGACCGCTGGATTCCGACGCAGGTCGTGGACCTCACCGATCCCACCGGCTTCCTGACCGGCGTCTCCGACCTTTCCGCCGGCGCCATGCACTCCCTGGCCCTCAAGGATGACGGCTCGCTGATGGCCTGGGGCTTCAACGGCGACGGCCAGCTCGGCAACAACACCATTGACGACAGCGCCGAGCCGGTGCTCGTGCTCGGCGGGCTGCCGCGGGTCACCGAGATTGCCTCCGGCGCCTATCACAACCTCGCCGTGGACGCCAACGGCAACGTCTGGAGCTGGGGTTACAACGCCACCGGCCAGCTCGGTTACGGCAACAACCAGTCCACCGACGCCGGCGTTCCCGCGAAGGTCAAGGACTCCACCGACCCCTCGGGCTTCCTCACCGGCATCGTCAGCGTCAGCGGCGGCTACGCCCACTCCGCCGCCATCCGGTCGGACTCCGGCATTCGCGCCTGGGGCGACAACACCTGGGGCCAACTCGGGAACGGCGACGTCCAGCGTCTGCCCCGCACCCTCCCCGTCCAGGTCATGCAGGCCCCCGGCGTTCCGCTGACGGACATCGGCGGCGTTGCCGCCGGCTGGACGCACACCATCGCCGAGATCAACCCCGTTTACTTCCGCCTCATTACGCATGACGACACCGCCGACCGCGGCCACGTCACCGGCGCCGGGACCTACGTTCGCGGCGCCATCGTGGACCTCGATGCCATTGAGTACGCCGGCGGCCAGTTCCAGCGGTGGGAGGCCGTCCCGGCCCTGCCCGGCAGCCCGAATCTCACGGCACCGCGGCTGACGGTCACCATGGACCAGGACTATGACGTGACCGGGCACTTCATCCGCAACGTCGCGAACTCGTACAAGTTGCGGGTGAATCTCTCGCCGGCCATTTCGCCCACCAACGTCGTGAAGGTGGATCCCGCCGCCACGCCGGGCGTGGATGCGCAGGGGCCGTACTACCTCTACACCTTCTCCCCGGCCACGGTGACGATTGACGATGCGGCGGCGCGCGCGCTCGGGTACACCTTCAATCGTTGGCAGGGTCCCATCACGCCGACGGCCGATCCCCTGACCTGCAAGGTCCTGCTTGAACCGCAGAAGACGCTGCCAGCGAACGACATCACCATTTCGGCCATCTTCGACCTGCTGTGCGACCTGAACGTTGCCTCCACACTGCCCGACGGCACACCCCTTCCGGGCACCGTGGTGGACAGCGCCGTTCATCCCGGAATCACGCCCTACTCCTTCCTGGCGCAGCGCGAAGGGACGACGATTGACCTCCAGGTCAACGCTGCCTCCAAGCGCCGCACCGTCGCGGGCGCCACCTACGACTTCTTCTGGTGGGATGTCAACGGCGCCCTCTACTACTCGGACAAGGTCACGTTCCCGATCAGCGCCCAGCCGACGAATGCCGTCGCGGTGTACAAGCGCCTCCGCAGCTTCTCCGTGCAGTCGCTCGGAGTGGCCGGCGTGGCGATCACCTCCGCCCCGGTCGGCTACGGCGGCAGTACGCCCTACCCGCCGCCGACGATCAACGTTTACGACGGCGACGCCTTCACCCTGACGGCCCCGGCCACGTGGCCCGCCGTCAATCCCACTCACAACTTCCAGCGGTGGCGTCTGAATGGCGTGGATCAGGCCGCGGGGCAGATGGTTCTGCCGGTCGGGCCGGTCAGCGGGGACGTTGCGGCGGTGGCCGTGTACGTGCCGCGCCGCGTCCTGACCGTTCAGAGCGCGCCCTTGGGTAACGTCGTCATCACGTCCACTACCGGCCAGGGCGGCACCACCGACGCGACGACCCGCGAATACGCCGCCGTCGCCTCGGACCAGGCGCTTCTCGATCTCACCGCCCCGCCGAGTCTCCCCGGTCCCGGCGGCTCGACCTACGACTTCATCCGCTGGTACTGGAACGGCGTCGGCCAGACCGTGGGGGTGCAGACGCTGTTCAAGACGATCTCGAAGGACTCGACCGCGCAGGCGGTTTACGGTCTGCGTCGCGTGCTCACCGTCCAGTCCACCGGCGGCGGAGCGGCCATGCCCGGCGTCGCTATCACCTCCACCACCGGACACGGCGGGGTCACGAACTACACCGTCAACACGATTGATCAGTACACCGTGGCCCTGACCGCGCCCCCGACATTCGTGGCGGCGGGGAACGTGGACTTCACCTTCGACCAGTGGGTCGTCACCGGCGCCGTGCCGGTCGTCTCGCCCACCGGACGTACGGTCACCTTCGACATCGGCGCCGACGTGAGCGCCGTGGCGCAGTACGTCTATGTCCAGCGCACCCTCTCCGTGATCGCCACGAGCTCCGGCGTTCAGATTCCCGCGCCGATCGGAGGGCAGCCGGCCTCCGCCGGCGGGACGACGAAGTACACCGTCCTTCTCAACGACGAGCAGAACGTCACCCTTACCGCACCGCTGGAGTTCACCGACGCGGCGACGCAGAAGACCTACTCCTTCCTCCGGTGGCGCCTTAACGGCGTGAGTCGCCCGGACGGCGTTCCGGACGTGAACTTCACCATGAGCGGCAGGAATGATGCCGAAGCGGTCTATACCGCGAAGCTTTGGAGCGTGGACGTCCAGTCCACTCCCATCAAGTCCGTGCCCATCAGCGGCGCTCCCTCGGGAACCACGGACTACATCGCCACCAAAGCCGACAGCACCACCCTCACGTTGACGGCGCCGGCGACGCGCACGGTGTCCAGCGTGCTCTATGCCTTCCAGAAGTGGACCGTCGGCGGCGTGGATCAGCCCCAGGGCCAGACCACGTACAGCACGACGATTCGCTCCAGCATCGCTGCTCTCGCCACGTATGCCGTGGTTCCTCACACCGTCGCCGTCAGGTCCGAAGGTCTCGCCGGCGTGCCGGTCCAGGTCACCGGCGGCGGAACGGTGAATACCCCTGCCGACGTGCCCGTGGATGACAATGCCGATCTTACCCTGACCGTTGTGAACACCTCCGGCACCGACCCGGCCGGTACCGACTTCGTCTTTGAGCGATGGGTCCTCAACGGCGCCAACCAGACCAAGGGGAAGACCGACCTGACGATCTCCAAGGTCAAGGTGGACACGCACGTCGCGGTCGCGAAATACGTCATCGTCCAGCGCGGCCTCAGCGTGGACTCGCAGCCCGCGCGCGGCGTCGTCGTCAAGGTGAACGGCGCGGATCAGACGACGCGCTACCCCTCCAGCGGCACCGTGAACGTCAACGATAACACCGCACTCACCCTTGTCGCCCCGCAGAACGTCAACGTCAGTAACGTGGACTACGTCTTCAACGTCTGGACGGTCAACGGGGTGGACCAGACCCCCGGCGTGCTGACCTACGACAACGGCGGCAAGCCGATCAAGACCGACATTGCGGCCGTCGCCAAGTACAACTACGTCCAGCGCGGTATCCAGATCCAATCCACCGGCAACGGCGCGGCCATGCCCGGCGTGGACATCGTCGTCTCCCGCGGCTGGAGTGGTACCGTCACCACCGATACCACCCTGAACGTGAACGACAACATCAACCTCACCTTCACCGCGCCCGCCACCAAGGTCAGCGGCGGTGTAACCTACTACTTCAAGCGGTGGACGCTGGACGGGAACAACCAGCCCTTCGGCCAGCGCGCGTTGGCCCTCGACAACATCAAGACGGGTCACACCGCCGTGGCCGTTTATGGTGACGACAACGGCGCGCCCGTGGCGACGCTGGAACAGCCCAGGACCGCCCTCCAAGTCGCCCGCGACACGATCCTCCAAGTCCTCGTCACCGACGCCAAGTCCGGCGTGGACTTTGCCACGGTGGTCATCACGGCCAATGGTTCGGTCATCTACAACGGCGCCGCCGAGACGTCGCTGGGCGTATATGACAGCACCACCTTCGCCCAGCCTATCAAGGGAGTGTGCCGCCGCATCGCCGGGCCGACGGCGAACGACTGGCGCTTCGTCTTCGAGAACGCCGGGCGGTTTGATTTCGACCAGACCATCGCGGTCGTCGTCAACGCGGAGGACAAGCAGGGCACGCCGATCAACCCGGCGTATCAGAAGCAGTTCGTCACCGTCATGCGCTCCTTCGGCCCGGGCGGGCGCGTCAACTCCGACGTCTCGACGCTGGCCCACGACCATGCCGCCGTCGCCACCGACGGCGCAGGGAATCAGTGGGTCATCTGGGATCAGGTCGGCGCCGCTGGCGACACCGATCTCTACTTCGGCATCCGGCCCGCCGGCCAGTCCGGCTTCGGCGCCAGCACGCGCGCCATCGTCAACCCCTTCAACCAGCGCCACCCCGCCATTGCCTTCTCGTCCAAGGACGGGCGCGTGTACATCGCCTGGCAGGACGACCGTCTCGGCCAGTGGGACGTCCGCGCCGCCTACACCACCAACGGCGTGACGTGGACGGAGTCCCTTGTCGCCGGCGGCAACGCCGCTCAGACGCGGCCCGCCATCGGGGTGGACGGCAACGGCAAGGTCTATGTCGCCTGGGAGGACGACACCAGCGGTGTTCGGAACATTCGCGTGGCCTCCTCCGTCAACGGTACGACGTGGGTGAACATCGTCGCTCCGGCCCTCGCCTTCGAGCAGAAGGAGCCCTGCATGGCCGTTAACCGGGCCACCAACAACGTCTTCGTCCTCTGGACCGATTCGCGCAACGTCGGTCCCGGCAAGGGTACGGAGGTGTGGGGGTTCTCCAACGGGAACGGCTGGACCGGTCTTCCGATCGCCGTGGATGCCAAGGGCCAGAACTCTCCGACGGTCGCCGTCGAACAGGCAACCGACAATCTGCACATGGCCTGGACGAGCGCGGCGCCCGGCAACTTCGATATCTTCTACGCGACATCGCTGGGTTTGCCCCTCGCGCCGCTGGCGGGAACCAATGTGACGCAGGACCCTGCCGCACAAACCCTGCCTTCCATTGCCGTCAACGGGCTTGGCGCCGATGCGCAGATCTACCTCGTCTGGCAGGATGCCCGCCAGCCTACCGCTGCCGGCGAAACCGACATCTACTTCGCCGACATCCGGCCCGGCGTTCCGCCCGCCACGGTTCCCCCGTGGACGAACATCCTCGTGAACCCCGACGCGCCCGCGACCAGCGTCCAGACGTCGCCGCGTGTCGGCCTCGATGACGCCGCCCGTCCGCTCGTTGTGTGGACGGACACGCGTCTCGGCGGACTGAACATCTTCGCCGCAGGGGCCACGATGGCCGGTCCGAACATTGCCAGTAACAAGACCCCCGTGGACCACACCAAGGCTGCCATCCGCCAGGTCCAGGGCGCGCCGATCGGCAAGGATGGCGTCATCAACGGGCCCGATGACGTTCTGATCGAGATTCCCGCCAACGCCATGCCGCAGGACGCGGTCATCTCGATCAGCAAGGTCGCCAACCCGCCGAAGGGGCCGACCGGCGCCTTCGGCGCGGCCTACGAGTTCGGCGCAAGCGGGCTGGAGTTCAACCCGCCCGTCACCGTCTATCTCCCGCACGCGGCGGCCGCGTGCCCGTTGAACACCTCGTACCAGGTGTACTACTACGACCCGCTCGACCTGGCGAGCCCGACCTACCCGTGGAGTCAGAAGGGGATCACCAACGTTCAGCACATTGTACTGTCCCCCACGCTGCACGCCATCAAGTTCAATACCACGCACTTCTCCACCTACACCGCGGCGGGCACGGGTTCGCCCGCGCCGGCGCCGACGCCCTCCGGCGGAGGCGGTGGCGGGGGGATGTCCGGCCTCACCTGGTGTTTCATCGCCACGTCGGCTTACGACGGAGCGCGGATGACGCCGGAGAATCTCGACCATCTCAACCGTCTGCGCGCGTTCCGCAGGGATGTCCTGTTGCCGACGGAACTCGGCCGGCGCGCAACGTCCTGGTATTCTGCCGTCAGTCCGCCCCTCGCCGAGCGCATCGAGCAGTCGTCCGCCGCGCGGCTCGCGGTACGGCATCTGTTCGTCAACCCCTTGGCGCAGGCCGTCGGCGGAATCATGGAGGAGGCCCGATGAACGTCGAGTCCGTGTCCCGGCGCTGCGGAGTCCGGCTGGGGGTTCTTGCCCTTGTCGTCGCCGCTCTGCTCCTGACCGGGTGCAACATCCAACCGCAGCCCTACGTTTACCGCCGCACCTTCGAATCCGGCAGTGCGGATATCGTGCGCGGAGCGCCCAACGCCTTCTTCGACAAGACCGGACACTACTTCTGGTCCGTGCCCTACAAGCTTATCTTCTGGGAATGGTCCATCGGGAACCACAAGATCTCCGAGGACACCGAGGAGGTTCTTCGCGGGTACGTCGAGTTGAATGATCTCTACAAGGTCCGCATCCGCCTGAACGAGTATGCGCCGCTCGACGACTTTGCCCGCCTGTGGTCGAACAGCGACGTCGGCGTTCTCTATCGCGCCACCTTTGGGCTCTACTTCTGGTTGTACCAGACCGTGATACCCGGCCGCGTTTTCGCCGGGATGCCGTTCTCTGGCGACACATACAACCCCTTCAGCAATACCGTTCACATCTACAGCGGGCATACGGAGTATGCCCTGCGTCATGCGGCCCTGGCGAAGGTCTTCAGCCAGCGGCGCTACCCCGGCACGTACGCCCTGGCGCGCTTTGTCCCCTTTGTGGATACGTATCAGGACAAGCAGGCCGCGCGGGACGTCATCAGCTACCTCTACGTCCGGCGCTACAAGGACAACGAGTTGGAGGGATACGGCATCCTCTGCGCGCAGTTGGGCGCATCGCCGGGCGAGAGCCTTGCGAAGCTCGTCGGTCCGCTCATGCCCGTAGTGCAGACCATCGTCACTATCCCGTCCACCGTTGTCGGTCACATGATGGGCAACTCGCAGGCGAAGGAACGCGCCCTTGTCGCCGACCCGCCCTTGGGATCCGAACTGAGCGTCGGCCTCCTTCCACCGGAAGGGAGCAGCAAGCCCGTCGCCCGTTGATGACGCGCGGCGCGCCCGTGGATGAAACGAGTCTGGCCGCATGGACCGAATGGGTCCATGCGGCCAGACGTCTTGTTGAGCGTCGGCGTTCGATCAACGGGGGGGCGGCTGCGGCAGCTCGGAATCGCCTTCGATCCGGTGCCCTTCGTCCAACCATTGGCCCAGATCCAGCAGCCGGCATCTCTTGCTGCAGAAGGGGAAGAAAGGCAGGTCCTTCAGTCGCTCATACTGAAGCACCTTGCGACAGCGTCGGCACGCGATGACGGGCATGGCCGCACCTCCGAAAGGGCGCGAGAAGCTACGCGCCGTTCTTCTTTGCGTTCGGGCACGTGGCGCACTTTCCGGCGTCGCAGGCGGCGGGCGTCGGGGCGCTGTCGCTCTTCGCCTTCTCCTTGTATTCCTTCGAGCGGTAGTCGGTCTGGTAGAAGCCCGACCCCTTGAAGAGCACCGCCGCGCCCGTTCCGATCTTCCGTCGAAGCTTGCGCTTGCGGCATTTCGGGCACACGCGCAGGTGCGCGTCGCTGATCTGCTGGAACTCCTCGAACTCATGCTGGCAAGCTTCGCAAACGTATTCATACGTCGGCACGGGAATCTCCTTTCGGGGCCTGGGAATCCTCGGACGGGGGTTTGCTGACCACGACCGACGCGGGCCGCAGCAAACGGTCGTGGAACTGGAAGCCCTTCTGCGTCTCATGCACAATGTGTCCCGGACGGTGGCTTGGGCTCTCGACGGCGGCGATGGCATCATGCATCTCCGGGTTGAAGGGGGTGCCCTGTTCGGCCGGCACCGGGCGAATGCCGTGTCGCTCGAAGATCGCGTACAACTGCTTCTCCACCAAGTCCACCCCGCCGATGAGCGTCTCGACGGCCGGCGTTTCGCGGGCCGCGGCCAGGGCCCGCCCGAGGTTGTCCGCCACCGGCAGCAGCTCGCGCGCGAAGGATTCGATCCCATAGCGCACGCGCTCCTGCATGTCGCGCTCCATGCGCCGCTGGGAGTTCATGTAGTCCGCCGTCGCGCGCTTCAACCGGTCCAGCAGCGCATCGTACTCCGCCGCCTTGCGGCGAAGCTCCGCCAGTTCCTCTGCGCCTGGGGTGGGTGCCGCCGGCGGGGGGGTGGACTGTTCCTGCGCCGCGTTGCCCGCCGCGCTGTCCGCCGCCTCGCGCGCCTCGTCGGCGTCGGGCATTGCCATCCGTTCATTGTCGCTCATGTCCTGCGCACCTGCGACTCAGTCGCCGTTGAAATACTTGCGGGCCTTGTCCAGAAAGGACTTTCGCCTCGGCGTCACGTTCACCGCCTCCAACTCCGCCAACCGTCGCAGCAGCTTTTCCTGCTCATCCGTCAGCGAGCGCGGCACGTCCACCACAATGCGGACCAGCTCATGGCCGCGGCCGCGCCCGGAGAGGACGGGAAAGCCCTTTCCGGCCATGCGGAAGACGCGTCCGCTTTGCGTCCCGCGCGGGATCTGAAGGCGCGCCTTGCCCTCCAACGTCGGCACCTCGATCTCCGCGCCCAGCGCCGCCTGTGTGTAGGTAATCGGCGTCTCGCAGACCAGGTCGTCTCCGTCGCGCGTGAAGATCGGGTGCGGCTTGACGCGCACCTCGCAGTAGAGATCGCCGCGCGGCGCGTGATGCTCTCCCGCGTCTCCTTCGCCGCGCGCCACCAGCCGCTGGCCGTCGGCGATGCCGGGGGGCACACGGATGGCCACTTTCGCCGGGCGCGTCTCCAGCCCGCTGCCGGAGCACTTCGCGCACGGGTCCTGGATCACTTGGCCCGCGCCGCGGCAGTTGGGGCACGTCTGCCGCATGACGAACATCCCCCGGCGCTGCTGCACCTGGCCGTAGCCATGGCAGTAGGGGCACGTGGCGGGACCCGTCCCGCGCTTCGCGCCGCTGCCGTCGCACTCCGAGCAGACCTCATTGCGCGTGATCTCGATTGTCTGCTCCACCCCGTGCAAGACTTCCTCAAAGGTCAGTTCGATCTGGACCCGGCGGTGAGCGCCCTGTCGCGGCCCGCCGCGTCCGCCCATCAGGTCCTGAAAGAAGCCGTTCCCGAAGATGTCCGCGAAGTGCGCGAAGATATCCTCCGTACCCGTGAAATGCGACTGACGCGACCCGGACACGCCCTCGGGGCCATAGCGGTCATAGCGGGCGCGCCGGTCGGGGTCGCTCAGGACCTCGTAGGCCTCCGCACACTCCTTGAACTTTCGTTCGGCTTCCTTGTCGCCGGGGTTGCGGTCGGGGTGATACTTCAGCGCCGCCTTCCGGAAGGCCTTTTTCAGATCCTCCGCAGACGCGTCGCGGGCCGCTCCCAGCGTTTCGTAGTAATCCTGCTTCGCCATGCCGGTCTCTGCGGAAAAGGCAACTGCCAACGCCCGGCGCCGCAAGCGGTCGAGCGTTGGCAGTCGCGCAACGGTCCTCTTACTTCACCACGCCTTCCGCCGGAGCGGACTTCTTCTCTTCGTCCTTGATCTCCGTCACGATCGTCTCGGTCGTCAGCAGGAGGCCCGCCAGGCTGGAAGCGTTCGTCAGCGCCTGTTTGCAGACCTTCGTCGGATCAATGATGCCGGCGTCCATAAGGTCGCAGTACTCGCCCGTGGCGGCGTTGAAGCCTGCCGCGCCGGTCTTCTCGCGGACCTCGGAGGCCACCACCGAGGCGTCGGCCCCGGCGTTGGCGGCGATCTGGCGGATCGGCGCTTCGAGCGCGCGCAGGATGATGTCCGCGCCCGCCTTCTCGTCGCCGCGCAGCTTGCCGCGGAGCTTGTCCACTTCCGCCGTCATCCGGAGGTAGGCCACGCCGCCGCCGGGGACGATGCCTTCCTGCGCGGCAGCGCGGGTGGCGTGCAGCGCGTCCTCGACGCGGGCCTTCTTCTCCAGCATGGCGGCTTCCGTTGCGCCGCCCACGCGCACGATCGCCACGCCGCCGCTGAGCTTCGCCAGGCGTTCCTGCAGCTTCTCCCGGTCGTAGTCGCTGGTCGTCGTGTCAATCTGCTTGCGGATCTGCGCAATGCGGTCCTGGATCGCCTGCTTCTTGCCGGCGCCGTTGATGATGGTGGTGTTGTCCTTGTCCACCGTCACCTTGCCTGCGCGCCCGCAGTCGGCCGGCGTGATGTTCTCGAGCTTGATACCGAGGTCCTCAGTGAAGCACTTGCCGCCGGTGAGGATGGCCAGGTCCTGGAGCATGGCCTTGCGGCGATCGCCGAAGCCCGGCGCCTTGACGGCGCAGACGTTCAGCACGCCGCGGAGCCGGTTGATGACCAGCGCGGCCAGCGCTTCGCTCTCCACGTCCTCCGCCACGATCAGCAGGGGCTTGCCGGAGGTCGCGACCTTCTCCAGGAAGGGCACCAGCTCGCGGAGGTTGCTCAGCTTCTTCTCGTGGATCAGCACCAGGCAGTCCTCCAGCACCGCCTCGCGCGTCGCCGCCTTGGTGATGAAGTAGGGGCTGATGAAGCCGCGGTCGAACTGCATTCCTTCCACGACCTCGAGCTCCGTCTCCATCCCCTTGCTTTCCTCGACGGTGATCACGCCGTCCTTGCCCACCTTCTCCATCGCCTGGGCCAGGAGCTTGCCGATCGAGGCGTCGTTGTTCGCGGAGATGGCGCCGACCTTCGCGATCTCGTCGGCGTTCTTCACCGGGCGGCTGAGCTTGTCCAGCCCTTCCACCGCCGCCGCCGTCGCCTTGTCAATCCCGCGCTTCAGCGACATCGGGTTCGCGCCCGCCGCGACGAGCTTGAAACCCTCTTCCACGATGGACTCCGCCAGCACCGTCGCCGTCGTCGTGCCGTCGCCGGCTTTGTCGCTCGTGCGCGAGGCCACTTCCTTGATGAGCTTGGCGCCCATGTTCTCGAACGGGTCCTGCAGTTCGATCTCCTTCGCCACGGTGACGCCGTCCTTCGTCACCCGGGGCGAGCCGTAGGACCGCTCGAAGATCACGTTGTGCCCGGCGGGCCCCAGCGTGACCTTCACGGTCTCGGCCATCTGGCGGACGCCTTTGAGCAGCTTCCTGCGGGCGTCCTCCCCGTACATCAGTTGCTTGGCCGGCATGTATAGGTCTCCTTTTTCAGTCCGCTCGGGGGCTCAGTCCACCTTCGCCAGGACGTCGGACTCCCGCATGATCAGCAGTTCCCTGCCGTCCACCTTCACCTCGGTGCCGCCGTACTTCGCATAGAGGATGATGTCGCCCTTCTTCACGCTCATCGGGGCGCGCTTGCCGTCGTCGAGCAGCTTGCCCTCGCCCGTCGCCACGACCTTGCCCTTCTGCGGCTTTTCCTTGGCGCTGTCGGGCAGGACGATCCCGCCGGCGGTCTTCTCTTCGGCTTCCATCGGTTCGACAACGATCCGGTCATCGAGGGGACGAATGCTCATGTTAAGGCCTCCTTGTCTTCAGGCATCCCACACGGGGAGCGCATGATTGCTTTGGCCGGCGATGCCGTCGCCGCGCCGCTCGGGAACCCGGCGTCACATGCCCATTCCCATACCGCCCATACCGCCCATTCCGCCCATGCCACCCATCCCGCCCATGCCGCCGGGGCCGCCAGGGCCGTGGCCCGCGCCGGCCGGTTCCTTCGGTTCCGGGATGTCGGCGATCATGCAGCCGGTCGTCAGGAGCAAGCCCGCCACGCTGACGGCATTCTGCAGGGCGCTGCGCGTCAC
The DNA here is from genome assembly GCA_022705425.1 of Planctomycetota bacterium. Lineage (GTDB taxonomy): Bacteria > Planctomycetota > Brocadiia > CAIUPP01 > CAIUPP01 > JAKJEM01. Next base: position 37,205 of record JAKJEM010000017.1, read on the forward strand.
CTTGGCCGGGTCAATAATCCCCGCCTTGAACATGTCCACGTACTCGTCGCGATCCGCGTTGTAGCCGAAGGCGTCGTCCTTCGAGGCGGAGAGCTTCTTGACCACCACCGCGCCCTCGGCGCCGGCGTTGGCCGCGATCGTGGCGCACGGCAGCGTCAGCGCGCGCCGGATGATCGCCGCGCCCACGGCTTCGTCGCCGCTGAGCGAGAGCTTGTCGAGCGAGCGTGCGGCGCGCAGCAGCGCCACGCCGCCGCCGGCCACCACGCCCTCCTGCACCGCAGCGCGCGTCGCGTGCAGCGCGTCTTCCACGCGGGCCTTCTTCTCCTTCATCTCCGTCTCAGTCGCCGCGCCGACGTTGATCTGCGCGACGCCGCCCGCCAGCTTCGCCAGGCGTTCCTGCAGCTTCTCGCGGTCATAGTCCGAGGTCGTCGCGTCAATCTCGCGCTTGATCTGCTCGATGCGGCCCTGGATGGCGGCCTTGTCGCCCGCGCCCTTCGTGAGGGTCGTGTTTTCCGAGTCAATCACGACCTTCTCTGCGCGGCCCAGGTCGCTCAGGGGGATGGTCTCCAGCTTGATCCCCAGGTCCTTGAACACCGCCTTGCCGCCGGTCAGCGCGGCGATGTCCTCGAGCATGGCCTTCCGGCGGTCGCCGTAGCCGGGCGCCTTCACCGCCGCGCAGCGCAGCGTGCCGCGAAGCTTGTTCACCACCAGCGTCGCCAGGGCTTCGCCTTCCACCTCTTCCGCGATGATGAGCAGGGGGCGGTTTTCGCGCACGCACTGCTCCATGAGCGGAACGATGTCCTTCACCGCGCTGAGCTTGTCCTCGTGGATCAGGATCGCCGGGCGTTCCAGCTCGCAGGTCATCTCGTCCGGATTGGTCACGAAATGGGGGCTCAGGTAGCCGCGGTCGAACTGCATCCCTTCCACCACGTCCACTTCGGTGTTGATCCCCTTGCCCTCTTCCACCGTGATCACGCCGTCCGTGCCCACGCGGTCCATGGCCTTGGCGATCATCTCGCCGACTTCCGTGTCGCCGTTAGCGGCCACGGCGCCGATCTGCGCCACCGAGTCCTTGCTCTTGCAGGGCTGGGCCATCTTCTTGATCTCGGCTACGACCGCATCGCAGGCCTTCTGCATCCCGCGCTGGAGCGCCATCGGGTCCGCCCCGGCCGTCACGTTCTTCAGCCCTTCCAGGTAAATCGCCTCCGCCAGGACAGTGGCCGTGGTGGTGCCGTCGCCGGCCGCGTCGCTGGTCTTCGAGGCCACTTCCTTCACCAACTGCGCCCCCATGTTTTCGTAGGGGTCTGTCAGTTCGATCTCTTCCGCCACCGTGACGCCGTCCTTGGTCACGGTCGGACTTCCCCAGCTCTTGTCCAGCACGGCGTTGCGACCCTTCGGACCCAGCGTCACCTTGACCGCGGCGGCCAGCTTCTCTACGCCGCGCTTCAGGGCGTCGCGGGCCTCTTCATTGAAGGCCAACTGCTTCGCCATCCCTGATCCTCCCATCCATGAACACACGAAACATGCAACAGAGATATCGCGGGCGGACTCCGCATAGCCGCGCGCCCGCGTCCTGACGGCAGGCAAATCCGAGGCTAAGTATCGCAAAAGCTATGCCGCAGTGCATTGTGTATGGAAGTCATGTTATATCAATGGGTTATGCCTGTTCCTGCCATTGAGCGCCGTATGCCAGAATGGCAGCGCCCTTGCCGTCCTAAACCTTCCCTCTGTCATATTGGCAGAGCCGGGAACACGGTTGCCCTTGCCGCGCCAAAAGGCTATAGTGCACAATGGTTTACACAGGTGAGGAGAGCGCCATGTCATGGCCGTTCATAGCCCCCGGCGGGCGTCGGGGAATCCGTGCCGAGACGCAGGCCCATCTGGCTGCACAGATCGGCGCCCCGCTGGTTCTGGGTTTCTCGGAGATGACGGACTCCGGCGGTGCGGAGTTCAGCAGCGAGAGGATTTCCGGATTCATGGAGCGCAGCGACCGCCGCGAATGGCTGCTGCGTCTCTCCAATTCCCGCCCGATGATCTGGAAGACCCATCCGGTCCCCGCCGGCAACGAGGACAAGGTCGCTTTCGTCCTCGTCGTCGGTTTCGGCAACGGTTCGCCGCTTCCGCAGCCCAGCGGACGTTGGGACATCTTCGTCAACGACCACCTCGCCATTTCCGTGCGCGTAGTCAATCATTCGCAGCGCTGGCGGTCCGGCCCCTGCGCCTTCGCCTTTGCCGCCCGCCGCATCGAATCCGCGCAGCCCTTCCAGAGTCTCACCCTCAGCACACTGGTGCGCAATGAAGCCTTCGCCGCCTTCGGGGCGGCCCTCCTTGTCGTGCCGCGCGAGTGGCTTCAGCCTGGCGCGCCGGCGACGATCCGCATCGAGTCCCGCGCCGAGGCGGAGTCCGCCCGCTGGTTCCAGCTCGAGGTCGCCCCCTCCGTGCTGGAAAATAGCGACCTTCAGCGCGCCGCCGATGTGCTGACGGCTGCCCCGTCGAGAGCGGGGGGGTACAACGTTTACTTCGGCGACATCCACACGCACTCCGGCCAGGTCCTCGATGAGTGCGCCAACAACGGCTGCGGGCGCGGCACGCGCGAGGAGAACTACCGCTTCGCCCGCGGCGCCGGCGCCCTCGATTTCTATGCCCTTACCGACCACGAGTGGCAGATCGGCCCGGAGGGCATTGCCTCGTACCTTGCCCTGGCCGATGCGCACAACTGCGAAGGAGAGTTCGTCTGTCTGCCGGCCTTCGAGCACACCAATCCTCTCTACGGCCACCGCAATGCGTACTTCCGCGACTCCGGCGGAACGGTGGTCAACGCCAACCGCGAGTGGGGCCGCCCCGTCAAGGAGCCTGCCAAGTGCGTGGCCCCGCCTGAGCTTTGGGCTGCCCTGGAACGCCCGGGCGTTCCCTTTATCACCGTGCCGCATCATCCCTCCGCCGCCTCGCACCCGACCACCTTCGAGTTCTTCCACCCGGAGTATGACCGGCTGGTCGAGGTTTACTCCTGCTGGGGTTCCAGCGAATACCCCGGCGATTTTCCGCGGGGCGTCAGTGACCGGTTGGGCGAGAGTTGGACCCGCGACGCCCTCCGCCGCGGCTTCCGCATCGGCCTCATCGCCTCCTCCGACGGCCATGACGGCCACCCCGGCGACGCCCAGAGCCCCCTCGTCAAGCATCACCATCTTTTCCATTTCTGCGGCAGCGGGCGCGCGGCCGTCCTCGCCCCCGCGCTGACTCGCCGCGAGGTCTTCGATGCTCTCCGCGACCGTCGCTGCTACGCCACCACCGGCGTCCCGATGCTGCTCGATGTGACGGTGAACGGCGCTCCGATGGGCTCGGAGCGTCCGCGCGCGGCGGGGAGGCGTGCCCGCGTGCGCGCGCGTTGCGACGCCCTCGGCCCCCTGGACCATCTCCGCATCGTCAAGAACGGACGCGTCGTCTGCACCGTGCCCTGTCATGGCGAGTGGACGTCGGAGGTCGAGTGGGAAGACCCGGCCGATGACGCCGGGGCTCCGGCATGTTACCATGTTCGCGTCGTGCGCCGCGACCGCGAGTCCGCATGGTCGTCTCCCGCGTGGATCGAGTGAGGACAGCCCCATGACGCCGAAATCCCCCGCCCAGTCCTGCTCCCTTGGCGCCGTCAGCGTCCGCTCCGCCGGGGCCAGGGGCGACGGCCTGACCCTCGATACGGCGGCCGCCCAGACGCTGATTGACCGCTGTGGCGAGGCCGGGGGCGGGGTCGTCCGTTTCCCGCCGGGGACCTATCTTTCCGGAACCCTTCGGATGCGCAGCAACGTCGGGCTTCATCTTGACGCCGGCGCGCGCCTGCTCGCCGCGCCGAACCTCGAAGCCTTTGCCGAAGTCTGCAAGACCCCGCACGGAAATCATCCCGGACGCATCCACGCTCTGCTCTGGGCGGAGGGTGTGGAGAATGTCGTGGTGCAGGGCGCGGGTGTAATTGACGGCGGGCGGCCGGGCCCCCTCACTATCCCGGAATCCGCGGCGTTGACCTTCCGCCCCACCCTTGTCTTCTACCGCAACTGCCGGAACGTGCGTTTCCTCGACGTTACCCTGGCCAACTCCGACATGTGGACCCTGCACCTCCAGCGTTGCGTGGACGTCATGGTGCGCGGTGTCACGATCCGCAACAATCCCCGCCGCATCAACAGCGACGGCATTGACCCCGACGGCTGTCGTAACGTCGTCATCAGCGACTGCGCCATCGTTGCCGGCGACGACTGCATCTGCATCAAGTCCACCGAAGGCGACCCTTGCGAGAACATCGTCGTTTCCAACTGCGTCCTCAGCACCACCTGCGCGGCCCTCAAGATCGGCACCGAGGCCCTCGGCCCCATCCGCAACGTCGCTTTCAACAACTGCGTCATCCACAACACTAACGTGGCCCTGGCCCTGTACATGAAGGACGGCAGCGTTTACGAAAACATGCTCTTCTCCAACATGGTCATCGAGTCGTCGAACCAGTTCCCGATTCTCGTGGACAACACCCCGCGCGACTACCGCGCGCCGACGCGGGGGCGGGTGCGCAATATCGCCTTCGAGAACCTGGTCGTCTCCTCTCCGGGGCGCTGCTGCGTCGAGGGTCTTCCCGACGCCCCCATCGAGAACATCGCCTTTCGCAACGTGACGTGGAACGCCACCGGCCCGCTGCTGACCGAGAAGATCCGCAAGCCCGCCGGGTCGCGCCGCACCGTGCGCGACCCGAATGCCGTCGAGCACATCGGCCGGCCCTATCACTTCGTTGCCGTCAATGTCGAGGATCTCGAAGTCAGCGGCTTCCGCCTCTACGACCGCGTGCCTCCCGGCGGGGGAAGCCCCGCGCGAGGCTTCTGTTACCTCAAGAACGTGCGCCGGGCCGTTCTGGAGCGGCTCCGCATTCTTCCGCCGGGCGCCGGCGTCGAGCCCCTCCAATGCGCGGATTGCTCCGACGTCCGTCACGACGCGTCGCTCCAGTCCGCTGCGAATGAAGGGTAGAAGGTCATGAAGAGACTTGCGGTCCTGGCGCTGTTGTTTGTCGGTCTTCTCGGATGCCACTCCGCTCCGAAGGACACCGTCACCCAGTTCAGCACCATAGACGCCATTCTCGCCGGCGCCTATGAGGGGCGCATGACTCTCGCCGAACTGCGCCGTTACGGCGACCACGGTATCGGGACCTTTGACGCCCTCGACGGGGAGATGATCCTTCTCGACGGTCTCTTCTACCAGGTCCGGGGCGACGGACGCGTCCTGCGCCCCGACGACTCGTTGACCACCCCCTTCGCCTCCGTTGTCGCGCTCCGTCCGGATCGGGCGCTTCCGGTCGTCGCGCCGCTGAACTTCGCCGCATTTCGCCTGAACGTGGACGCCGCGATTCCGAACGCCAACAACTTCTGCGCCGTCAAGGCCGTCGGGCGCTTCTCCTCCGTCAAGGTCCGCAGCGTCCCCCCGCAGACCAAACCCTATCCACCTCTTGTTGAGGTGACGAAGAGCCAGCCCGTGTTTACCGCCGCCGACGTCGAGGGTGTCCTCGTGGGCTTCCGGACCCCGGAGTTCGGCAAGGGGATCAATGTCCCGGGCTATCACCTTCACTTCATCTCCGGAGACCGGAGCTTCGGCGGCCATGTCCTCGAATTCGTCATGGAGCGGGGTACGATTGAACTCGACTACTGCCCGCGCCTGGCTCTTATCCTTCCCGAAACATCGGACTTCGGCAAGGTCAACCTGTCCCTGGACCGTGCCGCCGAGCTCGAGAAAGCGGAGAAGTAGCCCTTCTTCCGCATGACTTCACCGGGCGGGGGCGCGCATGGGGTTCCCTGGCCCCGGAGATGCGGCGTCCACCCCGCCCCCACAGGAATGCGGTAATCGGTCACTCTTGGAGGAACTCGGCAACTGGATCGTGTGTGGCACAGGCGCCCTCGCCTGTGCCAGCCTGATGGAGCCGCTCCCACAGCCGCGGGCGGCTGTGCCACATCCCCGAGAGACTGACCGATTACGGAACGCGGAAAATGCGCTTGTGAAGCGCCCCTGGACGTGATATACTCCCGACTCTGCTATCTTCAGAGGCTCTGAACGATGGAGAAAGTAGGTTGTTGAGCGCAAAGCGGTTGCTTTGGAACACTGCCCGCTGGCTCTCGGCGCTCATTGGCGTAACCTGTTTCCATTTCAGGGCTTACCGGCAGAGCCTCGTGCCGAAACGCGGCGGCGTTCTCATCGTCTCAAATCACCAGAGTTACCTCGATCCTGTCATTGTCGCGGTTGCCCTGGAACGTCCGAGCAGCTTCATGGCGCGCAGCACGCTCTTTGTCAATCCGTTCTTTGGCGCTCTCATCCGCAACCTTAATGCTTTTCCCGTTGTGCGCGGCGGGCGTGACATGCAAGCCGTGCGCGAAGCCGTTCGCCGTCTCGAAGGCGGCGCGTGCCTGGTGGTCTTTCCCGAAGGCACACGCACGCGCGACGGGCATATCGGACCGTTGCAGCACGGCATCCTCGCCGTTGCCGATCGCGCCGGGGTGCCGATCGTGCCTGCCGTGGTTGACGGGGCGTTTGAAGCCTGGCCGAAGGGCCGCGGGATACGGCCCTGGCCGATTCGTGTGATGTACGGACGCGCGATGACCGCTGCCGAACGGCGGGGGGTGTCGCGCGAGGACCTCATCGCGCGGCTCCATGACGACATGGAGCGCATGCAGAGGGAGTTGAAGCAGATTGCCGCACGATCGTAGGCGTTTCGCACCGTCGTCCGGAATATGGACCCGGCTCTTGACGCGCGGCGTGCGCCGCGCCGGCCGGTGTCTGAAAGAGCGTTCGCTTTCCGGACAGTCCCGCAGTCAGCGTCCGCGTGTCAGGGTGTGCGTTGCGCATGCCCCGCGGCCCGCAGCGGGCACAGCATAGGAGAACCGTTTCGATGGTTGACGAACTCATCCTGCGCGACATGAACGTGGACCGGGAGGCCATTGACCGCGAGGTCGAAGAGGCCATGACCGACCCGGCGGTGAAGGACCTGACCAAGGCGATTGACGAGTCCATCAAGCTCTTCGAGCAGGGCTCGATCATCCGCGGCAAGGTTATCGGCATCGTGGGTGACGACGTGGTCGTGGACGTGGGCTACAAGTCGGAAGGGCTCCTGCCTCTCAACGAGTTCCCCGATCCGTCCATGGTCAAGTCCGGTGACGAGGTGGAAGTCCTGCTCGACGCCGTCGAGGACGATGCCGGCGTCATCGTCCTCTCCAAGCGCAAGGCCGACCGCATCCGCGGCTGGGAAAAGGTCATCAACGACCACAAGGAAGGCGACGTCGTCACCGGTCGTGTCATGCGGAAGATCAAGGGCGGCCTGCTGGTGGACATCGGCGTGCCTGTCTTCCTGCCCGCCTCGCAGGTCAACATCCGCCGCCCCGGCGACATCGCCGAGTACATCGGTCAGGAAGTCACCTGCAAGATACTCAAGATTGACGAGGAGCGCCGCAATATCGTCGTCAGCCGCCGCAAGCTCATCGAGGAAGAGCGCGAGCGGATGAAGACCAAGCTCATGGCCGAGATCGAAGTCGGGCAGTCTCGCAAGGGCGTGGTCAAGAACATCGCCGACTTCGGCGCGTTTGTGGACCTCGGCGGAATTGACGGGCTCCTGCACATCACCGACATGTCCTGGAGCCGCGTCAGCCATCCGAGCGAGGTCGTCGCCATTGACGAAGAGCTCGAGATCGTCGTCCTCAGCGTGGACAAGGAGCGCGAGCGCATCGCCCTTGGTCTCAAGCAGAAGACAGAGAACCCCTGGAAGCGCGTCCCGGAGAAGTACCCCGTCCAGACCCGTCACAAGGGAGAGGTCGTCAACATCGTCAACTACGGCGCCTTCGTCAAGCTCGAAGACGGCGTCGAGGGTCTGGTCCACATCAGCGAGATGTCCTGGACCCGCCGCGTCAACCATCCCAGCGAGGTCGTTGCCATCGGCGACATCGTCGAGGTGGTCGTCCTCGGTATCAATGAGGAGAAGCAGGAAATCAGCCTCGGCATGAAGCAGACCGAGTCCAATCCCTGGGCCAAGGTCGAAGAGAAGTATCCGCCGGGAACGGTCATCAAGGGCCGCGTCCGCAACCTCACCAACTACGGCGCCTTCATCGAACTCGAAGAGGGCATTGACGGCCTGCTCCACGTCAGCGACATGTCGTGGACCAAGAAGGTCAACCATCCCTCCGAGTTGCTCAAGAAGGGCGACCGCGTCGAGGCCGTGGTGCTCAGCGTGTCCGAGGAGAAGAAGCGCGTTGCGCTCGGTCTCAAGCAGCTCGAACGCGACCCCTGGCAGACGGACATTCCGGCTCGCTATAAGGCCGGCCAGGTCGTCAAGGGCAAGGTCACCAAGCTCACCTCCTTCGGCGCGTTCGTCGAGATGGAGGCCGACCTCGAAGGTCTTCTGCACATCTCCGAGATGACCGATCGCAAGATCGAGAAGCCCGAGGAGGCCGTTCAGGTTGGTCAGGAGGTCGAGGTGATGATCCTGCGCGTGGATTCCGAAGCCCGCAAGATCGGACTCTCGATGCGCTCCGGCGGTTCCGGCGAGGCCCCGGCGCCTGCGCCCGCTCCCGCGCCTGCCGCCGCCCCGGAAGCCCCAGCGGCTCCGGATGCCCCAGCCGCTCCGGCGACCGAACAGAAGTAGCGTACCGAAGCTCCTGCGCGCTCCGTTCGAGGTTTTCCCTCGGACGGAGCGCCGTTGTTTTGCCGTCCCCCGTCGTCGGAGCGCAAGCGTTCCCGCGCGCAGTCGCTGCCGTCGTCCGCTTGCGTCCCGAAGCCCCCGGCGAAGGAGGGTTCGCCCGTCGTCCGCCGTCCGTCACTTCATCATCAGCAAACTCGCCGCCATCACCGCCATCCCGCTCAGCAGCCCCAGCAGGCTGTCGTGCCCCTTGCCGTAGGCGCGGCTCGTCGGCAGCAGCTCATCCAGGCTGATGTAAACCATGATTCCCGCCACAGCGCCGGAGGCGCTGCCCGTCGCCAGCACCAGCGCCAAGTAGGCCCCCAGCGCCCCCACCGGTTCGGCCAGCCCGCTCAGCAACGACAGCAGGAAGGCCTTGCGGCGGTTCCCTGTGGCGTAGAAGATCGGCACGGACACGCTGATCCCTTCAGGGATATTGTGCAATGCGATCGCCACCGCAATCGCCACACCGAGCGCCGGGTTCTCCAGCGCCGCCAGGAAGGTGGCCAGCCCCTCGGGGAAGTTGTGGATCGCAATGGCCGTCGCCGTGAACAGCCCCATGCGCAGGAGTTTGCGGTTGGCGTGGCGGTGCAGTCCCGCCGCCGCTCCGTCCGGGCCGCGCGGTGTCGCCGCGAAGTCCGGCAGGGGGGCGGAGGGGTCATGGAGCGGCGCGGTTTCGCTCTCGGCGTGTGTCGCGTGCGGATTCTCCGCCGAGGGGATCAGGTTGTCAATCACCCCGATCAGCAGAATCCCCGCAAAGAAGGAGGCCGCGTTCAGCCAATCGCCCGCCGGTGCGCCGTACGCCGCATCAAGCGCCGTCGCCCCCTTGGGGAGGATCTCCACGAAGGACACGTACAACATCACCCCGGCCGAGAAGCCCGTGGAGACCGACAGGAAGCGGTAGTTCGTCCGCTTGGCAAAAAACGCAATCGCGCTCCCGATCCCCGTGGCCATCCCTGCCAGGAGCGTAATACCGAAGGCGAACCAGACGCCGCTCATGCGCGCACCGTCCTTTTGTCAGAGTTGCACCGCCGCCTCGGCGGCTGCCGCCTACTATGCCCCCTGCCATGCGGCCTGTCAAGACGCAGGGCGACTCAGGGCGGCGGAGGCGCGGCCTCCGTTTCGAGGAGCACGCGGAAGCCGATCGTGACATTGCTGTAGGGGGGGCAGTTGAAGAGCGCGCGGAAGACGTTGCAGTCGCGCTCATCATGCAGCCAGCTTCCGCCGCGAAGCATCCGGTTCGTTTTGCCGGGCAGGATCGTCCACCCCGGCAGGGGCAGTTCATCGGGGGGCGGGTCGTGCGTCATCACGACGAACTCCTGCGCGTTTCCCAGCATGTGATAGAGCCCCCAGGCATTGGGGGGATACCGGCTGAGCAGGGCGCGTTCCGTCCGTCCGGCGCCCAGGACACTCGGCTCGCGCTCCTCGCGGGCGGACGGGTCGGCGTCCATGAGGACCTCCTCGGGATTCGCCGGCAGCAGGCGGCCCTCGCCCAGGTTGCCGTTGACCTTCCGGATGTCAAAGCGGTCGAAGAGCACATACGCCCGGTCGCTTCCGGCGCGCGCTGCGTACTCCCACTCGACGTCCGTCGGCAGACGGTATCGCCGCCCCTCCTTCTTCGAGAGCCATGCGCAGAAGGCCACGGCATCGTCAAAGCTTACGCAGGTGACCGGCTGCGCCAGGAGCGCCTCCGTCATCGGTTGCTGTGAAAGCGGCTTGAAGTCCGCCCGCCAGCGGCAGGCCTTCACGTCGTATGCCTCCCCCGAAGGCTCGGCCCGCCCGGTCGCCCTGCAGAAAGCCTGGTAGTCCCGGAGGCGCACCTCGTGCGCGCCCATCCAGAAGGGGCGCTCGATGCGCGCCGGCTTTCCGGCGGCCGGGTTTCCTGTCTCGCGGACGGCGGCGCGCGCGTCAGCCCCCTTGGGGCCGGGCGTGAAGGTCCCGGCCGGGATCAGTCGAAAGACCATCCCCATCGAGTTCTCGAACGGTCTGGCCGGGGGGCGTTGCGCCTGAGCCGGCGACGCCAGCGCCAGCGCGCACGCCAGCAGCGCAAGGATTCGCAGCCGGGGCTTAGAGGCCATCGAGGGCATCCCGGGCGTCCTCCACCGTGATCTTCGGTCCCTTGAGCATGTCGTCTATCTTCTCGACGGCATCGGCGCGGACGGCGTCAATCGCATCGGGCCGGGCGTACAGGCTGATGGCGCTGATTCCCGGACCGGAGGAGAGGCGGAGCCGCAGGCCGCCGACGGGGCGCTCGCGCTCGAATATCCAGCGCTCTTCCCCCTCCTGCCCCACGTGCTCGCGTACCGTGGCGAAGGGGTGGAACTCGCCATGCTCGTCCATGAACTCGAGGGTGAAATCGCAGGGGAACACCCCCGGCGCCACGGGCCGCTGCATCGCGCCCTTGACGCCCAGCCCGCGCAGGGGGATCAGCCGCTTGAAGCGCAGCGTGTACTGCGAACTCTGGCGGCTCTCCTCCGACGCCCCGCGCCAGGGTTCGTCGTCGGGGTCCAGCGCGGAGTAGGCCCCGAAGGCCACTTCGCCCTTCTCATATACCGCGCCCGAGGCGGCGGCCCGAAACCAGTTGTCGGCGGTCTTCCAGGCGCGCGCGCCCGTCGGGTCCGCCAGGACCATCTTCGGGTGGAGCGTGGCGCGGGTGAGGTCCAGCGCAACGATGCCCTCGGGGATTTCCGGTCGCTCGCGCCACGGGCGAAGGGGCGGGCGCGTCGTCCGGCGCGTTGCGTGCGCCAGGTCGAAAGGCGTCGGAGCAGTTCCGGTCAGCGCTACCAGGCACAGCGCGTTGGCGTTGCCCTCCATCTGGGCCGAAGCCAGCACGTCCACGGAGGCGATTGCCTTCTCCGGATAGGGATTGACCCAGGTCATCGCGTAGAGCGTCACGTCGTGCCCGCCTCCGGTCGAACCGCGCCAGGCCACGGCGGCCTCCCCCACAGGCGATGCCGGAGCCTCGGTCATCTTCCGATAGCCGAAGTCCCGCGTCCACTCCAGCAGATGCAGCCGATAGTAAACCGGCACGCTCAGACAACTTCCGTCGGCGTAGCGCACGCGGTAGAATCCCAGCAGCAGAACGGCGCGGTTGTAGCTGGTCCAGATGCGCCGGGCGCACGCGTGCAGGAAGTGCAGGGTCGCCGCGGGGCGACCCACGGCAATGCCCGTTACCTGATCGGGCAGGAAGCGGTCGGCTGCGCCGGGGCCGGCCACCACGACGGCCGCCCGCTCGCCGGTTGCGATCTGCCACGGGGTGTCTGCCAGCGTCTGCGGCCCTGCCGGCAGGTGGCGCAGGTCGCGCGTGGGGCCCTCGTCCAGCCAGCCCGCACCGTCGCCCCAGGTGTCGTCGCGAAGGGAGCGGTTCGCACGGGAGGACAGGTCCACGGTGAAGGTTTCCCGCCGCAGTCCGTCCGGCTCGATGGGATCGCCGTCAATCACCGCCCGGACATAGGGCATCAAGCGCGTCAGGCGCGCCTGCCACGCCGGCGAGTTCACCTCCGCGCGCCCCTCCGGCGACCAGTTCTGCTCGTTTTGCATGAGCTGGTTTTGCAGGATTCCGCCCATCAGGTTTATGCGGTTCTCCAGCCCCCACCACCAGACCATGCTCCCTTGCGCGCCCTCCTCGGGCCGAAGCTGGAAGGCGCGGGTGTTTCCGGCGATGGTGGCGAATCCGCGTTCGCGCATGATCGTATTCACGTCGGGGCGGACGTAGTTCACGGTCACCACGCCGTCGGTCGGGATATCGAGGAACATGTCGAAGGCCTTGCTGACGTACTTGAAACCCGTGCAGAAGAGCACCACGGCGTAGCCGCGTGCGCGGAGATAGGCGTGGGCCTTGAGGAAGTTGTCAGCCAGCATCTCGCGCTGGGTCAGTCCGCGCGCCCGGCAGCGGGGGCAGACCATCCAGGGGTTGTGCATGATCTCGTCGTGGCCCACGTCCACTGCCGTTACCGGTGCTGTCGCCGGGGTGGCGGGGAAGGCTCGGAGCATCCCCGGCCAGAAGTTCGTGTGACTGCAACAGGCGCTCAGGCGGCGCAGATCGAGGTTCTGCTTCTTCTGGCCGGGGGATATCTCCAGCATGTCGCCCTCCGTGCCGCATGCCGAGCCGGGGTACATCGAGGCGCCCCGCACCGAGACCACGCGGTGTCGGCGCATTAACTCGATGGAGGCAGGAGTCGTGCCGCCGAAGGCCATGTTGCACTTGAGCAATGCGTGAAGGGTGAGGACGCGGCGCTTGAAGTCGCTGCGCCAGCCGCCGTACCCGAAGACCGGGCGCACCGGCTCGCGCGGAAAGTCGCGCACGTGGCCGAACGGCAGGCTCACGCCGCCTTCCAACTCCGGACGTGCCAGGAAGATGAAGGTGCGCGCCGCGTGGAGCAGCCCGGCCTCGTCCAGTGCCGTCAGCACCGCGCCATCGCGCGATACCTCCACGGCGTAGCCCTCCGGCCCGATCCGCCCCAACGCGATTCCGCGTCGCGCGGCAGTCTCGGCAAAGCGTCCTCCGCTCCCGGCCGGTCCCAGGCGGACCGCCGGCGCGCCCTCCGCGGAGACGCCGATCTGCAAGTCCAGGTCCGCAATGCCGCCGATGAGGTCGCGAAGGGCCTCCGCAATCTCGCGCACCGCCGGCGATGCGTCCTCCGGCAGGATCAGCGCCGTCCGGCGCGCCAGGCGGACGCGCTCCGCCCCGAAGGCCATCTCCTGGGGCTGCGGCATCACAAAGGGGGCCGAGTCCGGCAGCGCGGCCTCCGGCGCCCTAAGCGCCAGCGGAAGATAGGGTGTCGGAGGATCGTCCGGCGGCAGGGGGGCCGGGCGGGACTCCTCGGACGATTCCCCCAAAGGACTACCCCAGAGGTACAACTCGCTGAAGACGGCCCCGATGCGCGCGCAGCCGCCGATATCCACCCGCAGGCGACGGCAGCGCAGCCCCTGGACCTTCAGGCTCTTCCCGTCATCTGTATGCGCCACCGGAAGCCAGCGTTGCGGCCTGGCGAACCAGGCCCGCAGTGTCGTCCACTTCTGATTGGCCTCCAGGCGAAGCTCCGTCACCTCGCACACCCGGCCCAAGTCAACCTCCACGGTGTAGTCGTCGGGGCCCCAGGTGTAGGTGTAGAGATTGCAGGGGCGCGTGTAGAGGTTGACGTAGTCCATCTCGTCGGGGCGGCCGTTCGTCAGTGCGCCCTCGGCGAAGGGCACCCAGCCGCGATAGCGGGAATCCGCCGGTGGCTTCGGCTGAACGGTCTGGGTCCAGACCACGCGGTAGCGAGCGTCCTTCAGGCGGACGTTGCGTCCCTGAGCATCGTTGCCGGTCAGGCACACGGGCGCTTCCGCCCCAAGGGAGCAGGCCGCCACGACGGTAAGGAACAGGATCAGCTTCCCCATACATCTCTCCCCGTTTCAGCCGGAGGAACGGGCGCATTGTACTCCTTTGAAAGGACATGGGCAACGGCGCGGACGAGCCGGTTTCCGCGTGTCGGACGGACTTCATGGAGAAGCAGGGGGGGCCTGCCGGTGTCGGATGTGTCAGTTTTTCGGCTTGACTTCTGCGGCGGCGCGTACTATATATATGGATAGTGATATATAGAACCACGTGTTGCAGGGGAGCCGATGGTACTCGGATCGCTCGAAAGCAAGGGCGCTGACCGTCCGAAATACGTGATGGCGGAGGAGTCATTGCTCCGCGCCATACGCGACGGACGACTCGCTCCCGGTCAGCGCCTTCCCGGTGAGGTGCGCCTGGCCGAGGAGATGGGCATTGCCTACATGACCGCCCGCCATGCCGTGTCGCGCCTTGTTGAACAGGGGCACCTTGAACGCCGTCGCGGCGTGGGCACCTTTGTCCGGCGACAGACCCCCGGACGCAATCTGGCCCTGCTGGTACTCAACGTTTCGCGCATCGAGGTCGGTCATCTCCCTGCGCGCGAGCTGGAGATCATCCAGCAGGCCGCGCAGGGGGTGGGGCGGTCGGTCCAGGCCATGCTGCTTCTGAGGCCCCTACCCGCCCCGGACGAGGTCATGGCCAACCTCAACGCGCTCGACGTCGGAGCGGTCGGCGTCGTCGGTTTCGTTAACAGCGATCGGGAGTTCATCCAGGGTCTCTCCGTCCGCATCCCGTGCGTGCTGTTCAACAAGACGATCCCCGGTGTTGCGCTGCCCTATTGCGCGCCGGACATGGGCGTCGCCGCGCGGCAGATGGCCGAGTACTTCGCCTCCCGCGGACGCCGCCGCATCGGGTTGGTCACGCTCAGTCCGGAGCACAGCCTTCAGGCCGAACTGGCCGTTGCCCTGGAGAGTGAAATGCACCGTCTGGGGCTGCCCATTGACAAGCGCCTCTGGTTCCACGAACCGGACTATGCCGACGATCATACGGCGATGCGGCGCTGGATTGAGGGGATGCTGGCCCGTCCCGACCGCGCAGACGCGCTCATCGTGCCCCTTCGTGAAGCCGCCCAGGCCGCCCAGAACGCCATCGAGCGTCAGGGGGGGCGGCTCGGGGTTATGGCCGATCTTGTCACTCTCTTCAGTGGCGTTGACGCCCGCCGTCAAGCGGACCCCTGGCCGCTCATGGCCCTGAACTACGCCGACGCCGCCGTTCCCGCCGCGCGGCATCTGGTCGGACTACTTGCCGAGGACGCGGACACGCAGGCGGCGCCGGTCTGGAAGTCCTCGCCTCAACTGGTCATGCCGGAGGGAATGGAGAAGGAACGCAGCGCCTGAGACGCATGGCACGTGTGACGCGGGTTTCTTTATGGGAGGGAGTCCGATGATCCGTAGCATGGTTCGGTTCTGGCGCAGCGCCTTCACGCTGATCGAGCTTCTCGTCGTCATCGCGATCATTGCGATCCTCGCCGCCATGCTTCTGCCCGCCCTGGCGAGCGCGCGGGAAAAGGCCCGGCGAAGCAACTGCATGAACAACCTGAGCCAACAGGCCAGGGGGATCGAGTCCTATACCTCCGACTACAACCAATACTATCCCGCCGGTCTGAGTTGGAAGGGCTTTGACGGGCGAGACACGACCTGCCCGGACACGTACTCGGTGGACAGCGCCACGATCTCGATCGTGCCCTCGGGGAGCAATGCCGGCAACGCGCCGGGCGGGTACTACCGCACACTGGGGCTGGGGCGCTACGGCTCGACGCTCAAGATGGCGCCGTGGGGGATGGGGCATCTGCTCGTCGGCGGCTACGCCCCCGACTCCAAGGTGTTCTACTGCCCGACGGCGACGGGCGTGGACTACACGATTGACGGCGCGTCGGGCTATATGGTGAAGTACCAGCAGAACGTCAAGGACTGGCAGGTGGCCGGAGGATTCGAGAAGAACACCCTGCTGTACGGAAGCTGGGTGGCGCCGACGGGGAGCTACGGCCAGGCGTGGACGGGAGCGTGGAAGGAGAACGGTATCCTCTCCCACTATGCCTATCGGAACACACCCGTGTTCCCGATGGCCACGACGAACTGGTATGACTTCACGGCGCCCATGCGGATTCCCTTCACCAGCCCCTACGTCTTCTCGAACGTCGGAGCTCCGGCCTTCAAGACCACGAAGACCCTCGGCGGGCGCGCCATCGCCAGCGACATGTTCGACAAGTGCCACCAGACCACGCGCCACGGCACCACCATCGCCACGCCGGGCGTCGGCGAGCAGGTGCACCGCGACGGCTACAACGTGCTCTACGGCGACGCTCACGTGCAGTGGTTCGGCGACACGGAGCGCACGGTGGCCTACTGGAAGGTCTGCGAAGGCGCCGCGATGACGTGGGAGGCCTCCGGCAACGCCGTCTTCGGCGGCACGACCGTCGGCGCCGGGCGCTGGAAGGGCTATCACGAGTCGTGGCGGCAGATGGGCTGGGCGACGGAGTACGGCATCAGCATGTCCAGCAACTGGAGCCGGGCCGCGCACAGCCTGTTCCAGTCGCCGCTACTCTGGCACTACTTCGATGACGCCGCCGGGGTGGACAGCGTCAACGTGAACAGCAACGCCTTCTGCCGTCCCGCCCTCCCGGCCTGGTTCGAGAACAACTGGGGGGACTCGCGCAACTACGGCTACTACGAGACGCCGTAAGGGCGGCGCCTGTGCTCGAAAAGGAATCGCTGAGCCATACGGGCGGGAAGCGTTCTCCCGCCCGTCTCTTTCCGCCGAACAAGGAGCCTGACGTGAAGAAGATCGGGATGTCGGCCGTGGCGGGGGTGTTCGCCGTTGCTCTTGCGTCCGGCGCACAGGCGCCCGCGCCGAAATACCTCGTCGGCGGGCCGCTGGCGGGGGAGGAACTGCCGCGCTTCAGCCGCGGCAAGAGCGATGAGGTCGAACTCTATCCCGGCTCCGTCGAACACTACCGCGCCTACATGACCAAGTATCTTCCGGTGCGAAGCTTCTTTGACCGGCAGAGCCAGTTGAAGAACTGGGTCGTCCCGAACATCCCCGGCGCCGAAGTCCGCCCCCTCGAATCCTTCGTCGAGCCCGTCTATCAACTCGGTCGCGACTCCACCGGCGCCATGACGCAGGAGAAGCTGCCCCCCGTGCCGGTCCTGCGCTGCAAGGTCAAGTCGCCGGTCTTCAAGCTCGATCTCGGCGAGTTGAACTGGGGCACGTACGCCGTGCGCGTCATCGCGGCGGCCGACACGAAAGACTTGCGCCCCTTCCGCAAACCGGCCTACCTGGCCCTGAAGGTCAATGACCGTCCGACCTCGCTCACGACGGGCGGTCCTGCCGGCGAGACGAGCACCTACCGCGTGCGCATCGGCTACGTGGATGCCTTCTACAGCGTCGCCGAGATCTACTTCCACGCACCGGAGAAGCGCCGCTACGCGGCTGAACTGTGGCTTGACGAGGGCAGCGACGTTGAACTGCTCGTGCATAAAATCACGCTCGATGACGTCCTGGCCGGCTTTGAGCGGCGGGCGATCAAGCAGGCCCGCACGCTGCACAGCGAGGAGATGATCGCGGAAATCCGTAGAAGCGCGAGCGCGGAGACGAAGCGCCTGTACGTGGACACCCTCAAGCCGCTCTCGAAGGAAGCCCGGTGGGCGCGCGATGAAGCCGTCTGGACGTGGCTGCCGCCCGTCAACGCGCAGTCCTACTTCATCCACTCCCCGCCGCCCCCCGGCGCCGAAGAAGGCTCGGATACTCTCACCGGCGCCCAGATCGCCGAACAGCACGGGGTCTGGGAGGAGGAGAACGTCATGGACCACAACCGCGGCTGGGTCCTGACCTATGACGCCAGGGGCTACGGCGCTTTCCTCATCAACAAGAAGCTCAAGCTGCGCTATACCGTCGAAGACCTCCATGCCGGACGCGCCCTCCCCGACCCCTATCCCTTCAAGGACTACGGCGCAGGCCTCTTCTTCCCCGACCCCGCCGACCCGAAGAAGGGCCGCCTCATCGCCCCCATCGCCCGCGCCGTCCACACCCGGGTTCGGCCCGCCCCCGGCATGGCCGGCGGCGCGCGCCTCTGGGTGCAGTTCGGGCACGAGGACCTTGCCCGCGATGCCGCCCTGGGCACCCTCAGCTACGCCCGCCTCCTCCCAACCCTCGACACGGCCAACAGCCTCCATGCCGTCACCGCACAGCCCGGCCTTTACGGACGCGACAATCGCTGCCGCCAGCGCGAAGCCATGGCCATGTGGCGCGACCACTATCAGAACTACGAACGCGCGCTGTACACCTACGACCTGATCTTCCCCTACATTCAGGGGAATGAGGACCTCGCCGCCAGCGTCAAGCGCTTCGTCCCCTGGGTCAACTCCTCCCGCGATCTCATCATGCTGCTCGACATGTACCTGGTTCAGCAGTCCGCGCGCGGAATACTGCGCTATCACGACCACACCCTGAACATGGCCATCGCCACCTGCGCCACGACTCTTGCCGACCGACGGGTGACCGATCCCTGGATGGCCTGGCTCTTCGACCGCACCTTCGTCTATCCCCTCCGCCCCGCCGGAATCCAGGACCTTCTCATCAGCGGTTGCGACCGCGAAGGTCCCGAGTACATTGGCTCCACCTATTACGCCCAGGGCGAGGGCGGTTCCCGCACCGCCGCCGGCCTCGAACGCTACCTCGCCACCGGCGGGAACCCGAAGTACGACCTCAGCGACCCAACCCGATTCCCCAAGGCGCTCAACCACTGCTACTGGCAGTTCGCCACCGTCGTCGGCGGGAGGGACTTCCTCCGCATCGGCGACGTCTGCGGTCCCGACAAGGCCCCCGGCGCCACCCTGCGCGACCTCGATGAAAAGGCCCGCCTCGGCTGGCGTCTCGCTCGCGACCCCGCCTTCGCCTGGACGCTGGTCCACCTCTGCGGACGCCGCGGCGAAAGCGACGCCGAATGGGCCGAGATCACCGCTGCTGCGGGCCGCCGCCGCCGCGCCCCCTGGCTCGACAACCGCTCCCGCGACCTCGCCAACTGGGCCGGCATCCTCGAAACGGGCCTCGAACACGACGACTACCGCTTCCGCCGCGCCGCCTACCTCCGACTGGGACTCGGCAGCGGACACGAACACGCCGACGCCATGGACCTCCAGGTCGTCGCTCACGGTCTGCCCATGACCGTGGACGACGGGCAACGCTCCGGCTACAGCAAGCCCAACAGCCGCTTCACACGCATCCACAACACCGTCGAGGTGGACACCGGCTGGAACATGCCCGCCGAGCTTGGCCATTGGTGCTATGCCTGGCCCAATGCGCTCACCGACGCCCCCGGCGCGCGTTACCTGCGCGCCACGGCCCTTGTGCCCAACACGCGCCTCTACGCCCGGCAGATCGCCCTGGTGGACGTGGACGAAGGCAGCGGTTCTCAGCCGCTCGAACCTGCCCTCATGAAACCGGGTGTCGCTCTGCCCAAGGGCGTCGTCACACCCAACAGCTACGTGGTGGACTTCTTCCGCGTCAGCGGCGGCAAGATGCACACCTACTGTTTCCACGGTCCCGTCAATGACGCCTTTGAGTGGAACGCCTCCGGCGTGACACCCGTCCCACACGTCACGCCCACACGAGACGCCTCGAATGACGCCAACTATCTGTCCATTTTTGAACTCAGCGAAGGCGTCAAGTCGTCCGGCGATGCGCCGGGATCCTTCCGCGCCGCCTGGCGCTACAGCCGCGAGGGCAAGGTCGGCGTTGAATCCGTCATGGCCCAGCGCGACTTTGACCCCGAC
This sequence comes from Planctomycetota bacterium, assembly GCA_022705425.1. Taxonomy (GTDB): domain Bacteria; phylum Planctomycetota; class Brocadiia; order CAIUPP01; family CAIUPP01; genus JAKJEM01. The sequence continues at coordinate 57,033 of JAKJEM010000017.1, forward strand.
TCTCCCCGCAAGTTCACCGCCCTGCGCATGTTCGATGCCGCCGGACTGCGCGCCCTCCGCGCTGACGTGGTCTGCAGCCAGCCCGCCATACCCTATCGCTACACCGCCCTCATGCTCCAGCGCAAGGGCGAAAACCTCGAGACCGTCTTTCCCGCCCTCATTGAACCGTACGCCGGGGAATCCTTCGTCCGCGAAGCCCGCCTTCTCCCCGTGGCTGAGAATGACGCCGACGCCCGCCGCGCGATTGCTCTCGAAGTCCGACTGACCGGCGGGCGGCGCGACGTCGTCTTCGGCGACGGCTACCCCGACAAGGTCCGGCACATTCCCGCCGCCGGGTTCCGCGCCGCCGGGGAGTTCGCCTGCCTCTCCGCCGACGACGCCGGTCTGCGCCTTGCCACCCTGACCGGCGGCACCCTGCTCGAAGGTGCGGGACTGCGCCTTGCGACCGCCGCGCGCGAACGCACCGCCAGGGTTCTTTCCGTGGACTACCCCGGCAGGTCTCTCGTGATTGACGCCCCCTGGCCTGCCCTCCTGGCCGGACGCGCCTTTGAAATCGGGCGCGAGCGCACCACGTCCTACACCCTCGCCCGACTCGCGCCCCACCCGCTGGGAACGTCCGTCACGCTCACCCGCAGCGCCGACTTCTACCGCTCGGGCGTCAGCCGTGTCGTCCCCGAGAAGCGCGAAGTGGACGGCAAGCTCACTCCGCCCATCTGGCTCGGACCGGCGAAGGGATGGACGCTCACCAATGACCGCGCCGACAAGTTCTGGCGCGTCGCGCGCGTCGAGGGCGGCAACGATTTCTTCCTCGATGGCGAGGTCAAGGCCGAGGACTTTGCCCCGGAGAACGTCCTGCGTCTCTGGGAGTACGGTCCGGGCGATGCGCTGCGCCAGAGCACCTTTGTCGCCCTGCGCCGCGTGGAGGACAAGGTGTACGAGTTGACGGCCGACGTGGATGTGGAGATATCCCTCCCCGGCCTCCCGGCGCGCAAGATCAGCCTCGCCGAAATCGAAAAGGCCGGTGGCGCCGTGCGCGTCGGTCTGCCCTAGGAGACACGAAAGTGCCCGCCGGACACAGCCTGGAGAATGAGCGCATCCGGCTCGTCCTGACCCCGGACGGACGGGGCGCAACGCTGGTGGACCGACGGCGGAATGCGGTGTGGCGTCTGGCCGCGGACTCCCTGCGCTACGCCGCAGGCCCTGACGAAGGGACCCCGTCCCTTCGACCGTTGCCGCCCGGACGCGTCGAATGCGTTGGCGACGCTCTTCACGCGCTCTACGCTCCGCCCGAAGGGGAGGTGGGCCTGTCCTGGGAGCTTGCGCCCGACCACGTGTGCGTTCGCCTTCGCGTCGTCGGCGGGGCCATACGCAGTGTTGCCGTTCCCGGCGTCTTCCGTCCGGAAGAAGGCCGTGCCCGTCTCCTTCTCTCGCCCTATCAGGGCGTCCTCTACCTCGGCGGGGCCGACCCGTGGGAGGAAGTCCGCCCGGGCGGCGCGCACGGCAACCTGTCGCTTTCCATGTCCGCGGTCTTGTCCGACCGGGCCGCGCTGATGCTGACCGCCGAGGACCTCGCGGACTGGTTCGCCCAGTTCGGCGACAGCGCGGAGGGACCCTTTCTGGTCTTCCGCCTTGACCGCTGTCCCGCCGAAGGCTGGTATGAGCGCGAAGTCCGCCTCTATCCCGTCGAGGCGTCGGTGGCGGCCGTCGCCCGGCGATATCGGGCGCGACTCATCGAGCGCGGCGAGTTCGTCGGGTGGCCGGAGAAGATCGCCCGCAAGCCCATCCTCGAAAACCTCTTCGGCGCGCTGATGGCCTTCATCGGCTACAACAAGTCGCCCACTACGGACTACGTCGCCGGCGCGGAAAGCATTCGTCGGATGGGTTTCGACCGCGCGATGTACTACCCCGTGCGGGTCTGCAACTACTCCCTCGGTTTCCTTATGGGGGGTGACGAGCCGGTCTGGATGAGCGACGAGGAGGTCCGCCTCATGCGCGGGGTCCCCGGCGCGCTCGTGGCCCCGTGGGGCTGGACGGTCGAAGGACTTGACGACGGCTCGGAGACCATGACCCGCATCTACCGGCGCGACGCGCAGGGCCGGCCCTATGACGGCTGGCGCATCGAGCAGCAACAGTGGAAGCAGGTCTGCACGCCGTATCAGGTCGAGGAGATCACCCGCCGCTACGCCGGCGACATGCGCGAGATGGACTGGATTCATTTCGACGTCAACGCCACGCGCCTGGGACGCCAACCCTGTTTCGCCTCCGGCCACGCGCTGCACGGCGGACGACCTTTGGGCAAACGGCACGACGTGGAATGGACGCGCCGCCTCCTCGGCGTCGAGACCAACGGAAACCGTATCGTCAGCAGCGAAGGCTTTGTGGACCGCTACGCCGTCAGTTACGACATCGGCTCCACCAAGATCGAGCCCGTCTCCTGGCCCGCGCGGTTCATACCCGTCCCGCTGACTGGTCTCGTGCTGCACGACTCCTGCGCCCACGTCTGGTGGGAAATCTACAACTACAACGCCCTGCCCGGCGCGGGCCTGAGCCTGAACCGGTACGGCCTGCTCGGCGCCGGTCGCGCCCGGCGCAAGGCCGCGCTCGACGCCCTCTACGGCTGCCCGCCGCACGTCTTCCCCTTCGGGCGGCAGTACGGCTGGACCGACGTCGGAAACCGCCGCACTTTCTCGTACCAGGTCCGCGTGGACGACCGCGAGGTCCAGCGCGCCCTGGAGTGCGCCCTCCCCGTCGCGCGCCTGCATCGGCGGATCGGCAAACTCGACATGACCGGCTTCGAGTTTGTGGGCGGGGATTACTCTCTTCAGGCTACAACCTTCGCCGACGGCACCCGTGTCGTGGCGAACTTCGGCGAACGCGCGCGTGAACTGCCCGGCGTCGGACCCCTTCTCCCCGAGGCATGGACGGCACTCGACCCCCGGTAAGGGGTGTCCGAGGCGCGCGGACGCGGGGTTCCGCTGTCGCCATCCCTCCGGCACGGCAATTGCGTAGGCTTCATTGAGGCCCGTCCGCCTTGCGTTCTGTGGCCGAAACCCACATTTCGCGCGGGCGCCGGGCCGCCGGGTGTAGCCTTTGCCGACGATGTTGCCTGCGGCAGGGGGGAGTGCTATCATGCTGTCGGACAGGGACTTGGAGCCTTTGTTGCGGTCTAGTCCCAACTTACGGAGAGGGGGAACGAGATGAAGACCTCATGGCTCGCCCTTGCCTTGGCCGCGACTCTGGCGGGGGAGGGGGTGTTCGGGCAGGACGTCGAAATCCCCAAGGGCCCCTGCGGCACCAAACCCCCCGCGCAGCAACAGCGCCGCAAGGGCGGCGAAGGCGTGCCCCCGCTGCCGTTGCCGGCCACGCCCCTGCGCCGCACGGAGCGCAAGCGGCCCCCGTCGCCCCCCGTTCTCATTGCCAAGATCGCCTACGGCACACCCAAGGAAATAGCTCTTGGCGACCAGACCGTGAAGTATCTGGACTGGGACAAGGATCCCGGCGACGTGCAGGTGCTCTGCACTCTCGCGAATCAGGCCCTGAACCTGAACTATACGACGCGCAAGGGCGCGTTGAGCGCCTTCCCGCCCGACCCCGCCCAATACCCCATCTTCCACTTCAGCGGCAGCGAGGACTTCATTCTGACCGATGCCGAGATCGAGCGCCTGCGCGATTTCGTCCGCGCCGGCGGCACCGTCTGGGGGGATACGGTCTACGGCGACCCCGACTTCTTCAAGGCGTTCGTTCGCGAGATGGGGCGCGTTTTCCCCGACCGGCGTTTCCACATGCTCCCCGCCGACCACCCGCTCCTGAACTGCTACTATCAGATCAAGAAGGTGGTTTACACTCGCGCTCCGCCCGATGCCCCGAACGGG
>JAKJEM010000180.1 GCA_022705425.1 Planctomycetota bacterium
TGGGGTTCGTGCTCCTTGAGCATGTTGCGCATGGAGCGGTGGCCGTGGGTGTGAGGGTACCAGCCGGTCATGAAGGAGCAGCGGCTGGGGGTGCAGACGGGGTTCTGCGCGAAGGCGTTGGCGTAGGAGACGCCGCCGTCGCGGGTGAGGGCGTCGAGGTTCGGGGTGAGGGCGGCGGGGTTCCCGAGATGGGCGAGGACGTCGCCGCGGTAGGAATCGGGGACGAACATCACGACGTGGGGTCTGCGGGCCATGCGGCTCTCCCTGAAAGACGCCTCGGCGCGCCGCCGGCAGGGGCTACAGGTCGCGGGTCAACTCGCTCATCTGGCGCATGTAGCTCATCGCAAAGCTGAAGATGTAGTAGATGATGACGGCGGCGACGGCGACCCAGACGGTCCACCCGATGGCGGAGACGAGAGCGCGGACGGCCAGATCGGCCTTTTCGGAGTAGATGCGGGCCATGCGGTCGAACATCTCGGGCATCTTGCCGGATTCCTCGCCGGTGTGGATCATTTCGATGTATTCGACGGGGAAGAGGCGGGTCTGATCGAGGGCTTCGCCGACGGGGATGCCGTCCTTGAGGCTCTTGACGATGGCTTCGCCTCGGGCGATGAAGGCGGGGTTCGAGGTGGCTTGCAGGCTCCAGCGGACGGCATCAAGGATGTTGACGCCGGCATCGGTCATGAGGCCCATGGACCAGCTGAAGCGCGCGAGGGCCATGCTGCGCAGGACGTAGCCGAGGACGGGGGTGGCCATGGCGACTTCAACGAGGACGCGGGTGGCGCCGAGTCCGCGCGCGACGACGAAGTACAGGACGAAGGGGGCGGCGAAGATGGCGGCGCCGGTGATGAGGATGCGGAGGGCGTCGCGGTCGCCGGAGGGGCGCTGGCCGAGCATTCCCATGATGTAGGCGACGAGGGCAAGGACGAAGATGAGCGCCCAGTACTGGAAGACGGGATAGATCATGCGGGTGATGAGGCGCTTCCACATTTCGCGGACGCCGTCGTAGTAGTCGGCGAGGCGGGTGAGAACGTGGCCGAGCATTCCGACTCTTTCGCCGACGTGGACGAGGCGGAGGAAGAAGACGGGGAAGGCGTCGCCGCGGCGGGAAAGCGCTTCGGTAAAGGTGCAGCCGTCCTCGATGTCCTTTCCGAGATCGGCGCAAAGGCGACGTTCGGGTCCGCGAGCGCCCTTCTCCATGGTGGCCAGTGCGCGCCGGACGGCGATGCCGGCTTCGAGCATGGTGGCCAGCCGACGGCTGAAGCCGCTGAGGCGGCGCAGGCTCAGGCGGGAGGACATGGGGCGTTCCTATGGACGGCGGACGACGGACGGCAGACGACGGACGGCGGACGACGGACGACAGACGGCGGACGACAGACGACGGACGGCGGACGACGGACGACAACAACGACAACAACAAGGACAGCAACGACAACGGCTAGGGCAGGCGGAGCGGCGCGCGCGGCGGCGGTGCGGCGCGGTCAGGTTCTGCAGGAGAAGATCTTCTTGTCCACGTCAAAGATGCGGGCGATGAGGGCGGCGCGAATCCACATGCCGTTGCGCTCCTGCCGCCAGTAGACGATGCGGGGGTCCTCGATGTAGTCGAGTTCGGGGTCAATCTCGTTGATCTTGGGGAGGGGGTGCATGAGGCAGGACTTCTTCTTCATGCGATCGAGGTACTCGCGGCGGAAGACGAAGCGTGGGTCGTACTGGCCTTCGCCGCCGACGGTGGCGCCGGCGGCTTTGTCCCATTCCCACTGGATGCGCGTCATGTAGATGGCGTCCACGACGGGAACGATTTCTTCGAGGTTGTCGAGTTCGCTGTAACGGATGTGCTGGCGTTTGAGGAAGGCTTTGATGTCGTCGCCGATGCGGAGTCGGTCGGGGGCGACGTAGAAGAGTTCGACGCCCTTGTAGTTCTTCATCAGGTAGGAGAGGCTTCGGACGGTGCGTCCGCGCAGGAGGTCGCCAACCATGGCGATCTTCTTGCCGTCAATCTCGTCGAGGGCCTTCTGAAGGGTGTAGATATCAAGGAGGGCCTGGGTGGGATGCTGGTCCTGTCCGGAACCGCCGTTGATGACGGGGATTCGGCGCTCGGCCATGTTCATTTCATAGGCGGCCAGTTCGGCGGCGCCGCGGTCGGGATGGCGCATGACCATGAGGTCCACGTAGGAGCTGAAGGTTCGGACGCTGTTCTGGAGGCTTTCGCCCTTGGCCTGGGAGGAGGTGGCCATGTCGCGGATGTCGGTGATCTGCATGCCGAGGCGCATCTCGGCGGCCTGGAAGGACATGAAGGTCCGGGTGGAGGGCTGTGCGAAGAGGTTGAGGGCGGCGCGGTTGGGGAGGAGGGTTTGGAGAAAGGCGGCGCCCTCGGGGGTTTTGTGGAGTCGGCGGATGTGGTCGGCAAGGGCGCAGAGTTCGTCGAGCATCTGGCGTGTGAACTGCTGCGCGTAGAGAACGTGGAAGGGCTCGTGCTCGGCGGCGGCGTCCTTGGCGAGGAAGGGGATGCGCTGCGCGACATCGAGGGCGGTGTATTCGGCCCAGGTGATTCGTCTCATCGAGGGTCTCCCAGCGCCGG
>JAKJEM010000181.1 GCA_022705425.1 Planctomycetota bacterium
ACCAGGCCGTTGCGGCCATCTTCGGCAGCGGGGGGTTCCTCGTCGCGGTGGTCACGCAGTGGCTGTCCAAGGGCAAGGGCAAGGTGCCGACCGTGGATGAGTGCCGCCGGACGCACGACGACAACAAGCGCGAGCACGAGAGCCTCGACATGCGCGTGAAGGCGCTGGAGCTGGCGAGGGCTACCAGCGACGAGGTGAACCGGGGGATACGGCGCGAGCTGAAGTCGATGAACAACAAGCTGAACCGGCTGCTGGGGTTGCCTCAGGACGTGGAGGGAGATGATTGATGGATGGCGAAACAGTACAGGCGGCGAAGAGCATGGCGCGGGACTTCGGGAATCGGGTGCGGCTCGACTTCCTGAACGACCAGAAGGCGAACCAGGCGATGGCGCGGCGGGTGAAGGGGCCGGTGAGCGCGTATCGCGTGGGTCGGGCGGCGCTGATGAACGCGGTGGCGGCGGAGGGGACGGAGGTGCTGTCGAGCGCGGCGGACGGCTACTGGCGGGACATGGGGAAGCGGTACCCGTGGCTGGCGAACGGGGAAGACTCGGGCAGGACGGGGCTGAAGGCGACGAGCATTTTCAGGGACGGGAAGTGGTGGAAGCGGGTGGGCGGGAAGTGGGTGGAAGCGCCGCCGAAGGCGGCGCCCGGCGCACGCGCCGGGACACAGGACGGGGGGAAGTGACATGTACGATTTGAGCAAGATCGACCGGGAGACCGGGCGGCCGAACGAGGAGTTCATGGCGGCGCTGAAGGCGCGGGCGCTGAAGTGCGTGGAGCACGTGGAGCGGTACGGGATCGCGTCGGCGGCGGCGGCGGCGCGGCGGATCCGGCATTGCGTGTGGGAGAACCAGCATTGGACGGAGCGGAAGTGGGACACGGCGAGCGAGGCGGCGTACCCGTTCCAGGGCGCGAGCGACATTCGGTATCGGTTGAGCGACTTCCTGGTGAACCAGCGGGTGGCGGAGGCGTTCAACGCGCTGGTGCGGGGGCAGGCGAGCTTCGGGAGCGCGGGGGAGGGGATGGAGAAGGAGGCGAAGTGGTGCGCGAACGCCTGGCGGGATCTGACGCGGCGGCGCATGCCGCTGGAGTGGATCGTGCAGAACCTGCTGCTGAGCAATTTCACGCACGGCGGGGGCCGGGGCGTGGCGGGGTGCTGGACGGGGTGGAAGGAGACGTGGGAGATGCGCACGACTCGGATATCCCGGGCGGACGCGCTGGCGCTGTGGACGGCGTGGCGGGCGCAGAGCGCGGGCGAGGACGCGACGATCTCGGTGCAGGGCTTCGAGATGGCGACGGCGAAGGACATGGCCGCGATCCTGATGGAGCTGAAGCTGTGCCGGACGCGGATCGAGGCGAACGAGGCGGCGGAGGATCTGATGGCGCGGGACGCGTGCGACGTGTCGGAGCCGCGCATCGCGACGGCGAGGCCGGAAATGCGGGCGATGGCGCTGGGGGACACGTTCTGGCTGCCGCCGGACGCGCCGGTGGCGAACATGGACGACGCGGACGACTTCCACATGACGGAGTGGCGGAGCGCGGCGGAGATCCGCGCCATGGCGAAGACGGAGCGGTGGCATGACGATTTCCGGGACGCGCTGCTGGAGTCCGTGCAGGAAGACCGGGTGAGCGCGAGCGCGTTCCCGTTCTACGACGAGGCGGAAATCGGCGGCGACATGCAGGTGGTGCGCGCCGAGGCGGAGGCGATGCGCGGCAAGGCGCAGATCATACGTTCCTACCTCAAGGCGGCGGACGAGGACGGGACGACGGGGCGCTACTGCGTGATCTGGAGCGCCGCGGCCGAGGGGCTGACGGGGCGGGGGGCGAGGCTGACGCGGACGCCGCACGGGGGCTGGCCGGTGCAGCTCTACGCTTCCGAAGTGGCGGGGCCGTACGCGCTGGATTCGCGGGGGGTTCCGAGCCTGGCCGCCGGCATGCAGGCGCATGGCAAGATGTGCCACGAGACGCTGGCGAACATCTCCATGCTCCAGCTCCCGCCGGTGAAGACGAAGGGGCTGCGGGACGAGGGGCAGCTTCTGATCGAGCCGCTGGGGGAGATCGCGCTGCGCACGGCGGGGGACGTGCAGTTCATGACGCCTCCGCAGGTGCCGATGAGCACGATCCGCTATCTCGAATCGCTTGACCAGTGGCGGGACTTGTACTTCGGTCTGCCGGGCGAGAAGACGCCTCCGCAGATTTGGAGCAACGCGCAGAACCTGCGGGTGGCGCTGTTCCTGGGGCAGAGCGCGGAGACGACGAGGCGGCTGCTGTCGATCGACGCGGCGCACCGGCCGCAAGACCAGCTTCCGGAGGGGCTGCGCAACGGGGCTCCGATGCTGCCGGTGCAGATCCAGTGCGACCCGCGGGAGTGGGACATGGAACACCTGGAGAAGCTGACGAACGTGCTGGGGGCGGTGATGCCGATGGACAAGCA
>JAKJEM010000182.1 GCA_022705425.1 Planctomycetota bacterium
TCGTTGAACCCATTCAGGGAGAGGGCGGAGTCATCGTACCTCCGGCGGGTTACCTGGCAAAAGCGCGGGAATTAACCTCTCGACACGGCGCTCTCCTGATCGTGGACGAAGTCCAGACCGGCTTCGGACGCACCGGCTGGATGTTTGCCGTCGAAGCCGAGGGCGTCGAACCCGACCTGCTGACCCTCGGCAAGGGGATCGCCAACGGCTTCCCGCTCAGCGCCCTCGTCACCCGACCCGACATCGCCGCCGCCTTCAGGCCCGGCGACCACCTCAGCACCTTCGGCGGAAACCCCGTCTCCTGCGCTGCCGCCATCGCCGCAATCGGCGTCCATCGCCGACTCCGCCTGGCCGAGGCCGCACGGCAGAAGGGCGAACGCCTTCTGGCCGACCTCCGGCGCGACCTCGCCGGTTGCCCGGAAGTCGGCGACATCCGTGGACGCGGCCTGATGATCGGCATCGAACTGGTCCGCCCCGGTGGCCACCCCGCCCCTGAACGCGCCCGCCAAGCCCGCGCCGCCTGCCGCGAGGCCGGTGTGCTGATCGGCGTCGGCGGACTGCACGGCAACGTCCTGCGCATCCAGCCCCCCTTGATCGTGGACGACGCCCAACTGGCCCGGATTGCCGAGGCCCTCCGAAACGCCTTGCGCTGAAAGGGCCCCATGTTCCTCGTCCGATGGCTGCGCACACTCGCCTCCCTCCCCCTCCTCTGGGTGGGACAGCTTCTCCTCAACTTCGGCGCGGCCCCCAGCGCCCACATCCTCCAGGCCGCTTGGACCGTCGGACGCGACCCCGAAACAGGCCGCCTCGCCCTCAACGCCGTCGCCCGCACACAGAGCGCAACCTCCGCTCTCGCCCTCGCCGAACAATGGCTCGCGCGCCACCCCGAAGGCGTCTTCGCCGGCACAGCCGGCCTCCTGGCCCTGGAACTGGGCCGCATCGAGGACGCGCGCCGACTCCTCGCGCGGGGCCAGGAACTCAGCGGCGACCCCCTCGGAACGCTGGACTGGCTCGATTTCGCCCTCGCCGAATACGAAGGCCGCGGTCCCGAAGCCGCGCAACGGCTCGACCGGCGCGCCGACCTGCCCCCCGACCTCTCCTGCGCCGTGCGCGTCGAGCTGATGTTTCATGCGCTGATGACCGGACGCTTCGACGACGCCCGCCGCCGCGCTCTGGCGCTGCTCGATATCGCCGATGAGCCGCGCGCCGAGGCCGTCCTCTGGGCGCTGGCCCTCCGCGCGGGCGACGCCCCCGCCCTCCGCCGCCACGAGGCCCGCATGGACCTGCCCCCCGCCCACAAGTGCTACTACCAGTTCCTCGGCAGCCTCGCCGTCGGCGCAACGGTCGAGGCCGAAAGGGCGCTCAATGCCCTCCGCAGTTACGATAGCGCCCTCGCCGAACGCGCCGTGGCCGACGCGCGAAGAAGGGAGTCCCCTCATGTCGTGGACGACGCTGCTGTTCGTACCGGGCCTGCTGCTGGGAATCACGGTGCATGAGTTCGCGCACGCCTGGGCCGCCAGCCTCCTCGGCGACCGCTTCGCCCAGCGCTCCGGACGCGTGTCCCTGAACCCCCTTCAGCATCTCAGCCCCCTCGGAACGCTCTGCATGTTCCTCCTCCCCTTCGGGTGGGGAAGGCCCGTGCCCGTCAACCTCTACAGCTACCGCCGCCCCCGCCGCGACTACCTCCTCGTCAGCCTCGCCGGCCCCGCCTCGAACCTTCTTGTCGTGGCCCTTTGCGCCGCCCTCATGCCCTTCACCCGCCGCAGCTTCGATTTCACCCCCCTTTCCCCCGACGTCATGGCCGTCCTCCACCTCCTGGTCATGTTCACCGCCCTCTCGAACCTCATCCTGGCGGCCTTTAACCTCATTCCCATCCCGCCGCTCGACGGCTCGAAGCTCTGGCCCTGCCTCTTCCAGAAGCTCAAGCCGGCCTTTACCCCCAAGATCGCCATGTTCTCATGGATCCTTCTCATCGTTCTGCTGACCACCCGCGCGCTGGACCCCGCCATCGGCGCCACCGTCAAGGGCGCCGTGCGCCTCATGCCCCCCTCCGACGCCTCCCGCTACGCCGCCCACGCCCGCGCCGCAAATGCCGCCATCCAGGCCGGCGACTTTGCCGCCGCTGAGCGCGAGCTGACGCACGCCCTGGCCCTCAACCCCCGATCGGTCGAATACCTCTTCGCGCGCGGCATGGTCCGCGCTGCCGCCGGCAACGCCGCCGGCGCACGCGAGGACCTGACCCTTGCCGCGCAATACGCCCCCGACGACGCGCGCATCGCGCAGGCGCTGAAGACCCTCGGAGACCCACCCTCCTCCACCCCCTAGCCTCCAGGGACTCCCCCCCTCAAATCGGCAACCGGTCAGTCTTCCGGGGGTGTGGCACAGCCGCCCTCGGCTGTGGGAACGTCCTGCTGCGACAACCACAGGCGAG
>JAKJEM010000183.1 GCA_022705425.1 Planctomycetota bacterium
CGTGAATATTCGGATATCCCATCCGAATTGTCAAGGCAATACAGCAGGGCCCATGGTCTATAGTCCATAGTCCCCAGTTTCAAGTCCCCAGTTTCAAGTTTCCAATTTCAAGTTTCCATCATTCATCTTGAGAGTGACGAGTTCTCGTGTTGTTCATAGCCCATGGGGCCGAGCCTTCCACCACGAGCGGATCATCGAATCGTGCTTCCCTTGAACCGACTTGGATGATATCCCATGCCCAGAGCGCGAGTCAATCGCGGATTCTCCGTCGTCAGGCGTGCAAAGCCCTCCAGGGCCGCTCGGTCTGGAAGCGGCGATACGGGCAATGTCGAAGGGTTTTCGCCGACGCGCAAGGCGTCGGCGGCGTCACGAGGCGAGCGTCGCGCCTTCCGCGCGGCCCAGGTCGATGCGCTCGCGGATGAATTTCGCGAGGATTGACTCCCGAACCGCGCCCGCGAGAAATTCCGGCAGCGTGTTGCGCAGGGCGAGCCCCACGACGCGCTCCGAGGGTGGCACGCCCGGGCGGCGGGTTCGCATCCAGGAGCCGTAGCCGCCCCAGACGGCGTTGGGTTCGAGCACGGCCAGGGACTGGAGCAGCCCCTGCGCCACGACGCCGAGCTGGATGTGCGCGTGGTACGCCCTGAGCTTGCGGCGGACGGCCTCGCGATAGGACGCGCTTTCGCGATGTAGATGTTGGTTGCCGGATCGCCGTGGCATGGGCTTCATGGCGGACATCCAGAAATGGTAGGCGAAGGTGCCGACCGTGTGGACGGCCTGCTTGAAGGCGACTTCGATCTTGAAGCGGATGCCGTAGATCTTGATGATTGCGAGGGGATCGAGCGAGAGATCCGTGCAGAGGAGTATCTTCCTCCCCCGCGTGGGATGCTCGACGAGCACGAAGCGCACGACGATGCCGACCGGGCGCCAGAGCAAATCGAGCGCGCGGTAGAGCAGCGTGACGCCTTCCTCCCCGTAGACGGGGCTGGGCGCCTCGACGAAGTCCTCGCGCCGCTCGAAGCATTCGCGCAGGACGACTTTCTCGCCGTAGCGCCGGGGACGGCCCCGCCGCGCAGGTCCGGCCATCAACGGCAGAAGGTAGGCGACGGCGTTGAAGCGCACGCCGGCGATCAGGTGCCAGCCGGCCGCCACCAGCGGCAGGACGATCTTGGCGCAGGCGTAGTAGGCGTCCGCGACCAGGATGCCGGGTGTCGTCACCGCCAGCCCCAGCAGCATGGAGGCGAGCTTGTCGAGCTGCGTGCGCCGGGAGCGGTTGCTGAACACGACCCCTTCGTGGATGGCGCCCGCGAGCGGAAGGGCGAAGCATGTCGAGGCCGCCCGCACCGCCAGCGCCACGCACTGGCAGGAGTGCCCAAAGATGTATTCGGGCTTGGTGTTGCTCTCCGACTCCTGATGCAGCTTCTTCACGCCGGGCATCTTGCGCCCGGACTTCGCCACCTTGATTCCGTCGGCGATGAAGACCGCGCGGCCGTCCACCGTCCACAGGTTGCGCTTCATGATCGCGAGCACGGCGCGCGTCCAGACGGCCGCGAGACGCGGGGTGTCGACCCCGCCGCTGTGGAACATGCGCAGCAGGCCGCCGTAGCAGGCGTCCAGCAGCCCCAGCGAGCGGACCAGGCTCGTCACCCCGGCCAGGTCGGGGCGGGCGCAGACGGCCGCGAGCGCCAGGGCGAACCACAGGAAGGTGCGCCGACGGCTGAAGGCGGGGCGCAGTTGCTCGGCGAGGGACCACCAGCGTGTCCAGAGGTGCATCGGTGAAACTCCTTTTGTTTTCAGGATTGACAATATAGCACACATGTGCTATATATTTTGCCCGAAAGGAGTTGCCATGTCAACGTCAATCTCGTCGATCGAAGGAAAAATCGCGCGCACCCGGCGCGCGCTTGCGGCGCTGGGGCCGATGCGCCCCGGCACCCTCAACCGCCAGTACAAGAACCCGGCCGAAAAGCAGGGGGCCTACTGGCAGATCAGCTACACGCACCAGATGCGCAGCCGCTCCGAGTACGTCCGCCCAGAGCACCTCAAGGCGATCCGCGCGGAGCTGGCGAACTTTCGCAAGTTCAGGCTGCTCACGGAGCGCTGGATCGAGCTCTCGCTGGAACTGTCGAAGGCGAAGCGCAAGCCGCCGAGCCGGGACAAGGCGTAGCCCTACGCGGCAGGCTGGCAGGCGGAGAAGACCGGAGACCTACGCGGAGCGCCCATGCACAACGGGCTATCCGCGCGGGTCGGAATGCGCTTGCGCATCGCCCCATGAATTCCCCGAGAACTCGCCACTCTCAAGTGCTTTTGAAGAAAGGACAAAATTGGAAACAAGCGGGACATTCACATGTGCAAAAGCCGGATTCGGACTCCGAACTGTCCGTGC
>JAKJEM010000184.1 GCA_022705425.1 Planctomycetota bacterium
GGGGTCGCCGTAGCAGCCCATGACGCCGGGGTCGTGCTCGTCGCTCATGATGACGATGATGTTGGGGGGACGGGACATGGGCGGGCTAGTCTCCGACGGATACCTTCAGGTCACCACGGCGCGACACGCGCCGGCAGAGGGTCTTGCGCGTGAACCAGCGTCCGGGCCAGGCGCTCGACCAGCGTCTGGCGCAGGCTGCCGGCCTCAGGACGCGCGTAGAGATTAGATAGTTCATGGGGGTCGTCGTGGAGGTCATACAGCTCTCCTTCATCGGGAGTGACGTACAACGTGAGCTTGTGGCGGTCGGTGAGCAGCGTCTTGCTCAGACACGGTCGGACACCGTACACGGCGGCGCGTCCGCCTTCAACGAGCAGTTCGTCGCGCACGGCGCAGGCGCGCCCCTCCAGTGCGGGCCGGAGGGACAGACCCTGGACTCCGGGCGGGGCATCAACGCCTGCCAGGTCGAGCAGCGTCGGCATGAGGTCAACGACCGAGACCAACCCGTGCGAAACACCGCGGCGGGCGATGCCGGGCCCGCACCATATCATGGGGACGCGGCTGCAGGGGTCGCACAGTCTGGCGCCGCCTGACGGAATTCCGTACTCACCGAGCAGGACGCCGTGGTCGGAAAGCAGGACGACAATGGTGTTCGCGGCCAAGCGGCGCTCCTCCAGGGCGGCGAGGATGCGTCCAATGCGGTCGTCCACATGGCTGACTTTGCCTTGATACATCCGCCGCAGATTGAGCCACTGGGCGCGGGCCACTTCGGGACGCGCCTGCGGCAGATAGTGCGAGGGCTTGTCAGCCGGCATCTCGCCGACCGAGGCCGGCTCGGGGAAGATGACGTCATCGTGCCCGTCGCAGAAGGGCGCCGGCGGAGCGAAGGGCGGGTGCGGGTCAATGAAGCTGGCCCAGAAGAAGAAGGGGCGGTCGCCCCGGTGGGTTTCGATGGCCGTGACAATGCGGCCGGCAATGAAGTCGGTCTTGGACGCCTCGGCGGGATAGGTGGCCTTCCAGGCCAGCGGTTTGTCCGCCGGGCGGTCGGTCCAATGGTGAATGGTTCGTTCGGCCCAGTCCGGGTACGAGGCACGCACCCAGCGACTGTAACAGTCGCCGTCGCTGTGATCCACCACGTCTGCGGTCTCGAAGCCATAGTACGGCCCGCCGTGGGGGTGTTCCACCTGTGAGGCCTGCGGTTTGGTGAACCCGCGCAGCCAGGGACGGAAGTGCGCCTTTCCGCAGAGGTACGTGGTGTATCCCGCGCGGGAGAGGACGGCGGGCAAGGTGATCTCGGAGGCGCTCAGGGGCACGCCGTTCGACCACACGCCATGGCTGCTGGGATAGCGCCCGGTCAACATGCTGGCGCGAGACGGCATACAGATCGGGTGCGAGGCGTAAGCCCGCTCCATTCGGGTTCCCCCTGCGGCCAGCCGGTCCATGACCGGCGTGCGGGCGAAGGGATTGCCGTTGGCGCCCACGGCGTCGTATCGGAGCATGTCGAGCGTTATCAGGAGGATGTTCGGCCGGTCGGACATGCCGGTTCCCTTCCCGTTGGGACGGCCCGCCGGCGTCCTCGGCGAGAGGACGGAGGGACCGTCGTTGTTGTCGCCATTGCGCCAGAAAGACAGGATCGCGTTGCAGCGGTCGGAATCACAGCCGGCTAGTCTCCGACGGCGACCTTGCCGAGGGGGTTCTCAAATCCGGGGAGGCAGGGCGGCGTGGGCCCGTCGAGGCGTCGGAGGCGGCCGTTCTCGACGAAGGCTTCGGGGCGTCCTTCGAGGGTGCGGATGAGACGGTTGCGCCAGAGGGCGACCTCGTCGGCGCGGGCGGCGTCGGCGGCGAGGTTGCGCAGTTCGCAGGGGTCGGCTTCGAGGTCGAAGAAGAACTCCTCCCCCCTGCCGGGGAACCAGACGTATTTGCGGCGTCCGTCGGTGACGTACTGCATGCCGCTGTGGACGGTGGGGACGGCGGCGCATTCGCCGTGGAGGAACTCGCGCCAGGGGACGGAGTGCCCGCGGAGGAGGGGCATGAGGCTGCGGCCGTCGACGGGCTCGGGGCGAACTTGTCCGGGGCGGATGCCGAGGGGCGCAGGGCCGTGCACCAGGAAGGGGATGCGGGCGGAGCCCTCCCAGGCGTTGCGTTTTCGGAGCCACTGGTGGTCGCCGGCCATTTCGCCGTGGTCGGCGGTGAAGAGGATGAGGGTGTTGCGGGGGAGGAGGTGCAGGATGCGGGCGATCTGGTCGTCAATGTGGTTGATGCAGCCGTAGTAGCCGGCGCGGAACTGCCGAATCTGCTCGGGGGAGGGCCACCAGCGCCAGGAGTCGAAGGCGGA
>JAKJEM010000185.1:0-2004 GCA_022705425.1 Planctomycetota bacterium
CCTTCCCCCGCCCCGTCCGGCGGTATTCCGGCGGACGGGGCGGGGGAAGGGGAGACGGTCTCACCCTTTGCTGGCCGACGCCGCTCAGGCGGCTGCGGCAAGGAAGGCGTCCATCACCTCCCTCGGCGTCTTCCAGCCAAGACACTTGCGCGGGCGGTCGTTCAGGAACCCGTCGATCCGGTCCAGTTCCGCCGCGCCGATCGCCGCGAACGACTCGCGCTTGGGGAACAGGCGGCGGATCAGCCCGTTCGTGTTCTCGTTCGTCCCGCGTTCCCACGAGTGGTACGGGCGGGCGAAGAACACGTCCGCCTTCAGGGCCGACGCGATCTCGCCGTGCCGGGCGAACTCCTTGCCGTTGTCGAACGTGATCCCCGTGCAGGCTATGCCGACCACGGCGAGCAGCCTGATGACCACGCCGGCCACCTCGTCAGCCTCCTTGGTGCGCGACCAGCCCGTCAGCGTGAAGCGCGTGACCCGCTCCACCAGCGTCACCAGGTAACCCGTCGCGCCCGCGCCGACCACCAGGTCGCCTTCCCAGTGCCCCACCTCGGTCCGCAGCTCCACTTCCGGCGGGCGCTCCTCGATCCCGCGCCGCCCGGGGATCAGGCCGCGCCCGCGCCCCTCCTGCCGCGGGCAGCGCCGCTTGCGCCTGCGCTTCGCCCGCGGGAGACACTTCCACAGATCGCCGCCCGCCCTCGCGTCCGCGTACACGTGCTTGTAGACCGTCTCCTTGCACACGTGCGGCCGCCCTTCGAGTTCGGCCCGCCCGCAGATGATCTCCGGCGTCCAGCCCTTCCTGAGCTTCTCCTCCGCGTCCAGCCTCACCTCTTCGGTGAACCGCCGCGGCCCCGGCCGCAGCGCACGGGCCTCCGCCCGCTCCTGCGCCTGCTTCGGCCGGTAACCCCGCCCGCCCGTGTTCCGGGACACCTCCCGGCTCACCGTGCTCGGCGCCCTCCCCAGCAGCCCCGCTATCTCGCGGACGCCCTTTCCCTCTTGCCTCCAGTTGTGGATTAGCCTACGCTCTTCCCCGGTCACGCGCGTGTAAGACACTTTGTCTCCTTCCATGTTCTGCACATGAAGGAAGTGTACTTCACCGCGTGGCCGTTTTCAAAACTTCAGGTGTTGCGCTGGCCAGTCGCGCGCGCGACCGCAAAGGTTTCACCTTGGTTGAGATTATGATCGTGGTCGCGATCATCGCAATCTTGGCCGCCATCGGCATGCTGAACTATCCCAAGTTCCGCGCCGAGTCTCAGAAGACCGCCTGTATCGCCAACCTGCGCCAGATCGACGGCGCGGTCGAGTCCGCCAAGATGTCCGGCACGGCCTCGCCCGGGGTTGACGACATCGTCGGCGCCGACAAGTACATCAAGGTCATGCCGACCTGCCCCACGACCTCGACGGCCTACACGACTGTCGATCCGCCCGCCTGCCCGACCAGCGTCGACGGGCACGTGCTGCCGAGCGCGGCCGCCGCCGGTGGTGAATAAGGCAACCGCCACGGCATAGAGCGTACGCTCTAGCAAGCCAGGCGCCCCTTGACCGGGGGCGCCTCTTTTTTTGTTTCATGATTTCCGCTTGCGGGCCTTGCCTGAGCATGATATTTTTAGGGTGTTCTGATTGATCAGTACATGCGACAGGCGTGACGGTAATATGTCTAAACTCGCGAATACGTCTCAGGAATTTCCTGAAGGAGCGTATCCCACTGCGCCCCTTAGAGCGCTTCGCCTCAGGCTCCGGGCGGGCCTGCGAGCGCCTCAGGCCGCCTTCACCCTCATCGAGCTGATGATCATCCTCGGCATCATCGGCATCCTCTCCTTCATCGTCGCGCCGTTCTACCAGAAATATACGCAGTCCACCCGGCGCAGCACCTGTATCGCCAACATGAAGAAGATCGATGAGGCGATCGCGCTCGCCAAGACCCTCGGCATCGCGAACCCCACCGTGGATGACCTGGTCGGCGCCCGCGGGCACTTCACCGTGATGCCCGCCTGCCCGAGCACCAAG
>JAKJEM010000185.1:2014-2330 GCA_022705425.1 Planctomycetota bacterium
CCGCCGGTCTGCCCCTCGGGCGACGCCACACACTTCATGCCGCCCGAAGCGTAAACGCTCGTCAGACCGGCCGCGGACGCTGGCGATATGCCGCATCCAGGATCGTCCGGTCCGGCTTCAGGTCGGCGGGCAGGCCCGAGAGGCTCTTCATGTAGTCGAGGAGCTGGCCGACCTGCCCGATGCTCTCCGACGCCATCTTCAGCAGCTCGCGCTGCTCCTCGGTCAGCGGACCGGCCTGTCCCGAACACAACATCTGGAGCACGCCCGAGGAGACCGTCAGCGGCTGCGCCACCTCCTGGTTCAGCTCGGCGATACT
>JAKJEM010000186.1 GCA_022705425.1 Planctomycetota bacterium
CTGTCCATCGACCTCGAACCGGCCATACCAATGTTTACGCAGCGTGCCGTTCCGTCCGCGCCTGAGTTCCAGAGCCATACTCACCTCCCGTGGCTGTCAGCTGCGCCATTGGGAAACAGTATGGATAAAGGGGGACAGACAAGCAAGCAAAATCCCCACACAACCGCCCACACACGCCACGTTTCAGGCGTCATTTCGCCTCGTCGCGCCATGCTGCTTCCAGTTGCACAAAAGCAAAAAGCGGCGTTTTCCTATAGAAAATCGCCGCTTTCTCCGCCATCAGAACTGGTCGGGGAGAGGGGATTCGAACCCCTGACCTTTTGGTCCCGAACCAAACGCGCTACCAGACTGCGCTACTCCCCGCCAAATGGTTGCACTCCGCGCCGGAAGGCGCCGTCGCGGGGCTGCAATGGGTTGGTAAGCTAATGAAACGCGGTTGAGAAGTCAAGGCGCATGAATCGGATGTCGGGGGACTTTCAAAAGCGAACGGACGGAGCGAGCAAAAGCGGAAGATGCGTGGAGCGAGCAAAAGCGGAAAAATCCGGGGTGCGGCATATCATTGCCGCATGAAAACACAGATTGGAGCCCGGTTGGGCTTGCCGCACGTCATCGACGTGCTGGAGCAGTTTTGCGGCGGGGCTTGCTCCGTCGAGCAGGCGTGCGAGTCGCTGGGGATCGGCAAGACACGGCTTTACGAATTGCGGGGCGGCTACCTGAGGGCGCGGGCGGCGGGAGCAGCCTCGTCGTGGCGGCCGGGAGTGTCCGGCGGCGACCGCGCCGCACCGTGGGACGGGCGCGTCACCGACTTCCTTCGCGCCGCCGTGGCCGGGGGGTACAACTATTCGTTCGCGGCGAGCGAGGCGGACCGCCTGTTCGGCGTCGTGCTGGCCCGTTCCCAGGTGCGCCGCTGGGCGATCCGAGAGGGCGTCAGCCCGGCCCCGAAGGAGCCCCGGCTCCCCGCCCACCTCAGGCGCTGGCAGCGCCAGGCGGTCGGCGAGCTCTGGCAGCTGGACGCGACGCCGGAGCGCTGGTTCGGGGGCGGGGAGCCCGCCTACCCGCTGCTCGACATGCTGGACGACTGCAGCCGCCTGCAGGTCGGGTGCGCGATCTACCGCAACGAGAACGTGCCGGCCTACCTGCACTTCTTCCACGGCGCGTTCCTGCAGTACGGGCTCCCCCTGGAGATCTACGTGGACCACGCGGGGATATTCGAGGGCAACAAAGAGGGCAGCGTGACCCGGGTCGCCGAGCGCCTGAAGTTCTACGACGTGTCGTTCGTCTTCGCGCACACGCCCGAATCCAAAGGGAAAGTCGAGCGGATCCACCAGGTCTGGCAGGACCGGCTGCCGCCGTACTTCGCGCTCAACGGCCTGACCCCCTCCTCGGACCTGCAGGAGGTCAACGGCCATATCGGTGCGCTCAGGGAGCACCGCAACAGGCGCGAGAAACACAGGGAGCTGGGGATGGTCCCGCAGGACGCCTGGGACCGGGCGATGGCGGAGGGGCGCAACAAGCTGCGCCCCGTGCCCAAGGAGCCCTGGTGGAACTATGTCTGGTCGTCATGGTATCCCGTCACCGCCGCCTCCGGCGGCCGAGTGCAGTTCCGGCTCGACTCCTTTCCCACGCAGGCGGCGGCCGGAACCCGGGCCGTGCTCTGCGAGCATCTGGACGGCAAGGTCTCCATACTCAAGGAGAGGCCGCAGAAGGGCAGTCTCCCGATCGTCCTGTTTACAAACCGCTCTAAATGAGGCCGAACGCTGTCCGCTTTTGCTCGCTCCAAGAATTCCGCTTTTGAAAGCTCCCCGACAGGCGCATGAATCGGATTGCTTAGCTGAGGCTATTTGGACAAGATAGCGGACATGCGGCGGATCCGGCGGCGGTCCGGCAGCCGGCGTGGCGCCGGCAGGATTGCCCGCAATCCTTAAGGGAGCACAGTCAGATGACGGAACGGAAGATTCGTTGGGGAATACTGGCTACCGGCGGGATCGCGAAGGCTTTCGCAAAGGGCCTGCAAGAGTCGCAGTCGGGCTGTCTGGTGGCTGTCGGTTCGCGGACGCAGGAGCGAGCCAGCAACTTCGCCGCCGCGTGGGGCGGCGTCAGGGCGCATGGCAGCTACGAGGCGCTGCTGGCGGACCGGGACATCGACGCCATCTACATCCCGTTGCCGAATTCGATGCATGCCGAATGGGCCATCAAGGCGTGCGAAGCCGGCAAGCATGTGCTGTGCGAGAAGCCGCTGGCGATGAGCGTCGCCGAGGCCAAGGAGCTGGCCGCGCTGGCGCGCAAGGCGAAGCGCCTGTGCGGCGTCTGGCATGCCTACCGCTT
>JAKJEM010000187.1:0-1938 GCA_022705425.1 Planctomycetota bacterium
GGGGACACGGAACCCGGCCTGTACACCAACTCTTGTCTTCCCTGGTTCCTTTGCTCCTTGTTCCAGGTTCCCTGTTCTCCGATTGCTCACGGCAGTATGGGGTTGGAGGTGTCCACCGCGACGGGGCGCGGGCGAAACCGCAGGTACAGGCAGATTTCCGCGCCGACGAACAGGAGATTCAGCACGTACAGCACCGTCACCCACTCCGGGCCGTGACCCGACCCCCACGCGCGGAACAGCTTGGAGGAAATCCCCGCCAGGTATCCCACAAACACCATCGCCAGGAATGCCAGGCTCTTGCCTTCCGTCCGCCGGGTCCGCCACGTTTTCCACACCGCCAGCGGCCAGGAGATGCCGAAGCAGAGAAGCATGAGCGCCTCGAGCGTCTGGGCCGCCTGGTTCATGTCCGCCATCATGTCAGAGGCTCCTAACGGTCGTATCCGGGAACAGGGAACCGGGAATCACCCTCACCCTGTCCTCTCCCTCAAGGGAGAGGGGTTTCCGGTGACTCCTCTCCCTGCAAGGGAGAGGTCGGCCCGAAGGGCCGGGTGAGGGTGAAGATTTCTCCCGCACCCTCACCCTGTCCTCTCCCTCAAGGGAGAGGGATTTTCTGCGACTCCTCTCCTTCCGGGGAGAGGGGTATCACACGTCGCACTCGGCGGCGAAGAGGTCGTCGTATGTCTCCCGACGGCGGATGACGCGCCACGCGTCGCCCTCGACGAGCACCTCGGCCGCTCGCGGGCGCGAGTTGTACTGGCTGGACATGACGAATCCGTACGCCCCGGCCGAGAACACCGTCAACAGGTCGCCTCGTTCCATGGGGGGCAACGTGCGCCCCTTGGCCAGGAAGTCCGACGACTCGCAGACGCCTCCGACGACGTCGACGGGGACGCCGCCCTCTGCCGCGTGCGAAATTCGGCGCGGCGGGGGCTCGGCGCCGGCGGGCAGCTTTGCCGGCCAGACGAAATGCTCCGAGTCGTACAGCGCGGGACGGATGAGGTCGGTCATGGCCGCGTCCACGATGAGGAACTTCTTGCTGCCGCCCTGCTTGACGTACTGGACGCGCGTCAGCAGGACACCCGCGTTGCAGGCGATCTGCCGGCCCGGTTCGAGGATGATCTCCAGGCCCGAATCCTTCAGCATCGGGACGATCTGCCCGGCGTAATCGGCCGCCAGCGGCGAACGCCCCTCCTCGTAGTCCGCGGCGAACCCCCCGCCCAGGTCCAGCGTGCGGATGGCGAACCCCTTCGCCCGCAGCGACTCGATCAGCGCGAGCGTGCGGTCGATGGCGCGGACGTACGGCTCGGCCGAGTAGATCGGCGAACCGATGTGCAGATCGAGGGCGTCCAGCGCGACGTTCGCGTCGCGCCCATAGGTTTGGAAAAAAACCTCGGCGCGGTCGATGTCCACGCCGAACTTGCTTTCCTTGCGCCCGGTGGCGGTCTTGACGTGCGTGCGGGGGTCGTAGACGTCGGGGTTGATCCGCAGCGACGCGCGGACGGGCCGCCCCGCCTCGCCCCCCAGGCGCGAGAGGTTCTCGAACTCCGCTTCCGACTCGACGTTGAACATCTTGATGCCCACGGAGACGGCCTCGCGGATCTCGCGGTCGGTCTTGGCCACGCCCGAGTAGACGATCTTTGCCGGGTCGGTCCCGGCGCGGAGCGCGCGGGCGATCTCCCCGCCGGAGACCACGTCGAACCCGCTGCCCGCCTCAGCAAGCAGGCGCAGGATGTGCGTGTTGTCCAGCGACTTGACCGCGAAGCACAGCAGCGGGTTCAGCGGCGCGAACGCCTCGGCGATCGCGCGGTAGTGATGCCGCAGCGTCGCGGCGGAATAGACATAGACGGGCGTGCCCGCGCGAGCGGCGATCTGGGCCGCCGGGACATCCTCGCAATACAACTCGCCGTTTTGATACCGGAACCGATCCATGATGCTCCT
>JAKJEM010000187.1:1991-2294 GCA_022705425.1 Planctomycetota bacterium
CCCGCCGAAGGCGCGGCGCTCAAGGCGAATCGCCATTCCGTCAATGGCCCAGGTGTTCGCGAACGGCCTGGGCGGCGCGGCGGCGCAGCAGGTCCGGGCCGTGGAGCATCGCCTGGCGGACGGGCACGTCCGGCGCAACGAGCGGGTAGACGCTCACGAAGCTCTCGCGGGGGGCGTCGTCGGAGGCCTGCCCGGGGATGCAGACCGTCGGCACGGACGCCTGGCGGGCGATTTCGGCTACCCCGAAGGCGGTCTTTCCGGAGCGGCTTTGCGAGTCGAGTTTCCCCTCGCCGGTCAGGCACA
>JAKJEM010000188.1 GCA_022705425.1 Planctomycetota bacterium
CCCTATATTCTTCTCTTGGGGGGCAGTCTGTTGCCGCAGAAGGCTAACTGACGCCCTGGCGCTTTGGAGCATTCCAAGTGACAATGACTACGACCGTAAAAACGGCGCAAAACAGGACACAAAACGCGGTATGGACAAGCACATATACCTCAAGAAGTTCCAGGCAGGACTTCCCCCAAGATTTTCGGGTAAAGGCTGAGCCTATGACGAGTCGTAGGCGAAGAGGTCCATCTGTCTGGGGGCGTTTCTCGGGCCCGGGGCCACAGGTTTGCCCGGATGTCGGGCAAAGAGGGCCCGCAGACCGTCCGCGAGGGCGTAGTACTTGAAGTCGGGGATTCCGAAGAGCCTTTTGGCGGCGCGCTCCACGAAGCCGGCCATCACGCGCAGGCGGGCGTCGTGGTCGAGCACGCAGGCGGCGAAGTACATCGCCGCCGTCACCAGCGGCATGAGGTTCTGAAGGCTCTGGTAGGTGAGCACGCGGACGTTCTCGAGGTCGTAGCAGGTCTTGGCGTAGCGGATGGTCTCCTCGATGGCCCAGCGCTTGAGGTAGGCCTGGACCATGTGCCACAGGCACCGGTAGCTCCTGTTCAGGGGCTCGTTGGTCAGCAGCATGAGCGGCTGGGCCCCCAGTCCGCGCACCACCAGCAGGCACAGGGGCTCCCCGCGCCCGGGCAGGCGGACCCTCCGGAACCCGAAGCGCAGCTCGCACACCCGCTCCCTGTCCCCGTCAAGGCGCACGATGGTCTTGGCGTGCAGCACGGGGCATTCCCTGGCCACCTCCTCGGCCGCAAGCGTCCGTCCGTTGTGCTCCAGGCTGCGGGTGCCCACCAGGCGGAACAGGAAACGCAGCCCTCGGTCCAGAAGCGGCGCAAGCAGGTTGATGCGGTCCCCGCCCCGGTCCATGACCCACAGGCCCCTTCCGCCCACATGCCGGGCCACCGCGTCGATGCCCCGCAGAATCTCGTCGTTCTCCCCGCGGTGGAAGGGTTCCCGCGTTGACCACAGGTGCTGGTACAGCGGCACCATGCCGTCCGAACCCACCTCGCACCCCGCAATGTGCAGCGTCCAGTACCCCTGGGCCAGGGTACCCTCGCTACCGTCGCGGACCGTGCCGAGATACTCCATTTTCCTGGCGTACTTCTTCGAGAGGTCGCCGGGGTCCACGATCAAAAGCGTGTCCCGGCCCACCCGGCCGGAGGCCATGCGCAGCAGGTTCTCCCGCACCGTCCGGGCAAGTTCCGGACGCTGCAGGTTCCGGGAGAGCCGCCACTGCGTCTTGCGCAGGGGGACGCCCTCCTCCAGGGTCCGCCCCACCTCCGTGAGCAGCACCGACTCGGCCGCCTGAATGCCGTAGACCATCTGGGAGACGAAGCGGCTTGCGGCCACACAAAGGCCGTCCGAAAGTTCCCCCGAAAAACGGCCCATCCGGACTCGCAAGTTGCGGGCGACTCTGGTAGGATTCATCTGCGGGCCTCCCTGGTGGCGTTGGGGTTGCGACTGTTGGCACCAAGATTCTGACGCGCCGGGGAGGCCGCTTCAACTTCCCAAGACATCCCCCAAAATTTTGCCCAAACCACTTCCCCGCAAACGAAAGCCTCCAAAGGCAAAACACTTACGACGGCGCACCGTCATTTCTTGGGGGAAGTCCTGGCGTGAAAACCTATTGCGGGAAAGTGGGGCGATGCGGTATAGTTAACCCACGACAGGCGCGCCGAACAGGGGCATGTCTCGCAGGCGCCTGAACCAACGGGGATGGATATCATCATGAGCAGAATATTGATTGTGGACGACGAGGTTGATCTCACCGGATTGATCCAGACGAAACTGGCGGCCGAGGGGCACCAGGTGTTCGTGATCAACACGGGCGAGGGGGCGTTTGAATACGCCAAGCAGGTGAAGCCGGAAATCTGCCTGCTGGACATCATGCTGCCCGGCGCCACGGGCTACCAGATCTGCCGGCGGATGCGCAAAGACCCGGAGCTGTACCGCATCGCCATCCTGATGCTCACCGCGCTGGGCGAGGAGCCGGAGATCATCCACGGGCTGGAGCAGGGGGCGGACGACTACCTTTCCAAGCCCTTCACGCTGGAGCGGCTGATGGACAAGATCGGCTCGCTGGCGGCCCTGCTGACCACGCTGGACTACCGCAACCGCGTTTCGAACCTCCCCGGCACCGACGCCCTCAAGCGGGAGATCAACCACAAGCTCGCGCGCGGCGAGGCCATCGCCTGCGTGTACATGGACATTGTGGGGTTCGAGGGGTA
>JAKJEM010000189.1 GCA_022705425.1 Planctomycetota bacterium
ATGGGGGGACGGGGGGGCGGGAGGGGGGTAGCCTTCACCCTGATTGAACTCCTGGTGGCGCTGGCGCTGGTGTCCATCATGCTGACGATGATGGCGACGATCTTCTTCCGGGCGGGGCGTACGGTGGGGATGGCGCGGGCGTCGGTGGAGATTCATCAGAATGCGCGCGCGGCGTTCGACATGATGCTGCGGGACCTGGCGAGCGCACAGATCTGCAACTACGCTGACCGGACGGGCTACTTTGCCTTGAGCCGCGATACGGCTTCGGCGGAACGGGCGACGATGCTGACGTTCACGACGCTGGCGACGCAGGAGGGGGCGACGCCGCTGGCGCCGGGGGTGACGCCGCAGGTGGCGCTGGTGCGTTACTGCCTGGAGTCCTCCGGCAAGCCGATCCGCTTCGCGAATGACCCCGCGCCGTGCCCGGTGTACTATCTGGTGAAGAAGGTGCGCTTTCCGTCGCTGACGGATACGAATGTGGACATGGACCAGTTCGATAATGCGGCGCTGCCGGAGCGGGACGCCTATCAGAAGCTGGATCCGCCGGCAGAGCCGGTGACGTCGGATGTGCTGGCGCTGGGGGTGCTGGATATGCAGGTGCGGGCGCTGTACGCGCCGGTGAACGGGGAGGCGCTGACGTACTACGGCGTCGTGCCGCCCGCTGCGCCGCCGGCGGTGGTCCAGCCGACGATCAACCGCCCGCGGTGGCTGGAATTGGCGCTGCCGGGGGGGTGGGCCGCGCCGCCGCCGCCCGCGCCGACGCCGGACGCCGCATCCTTCGTCATCGAACGGCGCGCGGTCGGCGAGGCGGTGCGGATGCCGGCGCTGGTGGAGGTGACGCTGGTGATGACGGACCGGTTCGGGACGAGGACGTTCACGCTGACGGAACGGTTCCATGTGCCGGCGGCGGCGTGGATGCGGTGAGAACGGGGGTAGAAGCACGGGAGGGAAGCGCCGAGGAACGGAGACGGACGGCTACGAAAGCACAAAGGCGCAAAGGACAACGCAAGGACGCAAAGGACGGCAACGGACGACGGTAAGGAGGAGACGTGAGGAACGGCGACAACGTCAAGGCGCCGATGCGGTAGAATGGTATGCAGGCCAACCCATGCGATTGGACCAATGAGATCATAGGCGCGGCCATCGAGGTGCACCGCCAGATCGGGCCGGGTCTGCTGGAGTCGGTCTATGAGGAGTGTCTGTGCCGCGAGTTGGAGAGCCGCGGGATTCCGTTTGTGCGGCAGGCGGCCTTTGCGTTGCGGTACAAGGGCGTTCCGGTGGAAGGCACGTTGCGGGTGGACTTGCTCGTGGCGGACAGTGTGGTGGTGGAGATCAAGTCGCTTGAGCGCGTGCTGCCCGTTCACGAGGCGCAGGTGTTGACGTATCTGAAGGCGACGGGTCGCAAGGTCGGTTTGCTTCTGAACTTCAATGTGGCTCGCATGGCGGACGGTCTTCAGCGCTTTGTCATGTAGTCGTCGTGTCGTTGTCGTCCTTTGTGCCTCAGGTGGTTCTCTGTGTCTTCGTGTTCTTTCGTTTGCCGCCCATCCCTGTCGCGCAGGTGTCCCATGAAACTCACACGAAGTCATGACCGTGGCGTGGCGCTGCTGGTGGTCGTCGGTGTGCTGGCGACGCTGAGCCTTCTGATTGCGACGTTTGCGATGCTGATGAGCGTGGAGTCATCGGCGGTGCGGAACCAGACGGAGTACGAGCTGGCGCGGCAGGCGGCGCACGCGGGGTTGGAGCGGGTGCTGGCGGCGCTGAAGGCGAATCCGGGGCTGGCGACGAGCGGGGAGTTCGACTCGATCTGCACCGATCACGGGAACCGGTTTTTCTGCAAGGAAACGGTCCGGCGCGACGGGCTGAAGGCGGGGTATCTGATTCACTCCGCCGACAGCCAGGCGGGGGTGCACGCGAATCTGTCGGGGCAGGGGTGGGCGGGGATTCCGACGGCGCCGGTGGGGAGCCTGAGCACGGGGATGTTCGACATCAACGGGATGGGTTTCGCGGCGGACTCGGACTGTTACATGCACCGGGGTGTGCGGTACACGTCGCTGGAGGCGAGCCTGTATCAATGCCTGGTGTCGGTCTTCGACACGGTGCAGCCGGCGCTGCCTTCGGCGGGGCAGAACATTGAGGTTTACATCCCCGGTTTTACGACG
>JAKJEM010000018.1:0-33069 GCA_022705425.1 Planctomycetota bacterium
GGAGGCGGGCCGTGGAAGCTGGGGCGGCATTGCGCACACGCGCTGGGCCACGCACGGGGCGCCGACGGAGGCAAACGCGCACCCGCACCGGGACTGCTCGGGGCGGATCGCCGTCGTCCACAACGGGATCATCGAGAACCATGCCGCCCTGCGAACGATGCTCGAACGCAAGGGGCATGTCTTCCGCAGCGAGACGGACACGGAGGTGATTCCCCACCTCGTCGAGGACCTGCTGAAATCGGAGGGGAACGTGCGGCAGGCCTTCGCCGACGCGCTGAAGGTGCTCGAGGGCACGTACGCGGTGGCGCTGATGTGCGCGGAGTTGCCTGGCGCGCTGCTGGTGGCGCGCCGGGGCAGCCCTATGCTGATCGGCGTGGGGCGCAACGAGATGATGGTGGCGAGCGATGCGGCGGCGCTGGTGACGCACACGCGCCGGGTGGTGTATCTGGACGACGGGGATACGGCGCTGCTGCGGGCGGGCGATTGCGAGTTGCGGCGGCTGGACTCGACGCCGGTGATGAAGCCGGCGCAGGAAATCGCCTTCGACCTGCCGGCCATCGAGCGCGGGGGTCACCCGCACTTCATGCACAAGGAGATCTTCGAGCAGCCGGTGACGCTGCTGAACGCCCTGCGAGGCCGCATCGAGCGGCCCGGCGCCACGGCGCGACTGGACGGGATTGACGATAAGACGCTGCGGCGGGCGAAACGCTGCCAGATTCTGGCCTGCGGCACCTCCTATCACGCGGGGCTGGTGGGGAAGTACCTCCTCGAGAACCTGGCGCGCCTGCCGACGGAGGTGAGCTACGCGGCGGAGTACCGCTACGCGAACCCCATCGTGGACGCCGGCACGTTGACGATCGCCGTGAGCCAGTCCGGGGAGACGGCGGACACCCTGGCGGCCGTGCGCGAGGCGAAGCTGCGCGGCGGGGCGGCGGTGAGCCTCTGCAACGTCGTCGGCTCGACGATCGCCCGCGAGTGCGGCCAGGGGGTGTACATCCACGCGGGGCCGGAGATCGGCGTGGCCTCGACGAAGGCCTTCACGGGCCAGATCGTGATGTTCGCGCTGCTGGCGCTGCACATGGGCCGGATGCGCGAGATGTCGCTGCGCGAGGGGGCGGCCTTTCTGGACGCGCTGGAACGCCTGCCGGAGCAGGCGCGCGAGACGCTGGCGCTCGATGAGCAGGTGCGCGCGGCGGCGGAGGAGATGGCCGGAGCGCGCAGCGCTCTCTTCATCGGGCGGCTCTACGAGTACCCGGTGGCGCTGGAGGGGGCGCTGAAGTTGAAGGAGATTTCCTACGTGCACGCGGAGGGTCTGGCGGCGGCGGAGTTGAAGCACGGGCCGATCGCCCTGATTGACGCGGAGACGCCCACGGTGGCGCTGGCGGCGCAGAGCGGCGTCTTCGCCAAGACGATCAGCAACGTGCAGGAGGTCCGCGCGCGGGGCGGCGACGTGCTGGCGGTGGTGCGGCGCGGCGACGACCGGCTCAACGGCCTGGCCCGGCGCACGCTGGCCATCCCCCCCACCGCCGACCCGCTGGTGCCCGTGCTGGCGGTCATTCCGCTGCAACTGCTGGCCTACCACGTGGCCACGCTCCGCGGCTGCGACGTGGACCGGCCCCGGAACCTGGCAAAGAGCGTGACGGTGGAGTGAGGGGGCATCACACCGCTCTGCCCCGGTCTCGGCGGCTGACGCCGTTCAGGCGGAACGCCCTGGGTGCGGCAGTCAGGACACTGCCGGGCAAGAACGCCGAAGAACGAAGGGCATCGGATGGCCGCCGGGGTGGCGGAGCGCATCTGACGCTGCCGGGCAGACTTCCTCGCTGCCCCACGGGCGAGGCTTGCATGGGAAGTTGCCCCCGTCGAGGACGCCGGCAGCCCGCGCGACCGACACGAAATCCATGCCCGCCCCGGAAGCTACACCCGTCGTTTCCGCTCCTCCAGCGTCCGGCGCAGGACCGGGACGGTGGCAATGTCCTTGTCGCGGCCAGACGTCTCTTTGATGGCGATCAGGGCGGCAAGATCGAGCACCCTGGCGGCCAGCGCCGACTCCGCCGACGATGACGAAATCCACGCGCCGGGAGACCAACGCGCGCAGGATGGCCAGGAAGTCAGGGACGGGGGATGGCGTCGCGCAACCTCTGGCGGGAAGGCGGACGACGAACGACGGATGACGGACGACAGACGACGGACGACAGACGACAGCGAAGAGGGAGCGGGGTGAGGGGCGCGACGGTTACGGCTTGTCGCGTCCGGGTTCCTTGAGGGGCTCGGGCTTGGGGGCCGGGGGTTCGGGGCTCCTGTCGTGCAGGCGCGTTTCCATGCGCTGGACCTCCTCGCCGGCGCGCTTGAGGGCATGGCGCAGGAGTTGTCTGGCCCGGTCGAAGCGGATGCGTCCTTCGCGGACCATCTGGTTGGCGACGAGGGCGACGCTGTCGCCTGCGGCGCCGGCGGAGATGGCGACGTTCCGGGCGTGCAGGGTCATGTGCCCGCGCTGGATGCCCTCGGCGGCCAGGCTGCGGAGGGCGGCGAGGTTCTGGACGAGGCCGACGGCGGCGGCGACTTCGGCGAGTTCCCGGGCGGAGGCCACGCCGAGGATGCGCAGGGCCAGGCGCGCGACGGGGTGAACCTTGGTGGCCCCCCCTACTGTGCCGAGGGCCATGGGGAGTTCGATCTCGCCGACGAGGCGGCCCTCGGGGGTGAGATCCCATCGGGAGAGGGGCTTGTAGCGCCCGTCGCGGGCGGCGTAGGCGTGGGCGCCGGCCTCGATGGCGCGCCAGTCGTTGCCGGTGGCCACGACGAGGGCGTCAATGCCGTTCATGATCCCCTTATTGTGCGTGGCGGCGCGCCAGGGGTCGGCCTCGGCGAAGGCGCAGGCTTTGACGACGCCCTCGGCGACGACGCTTCCCTTCCAGTCGCGTTCGTCGAAGGCCTCGGGGGCGACTTCGATGCGCGCGCGCGCGAGGCGGCGGTCGGCGAGGTTGCTGACGATCCGGAGGAGGACCTTGCCGCCGGTGAGTCCTTCGAGATAGAGGGCGAGGGCCTCGCACATGGTGTTGACGGCGTTGGCGCCCATGGCGTCGCGGACGTCCACGAGGAGGTGGACGACGAGCATCGGGCCGCGGCGGGTGTCGAGGAGGCGGGCCTCGACGTCGCGCGCGCCGCCGCCGAGGTCGCGCAGGACGGGGTCCTGTTCATTGGCGATGGCGAGGATGCGGTCGCGCATCTCCAGGACGCGGCGGCGGGCGGTCTCGGGATCGGGCAGGTCCACGATCTGCGTCTGGCCGATCATCACGGGCTCGGTGGAGGAGGCGGTGATGCGCCCGTGTTCTCGAACGAGTTTGGCGACGTGTCCGGCGGCGGCGACGACGGAGGATTCCTCGACGGTCATGGGGATGAGATAATCGCGGTCGTTGATGCGGAAGTTGGCGGCGACGGCAAAGGGAAGGCCGAAGACGCCGACGACATTCTCGACCATCTGGTCGGCGAGGCCGACGGCGAGGGCCTCCTTGCGGAGCTGGTAGCGCTCCTCGGCGGAGAGGGGGACGAGGGCGGCGAGGGCGTCGAGGCGCTCTTCGACGCTGAGCTTGTAGAAGCCGGGCAGGCGGGAGGAGGGCGCGTTCGGTTCAGGCACGGGGCGGTCTCCAGAGGCAGCGCTGTTCGAGCCAGTCACGGAGGGGGCCGGTGATCACGAGGGGGACGCGGCGGAGGGACTTGAGGTCGCGCGCGCCGGCGAGGACCATGGCGGAGCGCAGGCCGGCGACGAGGCCGTGGATCCACTCGACGGCGGCCTCCTCTCCGCCGCGCGCGAGAGCGCGGAGGACGGGGAGCGCGGCGGAGCCGATGCTCGCGCCGAGGGCGATGGACTTGGCGAGGTCGAGTCCGGAGCGCAGGCCGCCGGAGGCGATCACGCGGAGCCGGAGGCCGCGGATTTCGGCCAGGGAGGCGGCGGTGGGGATGCCCCACTCCTCGAACGCTTCGAGGCCGGGCGCGGCGCCGCCGCGGCGGAGGTTCTCGACGCGGACCCAGGAGGTTCCGCCCGCGCCGGCCACGTCCACGGTGCGGACGCCGAGTCGGGCGAGGAGGGCGGCGGTCTCGCGGGAGATGCCGCAGCCGGTCTCCTTGACGATGAGTCGGTCGCCGAGTTCGCGAGCGAGACGCCCGAGGGCGGCCTGGGCTCCGGCGCGGGGGCGGTCGCCGCCGGTCTGGAACATCTCCATGGCGGCGTTGAGGTGCAGGCAGATGCCGTCGGCGCCGATGCGGTCGGCCAGAGCGGCGACCTCGGCGGGCTTGAGGGCGAGGGCCTGGCTGAGGCCGATGTTGCCGAGGATGAGGATTCCGGGGGCGACGTCGCGGAGGCGGTAGCCGGCTTCGAGGGAGGGGAACTGCAACATGGGCCGCTGGCTGCCGAGGGCGAGTCCGACGCCGCAGCGCGCGGCGACGCGGGCCAGGGCGCGGTTGACGGCGGCGGCTTCGTCGGTGCCGCCGGTCATTGCTCCGATAATGAAGGGCGCGGCCAGGGGACGCCCGAGGAAGTCCGTTTCGATCGCCGCGTCCTCGGCGGAGAAGGCGGGCAGGGCGGCGTGGACGAGGTCCACGCACTCGAACCAGGTTCGGCGGCGCTGGAACTCGACGTCGGCCTCGCGGCAGAGGGCGAGGTGGTCGGTCTTGCGTTTCTGAATGGGGCTTTCGGACGGCATGGCAGTCGGCGCGGCTCCGGGAAAGGAATCAACGACGCGCCGGGTGTGCGGACGGACCGCCTCACCCGGCGCAGGCGCAGACGCAACGCGCCCCTCAGGGCCCGAGGAAGGGGATCTTGTTCAGGTACGGCCCGATGTAGGGCATGGCGTTCTTCATCAGGAACTTGTTGACGACGCCGAGGAAGAGGATGAAGACGACAAGCCAGAAGACGAAGCGGAGGAGGTCGCGGAGTCCGCCGCCGATGACGACCTTCTTGGCGTTGCGGCGGTAGTCGGCCACCTTCTGCGAGCACTCGTGACTGCAGAACTTCCCCTCGGCCGTGCTGACGATGCAGCTCGCACAGACGGGCTTGTGGCATCGTCCACACCGCGCGGCGGCGGGGCGATCATGATGGACGATACAGGTTTCGGTGCGGTTCAGCCCTGACACAGCCATTCGCATCCCTCCTCGAAATGGGTCGGCGCGCCACGGGACCACCTGTGGGAAAGGATAGCGTCCTCCTCGCCCGCGCGCAAGAGGGGCGCGGGGGTGTCACGTCCGATCCCCGGCGGGAGGCGGCGAGGGCGGTTCCTCCTGTCCCTCGGCGGCGCGGGCGGCCAGGTCGCGCGTTTCGTCGGCGATGCGGCTGATGCGGCGGCTCTGCCGCAGGACGGCAATCAGCACGACGACCATGGCGATGATGAGGACGCTGTTGACCGCGAGGAGACAGACGACGAAGATGTTCTCGGTGCTCATCCGTTCCTTCCCGGCGATGGGGACGGGTCAGGCCTGGACCACGGCCAGTTCGAAACCGTTCTCCGTTTCCAGGGCGCACACGCTGGTGACGGCGTTGGTCATGTCGGCAAAGACGCCTCGGCCGAGAATGAAGCGCGCGCCCTCGAGGGCGTTGGGGGCGTCGAAGTCGCCGCGCTGGGCGGGGGAGACGTGATGGGTCTCGTAGGTCGCGACGAAGAAGCATTCGCCGGCGGCGAGGGGGAGTCGGCGGACTTCGAGGCCGTCCTCGCGGACGACGCCGAGGACGCCGGCCTGCGCGCCGCGCACCACGGCGGCGGAGATGCGGGGGGTGTTGTACTGGTCCTTCTCGTAGTCGAGGGCGAGCATGGCGGCGACGAAGGCGTCGCGAACGGGGACGCCGGCGGCGATCTTCTCGGCGATGGGGTCGGTGTGCGATCCGTTGGTGGCCACGGCTGTTGCGCCGGCGAGGCGCAGGCAGTTGTAGGCGATGTAGGGGTTCTTGAAGACGTCGCCCTCGAAGCCCTTGCGGGGGACGATGGCCACGGCGTTATCCTTGAGCTGCGCCTCGCGGTTCGGGAAGGAGCGCGAGGAGACGCGGTAGAGGACGGCGAGGCGCCCGGCGCGGTTGCGCGCGATGGCGACGATTCGGCCGACGTACATGGCGAGAGCTCTCCCAAGGGCGAAGTCGTCCGTTCGGGCTCTCGGCGCGCCGACGACGGCTCGCCCAGGCCCTGCGCTTAGGGAATTGTACTACTTTCCCGGCCAAAAGCAATCCGGCGATTGACGGCCTCCGACGCTGGAACTATAATCGTCAAGATGTCTCTGTCTTCGCCTGCGCACATTCCATCAAGGGCCGATCCATGTCCTCCGAAACGCCGCCCCCCCCCCCGCCGCCCTACGTCCCGCCGCCGACAGACCGGGAGGGGGCGCCTTCCTCCGCGCCGCCGCTTCCTCCGCCGACTCCGCCGCCCTACGTGGTTCCTCCGCCGACGCTGCCGGCGCCGGAGGCGAAGTCGTCGCGCCGCGGCTGCGGTTTCTGGCTGCTGGCCCTCTTTGCGGTGCTCTTCTTCGGCACCACGGTGCTGCTGCTGATCTCCTTCGCAACGCTCTTCGGCAGCGAGGACGGCCTGCGCGCCACATCGTCCGGCGACCGGCGGCACACGTTGGTGGAGAAGACGCTCGACGGCCGCGGGCCGAACAAGATCGTCTATCTGCCGCTGCAGGGGGTGATCGGGGACGTGGGGGGCATCTTCGGCGAGCCGGAGGACCAGGTGGAGCTGGTCCAGGCCGCGCTGAAGCAGGCGCGGGAGGATGGGCAGGTGAAGGGACTGCTGCTGTACGTGGACAGTCCGGGCGGCGGCTTGACGGCCAGCGACGTGCTGTATCACGAGGTGGCGGCCTTCCAGCGGGAGACGCAACGTCCCGTCGTGGCGCTGCTGGGCGACGTGGCGGCCTCGGGGGGATACTACGTGGCGTCGGCGGCGCAGGAGATCGTGGCGCACCCGACGACGCTGACGGGTTCCATCGGCGTAATCATGCCGCTCGTCGGCGTGGAACGGCTGCTGGAAAAGATCGGGGTCGAGTCGCGCCCGATCAAGGCCGGGGAGTTGAAGGACATCGGGGCGATGTCGCGGGCGATGACGGAGCGCGAGCGCGCGATGCTGCAGGCCATCGCCGACGAATACCACGAGCAGTTCATCCGGGTGGTGCTGGCGGGGATGAAGACGCGCGGCGTGGGGCTGGCGCCGGAGACGGCGCGGACGTACTGCGACGGTCGGGTCTTCACAGCCGAACAGGCGCGGACGATGGGCTTCGTGGATGAGATCGGCTACCACGAGGACGCGCTTGCGCGCGTGCGGAAGCGGGCGGGGTTGACGGAGACGGACAGCCGCGTGGTGACGTATCAGCGCAAGCAGCGCCTGCTGGACCTGCTGCTGGCGCGCGCGGGCGCGCCGGAGCGCCGGGCGTCCCTCACCGTCCGGGTGCAGGGCCTGCCGACGCCGGACCAGGGGCGCTTCTTCTACCTGTGGATGCCCGGCCTGAGCGGCGTCAGTTCTTCACGATAGCGAGGACGCGATGAAGGTCTTCAACACCTATACGCGGCGGAAGGAGGAGTTTATCCCCGTCGCGCCCGGATGCGTGCGGATGTACAACTGCGGGCCGACGGTCTATAACTACGCCACGATCGGCAACTTCCGCGCGTACGTCTTCGCCGACGTGCTGCGGCGGACGCTGGAGTACTTCGGGTACGCGGTGACGCAGGTGGTGAACATCACGGACGTGGGCCACATGACCAGCGACGCCGACGAGGGCGAGGACAAGATGGCCAAGGCCGCGCGCGAGCAGAAGAAGGACCCGTGGCAGGTGGCGGCGTTTTACACGGAGGCCTTCTTCCGGGACATCGCGGCGCTGAACATCCGCCCGGCGCAGGAGTATCCGCGCGCGACGGCGCACGTGCCGGAGATGATCGCGATCATCGAGCGGCTGATCGCGCAGGGGCACGCCTACGTCGTCAATGGGAACGTGTACTACGACGTTTCGACCTTCCCCGGCTACGGCGCGCTGAGCGGCAACACCCTCGACCAGCTCAACGCGGGGGCGCGCATCGAGATCAACCCGGAGAAGCGCCACCCGCAGGATTTCGCGCTGTGGAAGCAGGACGCCCGCCACGTCATGCAGTGGGACAGCCCCTGGGGGCGCGGCTTCCCCGGCTGGCACATCGAATGCTCCGCGATGTCGGTGAAATACCTGGGCGAGCAGTTCGACATCCACACCGGCGGCGAGGACAACATCTTCCCGCACCACGAATGCGAGATCGCGCAGACCGAGGGGGCGACGGGGAAGCGTCCGTGGGTGAAGTACTGGATGCATACGCGCTTCCTGCTGGTGAACGGTCAGAAGATGTCGAAGTCGCTGGGGAACTTCTTCACCCTGCGCGACCTGACGGAGAAGGGGCTGGACCCGATGGCGATCCGGTACGTGCTGATGAGCACGCACTATCGGCAGCCGCTGAACTTCACGCTGGAGAGCGTGGAGGCCGGGCGCGAGGCGATCCGCCGGCTGAAGGACTTCCGGACGCGCCTGGGCGAGGCGAGCGCCGCGCAGGACAACCCGGCGCTCGAAGAGGCGCTGGAGGCGGGACGGCGCGGCTTCGAGGCGGGGCTTTCGGACGACCTGAACACCTCGGCGGCCCTGGCGGCGCTGTACGACATGGTTCGCGAGGTCAACAAGCTGACGTTGAGCCGCGCCGACGCGCAGCGGGCGCTGGCGCTGCTGGAACGCTTTGACAGCGTCATGGGGGTGCTCTCCGGGAGCGAGGAGAGCCTGGACGCGGAGATCGAGCGGCTGATCCAGGAACGGCTCGACGCGCGCAAGCGCCGCGACTTCAAGACCTCCGACCGCATCCGCGACGATCTGAAGGCGCGGGGGATTCTCCTGGAGGACTCGGCCGGGGGGACGCGCTGGAAGCGGGCCTGACGGGGCGGACCGTCAGGCGGTCTTCTCCGGGCCCTTCGGGCGCGCGCCGACCTTCGGCTCGGTCCCGTTGAGCAGACGACGGATGTTCGCGTGGTGGCGGATGATCCCCAGCACGGCGGCCACGCCGGCGAAGCCCGTCAGCCACTTCCCCTCGCCGAAGGGCGTCTTCTGGAGCAGGAGCGCCGTCACGAAGATCGCCGTCGCGCCGACGATCGAGCTGACGGAGATGTAGCGCCAGATCCAGAGCGACAGCCCCCACGCGGCCAGCGCAATGGCGAGCCCGACTGGAAAGAGGGCCAGGAAGACGCCGCAACTCGTCGCCACGCCCTTCCCCCCCTTGAAGCCGAGATAGAGGGGCCAGTTGTGCCCGCAGATGGCTGCCAGCCCGGTCAGCACAACGCCGGGCGCCGGGTCCGCGGCGCCGGGAACCGAGTCCGCCGCCCACCGCGCGGCCAGGACCGGCAGGAATCCCTTCAGGAGGTCGAGGACGAAGACCAGCACGGCCCACTTCCGCCCGAGGACGCGGGAGACGTTCGTTGCGCCGACGTTGCCGCTGCCCACGGTGCGGATGTCCACCCCGGCAACAGCCTTCGTGATGATGAAGGCGAAGGGAACCGCGCCGAGCAGGTAGGCGGCGGCAATGAACGCAGCGTCCTTCAGCGTCAGGTCCATGCGAGTCTCCCAGAGAACATCGCGGGCGCTCACACGCGCCGGCGGCCGCGTTGTTAGCAGGCCGACGGGGTTCCTGTCAAGCGTGGCGAGGTGCGCGGCGGACGACGGACGGCAGACGACGGACGGCGGCGGCGGCTGGCGGGACGCCTGCGCCGGGAGGACGCCGTCGGACACGCCGATTGGCAGCCATCAGCGTTGTTTGCACCGGACGGGACATTGGAGTATTCTACGCACTTCGGCGAACGCTGCGCCGGGCTTCTGGCGGCGCCCGTGGTTCTCAGCAGGACAAGCCAACGATGCGAGAGGAAATCCGTCAACTCATTCAGCTTCAGGAACTCGACTCCACCCTCCGCGCGCTCCACGCCACGCGGCAGAAGCTGGCCAAGGATCTGGCCGACGTCAACAAGGCGGCGGAGGAGGAGGCCAAACGCCACGAGGACTGCGGCAACGAGGCCAAGGCCTTCCGGCGGGCGATTGACCGGCGCGAGCTCGACCTGAAGGACATCGAAGCGCGCATTCAGAAGTACGACGGCCAGTTGAATCAGGCCAAGACGAACAAGGAATACGCCGCGCTCCAGCACGAGATTCTGGGACTCAAGGCCGACAAGTCGCGAATCGAGGACGAAATCCTCAAGATGTATGAGCAGATGGAGACGCAGTCGGCGGAGGTGAAGGAGGCGGCCGGGCGGGTGGCGGCGGCGCAGGCCGCCGCCGAGGAGCGGCGCAAGAGCGTGGAGACCGCTGCGAACGACGCGCAGGCGCGCATCGAGCGGATCAAGAAGGAACGGGCCGAACTCGCCGCGAAGATCCCCCGGAACTTTCTGGACCCCTACGAACGGCTCCTCCAGCGCGCGGACGGGCGGGCCATGGCCCCCTGCCGCAACTACGTCTGCCAGGGCTGCCGCATGGCGCTGACGACGAATACGGTGAACCTGCTCCTGATCGGGGACAAGCTGACCTTCTGCCACTCCTGCGGGCGGATCCTCTTCATGCCGGAGGGCGAGGACCTGACGAGCATCGCCGGGGCCGGGCGCAAGGACAACTGGTAGGAGCGACCATGCCCGACCTGCTCTACGAGATCGGCGCGGAGGAGATTCCCGCCGGGTACATTGCGCCGGCGCTGGAGCAGTTGGCGGCCTCGGCGGCGCGCGAGCTGGGCGAGGCGCGGCTGACGCACGGCGCGATCCGCACGGCGGCGACGCCGCGACGCCTGACGCTGCACGTCGCCGGCGTGGCCGACCGGCAGCCGGACGCGGAGGAGGACGCCCTCGGCCCCTCGGTCAAGGCGGCCTTCGACGCCCAGGGCGCACCCACGAAGGCGGCGCTGGGCTTCGCGCGCGCGCAAGGGGTCGAGCCGGCCCAACTCCTCCGCAAGATGACGCCG
Organism: Planctomycetota bacterium; assembly: GCA_022705425.1. Classification (GTDB taxonomy): domain Bacteria; phylum Planctomycetota; class Brocadiia; order CAIUPP01; family CAIUPP01; genus JAKJEM01. The sequence goes on from JAKJEM010000018.1 coordinate 10,967, forward strand.
CGCGGCGAATACTGCTATGTGCGCAAGCGCCTTCAGGGCCGCCCCGCCGCCGAGGTGCTGGCGGAAATCCTGCCGCGTATCACTCTGGCGATCGGCTTTCCGAAGTCCATGGTCTGGCTCCCCGAGCGCAAGCCCTTTGCGCGCCCGGTGCGGTCGCTGCTGGCGCTCCTCGGCGACGCGGTGATCCCCTTCACCCTGTTCGGCGTGGTTTCGGGACGGAGGACGGAGGGACACCCCATCCTGAGTCCGGGACCGATCGAAATCCCGCGCGCCGACCTGACGGCTTACCGCGAAGCCCTTCGCGCCCGCTGCGTGATCGTGGACGGCGTCGAACGCAAGGCCCTCATCCGCCGCGAGATCGAGAGCGCCTGCGCGGGCCTGGGGCGCGTGCCGGACGACGTCTTCGAGCGGCTCCTCGACGAGGTGACGAACCTGGTGCAGTATCCCTCCGTCACCCGCTGCGCCTTCCACGCGGAGTTTCTCGACGTGCCGGACATGGTCACGAAGGCGGCGATGACGGAGCATCAGCGGTACTTCCCCATCGAAGGGCCGGACGGACGCCTCCGCGCGCACTTCCTTGTCGTCAGCGACCGCGGCCCGGAACAGGCCGGCCTGATCCGCCACGGGAATGAGAAGGTGCTGCACGCGCGCCTGTCGGACGCGCAGTTCTTCGACCGCAAGGACCGCGACCTGAATCTGAGCGGGCACATCGAGGGTCTGCGCGGGGTGGCCTTCCTGAAGGGGTTGGGCAGCTACTACGACAAGACGCAGCGGCTGGCGGCGCTGGTGGACGCGCTGGCGGAAGCCCTTGGGGCGGACGCGGGGACGGCGGCGACGGCGCGGCAGGCGGCCGCCTTGTGCAAGGCGGACCTGCTGACGGAGATCGTCGGCGAGTTCCCGGCCCTGCAAGGGGAGATCAGCCGCGTGTACGCCGCGCGCGAGGGCCATCCGGAGGCGGTGGGGACGGCGATTGCGGAGCACTACATGCCGCGCGCGGCCGACGGCGCGCTGCCCGCGAGCCCGGCGGGAACGCTGCTGAGCCTGGCGGAGAAGCTGGACAACATGATCGGCTGCTTCGCCCTGGGGCTTCTCCCCAGCGGATCGCAGGACCCATACGCGCTGCGGCGGCAGTCGCAGGCGGCGCTGCGGATTATCGAGCGCACGGGGCGGCGTGTCGCGCTGAAGCCGCTGCTGCGGCGCGCGCAGGCGCTGCTGCCGAAGCCGCACTGCGACGCGCCGGAGGCGGTGGACCGGCTGGCGGACTTCCTGCGTGACCGGCTCTTCCAGACGGCCCTGGACCGCGGCGCGCCGCACGACCTGGCGCGCGCGGCGCTGGGCGCGGGCCATGACGACATCTGCGACTTCCTGGCGCGTCTCGACGCGTTGCGCGGCCTGTCGCAGGACGCGGGATGGCCGGAACTGGTGGCCGCCGTGGAGCGGACGGGGAACATCAGCCGCGGCGCGCCGGAGGGCGGGGCCATTGACCCGGCGCTCTTCGCCGAACCGCTGGAACGGGACCTGGGCGAGCGCCTGGCGCGCCGGGGCCGGGAGATCGAGGACCTCGAGACGCAGGGCCGCTACGCGGAGGCGTCGCGCCTCTATGCGCAGGTCTTCGGTCCAACGCTGCACGAGTTCTTCAGCAAGGTGTTCGTCAACGTGGACGACGCGCCGGTGCGGGCCAACCGGCTGCGCCTGCTGCGCGAGATCAACCGCCTGTACACGGCGCGCATCGCCGACCTCTCGCAGATCGTCACCGGCACGCAATCCCCCCCGCGCGACGCGGGCAGTTGACCCCCCTCCTTGCAGGACACCCCCCGATGAGCGCTCCGATCCGCTTCACCAAGATGCACGGCCTCGGCAACGACTACGTCTATGTCAACACCTTTGAGGAAACGGTGGGCGACGCAGCGGCGCTGGCGCGCGCCGTCAGCGACCGGCATTTCGGGATCGGGTCGGACGGCCTGATCCTGATCGGCCCGAGCGAGACGGCGGACGTTTCGATGCGCATCTTCAACGCCGACGGTTCCGAAGCCCAGATGTGCGGCAACGGCATCCGGTGCGTGGCCAAGTACGCGCGCGACCACGGCCTGACGAAGGGCGACGAGGTGCGCGTGGAGACGCGCGCCGGCGTCAAGACGATCCGCGTCGTCCTCGAGAACGGCAAGGTCGTCCGCGCGCGCGTGGACATGGGAATCCCCCGCCTGCTTCGGCGCGAGATTCCCATGACCGGGCCGGACGAGGAACGCTGCATCGAGGCGCCCCTCTCGGTGGGCGGGCAGGACTGCTCCGTGACCTGCGTTTCGATGGGGAACCCCCACTGCGTGATCTTCGTTCCCGACGTGGCGCACGTGGCGCTGGACCGCGTGGGCCCGATGATCGAGCATCATCCCGTCTTCCCGGAACGGGTCAATGTCCACTTCGTCACGGTGAACGGGCGGGCGGAGGTGACGATGCGGACCTGGGAGCGCGGATCGGGAATCACGTGGGCCTGCGGGACGGGGGCGAGCGCGGTGTGCGTGGCCGGGGCGCTGACGCGGCGAACCGAGCGCGCGATCCGGGCGCATCTGCCGGGGGGCGACCTCGAACTGGACTGGGCGGCGGACGAGCACCTGTACATGACCGGCCCGGCCACGGAGGTCTTCAGCGGCCTCTGGCCCGGCGTCTGAGCGCGGCGGGGCGCGGACGCTTCAGCGCGTGGGTGGATTCGACGCCGCCTCCCCCGGACTCAGCAGAAAGACCCACCCGCCGGGTCTCGGGTCCTTTTCATCGGCGAAGACGGGGAACCAGGCGCTTTCCTCGGGGGCGGCGCCGCGCTCGCGCACGTAGCGAAGGGCATTCAACCGCGCCCCGCCGGCCCGACCGGGGGCGATTCCCAGTTCGGACAGGGGAAGGGATATCTCCACGCACCAGCGGTCCGCGCGTTCGCGCACGGCGGCGCGGATGCCGGCCTTCGCGTCGGGGACGCCTTCGACCTGCGTAACGCCCCGGACCGTGACGACGATCCGCAAGGCCTCCCGACCGGAGGCGGCCTCCGCCGGCGCGAGTACGAGTTCGACGGCGTCATCGAGCCGCGCCTGCCCGTCGCGGGCTGAGGCGGCGGCCCTGGGCGCGTTCATCGGCTGGAAGCAGGTGAAGGCGGCGTGGAGCCGCGCCTCGTCGCGGAGCAGGCGCAGCGCGGTGCGATATCGCGCGGGTCGCAGGCCGCCGGCGCAGAGGAAGCCCCCTTCCTCCGGGGCCGCGCGCCAGGCCGCTTCGTCCGGGTGGCCGTCGGTGGCAACGGGGGAAGGAGCATAGGGGGCGAAGGCGTAATGACGCGCCAGCTTGCGGAGTTCGGGCAGCGCCCGGCGCGCCGGGCTGCCGGGATGAGGCGGCAGGCACTCCGCCAGGGCGCGCTCGATCTCGCCTTCGATCGCCGCACCCGTCACGCGGGGCGACGCAAGGGCGCGCTTCGCCGCCAGGCTCAGGACCGGTTCGGCGAGCAGCGCCCGCCCGTGGACGGCGTGGCTCAGCGCATCGAGAAGGGGCGGCGTGAGGGCGTCGCTCTTGCAGTAGTGCGCCCCGGCCAAGGGGTCGAGGGCGAGCTTCATGAAGACGAGGGGGTTCTGATCCTCCTCGCCCAGATTGCCCAGGAAGGCCAGCGCACCGGCCCGGTCCCCGGCGCGCGCGGCCCGGACAGCGGCGAGGCCGTTCTCGCGCCACGCGGCCATGCGCTCGGCCCACGCGAAGGCCGCCGCGAAGTACCGCACGCGGGAATGCTCCGGCTCTACGCCGAAGGTCTGCCGGTCGGCCAGGTCGAGCAAGGCGCGCACCTCGGCGCGCAGGGCGGGGGGCCAGTCGGCGTCGGGGCGGAGGGCTCGCGCGGCGTGCTCGCGGCAGAGGCGGAAGCAGGCGTTCATCGAGCGCGCAGCGGGGCCGAAGAGGTCGTTGCAGAAGGCGTCGAGAAGTTGGGGCAGGTCGCGCGCGGGATCCCACAGCAGGCGGGCGACGACCCAGTGCCGGGGTCCCTGAAGGCCCCAGCTCGGGTAGTCGTCGGAGACCCAGGCTTCGACGCCCTCTTCGCGGGCCAGGCGGATTTCCGCCGCGAGTCCGTCGAGGGGCATGAAGGGCGCGACGAGGGCGTCGCCGCGCGCGCGCTGGTGGATTCCCAGATGCCGCGCGCCGGCGGCGCGCCAGCGGCGGAGGCGATCGCGCAGGGCCTCGCGGGCGGCGACGCCGCCGAGACCGTCGGCGCCCTCCACGAAGACCACCACATTCGGCTCCACGGAGACCCCCGGCGCGGGGTCGGCCCATTCGCCTTCGGCCTTGAGGACCGCGCGCCGCGTCGTTCCATCGCGGGCCAGGCGGCGGGCGACTTCGTTGGCGAAGTGGAGCACGAGACGCGAGCGGCGGGCCTGGGGCGGCGCCGTGTCGTCGCTGAGCGCGCGGCAGCGGGGACACTCGCAGAAACCGCCGCCGGCGTTGGGCGTCACGGGCAGGGCGGGGGGCGCCTCTCCGGCGGCGAAGCGCCCGGAGGCGGCGAGGGCGTATTCGTCGAGGACGACGGGGCTGGTCATGCAGAGCTGCCATCCGCCGTCGCTGCCGGAGCGGGGCGGATCGCGGCGTCCGCCGACCAGCGCGAAGACCTCGGGGCGGTCGGCGTAGCGTTCGGGCCGAAGCAGGCGTCCGGCGGCCGGGTCGAGATCATAGCGCGAGGCAAAGCCGTGCAGTCCGGCCCACCGCGCGTTGAGCCCGGCGCACGGGCCGGAGTTCATTCCGTTCGCGGCGCGGGAGGGGATGCCGGGCGCAACGACGGCTTCGCCCTCGGGCACGGACGGGGCGTTTCGCCGGGGGACGACCTCCCAGAGCGAACCGGGCATGTAGGCTTCGAGTCCGACATGGCGGCGAAGGAACTCCACCACGGCGTTGCGGTCGCCGCGCGGGTCGCGCCCGGCCAAGGTGACCGACTCCCCCTCGACGCAGATGAGGAAAGCGTCGGGCGGGAGGGCATCGAGGCGGTGCCCGGCCCTGCGGTTGACGTCGGCGCTTCGCCCGACCCAGATTCGCGTCCCCCCGCCGGAGGCCTCGCGCTCGGACAGGACGCGGAAGGCGACGCCGGCGGACTTCTTCAGCCCGGCGCCGAGCCACGCCGCGGCCTCGCGCGTGATCGGATCGGCCTGGTTCGGAATGATGATGGGGGCGCTGCCGGACTCGCCGGCCAAGGGGAGGTCCGCCGCCCGAAGGGCGAAAGCGAGCAGCAGGCACAGGGCGACAGACGGCCAGACTCCCGATGGCGCGCTCATACCTTCCCCGCATCAGCCCGTCCGAGAAACCCTATGCCAGGATTGCCCTTGATAACGTAGCATCTTCGCGTGGGAAAGCAAGAGCGAGCGCCCGTCCCCCACGCGCGAACGCCTGCCGCCGTTGTCGTCGGTGTGCGCGCCGAACGCTTGGGGGAAGGAGGGTCGTCCCGTCACGCCCCCGCGATGCGGGGCATCCGCGTCGGCTCGCGTTGAAGTTCGGCATTGAGGAAGCGATGGAGGACCTCGCACTTCAGGGCGGCGGCGGCGGGGTCGTCCCAGAGGTTGCGGCGCTCGCCGGGGTCGTCGCGGAGGTCGAAGAGCTCACCGCAGGGCCGGTCGCGATAGATCGTCATCTTGTAGCGTTCGTCCACGTAGGTGCGCAGATGGAGTGCGGTGGGCTGGTGGCGGTTCTCGACGATGAGGTTCGCGCGGGCGGCGGGGCGCTCGCCGCGCCAGACGGCGCCCTGGTCCACGCCCTGCATGAGGCCGGGCGCGGGCAGCCCGGCGGCGGCGAGGAAGGTGGGCGCGAAGTCCACCTGGGACTGAAGGGCCGCGACGCGGCGGCCGGCGGGGATGCGTCCGGGCCAGCGGGCGAGCATGGGGATGCGGATCATGTCCTCGTAATGGAAGGCGCCCTTGGCGATCAACCCATGCTGCCCCAGGAAGTGGCCGTGGTCGGTGGTGAAGACGACCAGGGTGTCTTGCGCCAGTCTCAGGCGATCGAGGGCGTCGAGAATGCGCCCGATGTGCGCGTCCATGAAGCTGATCATGCCATAATAGACGGCGATGTTCCGGCGCAGGAGGTCCTCGGAGATTCGATGGCTGCAGAAGCCGTGGTTGGCGTGGGGCGTTTCCTTCCAGGGCGAGAAGTCGGGCGCGTCCTGCTGAGTCAGGGCGTAGTGCGGGGGCATGCGGTCGAGTTCCCCCGGCTCGGGAGGATCGAGGGGCATGTCCTCCGGACGGTACATGGAGGCCCAGGGCTCGGGGACCAGGTACGGGGGGTGGGGGTCCATGAAGCTGGCCCAGAGGAAGAAGGGGCGCGCCTCGCGGGCGGCGCGTTCGATGTTGGCAACGGCGCGCTCCGAGTTCCAGACGTTGTAGTGGTAGCGTTCGGGAAGGTCCCAGGAGTGGCGGCGGAGGGGCGCATGGGGATTGTGAGGCCAGGGGCGGAAGTAGTCCTTCCAGTTCTTCAGGCCCTGCTCTTCGAGCCACACGCCGTAGTGCTGGCCGGAGAGGTGCTCGTCGGCGTGGTTGCGGGCGACCTCGACGTGCTCGAAGCCGTACCAGGGGCCGTGGAACTTGCGCCAGAAATCGAGATCGCGCAGGGTGGGGTGGCATTCGAGCGATTCGGAACCCGGCTGCGAGGCGAGGGGCTGGAAGTGCGCCTTGCCGACGAGGGCGGTGAAGTAGCCGGCGCGGCGGAGTTCGTCGCCGACGGTCGGCACGTCTTCGGGCAGTTTGACGCCGATGGTCCAGCAGTGATGCCAGGCCGGATAGAGCCCGGTGATGATGGAGGAGCGCGAGGGCGAGCAGACGGGATTGGAGCAGTAGGCGCGTTCGAAGAGCGCCCCTTCCCCGGCCAGACGGTCGAGGTGCGGCGTGCGGATGCGCGGGTTGTTGACGCCGAGGGTCTGCCAGTGCTGCTGGTCGCTGGTGATCAGGAGGATGTTGGGACGTTCGGGCACGTGGGGGCTTCCTTCGTTGAAGAAAACGAGCGGCAGAGAGCGCGCGCTATTTCGCCGGGGCGGGCTCGCCGGGCTTCTGCGCGTAAAACTGCCGGGCGAAGTCGGTCATCTCGTATTCGGCGGTCTTGAAATTGAACTTGAGCAGGCCGTAGCTTTCCAGCATCCGGAAGCGGTCGTGGAGGGCGACGGTGTAAACGCTGAGATCGAAAAGGAGGCGCTGAAGTTCGGGGAGGTTCTGGGGGTTCTTCTGTTCCATCCGGCGGTAGCGCCCGGTATCGAGGAGGGCGTGGGCCTTCTCGACCCCCTGGCGATTGAGGCGGGTCATGCGATGGTGGACAGCCAGGACGAGTTCATCCAGTTCGAGCGCGATCTCGCGCTTGACCCCCTTCTCCAGCAGGTACTCCTTGACGGTCTTCATCGCGATCCTCCTGCGCAGGTCCATCCCCTGCTTCACAGAATACCCCGCGGCGCAGGCGGGCGCAAGCGGAATGCCGTCCTGGCGCAAGCCCACAGCCGGGGGCGGTCGTGCCACACACTCCCCGAAGCGGACGGCGTCTTGGCAGAGGAAGGCGGCGCGTGTTATGATGCCCGGCGTCGGGCGTCGGGCGGCGTTCTTCCAGGGTCTTTCGGCGGCAGGAGTCGGACATGGCCTTTCCCTTGCGACGGACGGCGGCGGTGACGGCGTGCGCGCTGGCGCTGCCGATACTGTGCGGGTGCGAGTTGCTGGTGATCGGCGGGTTGGCGGCGGGCGCCGGGGCGGGGACGGCCATCTACTTCAAGGGTCGGCTGGAGGACTCGCTCGATGCGTCGCTGGCGAAGAGCCGTCAGGCGACGACGGCGGCGTTGCGCGAGATGGGTCTGCCGATCCTCTCGGACAAGACGCACCCGAGCATGGCGCGCATCGAAGCCGAGACGCCGGAGAAGCGGCGGGTATCTGTGGAGCTGGACGCGACGGGCGCAGACCGCACCAGCATCATCATCCGCGTCGGGATCATGGGCGACGAGGCGCTGTCGAGCGAACTGCTTTCGCGCATCCGGGGGAAGCTCTGAGCCGCGCGGTCAGTAGCGCAGTTCGAGGCGGTTGTTGTGGCGGTTCAGGTCGGGGCATTCCCGGTCGGGGTCAATCTCCACGAGGATGCTGCCGCAGGTGGCGGCGTTGATGTTCTTGAACTCGACGCCGACGACGCGCGGCTTGAGGTCGAGGGGCGGGTCAATGCGCGCGATGCGTTGTTCGCCGGAGACGACGACGCGACCGGAGCGGCCGTCGCGGACGCGGACGAGGAGGTTCTCGACGGGCTTGCGTCCGATGTTGTGAACCTTGACGACGAGGTGCTCGCCGTACACGAGTTCGGTGTCGAGGGGGCTGACGGCGGCGTCGGGCAGGTCGAAGTCGGTCGGGCGCGTCTCGACCGGTTCGATGCGCAGGATGGAACAGCGGCGCGGGGGGAGGGTCAGGTCCACGAACGCGCCGCGGTCCAGGGCGGCTTCGCGCGTCTGGAGGATTTCCTCGGGCGCGCCGTCGTCGTTGGCGTCGGCGAAGAGGGTGACACGATAGCGTCCGGGGTCCATGCGCCACACGCGGAGCGTCAGCGGGTGCGGCGCGTCGGTGAAGGGGTAGAGGCGCGCCGTGAGGCGGTTCGGGACGTTCTCCGTGACCAGGGCGGCGACCTGGTCCGCGCCGCGGACGTAGCTGAGGCCGTAGTTCGGCCAGACGAGGCCGCTGGAGCCCCGGTTGGCGGCCAGGGCGCCGAGGCGCGCGCGCATGAGGCTTGTGCGGGGGAGAGGGTTGCGGTCCATCGAGGGCATGGCGGCGCTGTTGAGCCAGTCGTGGCTGTTGAACCATTCGCAGACGCGCTTCCACGAATCCACCAGGTACCGCACGTCGCCGCTGGTCTGGTAGAGAAACCAGTGTTCGTCGGTGTCGCTGTACGAGATGTAGTGGCGGATTCTGCCGAGGGGCTTGTAGTCGCGCGCGTGGACCTTGCGGACGTCGTCGGTGAGGCCGAGTTCGTCCAGCCAGGTGGAGAGGGTACGGGGGTCGCTGCGGGCATCGCGGGGCTTCAGCAGGCTCTCGGCGTAGCGCTTGCGCGCCTCCTCCATCCCCGTCAGGCGGTCCTGGGCGCTGCCATGGAAGCCGTGTCCGTTATCGAGGCCGAGGTAGTACTTCGCGGCGGCGGGGTGGCGGTTGTACCAGATGAGATAGCCGGCGGGGACGAGGATGTCCCACTTGTGGCCGCCGTAGCCGGGCTTCGTGCCGAAGGTTCCCTGCGTCCAGGCGCCGTTGACGCTGACGTATTCGGAGAGCCAGACGCAGCGTCCGTCGGGGGCGAAGCGCAGCCACTTGTCGTAGTGGCTCGAAGCGGCCATCGCGCGGGCGAAGACCACGGGGTCGCCGTAGTCCACCATCAGGCGCATGGCCTGGCTGCCCATGCCCTCCTCGTAGAAGTGGCAGCAGTCCTGCGTGTATTTGCCGACGCCCCCTTCGAGCTGGTGGAACCACAGGCCGTCCCAGAACCGGCGCAGCGAGGCCTTGATCTTGCCGGTGTCGTCGGCGCCGAGGGCGTATTCGATCCAGTTCTCCGTGTGCGTGGTGTCGTCGTTCCAGACACCGCCGTACTCCCCCGTCTCGACCTGCATGGCGTCAATGTACCAGTGCACGATTCGGAGGTGCTCCTTCAGGGCCTGCATCTGCCAGAAGGCCCAGTCGGGCGCGCCGGTGGAGTTCGGCGGCTCCTTCCACTCGATCTTCGGAACGGCGATGCCCTCGAAGAGGACCGGGGAGTCCACGCGCTCGTACATCTGCCGGAACCTGGGGTGGTCGGGAGCGAACTTCGCGAGCCAGGTCAGCGGCGTCTGGATGTGCTTGTCGCGGTAGAGGTGGCCCTCCATCACCTCGGCGTAGCTCTCGCGCATGAACTCGACCTGGTCTTCCGCGGCGGCGGGGAGCGCGGCGGCCATGTCGGCGGGGAGGAAGGCCACGGAGCATCCGCCGTCGCCCATGACCCAGGAGACGGGGTTGGCGGCAGTGAGCATCAGGCCGAAGGGGACGCCGGGCTGTTCGAGGGCGGGCTTGCCGCGCTGGGGGACGCGCAAGGGGGGCAGATTGATGACGGGCCGCCCCTTGAGGACAAGGGTGAAGACCTGGCGTCCGCTGCCGCGCGGCTGCAAGAGGGCGTCGGCCACGAGCCAGTTGCGCTGGGACAGGACGGGCTCCTTGACGACGATCCGCACCGGGGTCGGCTCGGTCAGTTTCTCGGCCACGAGCGTCACGCGCGCGCCGTCAAAGGCGCGGGCCTCGTCCGGCGGCGGCGTGAGGGCCTGAAAGCCGCCCATTTCGGGCGCGGCCAGCGTCCAGGCGGGCACGGCGTTCCTGGAGGCCGCAAGGGGGCGGCGGAAGCGGACGGGCGTCTCGCCCAGAAGGGCCAACCCCGCTTCGCCCGGCGGGTGGGCGTCCACCGCAGCAAAGTGCAGGACGGGCTCGCCGGCCGGCGGCGCATCGAGGGGGTCCACGCGATAGAAGTCGAGCTGATTCATTCGGCCGGTGCTGCGCTTGAGGAAGAGGCGCTCGCGCTGAACGGGGGCGTCGAGGCGCGCGTGCCAGACGCGGGGCTGGGTGGACTCGACGACGGCGAGGCGCGTCTCGCGTCCGTCGCCGGCGCGGAAGCCGACCTCGCCGGAGAAGGGCCGCTGCAAGGTCATGCGGATGCGGTCGAAGGCGGCGCCGGGGGCGAGGGCGATTTCGAGTTCGCGCCCGCGGATGGACGCGCCGTACTTGACGAGGGGCCACGTGGAGTCCACCACGCCTTCGAAGGGGTGCGCAACGGGGCGGCGCGCATCCACGCAGCCGAGGAAGCGGGCGAAGTTCCACTGCCGGGTTTCGCCGGACGGGAGAAGGGGCAGGGTCGCCAGGGTTCCGGCGTCCCAGCCCATGCGGGCGAGGTCGGCGGCGCGCCGCTGGGGGGCGGGGGTGACGGGAATGGGCGCGCCCGTCGGCTTCTCGCCGCGCGCCAACTGGGCGATCTGCGCATCGGTGAGGCACGCGGCATAGACGCGAACTTCGTCGCACGGGGCGTCCACGAATAGCGCGGCGGGGACGAAGCTCCACTCCCATCGGCGCTGCCCCCAGTCGCTCGCGATGCGCTTGCCGTCCTCGTAGATCGTGACTCCTTCGTTGCGGTCCCAGACGGCGGCAAGGTGATGCCACTCCCCGGCCTTCCAGCGTCCGAGGCTGGGCTGGAAGCGCAGGGGCGGCGAGTAGTTGCCGGTGTCGTAGAGGGTGAAGAGGAACTCATCGAGCCGCCGCTCGAAGCGCATGACCATGCCCCAGTAGCCGTTCGCGCGCTGGGCCTGGACGCCGGCGAGGCGCGTCCACTCCGCGATCTCCGGGTCGGCGGGGCTCTTGATGAAGAAGGCGAAGGTGCCGCGGTCGAGGTCCATCTTGTCGCGCCCTTCGACCCAGAGACGCGGGCCGGCCTTGCCGACGACGCCGACCTCCTTGCCCGTGTCAAAGGATTCGTGGAACAACTCGCGCAGTTCCTCGGCTCGGGCGGGGATGGCGAGGAACGCCGCAAGCGCAAGACCGGTCAGCACGCTCCGACAACGCGACATCATGCGGGGGTCTCCTCATTGAAACGGACCATGCCCCGAGAGAGCGATCCCGGAACCGGATAGAGCCTGCCGCCGGGGCTCAGGGGACGTCCATCTGCGCGGCGACGTCCAGTTCGTGCCAGACGGCGTGGATCGAGCGGGGCTTGTACCCCGCCGCGCCCGGCGCCACCCGGGTGTGATGATCGAAGGTCGCCTCGCCGCCGGCGCGGGCGTGCAGCGATGTATTGCGCAGCGCGGCATACTCGTGGTCCACGTCGGGATTCCACACGGTCCAGACGTCATCCCACCACAGGATGCGCTGGTCGGCGTCGCCGTACCAGCGGACGCTCCAATCGCCGTAGAGCACGTTGTAGCCGTCGCGGTGGGTTTCGGAGGCGTTGCCGGGATCGGTGAGGGTGAGCTGGCCCGGTTTGGAGAAGCTGTCGGCTGCCAGGGCGCGCCCGGCAAGCTGCCTGGGCGTCTTGAAGGGGGGCGCGCCGGGGGTCACCGTGATCGCCGGCTTGGCGTAAAGAAGGGGCACGGGGGTATTGACGCCTGCGCCGCTGTGAGCGTTGTAGAAAGTGAGAACGGGCAGGCCGCGATAGACGTAGTCGCAGGCGGCGGCGCGACCGTAGTTGACCGTCGTCCCGCTGATGCCCCAGGGGCCGACGCCGTAGTACGTGGTGCCGATGGTGGTGTTCTCGCCGTTGCGGGTCCAGTTCCAGTTGCCGAAGAAGACGGAATCGCGGTCGAGTCCCCCGGCGCGCTTGAAGGCGCCGACCTGGTGGGCGGGCCAGCCCAGGCCCGAGGCGGAGTTATAGACGGAGCAGGCGCTGTACGGTTCGCGGATACCGCCGCCGGAGGAGGGGCAGAAGAGAATCGAGGCGTCGGCCGTGTAACCGCCCCAGAGGAGGTAGCCCAGGCCGAGGGGCGCCATGTTGAGTTCGCCCTTGTCGGGCGCGTCGCCGGCGAGCACGGGCGTGCCGCAGGCGAACCAGCGCGAGTTCATGACGCCGCGATGGCGGGTGTCGTACTGGTGGACGGCCAGGATGGCCTTGCCGCCGGTATCGGTGACGACGGTCGTATCGCGCCCTTCGCCGTTCGAGAGGTTCCGTCCGTAGCCGGCCCAGGAGGGATAATAGGCGTAGTCGGCGAGGTAGGATTCGAGTCCGACGGACATCTGCTTGAGCCCGTTGAGGCAGGCGCTGCGGCGGGCCTTTTCGCGCGCGGCAGCGAGAGCGGGCAGAAGCATGGCGGCAAGGATGGCGATGATGGCGATGACGACGAGCAGTTCGATCAACGTGAAGGCTGCCGAACGCGCGAGACGAAACATGGCCATTCCTCTCTGGGAGAGCCGCAACGCGACCGGGTGAACGCAACCTACTGGTCAAGCAAGTTGGCCGAATCGAAACCGTGCCAGACTGCGTACCACGAGACCTCCCAGTACGCCGCGTTGGTGGTGGCAACGCCGCCGACATTATAGGGGAAGCCGAAGGATCCCGCGCCGCCGTAGTATTCGCACATCGCGGGGCGATCAAAGCCAAAAACGCCGTAGCTGCTGCCGATATTGCGCGTACCGGTCTCCCACCACATGATGCGCTGCTCCTGGTCGCCAAACCAGTTGACCGACCCGTCGCCGTAGAGGACGTTATAGCCCTCGGCGTGCGCGCTGACGGCGTCACCCTGGTTCCGGGCGTATGCGGCCTCCTGGGCTTTGGAGTAGCTGTCGGACACAAGCGCGCGCCCGCCGAGAACCTTGTGCGTCTTGAACTGGGGCGCGCCGCCGACGGCGCGATGAAGGGGCTTGACGTAGGGGATGGGCGGGTTGTCGGTCCACCAGGTGGCCGGCCGGGCGTAGTTCTGTTCGGCGGGGTCCGTGGAGTCGCCGCGGGCAAAGGTGTTGGTGTACCAGCGCAACTCCATCGGCAGGCCGCGATAGGTGTAATCGCACAGCGCAGCGCGTCCGTGGTCGTAGGTGGCCGTATCGGGGAAGGACCCGATCTGGGACGGGTCATACGAAGCGGTGTAGCGCGAGCCGAAGAGGGTGCCGCGTTGCGCATAGTTGCCGTAGAAGACGCTGCTGCGGTCAAGACCGCCCATGTTCTTGTAAACACTGAGCAGGCGGACGGGCCGTCCGCTCATCTGGGGAACGCCGGCGGACGGCGACCCGCTGTTGCCGTCGCCGGTCGAGGCGCAAAAGAAGGTCCGGACGTCGGGGATGTAACCGCACCAGATGAGATAACCGAGCCCGTAGGGGGCAACATTCAGCGCGCCCTTGGCCGGGGCTGTCCCCTGTATTCGCGAGGGCGGGGCGGGGACGGCATCGGCCGGCCCACCGGCGGCGATAAGGCGCGTGTGAGCGCGGGGATAGCTGGTGTGCAGCTCGGGGACCACGTTGATGCGCTTGCCGCTGACGGGGTCGGTGAGGATGGCCTTTCTCACCGCGTTGACGAGGTTCATACCGTAGCCGTCGTAGCAGGGAAAGTAGCCACCGTAATCGCTGACATAGGACTCGATGCCGTTGGCGATCTGCTTCAGATTGCTCATGCACGCCCCGCGCCGGGCCTTCTCTCGCGCGCTGGCCAGGGCGGGCAGGAGCATGGCGGCGAGGATGGCGATAATGGCGATCACCACGAGCAGTTCGATCAACGTGAAGGCGTTGCGCAGTCCGGGCCATGTCCTTCGGAGCGAGGTCATCGCACCCTCCTTTCGGGCGGGCGGGCGGGCCGCCGCCACAAAGATGTCAAGCCGTCTGGCCTTTTCGCAGAAGACAACCCATGCTCACGCGGCGGGGCAGGCGGTCGGGCGCGGCGGCGCGTTCGAGCGCCAGCCGCACCGCGATGCGCCCCATCTCCGCCAGGGGAATGTCCACCGTGGTCAGCAGCGGGTCCTCGGGGAAACGGGCGCGTTGGCCGTCGAAGCCCATCAGGCGCACATCGCCCCCAAGTGTCACGCCGTGCGCAACAGCCCCATGGGCCAGTCCCATCGCCAGGTCGTCCGAGGCAGCGAAGATCCCCAGCGGGCGTTCGCCGGAGGGGCGCGCGACGGCGCTGCCGTTGCGGCTGAAGATCTCGCGGGCGATTTCGAGGCCGCACACGGGGGTGTAGATGTTCACGCGCAGGAGGTTCTCCGGCGGCAGCGGCGCGCCCCAGGCCGCCTCGAAGCCCCGGAGCCGCAGCCCCGACACGGTGTCCCAACCTCCCGGCCCGCTCCCCGCGACGCCGACAAAGAGGACCTGCCGGCATCCGGACTCGCGCAGGTAACGCCCGGCAACCACGCCCCCTTGCGTCTGGTCAATGGTCACGATGTCGCAGGGAGTTTCGGAGAGCACGATCGCGTTGAAGAGGTGGCAGGCGATGACGAACGGAACGCCGGCGGGCAAGGTCAGGCGCGGCGGGATGCTCGATTTGACCCAGATCGCGCAGTCGGCCTTGATGCCGGGAGGCGGCACGGCGGATGCGTCGTCGGCGTGCGTCTGGTGGCGGATGGCATGGCCCCCGGCGGCCAGATCGCGGTTGACGGCATCGAGGAGGGGGTTGAGGAAGTAGCGCCCGGAGAGATGTTCGCCGGTGACGAGGGCGATGGTGCGCGGGAAGGCGGCCATGCGGCGTGAGCGCGCGTCCTGCACAAAGGTGCCGCGCCCGCTGCGGCGCATGACCCAACCCTCGCGCGCGAGGCGCGCCATGCCCTGAACGACGGCGTGATGGCTGACGCCGAGGGAGCCCTGCAACTGACGCGCGCTGGCGACCAGTTGCCCCGGTTGAAGGTCGCCGCACTCGATGGCCTTGCGCAGGTGGCTGTAAACCACATGGCCGACCTCGTGACGCATGAGGAAGTCCGCCGGCATCTGGGCTGAGCTCCTTTATCGTACCGCTGCGATAATTATACGCAAGCGATACGGGTTGTCAAGGGGCCGCTTCAGTCTTTCTTGAGGAGTCCGGCGCCGGTGGGTCAGTGCCGCGCATCCGCATCGTTGTGCACAACGGCGCGAGCCCATTCCCCCGTGCGGAAGACCCACCAGGCCAGCGCCGCAGAGACCAGGTTGCCGATCACGAGCCCCCAGTACACGCCGACGCTCCCCCACCCCAGGGCGAAGCCAAGAAACAGGCCGATCGGCACGCGGAAGACCCACTGACGCAGGAGGGAGATGACGAGGACGGGGCGCGTGTGGCCGGAACCGTAGAAGGCAGCCATGACCACCATAAGAAGGTTGAAGAAGTAGTTGGAGGCCGGGACCAGGAGGAAGAAGCGCCCGGCCTCGTCAATGATGGCGGCGTCGCGGGTGAAGGCCCGCGCCACGGCCTGCCCCTCGATCACGATCAGCGCGTAGGGCAGCAGCATTCCCAGGGCGTACATCCACACGCTGACGCGCACGGCGCGCCGGGCGAGAACGGGCTTGCCCGCGCCCAGAGCCTGTCCGACGACGGAGGCGGCGGAGACGGCCAGTGCGGATGCCGGCACGCCGAAGATTTCGACGAGCCGCGAGCCGATGGTGAAAGCGCCCATGACGGTGGCGCCGAGGGAGTTGATCATGGCCTGAAGGACGAGGAAGCCGATGGAGTTGCTGCTCATGCTGATGCCGGCGGGCAGGCCGATGCGAAGGATGTGCAGAATGGTGGGACGGTGGGGGCGGAAGTCGCGCGCCGCGAGCCGCAACCCGGCGCGTCCGCGGTCGAGCAGCACCAGGCAGGCCAGCGCCGTGAGCATGGCGCTGGCGGCGGAGACGCAGGCCGCGCCGCGGATGCCCAGGGCCGGCACCGCTCCCCACCCGAAGATGAGCAGGGGCGAGAGGAGGAAGTTGACGACATTCGCGCCCAAGGCGACCCAGACCATCGTGAGGGTGTCGCCGAGCGCGCGCAAGGACGAGCCATAGGCGATGTTGAAGGCGGTGAAGGGCACGCCGATAAGGGTAATGCGGAGGAAGGCGACGGCCTGCGGCATCACCTCCGGCGGGGTGCAGAGAATCCGCAGCACCTGGGGCGCCAGCAGGAACATCGCGGCGGCGAGGAAGGCGGCCGAGATGGTGAGGATGAGCATCGTCTGGGCGGCGGCGCGGTCGGCCTCGCGCGGTCCGGCGCCGGTGTATTGGGCCACGAGCGCGGTGCCGCCGCTGCCGAAGCCCATGCCGAAGGCGACGACGATGAAGGTGAGGGCCGCCGCCGGTCCGACCGCGGCCAGCGCCTCGCGCGCGCCCACCTCCATCTTTCCGAGCCAGAAGGCGTTGACCAGGCTGTACAGGCTGTTGAGGGCCATGACGGCCATCACGGGGAAGGCCAGCCCCAGAATGGTCCGATGGAGCGAGCCCTGGGTCAGATCACGCCGTCCCCCGGTCAGCAGGTTGCTCTTCATGGCGCGAGTGTACACCCTTGGGCGGAGCGCGGCAACCGTCTGCGCGCGGCGGAAAGCGGTTGACCCCCCGCCGGGGGGTGTGGTACATTTCCCAAGGGAGGATTGTATCCCCAGGCCGGGGTTTTCGGGAGCGGCGGGAGCGGTATGAAGAGGCCTTTCGGGAGGCGTGCCGGAGGGGTTCTGACGCTGCTGGCGGCGGCGCTGGCGCTGGTGTGGGCGGCGGAGTCGCCGGCGCAGGGGGCGTCGCGCAAGCAGATCCGGGAGTGGACGCGGATTCTGTATTCCGACGACGCGCAGAAGCGCACCGTGGCGGCAACGTCCCTTCTGGCCAGCGACGACGAAACGGCGCTGCAGACGCTGCTGGAGGCGCTGCAATCCAAACAACCGCGCGACGTGCGCATCTGCGTGCTGACGTCGTTCGGCGTTCGGGGCGACGACCGCGCCGTGGCGATGATGACGGCGTCGCTGGACGACCCGGATGAGGGGGTGCGCGCGGCGGCGACGACGGCGCTTCAGTCCATCAACACGACGACGGCGATTCGCCACCTGATCGAGGCCTCCGGCGACGGGAAGCGTTCGGCCGACCTGCGCGCGCGGGTGATCCAGATCCTGTCGGGCCTGCGGGCGATAGATGCCAGCCCGGCGCTGATCGCCCTGCTCTCGGACCCGAACGAGCCGGTGGCCAAGGCGGCGCGGAACGCGCTCGAACGCATCACCCTGCGCTCCTTTGCCACGGCGCAGGAGTGGGAGGCGTGGTGGAAGGCCAGCTCGAAACTGACGCGCGAGGAGATGCTCGAGGAGTTGATCGCCCTCCAGCGCGAACGGGAGCGGCTGCTGGCGCAGCAGAATGAACGCCTCCAGTTGCAGGCGATCCAGGAGCGCAAGGACCGGTCGGACCCGACGCCGCTGATTGCAGCGCTCCAGGAGAGCGAATCGCTCAAGGTGAAGATGCTCGCGGTGCGCGAGTTGACGGCGCTGAAAGGAAAGCCGGCGGTCGAGGCGCTGATCCTGGCGTTGAAGGACGGCGAAGCCGAGGTGCGCGCGGCGGCGGCGGAGGGACTCGGCGCCTTTGGCGATACGGCGGCGGTCGGGCCGCTGACGCAGTCCATCTTCGACGCCGCGCCCGCCGTGCGGACGGCCTCCGCCCGGGCGCTGGGTCTGTTGAAGATGCGCGACGCGACCCCGGCGCTGGCGAACCGCCTGAGCGACCCGGTGCCGCAGGTGGCCGTGGCGGCCGCTGGGGCCCTGGCCGAGCTGGCCGACCCGGCGGCGGTGGAGGAACTCATTAAGGCGGTGGTGAGGCCGGACGCGCCGACGGCGCTGGTGGCAGCGGCGGCCGGCGCCCTGGGGAAGATCCGCGACCCGCGAGCCGCGCCGACCTTCATCGGCCTTCTTTCCAGCAAGGAAGAGAACATCCGCTGGTCGGCCGTGGACGGCCTGGGCAGCGTGGGGGGGCGGGCGGCGGTGCAGCCTCTTGCGCCGATCGCGCTGAAGGACCCGAACCCCCAGATCCGCGAGGCCGCCCTGGCGGCTCTGGCCAAGATCGGGGACCCGGCGGCGCTGAACACGCTGGTGGAGGCGCTTTCGGACGACCAGAAGCGTGTTTCGGACCAGGCGCTCCGTTCGTTGTTGAAGCTCTCCGAGGCGGACGCCAAGCTCCCGGCGCAGGCGATAGACCGCCTGCTGGCGGCGCGGCGCTACGCGCTGGCGGAGGGTGTGCTGACCGGCGCCGTCGAGCAGGTGTCGCGCGCCCCCGAGGGCGCGGAGAAGGCCCTGGCGCTGCGCCATCACATGGCCGCCGCGCTGATGACGGTGCGCGAGTACGCCCGCGCGAAGGCGCTGCTCGAGGACCTCGTCAAGAAATCGCCGCGCGAGGCGGAGTACATCCGCAACCTGGCCGTGTGCCTGACGGAACAGCGCGACTATGACGGCGTGCTGACGCTGATGGCGCAGGCGCGCCGCAGCCTGCCCGACCAGGCGGCGGCCTGGTGGCAGGAAACGGCCAAGGCGGTGGAGATGATGAGCGTCGCCGGGGCGAAGGAGAAGGTCGTCGCGGCGGTGGACGCGCTCGAAAAGGAATCGCCGGAGCTCGGGGGCGCGGCGACGGCGGCCAAGCTGACGGAGCTGCGCAACCAGGCGCGCGAACCGAAGCCGGCGACGCCGGGATGAACGTCCCCACGCCCGCGCTTCATCCCGCGCCGTCCGTGAGCGACGAGGCCCGCCGGGTGCTGTGCCGCATCGAGTCGGCGCGGCGACCGCTGATCGTGTCGCACATCCGCCTCGACGGCGACGCGCTCGGCAGCGCGCTGGCGCTGTGTCATCTGCTGCGCCGGCGCGGCGCATCGCCGCACGCCGTGAGCGACAGCGCCATCCCGCACATCTATCGTTTCCTCCCCGGCGTCGAGGGCGCCGGCCTCTCGCCCGCCGCACTGACCGGGGACTACGACCTGGTGATCGCCGTGGACACCCCGGCCTGGTCGCGCACGGGCGCCATGGGCCGGGCGCTGCCGCGCGGCGTGGCGCGCGTTTCGATTGACCACCATCTGCCCGTGGAGCGCGTGGGCGACCCGGAATGGACTGACACGCGCTGGAGTTCGACGGGCGAGATGATCTATGCGCTCGCGCGCGCCGGCGGGTGGACGATCGGCCCCGAGGCCGCGACCTGCCTGTACGTGGCCCTCATGACGGACACCGGCCGGTTCACCTTTCCGAACACGACGGACCGGGCGCTGCACGCCGCCGGGGACCTCGTGGCCCTGGGGGCGGAACACGTCCTGGCCGCCGACAAGGTGTATCAGGACATTCCCTTCGGGGTGCTGCGGCTGCGAGCCGAGGCGCTGGCCGGGGTACGCCTCTTCGCCGACGGTCGCGCGGCGGTGATGACGATCAGCGACGAGATGCTGCGCCGGAACGGCGTGGACCCGATTGACACGCAGGAGATGGCGGACTTCCCCCGCGCGGTGGCGGGGGTGTCGGTCGGCGTGCTGCTGCGCGAGATGAGGGCCGAGGGCAAGGTGAAGGTCAGCCTGCGGGCGCGCCGGGGCGTGAACATCGAGCCGGCGGCGCGCGCGCTGGGCGGCGGCGGTCACCGCGAGGCGGCGGGCGCCGAACCGTCGGGGACGCTGGAAGAGGTGGAAGCGCGTGTGCGGGCGCTGCTGGAGCGGACGCTGCGCGACGCGCCGGACACGTGAGCGAGGAACGATGAGCAAGCGCGCGGAACTGGCGGCGCTGGTGGGCGAGGCTCGGCGGCATCTGGAACTGGAGCAGGCGTACGGCGTGACGGGGCTGCCCTATTCGGCGGCGCGGGTGGCGCAACGACGCCTGGAACGCCGCGCGAAGCGCGAGGCGGCGCGGGCGAATCGCGCGACGCCGCCGCCCGAACCGCCCCCCCCTGCCGTCGCGAAGAGCGCGCCCGGCGGCTCCGCCGCGGCGCGTCCGCGTCTCGCCCCCCCGGTTCTCCCCCCGATCGCTCCGCCTCCCAGAGCGCCAAAGGTCGCCTCCGGCGGGTCGGGGCCGGACCGCCGGGCGCAACTGGATGCCCTCCAACGCGAGATGCGCGCCAAGTGCCGGTGCCCCCTCGCCGCCGGCAAGCTCGTCTTCTCCGACGGCAACCCCGACGCCGATCTCATGTTCATCGGCGAGGCGCCGGGCGAGCAGGAGGACCTGCAGGGGCTGCCCTTCGTCGAGCCGGCGGGGCAGCTTCTGACCAAGATCATCATTGCCATGGGCCTGCGGCGCGAGGACGTGTACATCTCGAACATCTGCAAGTTCCGCCCGCCGCAGAACCGCCTGCCCACGCCCGAGGAGGTGGCCGCCTGCCTCCCCTATCTGCGCCGGCAGATCGAGATCATCCGCCCGAAGATCATCGTCACCCTGGGCAACCTCTCGACGCACACCCTGCTCGACACGACGGAGGGGATCACCCGCCTGCGAGGACGCTTCGCCGAGTACGCGCCCGGCATCGAGATTATGCCCACCTTCCACCCCAGCTACCTCCTGCGCGACCCGCGCAAGAAGGCGGAGGTGTGGCAGGACATGAAGACCGTCCACGCGCGGATGCGGGAGCTTGGGCTGAAGATCGGGGAGTTGAAGACGGGAAAGGGGTAGCGGGTTCGCGGTGCGCCGGGCGAGGGCGGCGTCGCCGGATGCCGGCGTTTGGACATGGAGGTTCCCATGAGGCGCTATCGGATTGACGTGAGACGTTCTCCCGAGGAACTGCGCGCTGCTTTGGGCGAGGTGACGCGGCTTCATCGCAGGCGCTTCGGCGGCCGCGCGGCGGTTCCTCTGGTCTTCGAGAAGGCCCTGGAGATGGCCGGCGGTGGGCTGGCGGCGCGCAAGGAGGCGGGGCGGGTCACGGTGCGGTACGGACGCGTCTGCGACGCCCTGCGCGCGCTGGGGCGGCTGATGGGCGAAGGGGCGGAAGAGACGGCGGACTTCGCCGAGACGCCGCGCCTGCGGATGCTCGGGATCATGATTGACGTCTCGCGCAACGGGGTGCTGACCCTCCCGGCGGCCAGGGCGTATCTGCTGCGTTGCGCGCTGATGGGGGTCAACATGGCGGTACTCTACGCCGAGGACACCTACGAGGTGCCGGGCGAACCCTTCTTCGGATATCTGCGCGGGCGCTATACGGCGGAGGAGATGAAATCGCTGGACGACTACGCGGCCTCGCTGGGGATCGAGATGTTCCCGTGCATCCAGGCCCTGGCCCACCTGGCGCAGGTGCTCCAATGGCCCGCCTATGCGGAGCGGCGCGACACGGCGGATGTGCTTCTGGCCGGCGACGAGAAGACCTATGAACTGCTCGATCGGATGATCGCGGCGGCCTCGGCCCCCTTCCGTTCGCGGCGGATCCACGTGGGAATGGACGAGGCCCACGGCATCGGCACGGGCCGCTACCGGCAGTTGAACGGCGAGAAGCGCCCTTTCGACATTCTCAACGCGCACCTCGCCCGCGTGCGGGACCTCTGCCTGCGGCGGGGGCTGCGCCCCATGATCTGGAGCGACATGTACTTCCGCCTCGGGTCGAAGACGAACGGCTACTATGACAAGGAGACGGTGATCCCCCCCGACGTGGCGGCGGCGATCCCGCGGGACGTGGAGCTGGTGTATTGGGACTACTACCACCTCGAACCGGACTTCTACGCGGACTGGATCGCGCGGCATCGCGCGCTGGGGCACGAGCCGATCTTTGCCGGCGGGG
>JAKJEM010000018.1:33079-59767 GCA_022705425.1 Planctomycetota bacterium
TGGACGTGGAACCACTTCTGGTGCTGCCTGCCCTTCAGCTTCACGGCGACCGCCGCGGCCATGACGGCATGCAAGCGCCAGGGGCTTCAGGAGGCGTTCGTGACGATGTGGGGCGACGACGGGATGGAGTGCGACGTCTTCTCCGCGCTGCCGGGCATCCAGTTCTTCTGCGAGCACGGCTACAACGACGCGGTGGACCCGGCGCGGCTCCGGGCGAACTTCCGCGGGTCGTGCGATGCGGACTTCGACGACTGGGTGCGCGCCTCGGAGCTGGACCTGATCCCCGGCCTGGCCGCGCCGGAGCGAAGCAACGCGAACGTCGGGAAGTGGCTGCTCTGGCAGGACCCGATGCTCTCCTTCCTGGACCCGCAGGTGGAGGGCCTGCCGCTGCGCGAGCACTACGCGGCGCTGGCGGAGTTTCTGGAAGGCGCGGCGAAGAAGGAGGCCCTGTCGGCGCGGCTGCGGCTGCCGGCCGCGATCGCGCGGGCGCTGTCGCTGAAGGTGAACCTGCGCCGCGACCTGGCGGCGGCGCTTCGCTCCGGCGACCGGGCGCGCGTCGGGCAGTTGGCCGAGAACGACCTGCCGGCGCTGCGCAAGGCGGTGGACGCGGCCTGGAAGGCGCACCGCGCGATGTGGCTTGCGACCTACAAGCCCTTCGGCCTTGAGGTGATCGAGGGGCGCTACGGCAAGCTGCGCACGCGCCTGGAATCGCTTGCGGCGCGCCTGCGCGACTATCTGCGCGGGCGGATCGAGACGATCCCGGAACTCACGGCAACCTTCGAGCGCGCCTTCCCGACGCCGCCGGGGGTCTTCCCGAACATGAACTGCGCGCGCGCGGAGACGCCGAGCAACATCAAGTGACGCGGCGAGCCCCCCCGGTCGGCGGGCACGGCGGCGCGGCGGCTGCGCCGTCCGGTTGCGCAACGCGCCGCATCGCATTATCATGCGTTCGTGCCGGTCCGGCCTACCCCATAAAAGGACGCGACGATGAATGACCTTTCCGTGATCACGCGCGAGTTTGGCGATCTCTCGGAGTGGGAGAAGCGCCCCGATTTCTGGCTGGCCCTTCCGCGCGACGTGGTCCCCTTCACGCGCACGCTGAAGGAGGGCACGACGCGCGTGATCGGGCGCAGCGCCGGCGGACGCGACATTCTGGCCATCGAATACGGCGAGAAGGAGCCGCTCGACGCCACAACGGACAACCTGCACTCCTGCATCGCCTCCTCCATCGTCCCGCCCGACCCGACGGCGATCTTCCCCGCCGCCTTCTTCGGCACGAAGCGCCGGCGCAAGCCGGTTGTGGTCCTTCAGGGCGCGCTGCACGGGTCGGAGTTCACCGGCACGGTCGCGTCGCTGAACCTCTGCCGGATCATCGAGACCGGGCGCGACCTCCGCGGCAAGGCCTGGCCGCGGCTCCAGGAGCTGGCGCGCGCGACGCGCCTGTGCATCATCCCCTGGATCAACGTGGACGGGGCCGACCGGACGCCCTGGGCGCATCACTCGAACATGCCCCATCCCGTCGCGGAGCTTATTACCCAGGGCATGGCCAAGGACGGCCGCAAGTACAAGTACCCGGCGGTGAAGGCCATCTGCCCCATCCCGCCGGACACCACGGCCTTCATGGGGACGTACTACAACGACGCGGGGGTCAACCTGCAGTACGACTTCTGCATGCCCGAGCGACAGCCGGAGACGGTGGCGTGGATGAAGTACTATCTTTCGGAGAAGCCGGACGGGATCGTCTGCTGGCACTGCAACGCCGGAAGCCTCATCGGGCCTCCGGGCTACTACATGCCGCCGGGCTACCAGATCGAAGAGGCGCGTCTGGCCGGCGCGGTTCGCGCGCGGCTTCTGCGCGAGGGGCTGCGCGCGGGCCGCGTCAGTTGGGCCGGTTTGCCGGGCATGGGCAAGCCGGGCATCGAGCAGATCACCGCCGCCTTCTTCGTCACCGGCGCCCTCTCGATTCTCTGCGAACTGCCCTCCGGCTGCCGCGAGTGGTACATGTCCTGCGACGAGATGCTCGACATGGGCCTGCTCACCATCGAAGAGATTCTCTTCTACGCCCACACCGACGGACTGCGTCCCTACGAACTCTGGGAGAAGGTCCGCAAACAACTGGACGCCCCGCCCAGGAAGGCCTGAACGCCGATGCTGCGCATTGACCGGATCCGCCTCTTTCATGGGCGCATGTCCTGCGACCTGCGCTTCAGCTACGGCGCCGTCGCCGCCTTTGCCTGGTCGGCGGCGGAGATTCGCGCCGGGAAATGGACCGGTGTCGGCGAGTGCCTGCATGCCGCGCCGGCGGAGGTCGTTCCGTGGGCCGCCGCGCTCCTGGGGCAGGACGCCTTGCGCCTGGACGCGCTGATTGCGCCGATCGAGTTCGACTGGGGTCGCTCGGTGATCCGCGAGATGCTCTCGATGGCGCTGCACGACCTGGCGGCGCGGGCGATGGGGGCGCCCCTCTACGTTCTCCTCGGGGGACTGCGGCGCGCGCGCGTGCCGCTGATGCCCTGCCTCTTTCCGCCGTCGCCGGAGGAGGCGGAGGCGCGCGCACGGCGTTTTGTCGAGATGGGTTTCACCGCCCTCAAGGTCAAGAACTTCGGCGACGCAGCGCGCGACTGCGCCCTGATCCGCGCCGTCCGGCGCGCCCTGCCGAAGGGCTTCCTGCAATCGGACCCCAACGGCGGCTACAAGCGTCTGGAGGAGGCGAGCGCGGCGCTGCCGCGCATGGCCGAGGCGGGGCTCGACGCCGTGGAGGACCCCGCCGGCGCGACGCTCGAGGAGTACGCGGCGCTGATGCGCGTCCTCCCCCGCCCCCGGATCATCCTCGACGCCCCCTCTCGAGGCGATGCGGCGCTGGGCCGGCTCGCGCGGCTTCGGCCCTGCGACGCGGTCAATCTCCACCCCAACATGCAGGGGACCTTTTCCGAGATCCGCGACCGCGCGGCGGCGCTGCGCCTGGCCGGGATCCCCGTCGAGATCGGCGGCACGGGGTACACCGGCGTCGGGGCCTTCGCCCATCTTCACGTCGCAGCGGTGTACGGCGAGAACTTCCCCTTCGGGGAGATCGGCGGCTGGATGGACCACGGCATGCCCTCGCGAACCTGTGTCGCGCCCCTGCCCATCCGCGAGGGGTTCGCCGAGGTCCCGGACTCGCCCGGCCACGGCGGGGAGCTCGATTACGCCTGGCTGGCCGCCCACGCGCAGATGACCGAACTGAACGAACCCGCCGCGTCTTCAAGGAGCGCCCTTAAGCCATGAAACCCGCCCGCCTTCTGGCCGCGTCGTGCGGCATCGTTTCGCCGGAGCCCCTCCCGCCCGCCGCGCACCTCGAAGCGAACCGCCGCCTGGCGCTGGAGGCGCTGGACCGTGCGGCGGCCTATCGTCCGGATTTCGTCTGCTTTCCGGAGATTCAGCTCCAGGAGGGCTGCGGGACCTTCCGCGAGATGGCCGCCCTGGCTGAGACGGTTCCCGGCCCCGCCACCGAAGCGGTTGCGGCCAAGGCCCGCACGCTGCGGTCGCACGTGATCTACCCCCTTCTGGAGCGCGACGGCGACCGGGTGTACAACACCGCCCTTCTCCTCGGGCGCGACGGCGGGATCATCGGGCGCTATCGCAAGTTCCACGCCACCGCCTATGAGATGAAGGACGGCGTCACGCCGGGCGGCGATATCCCTGTCTGGCCGACGGACTGCGGGCGCGTGGGGATCGCCATCTGCTTCGACCTCAAGTTCCCCGCCGTCGGACTGGCCCTTGCGCGCGCCGGGGCGCAGTGCGTCTTCTTCCCCACCATGTTCTACGGCGGGCGACGCCTCATCTCCTGCGCCATGGATTACGGTTTCCACCTCGTCCGCTGCCATGCGTCGGGCGGGTGCATCGTGGACCCCACCGGCGAGACGCTCGCCATCGAAGGCCCCCTCGCGACGGTGGACACCCCCTTCGGCCGGCTGAAATGGACTCTGGCCGAGACGAACCTGGACCATCGCACCTATCACCTCGATTTCCACTTCGAGAAGATGGAACGCATCGCGGCGCGCTACGGCGGCGGGGTACTCATCCGCCGGATGCCCGAGGAGGGGATCTTCAACCTCGTCAGCGCCCTGCCCGACCGCACTGTGGAGGAGATCGAACGCGAGTTCGACCTGAAGAGCCTCCGCCGTTACCTCGACGAAGCGGCGGCGCTGCGCGAAAGCCTCCTTCGCAATGGACGGCCGTCGCCCCCCTTCCCGCCGGAAGCCCCCCAATGACCGGACACCTCCGCCTCATTCCCGAAGAGGCGATGACCCCCGACCTCGACGCCGCGATCCGCCGGGGGCTGTGTGTCTGCTTTCCCGACAACGCGGCGGACTTTTCGCTCACCCGCTCCTGGCACGGCAGCGGTCCGGCCTGGACGGCCCTCGTCGAGGACGACGGCCTGATCCTCGCCCACGCGGGAGCGGTGGACCGCGTCATCCGCGCGGGGGACCGTCCCCTCGCCGTGGCCGGCATCCAGAACGTGTATGTCCTGCCGCCGCACCGCGCCAGCGGCCTGTCGAACCTTGTGATGAAGGCCGTTATGGAGGAGGCCGCCCGCCGCGCGCGCGATTGCGGACTGCTCTTCTGTGTGCCGCGGCTGGAGCGGCTCTATTCGAGGATGGGCTGGATTGCGCTGCCGGCGGATACCCCCGTGGTGCGGGTGGACGGCGGCGTCGAGTGCCCGATCCCCGGCAAGAACATCGCCATGTACTACCCGCTGGCGCAGAGGGACTTCCCGCCGGGGTTGATCCACCTCCAGGGAAACGACTGGTAACGGTCTTGCGCTCCGGCGGCGACGCCGGTATGATGCCCGGACTCTACGAGGGACGAGCCAGGACAGAAAGGGAGGGACATGCCGCAGAGGTACGGCTTCGACAACGAACGGTATCTGCGCGAACAGACCGAAGCCATCCTCGAGCGTGTCCGGCGGTTCGACAACAAGCTCTACCTCGAGTTCGGCGGCAAGCTCCTCTTCGACCATCACGCCGCCCGCGTTCTGCCGGGGTACGACCCGAACGTCAAGATGCGCCTCTTGCAGCAGCTCGGCGACCAGGCGGAGATCCTGCTGTGCATCCACGCCGGGGCGATCGAGCGCAAGAAGATGCGCGCCGACTTCGGCATCACTTACGATGCCGACGCCCTGCGCCTGATTGACGAAGTGCGCGACCGCGAGATCGCCGTCTGCGGCGTGGTCATTACCCGCTTCGACGACCAGCCGAGCGCGGTGCTTTTCCGGAACAAGCTTGAACGCCGCGGCGTGCCGGTCTATACGCATCGCGCCACGCGCGGCTACCCGACGGACGTGAACCGCATCGTCAGTCCCGAGGGCTACGGCGCCAATGCCTTCATCCCCACGACGCGCCCCCTCGTCGTCGTCACCGGCCCCGGCCCCGGCAGCGGAAAGCTGGCCACCTGCCTCAACCAGATGTATCACGAACACCTGCGCGGGGCGCGCTCGGGCTATGCCAAGTTCGAGACCTTCCCCATCTGGAACCTGCCGCTGAACCACCCTGTCAACGTGGCCTACGAGGCCGCGACCGCCGACCTGCGCGACGTCAACATGATTGACCCCTTCCACCTCGAGGCCTACGGCGGCACGGCCATCAACTATAACCGCGACATCGAGGCCTTTCCCGTGCTGCGGAAGATTCTCGAGCGCATCACCGGCGGCGAGGCGGTCTATCGCTCCCCGACGGACATGGGCGTCAACCGGGCCGGGGCGGGCATCGTGGACGACGCCGCGGTGCGCGACGCCGCCGCCCAGGAGGTCATCCGCCGCTACTTCCGCTATGCCTGCGAGTACGCCATGGGGCTGACGGAAAAGCCCACCGTCGAGCGCGCGGAGCGGCTGATGGAGACTCTTCACATCCGCCCGGAGGACCGCGTCGTCGTCGCCCCGGCGCGGCGCTCGGCCGAAGGCGCGCGCGCCGCCGGCAAGGGCAACGAGGGCATCTACTGCGGCGCGGCGATTGAACTGCGCGACGGCGTCATCGTCACCGGACGCAACTCCCCGCTCATGCACGCCGCTTCGAGCCTGGTCCTGAACGCGGCCAAACGACTGGCCGGCGTTCCCGACTCCATGCACGTGCTCTCGCCGACCGTGACGGAGACCGTCGGCGGTTTCAAGCGCAACATCCTCGGCAAGCGCAGCGTCAGCCTCGACCTCGACGAAACGCTCATCGGCCTCGCCATGAGCAGCGCCACGAATCCCCTGGCCCAGCTTTGCGTCGAGAAGCTCAAGGAGCTTCGCGGCTGCGACGTCCACATGACGCACATGCCGCCCCCCGGCGACGAAGCCGGGCTGCGGCAACTCGGCATCCACCTCACCAGCGACCCGAACTTCCCGTCGAAGGACCTCTTTCTGTCCTAGCGCCCGGCCCCCTTCACCCCGAGAGGAGACCCCCGTGCCGAAGCATCCGGACATCAACAAGGTGATGATCATCGGCTCCGGCCCCATCGTCATCGGCCAGGCCTGCGAGTTCGACTATTCCGGCACACAGGCCTGCAAGGCCCTGCGCGCGCTGGGCTACAAGATCGTCCTGGTCAACTCCAACCCCGCCACGATCATGACCGATCCGGGGATGGCGGACGAGACGTACATCGAGCCGCTGAATCTCCAGCGGATGACGGAGATCATCGAGCAGTGCCGCCCCGACGCGCTCCTGCCCAATCTCGGCGGGCAGACGGGCCTCAACCTTTCCTCGCAACTCGAGAAGGCGGGCGTCCTCGCCAAGTACGGGGTGCGCATCATCGGCGTGCAGGCCGACGCCATCGAGCGCGGCGAAGACCGCCTCGCCTTCAAGGACCAGATGCGCCGTCTCGGCATTGACCTGCCGAAGAGCGAGCTGGCCTACACGGTGGAGGAGGCCGAGAAGATCGCCGCACAGCTTGGATACCCCGTGGTCATCCGGCCGGCCTACACTATGGGCGGCACCGGCGGCGGCCTGGTGTACAACGTCGAGGAGCTCCGCACCGTCGCCGCCCGAGGCATCGCCGCGAGCCTGATCGGCCAGCTCCTCGTCGAGGAGTCCGTGCTCGGCTGGGAGGAGCTGGAACTTGAAGTCGTCCGCGACGCCACGAACCACATGATTACGATCTGTTTCATCGAGAACATTGACGCCATGGGCGTCCACACCGGCGATTCCTTCTGCGCCGCCCCCATGCTCACGATCGCCGAGCCCCTCCAGAAGAAGCTGCAGAAGTGGTCCTACGACATCGTCGAGGCCATCGGCGTCATCGGCGGCACGAACATCCAGTTCGCCCACGACCCGAAGACCGGCCGCGTGGTCATCATCGAGATCAACCCCCGTACCTCGCGCTCCTCGGCGCTCGCCTCGAAGGCCACCGGCTTCCCGATCGCCCTCGTCTCCGCCAAGCTCGCCGGGGGCCTTACGCTGGCCGACATCCCGTACTGGCGCAAGGGCACGCTCGACCGGTACGAGCCCTGGGGCGACTACGTCGTCATCAAGTTCGCGCGCTGGGCCTTCGAGAAGTTCAAGGGCGCCGAGGACAAGCTCGGCACTCAGATGAAGGCCGTCGGCGAGGTGATGAGCATCGGCAAGACGTACAAGGAAGCCTTCCAGAAGGCCATCCGGTCGCTGGAGAACGGACGGCACGGCCTGGGTTTCGCGAAGGACTTCAACCGGCGCTCGCTGCCCGAGCTGCTCGACCTGCTGCGCGAGGCCACGAGCGAGCGGCAGTTCATCATGTATGAGGCGCTGCGCAAGGGCGCCACGGTGGCCGAACTGCATCGCCTGACGCACATCAAGGAGTGGTTCATCCAGCAGATGAAGGAACTGGTCCTGCTGGAGGAGGAGGTCCTGTCCTATCGCGGGCGCGAGCTGCCCGACGCGCTGTTGACGCAGGCGAAGAAGGACGGCTTCGCCGACCGGTACCTGGCGAAGCTGCTCGGCATCTCCGAGCGACGCCTCCGCGACCGCCGCAAGGCCCTCGGCGTCGTCGAGGCCTGGCACGCCGTCCCCGTCAGCGGCGTCGAGAACGCCGCCTACTACTACTCCACCTACAACGCCCCGGACACCGTCCCCGTCAGTGCCCGCCGGAAGGTGATGATCCTCGGCGGCGGCCCGAACCGCATCGGGCAGGGCATCGAGTTCGACTACTGCTGCGTCCACGCCGCCTTCGCCCTGCGCGACCTCGGCCTCGAGACGATCATGGTCAACTGCAACCCCGAGACCGTCTCCACCGACTACGACACCTCGGACAAGCTCTACTTCGAGCCCCTGACGGTCGAGGACGTCCTGAGCATCTATGAAAAGGAGAAGCCGGAGGGGGTCATCGTGCAGTTCGGCGGGCAGACGCCCCTGAACATCGCGTCCGAGCTGGCCGAGGCGGGGGTGCGAATCCTCGGCACCAGCGTGGACACGATCAACCTGGCGGAGGACCGCGATCTCTTCCGCACGATGATGGAGCGGATGGGCATCCCGATGCCGGAATCGGGCATGGCGGCCACGCTGGAAGAGGCCCTGGCCGTCGCCGGGCGCATCGGCTATCCCCTCATGGTCCGCCCCTCCTTCGTCCTCGGCGGGCGCGGCATAGAGGTCGTACATGACGAGGCCATGCTCCGCGAGTACGTCGCCAAGGCCGTGGACGTGACGCCCGAGCGCCCCATCCTGATTGACCGCTTCCTGGTCAACGCCCTCGAGTGCGAGGCCGACGCGCTCTCGGACGGGCAGGACGCGTACGTTCCGGCCGTCATGGAGCACATCGAGCTGGCCGGGATCCACTCCGGCGATTCGGCCTGCGTGATCCCGCCCGCCAGCATCCCGAAGAGGCACCTCGACCGGATCGTCGAGTACACGAGCCGCATCGCGCGCGAGCTGAAGGTGGTCGGCCTGATGAACATTCAGTACGCCATCGAGAAGGACACGGTGTACGTCCTCGAGGCCAACCCGCGCGCGTCGCGCACCGTCCCGCTCGTCTCCAAGGTCTGCAACACCCAGATGGCGCGCATCGCCACGGAACTGATGATGGGCGCCACCCTGGCTTCGATGAACCTCAAGCCGAAGAAGATTCCCCACTTCGGCGTCAAGGAATCGGTCTTCCCCTTCGACAAGATGCCGGAGGTGGACCCCGTCCTCGGACCCGAGATGCGCTCGACGGGCGAAGTCCTCGGCCTCGGCAACTCCTTCGGCGCGGCCTACTTCAAGGCCGAAGAGGCCGCCCCGCCGCCGCTGCCGCTGGAAGGCACCGTCCTGATGAGCTTCGCCGAGAAGGATGCCACGGCGGTCGAGGTCGGCCGCCAGTTCGCCGCGCTCAAGTTCCGCATCCTGGCCACCGAGGGCACGCACCGGCTGCTGGCGACCGCCGGCATCCCCTCGGAACGCGTCAACAAGCTCACCGAAGGCCGGCCCAACATTCTCGACGAGATCACCAACCGCCGCATCCACCTGGTCATCAACACGCCGATCGGCAAGCGCAGCCAGCACGACGACTCGTACATCCGCAAGTCCGCCATTCGGATGAAGGTGCCGTACATCACCACCCTGACGGCCGCCCTCGCCGCCGCCAAGGGCATCTCCGCCTGCCGGCGCGGACGAAGCCAGGTCAAGAGCCTGCAAGCCTACCATCGCGATATTGTGTAGCAGAAGGAAACGCGATAAGATTGAAGGCGCGATGGCTCGCCCGCGCGACCGGTCGTCCGCGACAACCGGATGGACTCAGGAGAACCCCATGGAAACGCCCCTCTGGCACAGCCTGCCTCCCGAGGAGGCCGCCCGTCGTCTCGACACCGACCCCGGCAAGGGGCTTTCCGCCGCCGAGGTGGAGCAGCGGCGCGCGATCTACGGCCTAAACCGCCTGACGCCGCGCCGCCGCCAGAGCGCCTTTCGGCGTTTCATGGCCCAGTTCCACCAGCCGCTTGTTTACATCCTCCTCGTCGCCACGGGTGTCGCCCTGTACTTCGGCGAATGGGTGGACGCCTCCGTCATCTTCGGCGTCGTCTTCATCAACGCCATCGTCGGCTTCCTGCAGGAGAGCAAGGCCGAGAAGGCCATCGAAGCCCTCGAGAAGATGGTGGTCACCGAAGCCACCGTCCGCCGCGACGGGCGCAAACTCCGCATTCCCGCCGAGCAGCTCGTCCCCGGCGATGTCATTCTCCTCCAGTCCGGCGACAAGACCCCGGCCGATGCGCGGCTCCTGACCTTGCGCACCCTGCGCGTGGACGAAGCGGCCCTGACCGGCGAATCGGTCCCCGTCGAGAAGGACCCTGAGCCGCTGCCGGAGAATACCCTCCTGGCCGACCGGCGCAACCTGGTCTTTGCCGGAACGCTCGTCACCTACGGCCAGGCGGAGTGCGTCGTCTGCGCCACCGGCGACCGGACGGAACTGGGGCGCATCGCCACGCTCGTCTTCGAGGCCGTCGAGATTTCCACCCCCCTGACGCGCAAGATCGCCCAGTTCAGCCGGTTGCTGCTGATCGCCATCCTCGTCCTGGCGGCCCTGACCTTTCTCGTGGGCATCTCCCGCGGCGAGTCGGCGGTCGAGATGTTCATGGCCGCCGTAGCGCTGGCCGTCGGGGCGATCCCCGAGGGGCTCCCCGTCGCCATCACCATCACTCTCGCCGTCGGCGTCTCGCGCATGGCCGCCCGCCGCGCGATCATCCGCAAGCTTCCCGCCGTCGAGACCCTCGGCAGCACCACCGTCATCTGCTCCGACAAGACCGGCACCCTCACGCAGAACCAGATGACGGTGCAGGACATCCGCGCCGGCGGACAGCGCTACGCGGTGTCCGGCAGCGGCTACGAGGCCCAGGGGGAGATCCAACCCGAGGGCGAGGCCGACGCCCCCCGCGCCGCGCTGGAGGAATGCCTCCGCGCCGGCGCCCTCTGCAACGAATCGCAACTCCTCTCCGAGAACGGACGTCTCATCCTCAACGGCGACCCGACCGAGGTCGCGCTCCTCGTCTCCGCGCGCAAGGCGGGGATGTCGGAGGCGGACCTTCACACCGCCTGTCCGCGCGTGGACGCCATTCCCTTCGAGTCCGAGCACCAGTACATGGCCACGCTGCACACCCTCCCCGGCGCATCGGAGCGGGTGATCTACATGAAGGGCGCCGTCGAGCGCCTGATCGAACGCTGCGACAAGGCCGTGGCCGCCGACGGAACGGAGACGGCCTTCGACGCGGACGACGTCCGCCGGCAGGCCGAGGAGATGGCCTCGCGCGGTCTTCGCGTGCTCGCCTTCGCGCGCCGCCGCGCCCCGGCCGACCAGCGCCGCCTCCACCATGAGGACGTCGCCGCCGGCATGGCCTTCCTGGGGCTCCAGGGGATGATGGACCCCCCGCGCCCCGAGGCCACCGCCGCCGTCGCCAAGTGCCGCTCCGCCGGCATTCGCGTCAAGATGATCACCGGCGACCACGCCCTCACCGCCGCCGCCATCGCCCGGCAGATGGGCCTCGGCGGCGACGACCTCGTCGCGGTCACCGGGCGCGACCTCGAGAAGCACTCCGACGAGGAGCTCGTCGAGGTGGCCCAGCGCGCCTCCGTCTTCGCCCGCGTCGCCCCCGAGCAGAAACTCCGCCTCGTCAAGGCCCTGCAATCGCGCGGCGAGGTGGTGGCCATGACCGGCGACGGCGTCAACGACGCCCCGGCCCTCAAGCAGGCCAACATCGGCGTCGCGATGGGGATCACCGGCACCGACGTGGCCAAGGGCGCCTCGGATATGGTGCTGACCGACGACAACTTCGCCTCGATCGAGGCGGCCGTCGAGGAGGGGCGGAACGTCTTCGACAACCTGACCAAGTTCATTGTCTGGACGCTGCCGACGAACCTCGGCGAGGGGCTCATCATCCTGACGGCCATCCTGGCCGGGGTCGTCCTGCCGATCCTCCCCGTGCAGCTCCTCTACATCAACATGTCCACCGCCCTGCTCCTGGGGCTGCTGCTCGTCTTCGAGCCCAAGGAGCGCGACCTGATGGACCGCCCGCCGCGCGACCCGAAGCAGCCGCTCCTCACCAACACCCTCCTCCTGCGCATGGGCCTCGTCAGCGTCCTCATGCTCGCGGGCGCCTTCGGGCTGTTCGTCTGGGAACGGTCGGCGCGGCAGGCCACCGACGAGCAGGCGCGCACCATCGCCATGAACGTGATCGTGATGATCGAGACCCTGTACGTGCTGAACTGCCGCTCGCTGACGCGCTCGATGTTCTCCGTGGGCCTCTTCTCGAACCGCCTGCTGCTCGGCGGGATCGCGGCGATGATCGCGGCGCAGATGGCGATGACCTACCTGCCCCTGGCCAACCGGCTCTTCCACACCGCCCCGATCAGCGCGGGCGCCTGGGCGCGAATCATGGCCGTGGCGCTCTTCGTGTACATGGTCGTTGCGGCGGAGAAGGCCCTGCGGCGTCGGCTGGGCCATCGGGCCGATTCGATCTGACCGCGCCCGTCGGCGCAGGGCGTCGAGTGTCTTGCGCCCGCCGACGGGGACGGCTCAGAAGCCGCGGGCCATGTACGCCTGAAGCACGCCGCTCTCGGACGAGTTGAACAGCGCCATCGTGCCGTCGGGGGAGCAGAAGGGGTGCATGTGCGTCGTCTTGTCCTGCGGCGGCTGCGGCGTCAACAGGAAGCGCAGATTCTCCAACGCGCCCTCGGGGTCCTTCGGGAAGTCCGCCACGGCCACGTCCATCCGCCCGTCGGAAAGCCGGTAGTCCGTCACCAGTCGGCGGCCCTCCGCGTCGGTGCTGAAGTGGTAGCAGCGCGGCGGATCGAAGGAGCGGCTCAGGTTCACCCGCCGCCCGCCCGGCGTCTTCGCTCCGGCGTGGTCGGCGTGGGGCGCCGGGGGCGACAGGATCAACTCGCCCAGGCCGGGGGCCTTGCGGATCGTGCCGCCGACCGCCGTGGTCGTGCGCCCGCGCCAGCACTGGTGTCCCTGGCAATACTCCTCCCCGTCGCGCCCCCACGGGAAGTCGCGCAGATTCGTGCCGTCATCGCGCAGGAGATGGATGTCGGCTCCGGCGCCGCCGGTCAGCTTCACCACGTTTCCCTGCGCGTCCCGCTCGCACCCGTGATTTTCCTGGATCATCAGGTCGTGCGCGGCCTCCGCCTCGCGGCTGCGGCAGTACTGGGGATGCGCGTTGCAGAAGGAGGGCGCCATCTCGTGCAGCGCCATCGTCGCGCGATCGAGGTCGAAGACGAGGAGGCCGTACGGCGCGTTCAGCGTGGTTCCGTCGCCCAGGAAGACGGTCGTGGCCAGGCGCTTGCCGTCGGAGGAGATCGTTGAGAGCGGATAGAACCGCGCCACACGGCGTCCCGCGCCGGGAATCGGGCCGTCCACGGCGAAGAGCGTCTCGCGCCCCGTGCCGTCCAGGCGCACCCGCTTGAGCTCGAAATCCCCCCCGCCGGGGAAGGTCCGGTCGAGCACGTAGTACATCCACGCCCCGTCGGGCGACACGGCGGGCGCCTTGGCGTTGCGCTCATCGGTCAGGGGCCGCAGCCCCCCGCCCGCGTCCAGGTCGCACAGCAGGAACTGGTGCCGGCCGTCGTCGAGCGCCGACCCGTGCGCCGTCGCCGACCGGTGCAGCACGAAGCGCCGCGAGTCCGGCGCGAAGATCTGCGCTTCCATGTAGATATGCGCCGAGGGGATGGCCTCGGAAGTCAGTTGGAAGACCTCCAGTCCCTCCGGCGCGCGCGGGCCGCGCATGTCCGGGCGTTCAATCACGAGAGTTCTCTCCTAGGGTGTCGTTGTCCAGGAAACCACGCTCCGAAGTCCGGAGCCCTCCAACTGCATCTGCACGGACAACCGCCCGACCCCCTGCAGCACGCCGAAGTCTCTGTCCGGATCGTACGGCGGCTGCCTCTGGCGCAGCGGGGCCCCGTACAACGAACTGGCGATATGCCCGTCGCGCAGGACCCATTCGCCGCGCAGGGGATGGACCGGCCTGTAACCCATCAGCCGCTCATGCATCGCCGCCGCGTCGGACGGCGTGGCCGCGCCGGCGGCGAGCGCGGCGCGCGCGGCGATGGGACACTTCGGAACCAGGAAGAGATGGATTCCCTCCTGCGCGAGTTCGCGGTCATATCGTCGCGCCGTCTCGCGGTGATGCGCCGGCGCCTTCTCATCGGCGGCGACGTCGGCCAGCGTGTCGGGGCCGATGCCCTCGTGGCGGGCGGCGTAGTCCTGCAGCGCGGCAAAGAACATCTGGATGCGCCAGCGGCGCTGCTCGATCCTGCGGGTCTGCTCGATGCGGGTCGCCATTTCGCCGCGACGCTCTGTGAAACGGCTCGGCGGGACCAGGAGGAAGACGCTGCGGACCGGTCCGCCGGGCGTCGGTTCCACGGCCTCCCAGATTCCCTCGACGGGGAGTTCGATCTCGCCGCGCAGCGCCGTCAGTCCAAGCGTGGGATGGGTGTAGCTCCGAGTCCCCTCGACCGGCAGTTCCGCCGCCATTCCGGCCGTCCACGCGCCGCAAAGGATCAGCCCCGCCATGAGCGCCCGCATTGTCCTCTCCCTTTCCTGAGTCGCGCCGCCTCAACGGCGCAAGATCACCGCGCACCACGTCCCCGACCCCGGCCCGCCGGCGGCCACAAGGGCGGAGTTCGGATTCCCCGACCAGCCATCCTTCACGAGTTGCAGCCCCTCGATGGCGCATTCGCCCGGGACGCAGGGCGGCAGGAAGCCCCCTTCGAGCCCCGCAAGGGCCGCCGCAAGGGCCAGCGGTCCCGACGCCCCGAAGGTCTCGCCGATCCATCCCTTGATCGCCGTCACGGGCGTCGTCGCGCCGACGGCGGCGCGGATCGCCTCGCCTTCCACAGCGTCGGCCTCGCGCGAGCCGGCGGCGGCGGCGAAGACCGCCTCGGGGGCGTCGCCCTGCCGAAGAACGGCGGCGTAAACCTCTCCCGCCGTTGCCGCCGTCGCGGTCGCCGCAATCCGGGCCAGGACGCGCGCTCCGCGCGCACGGGCGGCGGCCTCCGATTCGATCACGAAGAAGGCCGCGCCCTCGCCGACGATCGTTCCGTTGCGCCCCGCGCCGAAGGGCCGGCAACTCTCCGCGCCCCCGCCGCTCGGCGACACCCACCCCCGCGCAACGGCCAGGCGGAAGGTCTTCTCGTGGAAGGCCTCCACCCCGCCGGCCAGCATCGCCTCGGCGCGGCCGCGTCGGACGGCCTCGGCGGCGAAGAGGACCGCCTCCAGCCCCGCCGCGCCGCCGGAGCAGAACTGCCCGTGCGGCCCGCTCAGACCGTACTCGATGCTCAGCAGCCCCGCCGTGGTGTTGTAGTAGGCATGGGGAAAGAGGAAGGGCGGGGCCAGCTTGGGACCCTTTTCGGCCACGCGCGCGCAGAAGGCCGATAGCGACTCCATGTTCCCCGCCATCGTGCCGACGGACACGCCGTGCCCCCGATCGAGACACGGCCACACGATGCCGCTCTCGCGCACGGCCATCTCCGCGGCGGCGAAGGCCAGCGCCGAGTTCCGGTCCAGGTAGTTCTTGGGGGCGCGCAGCCACGGCGTTGCGTCGAAGGAGGTGATTTCGCCGGCCCGCTCGCGTCCGAGGTCCGAGGCGTCGAAGCTCACCAGGTCCCCCAGCCCGCTGCGCCCGGAGCGCAGCGCCGCGCCGAAGGCCTCGCGCCCGAGGCCGTTCGGGGCCGCCACGCCGCATCCGGTGATGACCGCGTCGGGCGTCATGTCACCCCTCCTCCCGCGCGAGGACCAAGGTCGAGTTGCATCCCCCGAACCCTGCGGCGTTGTTCAGGGCCACGCGCACGGCGGCGCGACGCGCCCGGAGGGGCACATAGTCGAGGTCGCAGTCGGGGTCGGGGTCCGTCAGGGCGATGGTGGGCGGAATCAGCCCCTCGCGCAGCGTCATCACGCAGGCGATGGCCTCGAGGGCGCTGGCCGCGCCCATGGCGTGTCCGAGCATGGACTTGAGGCCGTTGACCGGGATTCGGGCGGCCCGCGCTCCGAAGACCGCCTTGATCGCGGCCGTTTCGAGGCGGTCGTTCGGCGGGGTTCCCGTGGCGTGGGCGTTGACGTGGTCCACTGCCTCGGGGGGCAGCGCCGCGTCGCGCAGCGCCGCGCGCATGGCCGCCACCATGCCCTCGCCGTGGGCGTCGGGGTGGGTCATGTGAAAGGCGTTGCTGCTTGTGCCGTATCCGCGCACGACAGCCAGCGGTCGCGCGCCGCGCGCGCGCGCGGCGGCGGCGCTCTCGATCAGCAGCAGCCCGGCGCCCTCGCCGAAGATCGTACCGTCGCGCCGGCGGTCGAAGGGCCGCAGCGCCGTGGCGCTCATGGCCCGCAGGGAACAGAGCCCGGCCCAGACGACCTCGCTGATGGCGTCGTACCCCCCCGCCAGCACACGCTCGGCCCGCCCGGAGCGGATCAGGTCCATCCCCCAGCCGATCGCCGCATTGCCCGAGGCGCAGGAGAGGCTGATCGTGGTCTGCGCGGCGTCGAGCCCGAGGCGTTGCGCCGCTTCGCGCGCGACCTCGCCGGCCAGCGCCGCCGCCGGAGCCTCGCCCCGCATCAGGCGCTCCGTGGCCCCCATCGCGCCGAAATTCGTCCCGAAGACAACGACCGTGCGCCGCCGCGCGTCTCCGTCCAACGCGGCCTGGCCCAGCGCCTCCGCGCCCGCCGCCGACAGGAACTGCACGGCGGGGTCAACACCGGAGCCCGCGCCGTCGGGCAAAGGGGCCTCGCCCGCGTGGCGTATCCGGTGGCGGTCGGCGTCCAGGCGCCGCAACGGCCCGATGCCGCACCGGCCCGCCACCAGGCCGGACCACAGGGCCTCTACCCCCTGCCCCAGGCAGCAGATGGCGCCCATCCCCGTCACGACGACGCGGTCATTCGCATTGGACATCTTGCGATCCGTTGAACAGTGTGGAATGTCATGGTAGCCGATAGCCCCCCTTGGGGCAAGGGACTGCGCGACGCGCCCCCCGGCCCTTGACACCCTCTTCGCCGAGCGCCTATAGTTTCAGCGTCTGCGGAACGGTATGGAGGCGGCATGGCCATTCGGCTGATCTGCGTGTGCGGCAAGACGATGTCCCTTCCGGAGAAGTACGCCGGGGAGCATGTTCAGTGCCCGGACTGCCAGGCCATGCTCCACGTGCCTTCGCCGGAGGAGGACGAGCGGCTGGCGCGGTGGAACTGCGCCTGCGGCATGCGTCTGAAGGCGCGCGCCCGTTCCGCCGGGCGACGGGTGAAGTGCCCGCGATGCGCGGCGATGGTGACGGTGCCGGGCCGGAAGCCCCCCTCGTCCGTGCCCCCGGTCCTTCCGCCGCCGGCCGCCCCCACGGCCCCGCCGGCCGCGGCAACGCCTCCCCCGTCCGCGCCGCGCGGCGAGATTGACATCTCGCAGCAGCTCCCGCGCGCGACGCCGCCCGGCCAGTCTCCCAGCCGCGATTACGAGGTTTCGCGCGAGTTCCCCGCCGTCGGTCCCGTACCGGACGAGTCCGATCTGGACGCGGCGTTGAGACCGTCCACGGCCCCGCCGGTTTCCGGGGAGGATGCCGGAGCGGAGGGCGGAATCCTGGAGCCGGAGGACGGCCCGATCGAGGACATTCCGCTGACGCCGGACGAGAGCGGGATCGAGATGGCCCCGCGCCTGTCCGATCTCAAAGACCTGGAGATGGCGGAGCCGCCGGAGTATGGAATCGAGGCGCCGCCGCGACCCGCCGAACGTCCCGCGCCCCCCCTGCCGAAGCCGTCCGGGCTTCCAGTCGCCCGCGCTGCGGCGGAGCCTTCGCGCGCGCCGCGAACCGCCGAGCCGGAGGACGACGAGGGCATCCGCGCCGCATTTCTGACGAAGTACTTCAACGTCCAGAGCGGGATCGAGGCGGCGAAGGCCGGCGTCTGGCAGGTGATCAACGGCTACTGGCTCTATATCCCCTGCGCCCTGTTCTTCGGGTGCGTCTTCTTCCTGGCGATGATGCTCATCAAGTGGACGGGCGGCAGCGTCGCCGGCGGAACGCTGGTGCTGGCCTTGCCCGCGCTGGGGGCCGTTTTTCTCCTGGGGGCGCTGCTCGGCTGCGTGGCCGACGGCATCTTCGAGCGCGCGATGGGCATCGAGCGGTTCCTGGCGCATGGTCTGCGCCATTTTCTTCGCGTGCTGGCGGTGACGGCGCTGCTGTCGCCGTTGATTGCGGCGGCGGCCGTGCTGTGGGGGGTGCTGGGGGGCTGGATGGCGGCGGAGGGCGGGTTCCTGATGCTCCTGTTCTTCCTCGTGATCGGCCTGCTGGGTTCCGTGCTTGCGGGCGCGGTCGTCCTTGCGCCGCTCTGCGCCGCCGTGCTCGAGGGCGGCAATCCCCTCGCCGCGCTCCTGCGGGGGTTGCTCTTCATCGTCAAGCACCCCTGGTGGTTCCTCTCGCTGAGCCTGGCCTCGGTGGTCATCGGCTGCGGCTCGATCGCCCTCTTCAGGATGTTGTGGGCCTTTGTGAAGCCGTGGCTGTTCTCCGCGCCCCCCTGGCTGTACGGCGGCCTGGAGGCGTTCATGGCGGGGCTGATCCTCAGCGCCCTGGGCGGACAGCTTGCGGCCTCGCTGATGCTGATCTACCTTTCGCAGATTGGCGACGAGGAGCGCCTCCGCGAGATCGAGTCTCGCTTGAAGCGCGCCCCGGCGGCGCGTCCGGCGCTGCTGTACGCCGCGATGGCCGCCGGAGCGGTCGCGCTCTTCGGCCTCAGCGGACAGGTGGACCGCCACCGAGCCGAGATCGAATCGCTGGCGGAGCGCGTGGGCGAGCGCTCGCCCGCGCCCATGGCCGGCGACGAGGCTCCGACGCCCCTCGAGACGAAGTGACGAGGCGGACCTCCCCGGCGCGAAGGGCTGTCCGGTGCGGCAGAGCCGCCGACCACGTCCGTGCGGAAGACCGAGCATCGGCGTTGCGGCCGGAAATACCCGCGCCGCCCGCAGGACCCGCTGCGGAGACTTGCCGGCGCGCCACTCTCGTCCCCAGGGGCGCGCCGGTTGCATTCCTGGCGGGCACTGGGGTAGTATCACGCGCAGTTGGCCCGCAACTCCCCTTCCCCTCTGGAGCGCGCCGTGAAGGAGCTTTCCGTCACCTCCCGTGTGCGGAACGAGATGATTGACATCACCGAGTCGGTGAGCCGCGCCGTCGCGGATGCCCCGGTTGAGGCGGGGTTCTGCGTCGTGTTCGTGCCGCACACCACCGCTGCGGTGACGATCAACGAGAACGCCGACCCCGACGTGCCGCGGGACCTCCTGGCCAAGCTGGCCTCGGTCTATCCCCAGGAGGACCATTATCACCACAGCGAGGGGAACTCCGACGCGCACCTGAAGGCCGCTTTGGTCGGCCCGTCGGTCGTGATCCCCCTGCGCGAGGGCCGGCTGGCTCTCGGACGCTGGCAGGGCATCTTCTTCTGCGAGTTCGACGGCCCGCGCCGGAGGCAGGTGTGGATACAGGTTCGCTAGAATCGGGCGATCTGCGCGCCGCTGCGCGGCGGTTCCTCAAGACGGAGGCCTTCTACCTCCTCGTCCTCCTGGCCGTGATCGTTCTCGGGGGCTGGCAGGTCCATGGCGCCCTCCGTTCGGACGGGTCCACCCGCCGGCGTCTGGACCCGATTGACCAGAAGGTCTTCCAGCAGCGCATCACGCAGGAGGACGCCACGGCAGCGCGCCGCAACCCCGAGACGCGGAGCTACCGCATCCTCTCGCAGACGGCGCGTCTCACCCTCCTCTACGGCGGGGCGATGGTCGCATCGGTCTTGGTCGTCTTCTTCTTCATGCGGGGGCGACTCCTGCCGCCGAAGGAGGGCCTGCGCCCGGCCTGGGGGCTGTGGGACATCCTCAAAGTCGGCGCGCTCTTTGCGCTGGTGAGTGAACTGCTGTGGCGCGTCTGCACGGACACCAACGCGCCGCCGCTGCTCGGCCGGGGCGACTGGATCGCCGCCGGCTTCGCGCGCCTCTTTCTGATCGGGTTGATTCTGCTGGTGGTTCTGGAGGAGCGGCGCGGCGCGGCGGCGCAACTGGGCCTGCGCGGCCCCTTCTGGTCGGGGCTGGCGACCGGCCTGACGGCGTGGCTGGCGCTGCAACCGGTCTTCGGGATGCTCGAAGCGACGCAGCTCTTCCTGCTGCCCCGCGTGGAGATGCAGGAAACGCTCGTGGCGCTGCTGCTGACGCGCGACCCCTGGACGGTGGCGCTGATCGCGCTGGTGGCGGTCGTTCTGGCGCCCGTGGCCGAGGAACTCCTCTTCCGCGGTTTCCTCCAGCCCGCCGCCGAGCGCTGGTTCGGAACGGGGCCCGCCATCCTGCTGAGCGCCGTCTTCTTCGCCGTCGCCCATCCGCAGTTCAGCGTCATGGCGCCGATGTTCATCCTCGGCCTGACGCTGGCCTGGCTCTTCGCGCGCACGCGCTCGCTCGTTGCCCCCATCGTCCTCCATGCCGCCAACAACGCCCAGGTGATCCTCTTCTACCTGGCCATCCGCTACCCCGGTCCCACCCCCTGACGGAGACCCCATGTTTCCCGACATCGAAACGCAACTGAAGCACCTCTCCCGCGGCGTGATAGACATCTTCCCGCGCGACGAGTTCGTGGCGCGCCTCGACGCCGCGCGCCGGGCGAACCGGCCCCTGCGCGTGAAGCTGGGCATTGACCCCACCCGCCCCGACATCCACCTCGGCCACGGCGTGCCCCTGAACAAGCTGCGCCACTTCCAGGAGATGGGCCACCAGGCCGTGCTGATTATCGGCGACTACACGGGCATGATCGGCGACCCCAGCGGCCAGGACACCACGCGCCCCCAGATCACCCACGAGCAGGTGCTCGAAAACGCCCGGACCTACCTCGCCCAGGTCGGCAAGATCCTTGACCTGAGCCGCACCGAGGTCGTCCACAACGGCGATTGGTTCGCGAAGATGAGCTTCCTCGACGTCATCCGCCTGGCCGGGCACATGACCGTGGCCCGGATGCTCGAGCGGGACGACTTCCGCAAGCGCTACACGGAGAATCAGCCGATCTCCCTGCACGAATTCCTCTACCCGCTGATGCAGGGCTACGATTCCGTCATGGTCCGCTCCGACGTCGAGATCGGCGGCAACGATCAGACGTTCAACCTCCTCGTCGGACGCCAGCTCCAGAAGGACGCCGGGCAGCCGCCGCAGGCCGCCCTGACCCTGCCGCTGCTGGTGGGTCTCGACGGCGCACTGAAGATGAGCAAGAGCTACGGCAACTACATCGGCATCAACGAGGACCCGTGGACGATGTACGGGAAGACGATGTCCATCCCCGACGCGCTGCTGCGGACCTACTTCGACCTGACCTCGGACGTCCCCCCGGAGGAGACCGAGCGCCTCCTGGCCGGCTCGCCCATGGAGGCCAAGCTGGCGCTGGCCTTTGCCCTTGTCCGGCGGTATCATGGCGAGCCGGCGGCCCGCGAGGCGTCGGATCGTTTCGACCGCGAGGTCCGCAAGAAGGAAACGCCCGAGGCGGTGCCCGAGGTGCGCGTGCCCCCCGAGGCCCTGGAAGACGGGCGCATCTGGATCGCGCGACTCGTGGTCCTGTGCGGACTGGCCGAAAGCACCAGCCAGGCCCGCCGCCTCGTCACGCAGGGCGCCGTGTCGCTCGACGGCGAAGCGGTGACGGACGCGAACCTGAACGTGACCCCGAAGGCCGGCGCTCTCCTCAAGGCCGGCAAGCGCAAGTTCGCCC
The DNA here is from genome assembly GCA_022705425.1 of Planctomycetota bacterium. GTDB lineage: Bacteria > Planctomycetota > Brocadiia > CAIUPP01 > CAIUPP01 > JAKJEM01. The sequence goes on from JAKJEM010000018.1 coordinate 54,709, forward strand.
GTCTCGCCCTGTAGCCGGCGCAGCGGCCCATGTCCTCTGAGTCACAGGAGCGCATCGTGAAGACCTTCGGAATCGGAATCATCGGCTGCGGCAATATCGGCGGGGTCCACGTCTCCGCCCTGAAGGGCGTCCCCTGCGCGCGGCTCGTGGGCGGCGCCGAAGTCGGCGAGGAACGCCGCCGCGCCTTCACCGAAACAACCGGCGCGCCCTGCTACGCGGACTACGAAGAACTCCTCCGCCGCCCGGACCTGGACGCCGTCTGCGTCTGCACCCCCAGCGGTCTTCACATGGAACCCGCCGTGGCCGCCGCGCGCGCGGGCAAGCACATCATCTGCGAGAAACCCCTCGAAGTCACCCTCGACCGCGTGGACGCCATCCTCCGCGAGACCCAGGCTCACGGCGTGAAACTCTGCGCCATCTTCCCGATGCGCTTCGACCCCGCGGCCCGCCTCATCAAGCAGGCCGCCGACGCGGGCCGCTTCGGACGCCTCACGATGGGCGACTGCTACAACAAGTGGTGGCGCTCGGAGAAGTACTTCGAGAAGGCGAAGTGGCGCGGCACCTGGAAGCTCGACGGCGGCGGCGCCTGCATGAACCAGGGCATCCACGCCATTGACCTGGTCCAGTGGTTCATGGGGCCCGTCGAATCGGTCTGCGCCTTCACCGAGCGCCTCGTCCACCCCGGAATCGAAACCGAGGACACCGCCGCCGCCGTCCTGCGCTATCGCAGCGGCGCCGTCGGCGTGATCGAGTGCACCACCTCCGTCTTCCCCGGCGCGGACCGCCGCATCGAGGTCCTCGGCGACAAGGGCATGGCCGTACTCGAGGGGGACGCGCTGACGACCTGGCAGTTCGCCGAGACGCGCCCGGAGGACGACGAGGTGCGCCGCCGATACTCGGCGCAGGGCATCGCGGAGCGCCCCGCCAACGACCCCATGGGCGGCGGCCACGCCCGCCACCGCGCCCAGATCGCCGACTTCCTCGAGGCGCTGGCGACCGGACGCGAGCCGCAGGTGAACGGCCCCGAAGGCCGCAAGGCGATCGAAATCATCCTGGCGATCTATGAGTCCGCGCGCACCGGACGAACGGTGCGACTGTCCAGCGGCGCATAGCGCGACGCTCACCGCAGGCCACGAGTCGGAGGAAGCCACATGAGAGCACTCACCTGGGCGGCGTGTCTCCTGGCGCTCATCGCAACGGGCTGCGTCACCGGACGCGGCGGCGATCCGCGCGAGACCGCCATCGAAAAGCACCTCATGGCCGCCACGCAGAAGCAGAAGGTCGGCGACCAGATCGGCGCGCTCCGCGAACTCGATCAGGCCCTCCAGATTCACCCCGACAGCGTGCAAACGCTCGTGCGCCGCGGCGCGCTGCGCGCCGAACTCAAGGAACCCGAAGGCGCCGCCGAGGACTTCAACCGCGCCATCTCCATCAACCCCTCCTACCCCACCGCCTACTTCGGACGCGGCGTCATGCGCCTGCAGCAGAAGCAGGAGGCCGCCGCCATCGAGGACTTCACCCGCTGCACCGAACTCGCCCCCGGCCTGGCCGAAGGCTATCTCATGCGCGGCAAGGCCCTCGCCCAGCAGGGCGAATTCCGCAAGGCCATCGCCGACTTCAGCGAGGCCGTCCGCATTGACGCCAAGCTCTTCCGCGGCTACCTCTGGCGCGCTTACGCCTTCATGGCTCTCAACGAGAACGACCGCGCCATGGCCGATCTGCGCTACGTCCGCGACCAGTGCAAGGACCCCGTCCTCGTCAAACTCGCCCGCGACTGCATCCACAACCTTTCCCTGTGACCCCCCCGGCATAAGGGCCGACGCCATGCTCCGGCAGCGGACGCGCACACTCCAGGCGGCGGTCGCCCTGGCGGACGCCGGCGCAACGGCAGCGGCCTTCGCCCTGGCCTACTACGGCGGCGGGCGTCTGCTGCAGGACGTGGCGGCCCTGAAAACGATCCTCCCCGTCGAGCGGTACCTCTGGCTGCCCGTCCTGGCCGCGCCGATGTGGTGGGTCCTCTTCGGCGTCTTCGGGGGCTACGACTTCTCCCCCATCGAACGCACGCGCGACAGCCTCAAGCGCCTCGCCCTCCCGCTCATCCTCGGCGCGCTGGCCGTCGGCGCGACGGTCTTCTTCGTCAAGGACGACCTCCTCAGCCGCCGGGTCATCGGCGCCTTTCTGGCGGCGAACGTCGCGCTCATCCTCCTCGCGCGCGCGCTGATGCTCAAGGCCGCCCCGCGCTTCTACCGCGCCACCGGCGCCCTGCGCCGCGTCGTCATCGTCGGCGGCGACGCCGCCGCCCTCGACTTCGGCGCGGCCGTCGAGCGCGCGGGGTGGGGGCTCCAACTGGCCGGATACGTTCTGCCCTCGGACCTCGCCCCGGCGGCGCCCCCCGAGCGCATCCTCGGACCGCTGGCCGACCTGCCCATCCTCCTCGACGAAACCGCCGCCGACGACGTTGTTGTCGCCAGCCCCGGACTCGACGCCGGCGCCTTGCAGCGCGTGATCCGCGACTGCGAGGAGGTCGGCGTCTGCATCCACATCCCCTCGCCCTTCTTCAACGCCGCCCTCAGCCGTCCGCACATCGAGGTCTTCAGCGGCATCCCCATGCTCACCTTCAGCGCCGCCCCCTACAACCCCGTCGCCCTCGGCTGCAAGCGCGCCGCAGACCTCCTCGGCAGCCTCATCCTCGGAATCGCCCTCTCCCCCGTCATGCTCGCCATTGCCCTGGCCGTGCGCCTGACCTCGCGCGGGCCGGCCGTCTTCTGCCAGGTCCGCTGCGGCCTCTACGGGCGGGAGTTCGTGATGTACAAGTTCCGCACCATGATCGCCGACGCCGAAACCCGCCGCCCCCTCCTCAACCATGCCAACGAGATGCGCGGACCCGTCTTCAAGATCAAGGACGACCCGCGCATCACCCCCCTCGGGCGCTTCCTCCGCCGCTACAGCCTGGACGAACTCCCCCAGCTCTGGAACGTCTTCCGCGGCGACATGAGTCTTATCGGACCCCGCCCCCCCCTGCCCGCCGAGGTCCGCCAGTACGAACGCTGGCAACGGCGACGCCTCTCCATGCGGCCGGGGCTGGCCTGCATCTGGCAGGTTACCGACCGCAACCGCGCCACCTTCGAGCAATGGATGGCCGACGACCTGCGGTACATTGACCACTGGTCGCTCTGGCTCGACGTCAAGATCGCCCTCAAGACCCTGCCGGCCATCTTCAAGGGCACGGGGATGTAGCCGCCGCCCCCGGCGCCGCCAGAGACCGCCCGCCCTCATCCGCCGGGCCGACAATCACGTGCGGCAGCCCCTCCTCCAGCGCCATCGGCTCGATCAAGCCCTCCGGCAGCTCCGTGATGAACCGGCTCGGCTTCATCATCACCAACTCCTGCGACCGACGCCGCAGGAACTTCGGCACGCAAAGGTACAACTCGTCCTTCGCCCGCGTCACCGCCACGTGGAAGACGCGCCGCTCCTCCTCCTCCTCCTCGCGCGTGTTGATGCAGAAATCGGTGGGGAAACGCCCGTCCGAAAGCCACGGAATGAAGACCACCGGCCACTCGAGACCCTTGGCCTGGTGCACCGTCGAAAGCGTCACGAACTCCTGCTCCTCCGGCCCCGTCACCACCGTCTCCCCGCTGAAGTCCCCCGCCAGCGCCACGTCCGCCAGGAAGGCCTCCGCCGTGTTGTACTGCCCCGCGAAGCTCTGCATCCCCTTGATGTCCTCGCGGCGCAGCGACGCGTGCTCGTAATGCGACGTCAGGTAGTTCCCGTAGGACTTCGCCATCACCCGCTCGATCATCTCCGCCGGGGAGGTCATCGCCGCCAACTCCTGCACCAGCCCCGCGAAGCCCGCGTAGAACGGACGCGCGGGCTTCGGCAGCAGCGCCATCGCCTCCGGCGAACCCGCCTCCGCGATCGGGTCCGCCCCCTCCGCCAGGCGTCGCCACACCCGCTGCGACAGCGCCCCCCCCACCTTCGGCACCATCTGCAACGTCCGCAGCCAGGCCAGCTCGTCGCGCGGATTCCGCGCAATCCGCAGATGCGCCAGCACGTCCTTGATATGCGCCTGCTCGAAGAAGCGCAGCCCCCCCCGCACCCGGAACGGGATGTTCCGCCGCTGGAACTCGATCTGAATCTCCATACTGTTCCAGTGGCTGCGGTAGAGCACCGCCACATCCGTCAGCTTGCGCCCCTGGTCCAGCAGATGCAGCACGTACTCCGCAATGAACCGGGCCTGCACCGGCCCGTCGTGCGCCGCCACGATCGCCGGACGCAACCCCGACGGCCGCACCGCGCGCAACTCCTTCGGCAGGCGGCGCGTGTTCACGGCAATGCTCGCATTCGCCAGCTCCAGAATCTCCGGCGTCGAACGGTAGTTCGTCTCCAACCGGTACTCGCGCGCGTCGGGATAGCGCGACTTGAAGCCGATGATATTCTCAAAGGTCGCCCCGCGGAAGCTGTAGATGGACTGCGAATCGTCCCCCACCACGCACACATTGCGGTGCGCCGCCCCCAACAGGTCCACAATCGCCCCCTGGATCGCGTTCGTGTCCTGGTACTCGTCCACCAGGATATGCAGAAAATGCTCCGCCATCTGCTCCCGCACCGACGCCTGCTCGCGCAACAGCAACAGCAGCGCCCCGAGCAGATCGTCGTAGTCCATCAACTGCCCCCCGCGCTTGCGCGTGGCGTAAAGCTCCAGCACACGTCGAATCTCCGCGCACTGCCCCGCGAACATCGGATACCGCCGCGCCAGGAGGTCCTCCAGCGGCTCCAACATATTCTGGGCAAAGCTCGCGATCTCCATCAGCACGCGCTTCTCCGGAAAACGCCTCGCCTCGATCCGCACCCCCGCCTCCGGCACACAGGACTTCAGCAGGTCCGCCGCGTCCTCACGGTCCAGGATCGTGTAGTCCGCCGACAGCCCAAGCTTCGGCGCGTGCCGCCGCAGGATGCGGTTCGCGATATGGTGGAAGGTGCCCCCCCAGATATGCCGCGTCTCCCCCTTCACAATCAAGTCCGCGCGGCTCAGCATCTCGCGCGCCGCCCGGTTCGTAAA
>JAKJEM010000190.1 GCA_022705425.1 Planctomycetota bacterium
CCAGACCGCGAGCGTCTCGCTCGCTCGAGCTCATGAGCGAGGTAGAGTCGAGGACGGGCGCGGTGTCGACGCTGAAGTCGCCCCGTTTCCCGTCCCCGCTCATCAAACCGGACGTGCGGATTTCCCGCATCCGGCTTTCCTGAAGATTCTCGCCTTGGGCATTCGCATTCGCCTCGGTTCTCTCATAGGTAGATCAGCCCCATTTTCTCCAGCTGCTCATAGTGGGTAGTGCCTTTGGGCGGGCGCCAGGGTCTTTGGCTGCGGCGCTTGAGGTGTTGGCACAGCCGGCTGCGCACGTAGCGGTTGATCTGGCGGAACGCCTTGCGCGGGTAGCCCTTGCCGAAATAATTGGCCCAGCCGCGAAGGTGTTCGTTGAGCTCTTCGATCATGCGCGGAAGCGGTTTGAAGCACATGCGCGGCCCCGTCAGCCCCCGCAACTGCTCCCTTTCCCTGGCCATCGCCTTGCGCGACGCAAACAGGTTGAGGTAGCGGCGCGGGCGTCCATACAGGTCGCGGTCAAACCGGAACGTGTAGCCCAGGAAGTCCAGGCTCTCGCCCTCTTTCCTCACATCCACCACACGTGTCTTCTCGCGGTTGATCTTCAAGCCCATCCACCCCTCCAGCTTCGACTCGATCCAGCCCGTCATGCCTGCGTCAATGGTGCGGGCGAGAACCACGAAGTCGTCGGCATAGCGCACCAACTTCGCCCCGGCTGTCTGGCCCGGCCCTCCTTGGCGGTGAAACAGGCGGTCGAACCAGTGCAGGTACAGGTTGGCCAGCAGAGGAGAAATCACCCCTCCCTGCGGCGTCCCCTGACGCGGGCGCGTTACACGCTCCCCGCCTTTCCCACCCGGCCCTTCCTCCCTCTCCACCACCGGCGTCTCCAGCCACATACGCACCAACTTGAGCACCTGCCGGTCGCTGATGCGCATGCGCAGACACGCCTGCAAACGCTCGTGCGGAATCGAATCGAAGTAACTCTTCAGGTCCGCGTCGTACACCGCGCAGTACCCCTGCCGCAGATGCCCCCGTATCTCATCGAGTGCATCGTGCGCCCCGCGGCCCGGGCGAAACCCATACGAGCAGTCCTCGAAGTCCGCCTCGAAGATCGGCTCGACAACCAGCAGCGTCGCCATCTGTACCACTCGGTCGCGCACCGTCGGAATGCCCAGCGGGCGCAACTTCCCATTGGCCTTGGGGATGTAGACGCGCCGTACCGGGTCGGGACGATACTTCCCCTCGCGTAGCGTCCGGCCCACTCCCGCCAGAAACTCCGCCACGCCCCCGGCCTCCACATCCTGAAGCGTCACCCCATCCACTCCGGGCGCACCCTTGTTGGAGCGCACCCGATCCCATGCCGCCTCCAGCACGTCCTGTCGGCTGATGTGGCCGTACAGCGTGTAGAAGCGAAACCTCGGCTCCTGCTTGGCCTTCTGGCCCAACTTGTGCCTCAAGGAAGACAGGCTCGGCGCAAGGCCCCTTGCGGTGTCGCGCGCTTGTTCCGTAGTAGGCGATTGATCCAATCGGCTCTCCCCCTCTCTTGCACAAGTCCATCTCCAGCACGGCCCCTTCGCTCTGCGGGAGTTACCCCGCTTCCACGCTACTATGAGCCGCTCCGACTCCCGCCCGCGCCCCTTGCCGGTTATGTCTTCCCGTCAAGAGTCGGGGCCATCACCCCCGCACGGGCGGCTCTCCCAGGTTCCTCGACCGATCTGTCCGCACGCGCCGTCCCCTCTCACCCCGGAAGGCCCGATGGCTGCTCGCGCTCGTTGCTTGACCACCGGCGGCTGGCTTCACCAAATCCGGATGGATGGCCACCTCCAACTGGTGTAACGAGGCCGAAACGGGTTCGCTTGCGCTACGGCTCGCGCGTTCGCTCGACGGGGCTTCGACCAGACGGATTGCTCCGCTCGCCGCCCGCTCCGCTACCTGTTGAACGAGCAATTGACAGGGTAACCTCCTTTCAGGTTACAAGATCGGCCAGGCTTGCCCTGGCGCTCCGGAGGACACGGAGGGCACGGAGAACCAACTATCCACCGATGTCACAGAAAGAGACAGATTCTACCGGTGTTGATCGGTGGTTTCTGTGGATGGACCTCGGTCGTTTCTGGGCAAGGCCTTACGTATCCGGAGACAGTGGAACTGTCG
>JAKJEM010000191.1 GCA_022705425.1 Planctomycetota bacterium
GGCTTCGCGAAGCACTGGCGGCGCGAGGCTCTGGCCGGGAGGGCGTTTCCGGGGCCGAAAGAGGGCTGGGCGGACAGGCTGGAGGCGGCGCGCGCGCTGGCCATGAACATCGGGGTGAAGGGCCGGAGGGTGGTGCTCAACGGATCGGGCGACTGCGGTTTGGGAACGGAAGAGAAAGAAGGCGGAGAATGATCGCTGAAACAGACATCCAGACAGAAGCGGGTGGCGAAGCAGGCAGCGAAGCGGGTAGCGTAGCGGAGAAGCCTCTTGTGACAGTTGTGACAGATTCTTGTGACACTCTCGAGAAGGATTTGCTCGCTTCCGCGCTCGAAAACAGGGAAAAAGAGGCGAAAAACGAGTCCCTTGTGACGGTTGTGACAGATTCTTGTGACACTTTCAAGGGCTCCATGAAGGAAGGCGAGTCGCGCTTCGGCATCACCTGCACGGGCGCCCCGGTCGGGCGGAGCCACTGGCTTGCCGACTCATCCGTGTGCGGCGACATGGTCATGGCCCTGCCGTCGTCGGTGCTTATAGCGGGCAGGACGAAGGAGGCCGGAGGCGTGGCGGTGGACGTTGCCATGTTCCTCGACGCTATCGTGGAGGGCGCGGCCAAGCTGGAAGGCCTTGCCGGGGTGGCGGAGGCCGCGAGCCTGCCGTCCTGGGCGGTCAGCCGGCTGTTCGGGACGTTCCCCGTTCTCATGTCGGTATACCACGAGGCGATAGATCAGGCGGTGCTCACGGTCGAGGCCGCGGCGATGAAAGCGGCGATCGGCATGCGCGTCACGACCTCCCGCAAGTTCCGGAAAAGCAGGGTGACCCCGGAAGGCAGGAGCGAGGACGAGGTGGAGGAGTCCTCGGAGAAGTACTTCCCTCCGGACGCCGCGCTGTCCAAGACGATCCTCACGTCGCGCATGCGCGGGCGGTACAAGGACGAGGGCGGCCTGAAGCAGGCCATCCAGATCAACATTTCGGGCGCGGAGGCGAACTTATGAGAAACCTCCTCCTGTTTCTGCGGGAAATCCCGCTTCTGGTCTGGCTGGCGGCGGTGGCCGGGGCGTATTGGCTGTTCGGGCCGGAGATGCGGGCGGCGCGCCGGTTGAGGCGGCTCCGGAAGAAGGAACGCGCCGGTTGGGTCCGTTGGCGCGTCGATCTGGAAACGGGAAAGTACAGAAGGGTAGGTGAGCCGATGGGCGGCAAGTGGTCATGGGACGCGAACGCGGCGAGAAGGATGAACGGTTGCGGCAGCCCCGTGGACCGTCAGCCCGCCGTGCGCGACACCGACGGGCGCGTGCAGCCAGAGTGGAAGCGCCCCGCCATCCTGCCTCCCGACTTCAGGGCTCCGCCGGACGATCCGCAGAACCCGCACACCCATCCGGAGAACTTCCCGCCCCAGCGGATGTGGGCGGGCTACTTCGACGGCTGGCGAGATCCTGTCCGGTGCGAACGGCTGGACGGTGCCGTCCGGCGGGGCGAGTGCGTCATTCTCGGCTGCAAGGCCGGCACGTACAGGGTCGGCCAGATCCTTTCGCAGATGTTCGGAGCATTCAGGGAGAACGCGGAATGAAACTCGAGACCGTGCTGTTTGTAATGATGGGCCTGCCGTTCGCGCTTTGGTTGGCGTGCGATGTTATAAACGGTCAGCGGCTTGTGCGAATGTGGTTCCAGCGCAGGCGCAAGAGGGCTCACAAATGACACCCTACAACCCGATACAGGCGGTTCTCGACGACGAGGCATTCGAGGAGACGCTCAGGCGGTATTCCCTCATGACGCCGGAAGAGAAGCGCGCCCGGCTAATCAAAGTCGATCTGGCGGCGTCCAGAAGCGTCCCGGCGGACATAGAGGAGGGCGAGCGGTTTGATATCCTCGAATACCCCGACGACCTGCCCATAATCCCCGCCTGCGGAAATGTCCTGCCGTCGCAAGCCGCCCTTCACACGCGCCGGTAAACGGCAGTAATAAGTTCTGGTGTGGAACACCCTCAAGATCCATGACGATTGGTCTGTATTCGCGTTCCGGCTTTCGATCAAAAAAGAGGGGTCAAAGATTTTGACACAATCCGCAACAATGAACGGGAACAATATAGGGAATAAAAACTGCTTAGC
>JAKJEM010000192.1:0-1762 GCA_022705425.1 Planctomycetota bacterium
CACCGTGGTTCTGGAGGAAAACGACGTTGGGCGCCCGGCGGCCGGATTTTGCGGACTCCGCAAGCCGCCCGGCCACGCAACGGGCCAGCGTGTACCCCGGGTCAACATACTCGATCCACAAGGCATCGGGGAACAGGCGGGCGCAGGCCGAGGCGCCATCCACCGCGCACGTCATCCCGTTGACCAGCGTCGGATGCAGGTGCACCACGTACGTCCACGGCATCGCCTCGTGCAACGGCGCCTCGACCGATGGACGCGCCTTCGCCTTCCCCAGCACCGCCTCGCCCATCAGCTCCTTGACCCGCCGCTCCCGCGCCCATACATCCGACGGCATCGGCGCCTCGACGAGCGTCCGCAACTGCAACCGGTTCATCGCCACCAGGTCCCCCGCCTGAAGCGTTGCCAGCGACACCCCACTGGGCTTGATGTACAGCGTGTCGCCGCACTTGACCGAGGTGTTGCCGCCGCCAAGGAAGACCAGCCGCCCGTCACCGCCAAACCGACGGGACGCCAACGCCAGCTGTTCCAGCTCCTGCATCCGGTGATTCCTTACTCCGCTCACGTCCGTCGCGGCCGCCGGCCGCAGACCGTTCCGACAAGTCGCGCGCCGTCCGTGCGCAATGTAAGCCGTCATCCGGCCGCCGCAACGACTTCCCGGGCCCTCTTGCATTTGCGCCGCTCGGACGGGATATTACGCTATGCCTTTGGGCGGGGGGCGGTCATCAAGCCGCCGGCCGGCCAAGGCATGTAGCGAGGAACCATGCCATGAGCGCCAGTCTGGTTTACACGCTCGCCGGAGAGGTCCATCACGTCCCGCTCGAAGCTGAGGACGTCACCATCGGCCGCGGCTCCGGCTGCACCATCCGTTTCACCCACGACGCGGAGATCAGCCGCATCCACTGTTCCGTCCAGCGACGCGGGGCGGGGTACGTTGTCCTGGACGCCGCCTCGCGCAACGGCACCTTCCTCAACGACGTGCGTTGCACAAACGTGGAGTGTGAGCTCAAGGACGGCGACCGCATCCGCGTCGGCAAGACCGTGCTCAAGTTCGTCAAGGCCCGCGGCGCCGACGCGACGGCGGAGGCGATACAGGAGCTTGAACGCGAGATCGAGTCTGGCAAGGGCTTTCACACCATCCTGCACGAGATCGTTGACAAGCCGGCGCCCAAGAAGTGAGGCGCGCGCCGGTGACCGATGCGCTTGCCCGTTTGGCGCCGTTCGCCGCTGTCTTCTCGCTGCCGTCTTCTGCTGGTGCCTTCGCGCCACTGTCTTCTTGGTGCTGGTCTGCTCTCTGCCATCTGCTATTGGCTCTCTGCGATCTGCTATTGGCTCTCTGCCATCTGCTATTTGCTATCTGCGATCTGCTATTGCCTCGCTGTCGCCGGCCACCTGCCTGACGCCCGCTCTGCAACCCTTGGGAGCGCCCCGTGCCCGTCCTCGTTGTCCTCGACGGCTTTACACTGAACCCCGGCGACCTGACCTGGCAAGGCCTGCACGGCCTCGCCGACTGCCGGATCCATGACCGCACCACCCCCGGACAACTCCTGCCCAGGGCCCGCGGCGCGGAGTTGCTGTTGACCAACAAGACCGTCCTCGGCGGCCGTGCCATCGCCGCCCTGCCCGACCTGCGCTACATCGGCGTGCTGGCCACCGGCTACAACGTCGTGGACATCGCCGCCGCACGTGAAAAGGGGATTCCCGTCACGAACATCCCGGGCTACGGCACCGCGTCCGTGGCACAGCACGTCTTCGCGCTGCTGTT
>JAKJEM010000192.1:1772-2091 GCA_022705425.1 Planctomycetota bacterium
ACGTGGGCGTACTGGCCACCGGATACAACGTGGTGGACCTGGGGGCGACGGAGGCGCGGGGCATCGTCGTGACCAACGTGCCCACCTACGGCACGCAATCGGTGGCGCAGATGGTCTTCGCGCACCTGCTGAATCTCACGCAAAACGTGGCCGGCCACGCCGCCTCGGTGCGCCGTGGCGCCTGGCAGCAGGCCGAGGACTTCTGTTATTGGGAGACTCCGCTGGTCGAGCTGGAGGGCCTCACCCTCGGGCTCGTCGGGGCCGGCCGCATCGGCGCCGCCGTCGCGCGCATCGGCCAGGCCTTCGGCATGCGCGTCAT
>JAKJEM010000193.1 GCA_022705425.1 Planctomycetota bacterium
GCGGACCTTCAGGCCCGTCTCCGGGTCCGTCCAGGTGACGGTGTGGCGCGCGCGGCGCGCGTCCAGCGCCTCCGTGGCGCGGGTCACCGTCCACGACGGCAGCAGGTCCGCCGACGCCTTCCCGCCATAGGTGAACGAGAAGAACGGCGCGCCATCGAAGCCCGGCGCGGACTCGCCCGCGAACTTCGCCGCCGTCCACTCCGCCGCCGTGGCCATTTCCCCGGGCGTCGGGGCCGCCCCGTGGACCATGCACCCGATGCCCACCGCCGCGATGAATGCCAGCATGACCTGCCTCCCATCCGGACGGCGCGCGCCCCGCGTCCGGGCGGGCCGTCCACCCGCCATTATAGCCCCGCGGTCCCCGTCCCGTGTCAAGCCATTTGCTAATCTTACCGGGGCGCCTATTATCGCGCCATTTGCTTTCTTACCAAGATTCAGGGAGAACGCTTCTGTTGTGCCTGCCTGCCTGCCCCCCCTCGCCCCCCCTTTCCCAGCCCCCCGGGGGGCTGGGAAAGGGGGGGCGAGGGGGGGCAGGCAGCGTGGTTCATTCATGGAGGACAATCCGTTCTTTTCCGGCCCCTGCCATGCGGAACACCCGCGACAAAGCCCTGTTTATCCGCGATGACAGCGCAAACGGGTCCGTGTTTTCCCTTTTTGACAGAAGCTTCTGGACCGGAAGGGAAAGGCCGTCCAGGCAACGGCACTCCGCCAGACGGTCCAGCGGCGTCCTGGGCGCGTCGTACCGGCGCAGCACCCGGCTGCCCACGCGGACCTTCTCGACCAGCTTCACGCAGGGCTGGAAAAGGTTCATCATGTCGGACAGGTCCTCGGCGTACACCTGGTTCATCGCCGCGCACTGTCCGGCCGTGTCGTAGCGGTCCCAGCCGAATATCTTGCGGACATGGGTCCAGTTCTTCTGCTCGATGTGCGCGTTGTCGTTCTTCCTGTACGGGCGCGAACGGGTGAACTTCACCCCGTGGCGCCTGCACCAGCGAAGAAGGTGGTGGTTGATGAACTCCGAGCCGTTGTCCGAGTCTATGCCCAGAAGCGCGAAGGGAAGCCCGGCGCGGATATCCTCCAGCGCCGCGCACACCCCCGCCTCCCCCTTGCCGAGGACCGCCCGCGTCTGCGTCCACCCCGTGTGAATGTCCGTGGCGTTCAGCGAGTAGACAAACTCGCCGGACGCGCTCGGGCCGCAGTGCTCCACAAGGTCTATCTCCAAATACCCGGGGCACACGATGTCCCGGCTGTCCGTGCGCACCGGAATCTGCTGGCGCAGAAGCGTCCCCGGCTTGCAGCGCCCGTATATCCGCCGCTTCCGGTCCCGGCGGAACGCCCGAAGACGACGGTCCATCTGGCGCGCGCTCATCCGCAGAAGCTCCGCCTCAATCGCGGGCGTCACCCCCGACATGTGGCGCCGAGCCCAGGGAAGCCAGTGAGGCAAAAGGCCCTTCAGGCGCACCGACCAGGGATAGTCCGCCGCCTCCCATATCTTCTCCAAAACCCGCACCGCCGCCGGCGAATACGTCACCCCCCGCCTGCGCGGAGACGACGGGGGCTTCTCATCCGGCGGACGACCCAGAAGCATGGTCGCGTACTTGCGGTGATACCCCGTCGCGACGCACAACTCGTCCAGAATCTTCCCGCGGCCAGATCGGTCCGCCTTCTGGTACCTCTGGCGGTACCCCGAAAGTGCCTTCGACATACGCTCTCCTGCCATTTGGTTAGCCTCCCTGGCTGGTAAGATCGCAAATGGCATGACGATACCTCCTTCGGTAAGATCTTAGACGGCGCGATGCGCGTCCTTGAACGGGACTTTGTCCTTGTAGTATTGTCTCTTTGAGGGAATTTCGGCGTTGTGGGAGTCGCAACGCCGGGCGCAAGATATTCCCGTGTCTTTGTTTCCGAGGGACCGGCATGAATTTTCTTACCAAGGCGGCCATCAAGGCGCATGTTGTCCACTGGCGGCTCACATGGACCAAACATGACTCCAAGTACCCCGTTCCCGCGTCGGTGCGGAACAACCCGAAGTTCATGACGGCTTGGGACGCCGTGGACCTGATCAAGGACGGCGCGGTGA
>JAKJEM010000194.1 GCA_022705425.1 Planctomycetota bacterium
GGCGTGCGGACGCGCCTGCGCCCGCCTGCACGTCAAGGCCGGCGAGAGCATCCCCCAGCGCATCCGCGAGGCCCTTTGCCTCTGATCCCTTCCCGGCGCGCCGCCGCGTCAGGTCGTCTTGCGCCGCGCCAGCACCCGGCGCATGTTCCCCCCCAGGATCGGCGTCAGCACCTCGTCCGACAGGTCCGCCGAGAGCAGCCGCCCCAGTTCCCAGTGGATGTCGTGCGCCATCGCATCGGTGCCGTACACCACCTGCTCGGGCTTGACGCGGCGCAGGGTCTCCTCCCATAGCACGGTGCTGCAGAAGCTGCCGCACCACTCCAGGAAGACGTTGGGGTACTCCGCCGCCAGCGACTCAGCCTCGGCCCGCCCCCGGTTTCCGCCGCCGCTGTGCCCCAGGACGAAGGCCGCCTCCGGGAAGGCCGCGACGATCGGGCGCAGCATGGCCGGGGAATCCATCCCCCCCTCCCAGGTGTGGAGCAGAATGGGCAGGCGCCGCGCGTGGGCATACTCCCACATCGGCTTGAAACGCGCGTCGGTGACGGGCGTCCCCCAGTAGCTGCACAGAAGCTTGAACCCCACGAACACGCCGCCGGCAAACCACCCGTCCAGGCGCGGCAGGATCTCCTGCGCGTAGATCGGGTTGAAGACGACATAAGCCGGAAGGCGACCGGCGTGCGGGCGCAGGACCTCCTCCACCAGGTCGTTCCCCTCCACCGGGCTCCCCAGCGCGGCCTGGATGCCGGAGATGATCATCGTCCGCTGACCCAGTTCGTCCATCGCGCGCAGCGCCAGGGGGACCTGCGCGCGCTCCTCGTGGCGCTCCAGAACGTAGCCCCCCGAAGGGCCGATGTGGCCGTGGGCATCCACGATGTCCACCCCCAGCGGCTCTCCGTCAAGGCAGCGCTGCCAGAGCGCGCTGCGCACCCCCGAAGCGCGCGCGGAGGTCGTCAGCCCCGTCAGGCGGTCCATGTTGCCGTGCGCCACCAGCGCGCGAGCCGCGTCGCTGATCCGCGCGCGGGCCAGGGCGGCAATCGCCGCCCCCGCGTGCGACCGGCTGCCCGTTCCGAAGAGAACGCGCTCGGGGCCGAAGTGCTCCACCGCCAGCCGCACCCCCTCCCAGGTGTGCCACCAGGAAATCTCCAGCAGCACGTTCGGCCTCCGGCGCATGAGATCGAAGACGCCGATCCCCTCGCCCCAGATGACATTCGTGAGAATGATCGGGATGTCCGGGAAGATGCCCGCGAATTCCAGGATGTCCTGCGCGTTTGCGCCGCGCGCGGAGAGGCAGACGAAGGGCTTCCGATCTCGAAGAACGCGGAAGACCGGCTCGCACTGCATCAGCGTCAGCCGACCGAAGACATGGGTAAAGCGCAGGGCGCGCGTCTGCCCCTCCTCCATCTGCCGGCGCAGCGCGTCAATGCCGTCGCGCTCGTACGTCATCAACCCGGACACCACCAGCGACGGCACGATCCGCCCGCCTGCCCCCGGCGTCCGGGCGATCTCATCGAGCAGGCGACGGTTCGAGGAGAGGGCGTGATTCTGCGTCGCCTCGCTGTTCCAGACCAGGCTGCGCGCAATGCCCAGCCGGTCCATGTGCGCCAGGCGCTCCGCCACCGTCGGGAACTCCGCGCCCCCCGCCGCCGGTTTGCCGAAGGAACCGTTCGCATCGAAGAGAGGAAGGGCAAAGGGCATGGCCGGGCCTCCGTATGAGGGGAAGACGGACAACAGACGACAGACGACGGACGACGGACGGCAGACCGGGGACCGAGGACGACGACGACGGGCCACGGACGACGAGCGAGAACAGACGCGCGCAGATGACAAGGGAGCGTTGTCGGATACGGGCAAGGTCAACCCAGGACGCCCGCGCTACGCCTTCCGCTGTTTGAAGAACTCCGCAAAGGGGTTGTTGAAGGGCTTGGCCGCAGGCTTCTTCTCGGCGGGCGGGGACTGCGCGGGCCGCGCCCGTGCGGCGGGCGGCGTCTTCGGCGCGCCGGCGGGCGCGGACCTGGGCGCCGGCGCGGATGACGAACCGGACGCGACGAAGGGCCGCGCCTTCGGCCCGGCGGGGCGGG
>JAKJEM010000195.1 GCA_022705425.1 Planctomycetota bacterium
CCCCGAAGCTCATCCCATGACTTCCCGCCTCCTTCGGCTCGATGACCCCCACCTCGGAGGCGTCGTGCAGGAACTGCGCGTATTCGATGCGCCCCCCGAGACCATCGAGGTGAATATGCCGGAAGGGCCACGCGTAGATGTGCAGGTACAAGCGCTTGCCGTTCTGGGTGAAACGGCAGTCCGTCGGCGCCGGAAAGGCGCTCTGGGTACACCCATAGATCGCCCGCCCGTGCCGCCGCATCCACCGCCCGTACACCTCCAGCGCCGCGAGCGCCCGTTCATCGAACTCCCCCCGGCCCGTCGGCCCCACGTTCATCAGCAGATTCCCCCCCAGCGCCACGGAGTCCACCAGCAGCCGGATCAACTGCTCCGGGCTCTTCCACGTCATCTCATCGCGATGGTAACCCCACGACCCGCTGAAGGTGTGGCACGCCTCCCAGAAGACCGGTTTCCCGTTCACCCGCACCCAGGCGCGCGGCTGGATCTGCTCCGGCGTGTGGATGTCCTGCGGGATTTCCGTCCGGTCGTTCATCACGATCTGCGGCTGCAACCGGCGGATGAGGGCCACGAGCTTCTCGCTCTCCCAGTCCTTCTTCCCCTTGCCCTCCCACCCCATCCGCTTCCACTCCGGGCGCTCGCCGGCCGAGGAATAGGAGAAGTCGCACCACAGGACGTCCACCCGGCCGAACTGAGTCAGGAGTTCCTCCACCTGCCCGCGGAGGTACTGCGCGTACTTGCGCACGTCGCGCCGGCGATTCATCGTCTTGCGGTCGGGGTGTTCCCGCAGCGGGTGCAACCCGTCAATCGGGAAGTGCGGGTGGTGCCAGTCAATCAGCGAATGATAGAAACCCGTCCGCAACCCCTCGGCGCGGAAGGCCTCCACCATCAGACGCAGCAGGTCCTTTCCGTACGGCGTGTTTGTGGCCTTGTAGTCGGTCAGGGCGCTATCCCACAGGCAGAAACCGTCGTGGTGCTTCGTCGTGACGACGAAATACTTCATTCCCGCCCCCGCCGCCGCCCGCGCCCAGAGGCGCGGATCGTACAGGTCCGGGTCGAAATGACGGAAGTAGCGCCGTTCGTACACCTCAGGCGGAATCTTCTCACGATTCATCACCCACTCGTGCCGCGCCGCCAGCGCGTAGAGGCCCCAATGTATGAACATTCCGAAGCGGTCGTGAACGAACCAATCGGTGTCCCCCGGCGTCCGAGCAGGCTTGAACATGGCATTCTCCAAGTCATAGAGTATCCGGCATCTCCGCGTCCGACCGCACAGATTAGGCGCTTTCCCTCCGCCGGTCAAGCCACGCATCACGAAGGCGCCGAAACGTTGCCGCGACGTGCCTTGCGGGCAATGACGGCCCGTGCTAACGTCATGGGAATGGCGCGCGGGACGCGCCGGTCTCTGCCGATCATACCATCGAGGACACCGTGACGGGACGCATCTTCGAAATCCAACGCTACTGCATCCACGACGGGCCGGGGATCCGGACCACGGTCTTTCTCAAGGGCTGCCCGCTGAACTGCATCTGGTGTCACAACCCGGAGGGCATCTCCGGCGAACGCGCCCTTTCCTTCATGCCGGAGCGCTGCATCGGCTGCGGGTACTGCTTCCGCGTCTGCCCACGCGGCGCGCACATTCTGGACGATGGCGCGCACCGGCTGAACCGGGCGGTCTGCCGGGCGTGCGGCGCGTGCGCGCGGGAGTGCCATGCCGGAGCGCTCGAAGCGGTCGGTCGCGACGTGACGCCGGAGGACGCGCTGGCGGAGGTGGCGAAGGACCGTCCATTCTATGAGAGTTCCGGCGGCGGGATGACCTTATCCGGCGGGGAACCGCTGATGCAGATCGAGTTCACCGAAGCGCTCCTGAGAGGCGCGCGGCAAGCCGGAATCGGCACGTGCATCGAGACCTGCGGCTATGCGGACCGGGAGTGCTTCGAGCGCATCCGGGGGCTGACGGATCTCTTCCTCTACGACCTCAAGGAGACCGACCCGGCCCGGCACGCGGAGTTCACCGGCGCGCCGTTGGAGCCGATCGTGGGGAACCTGCGCGCCCTGGTCGCGGCGG
>JAKJEM010000196.1 GCA_022705425.1 Planctomycetota bacterium
CGCCGCCGCCGCCGCAGGGGGCGGCGAGCGGTATGCCCGCCTGGGCGGCCGCCTGCAGCAGGGTCGCGTCCTCCGCGACGGAGACCGTCTTGTCATCCGGCAGGAAGGTGACGGTGTGGGTCATACGGTCAGGCGTTGTCGCCTTCGCGGTGCTTGGTGCGGCAGACCGAGCAGTAGAAGAACGGCTTGTCCCAGGTGGTCTCCTCCTCGCGGCCGCAGGTGTCGCACGCGCGGACCTGCTTGCGGTGTTCGGAGCGGCAGACGGAGCAGAAGAAGTCCGGTCCGGCCCAGGTGGTGGCCTCCTCGCGGCCGCAGTTCTTGCAGGCGCGGCGCTGCTCCTCGCGCACGAGGCGGATCTTCTGGGCGTGCTCGTCGAGGAAGATCGGCGGCATGTCCTGGATGCCCGGGGTGGTGAGCAGCATGGCGCTGGTGAGGTACTTGCCGTTGAGGTTGTTCATGCCCACGATCTGGACGCGCTTGCCCATGGCGCGGACGCGCTTAAGGAGCGGGATGTAGTCGGCGTCGCCGCCCACGATGGTGGCGACGTCGTAGGCGCCGGGCACGGCGGCGAAGTACAGCATCGAGGAGGCGAGCGCGACGTTGACCCACTTATCGTCGGGGCGGGCGTGCGGCTCGCGGCGGAAGTCGATCTCCAGGATCTCGGTGTCGTAGGCGCACTGGAGGGCGAGGAACTCGTAGAAGGCTTTCTGTTTGGCCGGGTTGTAGCCCTGTTTGTTGGAGGGGATCGTGCCGAAGTAATTGGTCCGCACCACGTCCACCTCGGCGTCGAGGAGGTCCGCGATCTCGTGCGC
This sequence comes from Planctomycetota bacterium, assembly GCA_022705425.1. Taxonomy (GTDB): domain Bacteria; phylum Planctomycetota; class Brocadiia; order CAIUPP01; family CAIUPP01; genus JAKJEM01. The sequence goes on from JAKJEM010000196.1 coordinate 813, forward strand.
GATGATATCCGGGATACGCTTGTAGTCGATTTCGAAGCCGCTTTCTTCGCCCAAGGACTCGAAGAGGGCCTGGCGGCTGTGGTAGAGCCAGCTACCGTCGATGAAGAGCATTGTTTTGACAGACATGCTATTTCCTTTCAGGATGCTTAATTATTCCCCGAGCTATGCCAAGCCTGTCAGGACAGGCGGCAAAGGACTGTTACTATCGCACAAAAAGGGTGTGCTGTCTACTGGGTGAGCGCGATTTTCAGCACGATTTTACGGACGGTCCGGGGGGTGTCGGTATGGCGGCCGGGCAGGTGGGCGTCCTGGGGGAAGAAGATGGCGAACATCCCTTTGCGCAGGAGGGTGAACCAGGCCTCGCCGTCATAGAACGCGATGTCCTTGGCGGGGTCGTGGGGGGTGGCGACGGTCTGGCCGCCAAGGGGGGCGTAGCCGACGAACTCCTCGCCGCTGACGACGTACTGGATGTCGATATACTTCTGGTGCGCCTCGAGCTTGCCCGCGTGGATCGGCTGGGTCTCATAGTTCTGGACGAGGGCGAAGAGCCGGTCGCCGTCGAGGGTGGTGCGGCCGTTGGGGAGCGCGTCGAGGTCGGTGCGGGCGAGGAAGTCGAAGGCCTCGCGGAAGCGGGGGTGGAGGGAGACGTAGCGTGCCTGGTGGGCGAGGGTATCGATGACCATGGGATCTCCTTGGCGTGTGTGTGGGTGAGTTCCAAAAACGAATAACAGGGATAATAACAAATTGTTTTGGAAGGGGGGAATACTGGAATGTTGGAAGAGCGCTTCGGCCGCTTCGGTCTTGCCCCCCACCCTTCCATCCTTCCCGACTGGGTTGCGGGCGCCGCCCGCATTAGAGTGAGGGGGGGGGCAGGGCGGTCTGCGTCAGGTACCGGACGAGTCCGGGAATGGCGCGCCGGATCAGGTCGCGGCAGCGGCGGTAGTCCTCGGGGCTGCCGCAGAACGGGTCGGAGAGGTCGCTATACGGGGGTGAGGCGGGGTCGAAGCTGCGGAGGAGGAAGATGCGGTCGCGGGTTGGGGGGTGGCGTTCGGCGAGGAGCTGGGCCTGGGGGCCGGTCATGGCGATGAGGGCGGCGGCGGACTCGGCGAGGGCGCGGGTGACGGGTCGGCTGCGGTGGCCCGTGAGGTCCAGGCCGAGTTCCTCAAGGGCGCGGCGGGCGCCTGGCGAGGCGGGGGCGCCGTCGGCTGCGGAGAGGCC
>JAKJEM010000197.1 GCA_022705425.1 Planctomycetota bacterium
GCAGGACGGGCGCCAGGTCCGTATCCTGGCACAACTGATGCCCGCCTACCTGGCGGATGTGCAGGCAGCCGTTGCCGCCGGCCGGCTCGACGAACGCGCGCTGCTCGGGCTGTTGGAGCGTTTGCTGAAGGCTGTCACCTCAGCCAAGGCGCGCCGCGTTCTTGGCGCCCTGTCGGTCGGCAGTCGGTTGCTGTTCCGCGAGATCACCGCAGAACCGCCGTCCAAGGTGCACGCGTTTGTGACCAGGCGCCTGCCGCGGGTCTTGCCTGAATAGGCGCGCTGATACGCATGGCAGGCTGAAGGTCTGCGACCAAACCGTGCGCCTCACACCGCCATGGTTCAGACGAGGCTCCCGACCCGCGCCGCCCGCGCCGTTCCGACGTCCACTCTGTCCACCGCCGGCAGCCTCCCCCGGAAGGGATTCTACCGCAGAGGACGCAGAGGTGGGGATGGCCAGAGGACGTCGCGGCGCCTCCCTGCGGACCTCGGTTCTGGCGCCCTGAAAGGGCATCATTCGTCAGCCCAGGGCAACGCCCTGGGAAATAGAATGTTACGCACGGCAGGCTGAAGGTCTGCGACAAAACCGTGCGCGCCCGCCGCCATGGCTCAGACGAGACTACCGCCCGCCTACCGCCCACGGACGTATCGCCTCCCCCGCCTCCCCCCGCTCCCGATCGCCATCCGACCGCAGGTATCAAGGCCGCTAAAGTGGAATTAGAGGACCGACCCGCCGTCACGGAGGGGATTCTACCGCAGAGGACGCAGGGGTACGCAGAGGGGGGCGATGGCGAGGGAACGTCGCAGCGCGATCGTTCGCTCTGCTCTGTCCGGCGCTCAGCGCCGGCGGGGCGGCTGTAGTGGCGGCTGCGCCTCAGCCGCTCCCCAAGAGTGGCACAGGCGTCTCGCCTGTGTCCGCGGCTGCGCCGCAGCCGCTCCCCCTGGGAGCGCCGAGCGTCGGCTCGGCATCCCCCGGGCGCCGTTCCCCGGCGCCCGCCGTCTGTAGCGGCGGCTGTCCCCAGCCGCGCCGGGGAAGGGGAATGGCCTCTCGCCAAGCCGCCAAGATCGCCAAGAAGAGGGAGAGAGGAAAAGAGGGAAAGAAGGCGAGGACGCCCGTGCGCCGGTACGTCCGTGGACGGTGCGTCGGTGGTGCCGGACTCCGAACTCCGAACAGCAGCGGAGTCACCCCGCACTCGCCGTTCCGCCGTCCACCCCGTCCACCGCCTACCGGCCACGGACGCAAAGCCGCCCTCCCCCCGCTCGCCAGCCAAGCCCAAGTGCCAAGGCCGCTAAAGTCAAATTAGCGGACCGACCCGCCGTGACTCGCCGCCCCACTGGCAGGTGACGGCCAGTGGAGGAAGATCCGTCAGTGAGCCTGCCGAGGCGCCTGGTGCGAGCGGCGCCGCCTTGAGGACATCCCGTAGCCCGCGATGATCAGCACGCCGAGAAGCCCTGTCGAGGGCTCCGGGACCACGCTCACGCTCCTGCTGACGGAAATGTTGTCGTACGTGACCGTGAGGTCCGGGTACGCGGTGCGATTGGCACCGAAGAAGAGCCCCACCGCACCGACGCCGTCGTAATCGAACTGGAGCGTGTAGCCGTTGCCAGGAGCCGTGAGTGTGGTCGTCGCCAGGTCGGCAACGGTCGCAGTCCCCTCCGCCTCGAAGGTCCCCCCCAGAGAGTTCACCCGTAGCGCGTTGGCCGTCGTCTGCGTCAGGTCATAACCGGCGCCGCTCCAGATGTTGACCTGGCCCCAGTGCGTTTCGCCGAGGATGGGGTTGCCGTTCTCCTCGTCGCTCAGAACAAGGCTGAGGAGATCGAAGCTGAGGGTGTAGCCCCCCGCCACACCGCCGAAGATCTCGGGTGCAAGGATGATACCGGCGCTTCGGAAACTATCGGTGTTGTCCAGGACGGCGAGCGCGCCGGGGGCCGTAATTCCCACTGGATCGGTGTTGCCGAACCACTCGCCAAAGGCGTACTGCGCGCTGGCACCGAACCACCCGCC
>JAKJEM010000198.1 GCA_022705425.1 Planctomycetota bacterium
GCGCCCGCCGCCGAGGCCGAGGGAGGACCAGCCGAGGTCGCGGTCAATCTTCTTGAGCAGGGTGAAGGCGCCGGGGGTGCCGTCGAAGCGTTCGGGGTGGAAGATGTAGGCGCCGTCGGAGAAGAGGACGAGGGCGCGTTCGTCGTCGAGGGGCTGTGTGGAGAGCCACCGCGTCGCGCCGCCGGGCAGGGCGCGGGGGAAGCGTTCGTAGCGGCCGCTGTCGCCCCGGACGACCCAGAGGCCCTGTTCGTCCGCGCCGCTGTCGCGGATGGTGAACCAGCAGTCGCCGCGCGTGTCCACGTGCAGGTGGGGAACGGACTGGCCGCGAGTGTGGTCGGTGTGGTCAATGACGTGGCCCGGCGGGTTGCGGCGGATGGTCCAGGGAACGATGAGGCCGAGGTCGCGCTTCCGCCCGGAGTCCACGTCCACCACGTACATGTGGGGGCCGTCGCTGGCGGGGATGTCGGCGAAGGGGGTGACGTAGAAGTAGATGCGGCCGCGGGCGCGGTCGAGTCCGATGCCGGAGTAGTTGGTGTAGTTCGGGTGAATGACGCCGTAGTCGCGGAAGGTTCCGGCGGCGAGGTCGTATCGGATGAGGTGCGCGCCGGTGTAGGCGCAGCGGCCTTCGGGGGAGTAGTCGGAAAGGTGGGTGGCGAAGTACAGGCCGCCCTGGTGTTCGAGGATGTCGCTGTGGACTTTGCCCTGTGCGGGCACGCGGGCGGGGTCCTCGCCGCAGACGCGGGAGATGTTATCGCAGAGGAGTTCGACGCGTCCGTGGCCGCGCGGCGGAGGCAGGTACCGGAAGAAGGGCGCGCCGAGGTCGGGGCGATGGCTTCCGGCGAAGAAGTAAATGCCGCCGTCGGAGGCGCGGGCGATGCCCTGCCACTGGCCGTCGAGCATTCGGATGCGGCGGTTGAGGCACTCATTCAGAAGAAGCTTCATCGGACGCTCCACAGGGGACGAAGGACACCGGACGCGAAAGGCTGCGCCGGACGGAATGGAAGGGCACGACCCACGGTCGGACGTTCGGCGAGGGGGAGGGTACACTTTCTGCGCGGTGGAGGCAAGGGCGAGCATCGCGCCACCTGAGATCTTGCCGAAGAAGGCATCCTCGCGCCACTTGCGAACTTATCGAAGGAGACGAGATGCGATGGCGGGAGAATGACAGCGTGACGCGCCGGAGAAGCACGGTCGTCGGTAATGCCCTCGTCTGTAGTGGTCATGCCGCCCGGACGCAGCGCGATTGGCGCGGAGGGGGCGGCTCCAACGGCGCCTTGATGTGCGTGCGCCTGATCGTCTACCATTGCGCCGAAGCGCCCCGGTTCTTCGACAGGCCGCGAGGGAGGTGAGCGTGTCTCGGCATCCGGCAGCGGGCGGCGGGAGTCGAGAGACGGGAACGGAGGACTGAGAAGCGAGAAGTGAGAACTGAAAGGTGATGAGAGGAGGGTGCGATATGGCGCGCAAGGGACGGACGATCCGGGTGGGCGTGGTGGGTGTGGGACGGGGGAGGAGTTTTGCGCGGGGGGCGAATGCTTCGTGCGGGATGGAGTTGGTGGCGCTGTGCGATACGTGGGAGGAACGGCTGCGCCAGGTGGGGAAGGAGATGGGGGTCGCGACGTACACGGATTACGACAAGTTCCTGGAACACGACATGGACGCGGTGGTGCTGGCGAACTATTTCCACGAGCACGCGCCCTTTGCGATCAAGGCGCTGGGGGCGGGCTTTCACGTGATGAGCGAGACGGCGTGCAATAGCACGCTGGCGGAGGGGGTGGCGCTGTGCCGGGCGGTGGAGCGGAGCGGACGGACGTACATGCTGGCGGAGAACTACCCCTTCACGGTGTTCAATATGGAGATGCGCCGGCTGTACGGGACGGGAGAGATCGGGGAGGTGACGTATGCGGAGGGGGAGTATAATCACCCGATGAGCGCGGAGTCGCGG
>JAKJEM010000199.1 GCA_022705425.1 Planctomycetota bacterium
CCTCCTGCGCGCCGCCGACTTCCAGGGACCGATGGTGCTCCATCCATTCTACGAGACCCGCGATCCGCAGGCGCTTCTGAGCAAGATACCCAAAGAGATCGAATACCTGCGCGGGATCGAGGGGCGGTGTTGATTTTCAGGGCGTGAACGAACCCACCAGTCTGGATCGCCCCGGAGCGTTCTCTCGCAGAGGTAGGATGAGAAGGCTGGTCTCCTTGACGAGGTGTGAGTAAGATCACCCTCAGTATAAAAGACGGGCTCTTGGTGGCCCAATCGAAAGGAGACCAGCCATGAAGAAAGTTAGCACAATGACGGAGGGCGGTGCCACAACGACGAGAGGGGTGGCGAAGACAGCGACGGGAGCGGTGACGATCGGGATGGATCTGGGCGACAAGTTTCACGTACTACGCGAGTTGGACGCGGCGGGTCGGGTGGTGGGCGAGGGGCGGATCGCGGCGACGCGCCGGGCGCTGGAGAGGGAGTTTTCGCGCCGGTCGCCGGTGACGGTGGCGATAGAGGCGGGGACGCACTCGCCGTGGGTGAGCCGGGCGCTGGAGGGTTGGGGTCACACGGTGATTGTGGGCAATCCGCGCAAGGTGCGCGCCATCACGTCGAGCACGACCAAGTGCGACGATCGCGACGCGGAGATGCTGGCTCGTCTGGCTCGGGCGGATCGGGCGCTTCTTTCGCCCATTCGCCACCGCAGCGAGGCGGCGCAGGCGGACCGGGCCGTGCTCAAGTCGCGCGATATTCTGGTCAGGTCGCGCACGATGATGATTCTTCATTGCCGGGGGGTGGCGAAATCGTTCGGGGCGCCCTTGGCGTCGTATTCGGCCGAGTCGTTTGCGGTCAAGGCGCGCCAGGAGATTCCGGCGGTGCTGGCCCCTGCCCTGACGCCGGTTCTCGATTCCATCGAGGATCTGACGCGGCGCATCCGAAAGATAGACGAGGAGATCGAGCAGGCGTGCCAGGAGAAGTATCCCGAGACGGAGCCCTTGCGCACGATCCGCGGGGTGGGGGCGCTGACGGCTCTGGCTTACGTCCTGACGCTGGAAGAGGAGGAGCGTTTCGCCAAGAGTCGGGCGGTGGGGGCGTACCTGGGTCTGGTGCCGCGACGCGACCAGTCGGGTGAGAGCGACAAGCAGCTACGCATCACGAAGGCGGGCGACCGCCTGATGCGCCGGCTTCTGGTCTCCAGCGCGCATTACATCCTGGGGCCGTTCGGCGCGGACAGCGACCTGCGGCGCTGGGGCCTGGCCAAGTGCGAGTGCGGGGGCAAGAACGCCAAGAAACGGGCGGTGGTGGGCGTGGCGCGCAAACTGGCGGTGCTGTTGCATCGGCTTTGGCGCAGCGGCGAGGCGTACGATCCCTTCCACGACAGCCGAAGAAAAGAAGCCTTTAGGGAAAAGAAAGAGAGGAGAATGGGGCGTGAGGGGGATCGGGGCGCGCGGGCCAATGCCGTGGTCGCGGCGTCCTAGAAGATAGAGAGTGGCCAAGGAGGCATCGAGACCTTGCCCGCAAGCGAGCGCCGCATCTGACCAAGCGCGCGCGCACGGGCGATTCCAACAACATCCCGGTCCGGGCGACTGCGTTTAGCGGCTAGCCATCGACGAATGCGTCGCAAAGGTTGCAGCGCCCACAACTACGGACCCTCCCTAGGCACCGGGTTCAAGTGCGAACCCCACGACGAGTGCGAATGGAAGCCGGATGCTACGGAACCGCCCAAGCCACGTCCTCGGCAGAATGAGGTGACCGCCACGGCGGTCTTGACATTGCCTTCTCATGGAAGCCGCGAAGGCGCCCAGGACGCCAAGAGACACCTGACGCAAAGCGGGCGTTAGTGATCCGCGAATGGACGCGGATGAACGCGAATTCGAGGGTTGAGGAGAAGAAGGCTTCATGGTTCGGACTAGGG
>JAKJEM010000019.1 GCA_022705425.1 Planctomycetota bacterium
AGCTCACCATCCGCGACGCGTGGTCGCAGCCGGAGGCGCGGACGACGACGCGCGTTCGGCTTGATGCCGGGCGCAACGCCGCTGCGCTGCCGATTCCGACGGAGAAGATCTCGGGCGGGCTCCACTTTGCGGACGTGATCTTGCGGTCGGGCGGACGGGTGGTGAACTGGGGGACCGCGGCCTACGAATCGAAGCAGGCGGTCAAGATCGCGTCGGTGAAACTCGCAAAGGCGAACGTGCAGAAGACGGACACCCTCCGGGCCACGGTGGAGTTCACGCAGCCGCTGCCCCGGGAGGGGGCGGTGCGCGTGACGGCGACGCTGAGCGACGCGCGCGGGCGCGACGTGCGGCGCGTCACAGCGGCGGCGGCCGGAGCAGACAAGGCAACGGTCGAGTTCCCGGCGGCGGCGGTGGAGACGGAGCCGTACTACGTGCGCTTCGAGGTCTTCGACGGCGCGCGACGGGAGGACAAGGCGCGGGCGCGCGGCGTCGTGGCGCAGTATCGCCCGTGGGACGATTTCACCTACAACGTGGAGACGTACGGCGGGGCCTACTACTACAGCATGCCGGCGTACTATGAGCGGCTGCGGGAGTTGGGCGTCTCGATCCTGCACACAAGCGGGCGCACGGGACACGGGCTCGGCTACATGATCGAGGGGGACATGCACCTCGCGGACGTCTCGGGGTTCGTGCCCGGCTGGCATCTTCAGCACGCGCGGGCGGCGTGGTATCAGGAGACCAAGACGCAGTACTTCAAGACGCGCGACCTGAAGTACCTCGAACGGCAGCCGTGCTTCAACAATCCTGACTTCCGGAAGGAATCGAAGAAGTGGGTGGAGTACGCCGTGGGGCTGATGCAGCCGCTGGGGACGTGGGACTACTGCGCGATTGACGAGATATCGCTGACGAACTACGGCGACGCCTTCGACTTCTGCTTCTGCGCGCATTGCCGGGAGAAATTCCGGGCGTGGGTGAAGCCGCTATACCGAGACCTGGCGGAGTTGAACGCTGCGTACGGCATGGAGTTCAAGGGTTGGGAAGAAGTGCGCCCGGTCAGCTTCCTGGAGGCCAAGGCGCGGGGGAAGTGGTCGGGCTGGGCGGACCACCGCAAGTTCATGGAGACGAGTCTGTACGAGTACTTCAGCTGGCTGCGGGCGGAGGCGACGGCCCTCCAGCCGAACGCGCAGATCAGCCTCTCGGGGACGCAGGCGCCCCACCCCTACAACGGGTCGGACGTGTGGCTGCGGTGCAGCGTCTTCGACAACCTGTGGAGTTACCAGGGAAGCGGGCAGTACGCGATGCACCGCTCCTTCAAGCCGGAGTTGAAGCAGATGCCGTGGACGGGCTATGCGGGGGTCGGGCCGGCCCAGTACCACGGGCTTTGGCACAAGGCACTGAACCGGGCGCACGGGGCGTCCTACTGGTGGTTTTACCAGATACTCAATCCCGACTGGCGGCTGAGCCCCAGCGGGCGCACCTGGGCCGAGGCGATGCCCGATCTGCTGCACGGCATCGGGAAGATCATCCTGAACTCGGAGTTCGAGGACTACGGGATTGCGCTGCACTACTCGCAGGACAGCATCCACGCCGCCCACGCGCTCGATGCGAGCGACGCCCTTTCCGGCGACCGCGACGGGTGGCTGGCGGCGGTGGAGCGCAACCAGATGCAGGCGGGGTTCCTCTCCTACGAGCAACTGGAACGCGGCGACCTGACCTACCCGAAGACCCGGGTGTTCATCCTGCCGTACTCGATCTGCCTTTCGGACCGCGAGGCGGAGGCGATCCGGGCCTTCGTGCGGGCGGGTGGCACCGTCATCGCCGACGCGCAGACCGGCGTCATGGACTCGCGCTGCCGCTATCGCGAGGCCGGGGCCATTGACGACGTGCTGGGCATCCGCCGCCTGAGCCTGACGCCGGGACACGTCGAGGGGAACGTGGTTTACACGCCGCCGGCGCACTGGAAAGGGGCGGCGGGCGAGCTGGGTCTGAAGCCGCTGGAGCCGGGGATCGAGACGACGACGGGGAAGGCGCTGGCGCGCGACGCGGGGGCGCCGGCGGTGATCGTCAACCGCTTCGGGAAGGGACAGGCGTGGTACCTGAACTTCGACCTGAGCAAGCTGGAGATGCTGACAAAGAAGGGGCAGCACGGCCCGCTGATGACCCTGGTACGGATGATCCTGGAGGAGGCGGGGGCGCGTCCGCTGGCCGTGGTGACGGGAGCGGAGGGGAACCGCCTGGAAGACTGCCAGGTCTTTGCGTACCGCCGCGGTCCGATCCGCTACCTTGGGCTTCTGCCGTCACCCAACCGCACCGGGCCGGCAGCAGCGCGGCTGACGATTCCAGAGGGACTGGGCCTGTATGACGTGCGCGCACGCAAGGCGATGCCGGGGAACGACATTGCCTTGGCGCCGGGGGTGGGTCAGTTCTATGCGCTGCTCCCCTACTCGGTGCGGGGCATCGAAGTTCGCGCGCCTCAGGCCGTTCGCCAAGGGGAGGAGGCGACGGTACGCTTCCAGATCGGGGCCGACCGTGGAACCGCCGGCGACCACGTCGTGCGCGTGACGACGCGCGGCCCGGACGGACGCGAGATCTACTATCTCTGCCGGAACATCGTGACGGCGCAGGGAACGGGGGAGTTCCGGCTTCCCGTAGCGCTAAACGCCCCGTTGGGCGCGTGGACGGTGACGGTGCGCGACCTGGCCACGGGCCGCGCTCAGGAAGCGGTCGTCCGCGTCGAGGCGGGCGAAGCCGGAGCGGCCCCGGCCCCCGCCCTTGCCCCGGCGATTGAGGGGGCGGGCGAGGCGCCGGCGACAGCGGGTGTCCGCGCCACGCGCGACACCTTTGCCGGGGGCGAGGACAATGCGGCGGCCTTCGACCCGGCCAAGGGCCTGCTGAAGAACCCCACACTCATCGAGGGGATGAAGGACGGCCTGCCCCTCGGCTGGGGCGGGTCGGTGAACTGGAAGAAGGACGACCTGGCGAAGCTGAAGATCGAGAAGGACGACACGGTGCTCTTCCAGGGCCGCCCCTCGACGCGAGTGACCTTCGGCCCCTTTGCGGAACGGACCTGGTGGCAGTTGATCCAGAACATTGAGTGGGCGCGAAAGGACCTGCGCGGGAAGAAGGTGCGGCTGACGTATTACATCTACCGCGATGCGCCGTACAAGGACACGGCGCGCGATTTCATCTGCCGGGCGCGCCTGCCGGCGGGCGGCACCTATGCGCGCCCGACGGCGCTGGACGTGAGCCAGGTGACCGTGCCGGGCGCCTGGACGCGCGTGGTAATCCGGGGCAAGGTGGACGCGCAGGCGGAGTTCTTTAACTTCACCCTCCAGAACCAGACGCGCGAGGACCGCTTCTGGATCGCCGGGTTCCTGCTGGAGGAGGAGGAATAGCCGTTTCCGACGCGTCAGCGTGTGTACGGGGTTCCGTCCGCCTGCAGCCGTGGGCGGTTGTGCCACACGCGGGACAGCGGAGGGCGGATGTGCTGCGTCCCGTCCGCGGACGTTGAAAGCCCCCTGCCGAGTGTCATATAATCGCGGTCCTGACGCCGGCGCGGCCGGCGCGGGTCAGTCTGCGGAGGAATCCGAATGCGGTTCATAACGTCTATCGGCGATCTGCACAGTGTCATTGCAGCGCTTCGTGGGGCGGGCAAGCGGATCGGCTTCGTGCCGACGATGGGCGCGCTGCACGCCGGGCACATGAGCCTGGTGCGGAAATCCAAGGCGGAGAATGACACGACCGCCGTAAGCGTCTTCGTGAACCCCACGCAGTTCGGGCCGGAGGAGGACTTCGAGGCGTACCCGCGCCCGATCGAGAACGACCGGCGGCTGTGCGAACAGGCGGGGGTGGACATCCTCTTCGCCCCGGCGGCCGGCGAGATGTATCCCGGCGGCTACGCGACGTACGTTCTGCAGGAACGGTACACGGAGGCGTTCGAGGGGGAGATCCGCACCGGTCATTTCCACGGCGTATGCACGGTCTGCTGCAAGTTGTTCAACCTGCTGAAGCCGCACCGCGCGTACTTCGGGCACAAGGACTACCAGCAGAGCGTGGTGATCCGCCGGATGGTGCGCGACCTGAACATGGACCTGGAGGTGGAGGTCTGCCCGACGGTGCGGGAGAGCGACGGTCTGGCGCTGAGTTCGCGCAACGTTTACCTGTCGCCGGAGGAGCGGAGCCAGGCGACGGCGCTCTACGCGGCCTTGCGGCGCGCGGAGGAGGTCTTCCAGTCGGGCGAGCGCAGCGTGGCGCCGATGGCGGACGCCATGCGGAAGGTCATCGAACGGGCGCCGATGGCGCGGGTGGACTACATCGCGTTCGTCAACCCGGAGACGCTCCGCGAAGTGCGGCGGGTGGAATCCGAGGCCGTCATCCTGATCGCGGCGCGCCTGGGCCGCACGCGGCTGATTGACAACCTGCGCCTGACGGCGAAGTAGCCCTTCATGCACGACATCCTCTTCACGCTCCCGAACCCCTTCACCGGAGGACGCCTGCCGGTGCATTCGTACGGGGTGATGGCCATGCTGGGGTTCCTGGCGGCGGTGCTGACGGCTCGATGGCGCGCGCGGCGGTCGGGGCTGTCGCCCGACCTGGTGACGGACGTGGCGGTGTGGGGACTGCTGGCGGGGATCGTGGGGTCGCGCCTCGTGTACCTGATGACCTTTCCGGGCGAGTTCCACAGCCTGCTGGACTTCTTCAAGATCTGGCAGGGCGGGCTGGTCTTCTACGGGGGGTTGATCGGGGCGGGGACGACGGTGCTGGGGTATCTCTGGTGGAAGAAGGAGCGCATCCTTCCGGTGCTGGACGTCCTGGCGCCTTCACTGGCGCTGGGCCACGCCTTCGGGCGCGTCGGCTGCACGCTGCACGGGTGCTGTTACGGGGTGGTCCTGCCGAACCAGCGGGCCTGGTACGGGATCGCCTACCCCGAGAACAGCCCCCCCTGCGCGCTGGCGCCGGCGGGGACGAGGTTCCTGCCGGTGCAGTTGATCGAGGCGGCCGGTCTGCTGGCGATCTTCGTCGTCCTGTCGCTGTTCTTCCGACGACGCAAGGCGGACGGGCGCGTGGCGGCGCTGTACCTGATGCTCTATTCGATCACGCGGTTCACGCTGGAGTTCTGGCGCGGCGACATGGGGCGCGGAACGCTGACGAACGCGCAGTGGATCAGCGTGGGGACGTTCTTTGCGGGGCTGATCGTGTGGGCGACGGCGCGCCCTGTGGCGTCGAGCGCGGAGGGGCGGGAACCGAAACCCGCGGCGAAGCCGGTCCGGGCGCCGCGGGATCAGGCAGGGTCGTAGGGCTGCCAGAAGGGGCGGAAGTAGTAGTACGTCCAGGCCAGCGATTCACGGAAGACGTTATAGAAATCCACGCTCTGGATCCGCGCCCTGGGGGCGGGATCGGTGGTGACGGGCAGGCGCGCGCGGTAGAAGGCCAGGGCCGTCCTCGAGAGGTGGTAGTCGTGGCTGACGACGATGGCGCGACGCCACCCGTTCGCGCGCATGAGCTTGCGGCAGCTGTTCACCGTATCGAAGGTGCTGTGGCCGAGTTCGTCGCGGAGGACGGCGTGGGGCGGGACCTTCCAGTGGAGGGCAAGGGCGGCCATGACCTGCGGCTCGGTGGGGCCGCACGGTTCGGCCGGTCCGCCGCTCATGATGATTCGCGGCGCCAGCCCCCGGCGGTAGAGCCATACCCCCTGGCGCGTGCGGTCCATCAGCGCCACGGAAGCTTCCCCGTCGGCCGTCACGGCGGCGCCCATGACGATAATGCAGTCGGCCGGGCGCGGCCAGGAAATGGTCCCGACAAGGAACATCTGGCCGATGAGGAAGAGCTCCCAGACGACAAGGCCGACGCCGGCGACGGCCACGACGCGTGCGGGCGTCGGGCCCGGGCCCGGCGCGGTCGCCCGCGGCGCGGTCTTCCGCACGCGCCAGACCTGCAGGGCCAAAGCGACCAGCGCGAAGAGGGCAAAGGGGAGCGGCAGCCAGGTGTGGGCGCGCCGGTGCGCCAGGGCGTCGTAGAAGTTCCAGGTCTGCCGGAGGCACTCGCTGCACAGAAAGAGCAAGAGGGCCTGGGTCGCGACGTAACGCCAGGGGGCGGACGGCGGCTTGAGAAGACTCCACAGCAGGAGGAGGCCGAAGAGGCCCATGAAGAAGCGGGGCCAGAGGCCGTAGAGGTCCAGCGGCATCCAGGTGTAGTTGGCGTCGAAGCCGGGACGGACGAAGTCGCCGAGGACGTTCAGGAGGGTGAAGAGCGCCAGGACCCATCCGACCGCCTCGGGCAGGACGCCGACCAGGAGACGAAGGATGCGGAGGAAGGCGCCGGCGCCCGTCTGCGGCGGCGTTCTGGATGGGGCCTCAGCCACGGGCCTTCCCTATCTGGCGGCCTCGACGTAACGCATCCGCAGGTCGTAGAGGATGGCGGACATCAGCTTCTCCTCTTCGGCGGTGAGGTTGCCCTTCATCTTCTCCATGAGCAATTGGAGGAGGTCTATCGAGTACTTGGCCTGTTCGAGGTCGAGTTCCTTCTTGTGCGTGATGGGGTTCTCGAAGAGGCCGAGGTTAATGAGCACCTGGCCGGCCAGGCCCGAGACGAAGGTCTTGAGGCTGGGCTCCGGCAGCGGCGGGCGGTCGGGGCGCGGGGCGGCGTCGGACATGACGGGGTCCTCCTGCGGGCTATCTCACGCCCTTTCGCGCGAGGGCGGCGGCGATGAAGGCGCGGAAGAGCGGGTGGGCGGCGACGGGGCGCGACTTGAACTCGGGGTGGAACTGCACGGCGACGAACCAGGGGTGATCGCGGAGTTCGACGATCTCAACGAGCTTGCCGTCCGGGGAGAGGCCGGAGAAGCGCAGGCCCTTCGCCTCGAATTGGGCGCGGTAGGCGTTGTTGAACTCGTAGCGGTGGCGGTGGCGCTCGGAGACTTCGTCGCAGCCGTACGCGGCGCGAGCGAGGGACTTGGGGGCGAGGCGGCATTCCTGCGCGCCGAGGCGCATGGTGCCGCCGAGATTGACGACGCGGCGCTGCTCGTCCATCATGCAGACGACCGGGTGGGGGGTGTCGGCGTTGAACTCGGAGCTGTTGGCGCTCTCGAGCGCGCAGACGTTGCGCGCGAACTCGATCGTGGCGCACTGCATCCCGAGGCAGATGCCGAAGAAGGGCACGCCGCGCTCGCGCGCGTGGCGGATGGCGCGGATTTTGCCTTCGATGCCGCGCATCCCGAAGCCGCCGGGGACGAGGATGCCGTCCACGCCGGCAAAGACGGCGGCCGCGTCGGCGCCTTCAAGGGACTCGGCCTCGATCTTGCGCTTGATGACGCGGGCGTTGTTGGCCACACCGCCGTGCGTCAGGGCCTCGTAGATGGACTCGTAGGCGGAGTTGAGGTGGATGTACTTGCCGACGACGGCGATGGAGACCTCGCGCTCGGGGTGCTGCAGGGCGCGGAGCATCCGCTTCCATTCGTCGAGGCCGGGTCCGTCGCCCTTGAGGGCGAGGCGCTCGATCAGGAGGGCGTCGAGGCCCTCGCGCACGAGGACGAGGGGCAGTTCGTAGATCGTGCTGCTTTCGGCCAGGTCAATCTCTTCGATGACGGCGCGCCGTTCGACGTTGCAGAAGAGGGCGATCTTCTCGCGCACGTCCTCGCCGAGGGGCTTCTCGGTGCGGCAGATCAGGATGTCCGGCAGGATGCCCAGCTCGCGCAGCTTGCCGACGGAGTGCTGGGTCGGCTTGGTCTTGATCTCCTGGTTGACGCGGAGGTAGGGGATGAGGGTGAGGTGGATGAAGAGCACGTTCTGCCGCCCGACCTCGTTTCCGAATTGACGGATCGCTTCAAGGAAGGGCAGCCCCTCGATGTCGCCGACGGTGCCGCCGATCTCGGTGATGACGACGTCCACGCCGGGCTTGGCCATGCGCCGGACGGCGTCCTTGATCTCGTTGGTGATGTGGGGAACGACCTGGATGGTGCGCCCGAGGTACTCGCCCCTGCGCTCCTTGTCAATCACGCTCTTGTAAATCTGGCCCGCGGTGTAGTTGCTGTCGCGACAGGAACGGGCCTGGGTGAAACGCTCGTAATGCCCCAGGTCGAGGTCGGTCTCAGCGCCGTCGTCGGTCACATAGACCTCGCCGTGCTGATAGGGGCTCATCGTGCCGGGGTCCACGTTGATGTAGGGGTCGAACTTCTGGATGGCGACGCGGAGGCCGCGGCTTTCGAGCAGGAGCCCGATGGCGCCGGAGGTGAGCCCCTTTCCGAGAGAGCTGACGACGCCGCCGGTGACGAAGATGTGTTTGGCCATGCGCGGAATACCTTTCCTCGATCTCAACGCGCGGGGCGCGGTTGGCTATGCGGTGCGCGAACGGACGAACGCGGCGAAATCCTCGGGGGTGTCCACCTTCATCGTCTTGTGCGGGGTGAGGCCGACCTTGATCTTATATCCGTTGGCGAGGGCGCGCAACTGTTCGAGCTTCTCGGAATCCTCCAGGGGGTGGGGCGGCAGGAGGTTGTACGTCAACAGGAAGGCGCGGCGGTAGCCGTAGATGCCGTAGTGGCGCAGGTGGGGAACGGCGCTGTCGCGCAGGGGCGCGGTGGAGCCGCGGACGTGGGGGATGATGGAACGGCTGAAGTAGAGGGCGCGCCACTGAACGTCCACGACGACCTTGACGACGCCGGGGTCGCGCAGTTCCTCCTCGGACTCGATGCGGCCGGCCAGGGTGGAGATGGCGCACTCGGGGTCCTCGTCGAGCAGGCGGACGGTCTGGGCGATCTGCTCGGGGAGGATGGTGGGTTCGTCGCCCTGGAGGTTGACAACGGCGTCGTGGTCGAGGCCGCGGGCGACTTCGGCGCAGCGGTCGCTGCCGGAGTGATGGACGGCGGCGGTCATGCGCACCTCGGCGCCGAAGGCGCGCGCGGCGGAAGCGATGCGGTCGTCGTCCGTTGCCACAACCACCCGGTCCACACCCTGCGCGCGCACGGCGGCCTCCCACACATACTGGATCAGGGCCTTGCCGTCCGGACCGGCGACAAGGGCTTTGCCGGGGAATCGGGTGGAAGCGTATCGCGCGGGGATGACGACGGCGGCTTTCATGGGGGTCCTTTCCGTTACGGGACCGCAACAGCGCAGTACACGGGGGCACAGGATAGCATCTTTGCCGGTGGCGCGCGAGTGCGTCGCAGGGCGGTCAGTGCGGCGGCGGGGCGAGGGCCTCGTGATAGACGGCCAGCGTCTCCGCCAGCATCCGGTCGGCGTTGAAGCGTTCGGCCACCCGGGCGCGTCCGGCGGCGCCCATGCGGCGGGCGCGTTCCGGGTCGGAAAGCAGGTCCCGCACCGCCGCCACGAGGACGGACGGATCGCCCTTGGGCACGATCAGGCCGGTCACCGCGTCCGCCACGAGTTCAGGAACGTCGCCGGCGGGGGTGGAAATGACGGGCTTGCCGAGGGCCATGGCCTCGATGACGCTGTAGGCGAAGCGGCCCGTCATGGCAGGACGGAGGAAGATGTCGAGGCTGGAGATGGCATCGGCGTAGTTGAGGAGCCGGGTGACGAAAATGACGCGCTTCTCGATACCGAGCGTCGCCGCCAGGCGGCGGAGGGAGTTCTCGCGGGGACCGTCGCCGGCGAGGACGAACTGCATGTCGCCGCCGGCGTCCAGCAGGGACCGCGCGGCATGGAGGAAGACGTCCTGCCCGCGGTCCTTGTCGAGGGGGGCGACGACGCCGATCACCGGAAAACGCCGCGCCAGTTCGGGGGGCTTTTCGGGCCGCGAGGCCAGGTCCAGTCCGGGGAGGACGACGCGGATCTTCTCGCGCGGGACGCGGCAGTGGTTAACGAGGGCCTCGCGGCGGAACTCGCTGAGGGCGATGACGCGGCGGCTGAGGGACTGAAGGCGCCGGCTTTCCCAGCGCTCGAGGAGCCCCCCCTCCATGTGCGGGGTGAAGACGACCGGAAGGCCCGAGGCGGCCAGAAGGTGCTCGACCCACGGGCCGTGCGCGCCGCCGTGGACGTGCAGAAGGTTCGTGCGCCGGTTGCGGCAGAAGTCCAGCGCCGCCGAGAACCCGCCGAAGGGCCGCCGCGCGGCGATGTCGTGCCAGGCGAGAACGGGAAAGGGCATATGCGCGGGGAGCAGGTCGGACGGAAGGCTCCGACAGACCAGGGCCACCTCGTGCCCCGCGGCAGCCAGCGCGCGGAGGAGATCGAGCATGTGGAGGTAGCCGCTGCGGATGCGGAAGCGGCCGGCAACGGCCAGGATGCTGAACGGCGATGACGGGCTGAGGGACATGGGCGCGCCGAGAGAGGGAACTGGAAACGCAATCACGGCGCTATTGTAGCGAAGGGGAGGTGACGAGGCCAACGGGTGCGGCCGGCGGGACGGACGGGAATCAGGCCTTTCCGGCGCGAGCGCGGTGGTCCTTGACGGCCTTCTCGGTCCATTCCATCGTCTCGGCGGGGACCAGGGGCTTGACGAAGAAGTCGTTGACGCCGATGGACATGGCGTATTGCTTGTCGCGCCCTTTGAGCTTGACGCTGGTCATCAGCACGGGGATATTCCAGGTGTTCTTGTTCTGGGGGTTGGAGAGGTTCCGAAGCTGCTGGATGACCTGGAAGCCGCTGATGTTGTCCAGGCGGACGTCCACGATCATCGCGTCGGGGGTCTTGACGCGCGCCTGCTCGATGGCCGCGAGGCCGTCGCAGACCTCGATAACGGCGTAGGCGTGCTCCTTGAGCATGGCCACGGTCCTGGCGCGGGCGGAGGAGTCGCTGTCGGCCACGAGGATGATCGGCGCGGTGAGCTTGTTGTGGTTGTTGGGGGGCAACGGCAGGGTCCGGGCCAGGGGGGCGGCGTTGAACTCGCCGGTGCCGTGGTCGGTGGGTTCGGGCTTCACGGCGTCGCTCGGCGCCTCGACCGCCTGGGCAATGGTTTCATAGACGGCGCTGTCGGGGATTCGGAGCCACCGGTTGCACTTGACGCACCGGGCGCGCTTGTGAGCGCTGCCGTCGGGCGTCTTGAGCTTCTGTCCGCATGGACACGAGAATCGGAGCGACATGACATCGTCCTCCTCAGAGCCGCCTGTCAGGCCGAACCGTGCGCCGAGCGTTCGTGCGCCAGCAGAATCCTAACAAAGCCGCCGGGACGGTTCAAGGCGCGATTGCATCACAAATGGCGGGGCGTCAGTCGCGCGGAGGAAGCGGAGGTGATAAACTACACGCCGGCGTTTCAGAGATAGACGCATTGTCCCGGACCTGGAGAAGACAAGGATGGCGTTCGACGCGATGCAGTACGGCGCCCGCCCGGACGGAACGACGATGAACACGGCGGCGCTGCAGGAGTGCCTGGACGCCTGCGCCAAGGCCGGCGGGGGTACGGTGCGGCTGCGGCCAGGGGTCTTCCTGACCGGACCGATCCGCCTCGGCTCGAACACAACGCTGCACCTGGAGGCCGGGGCGACGCTGATGGGCAGCCCGCGCAAGGAGGACTACCGCTGCGTCCGGCTGCGTTATTCCGGGGCGGAGGCGTTGACGCTCGAAGCACTCGTCAGCGCCACGGAGGCGGTCAACGTCGCCATCGTCGGGCGGGGGATGATCAACGGCCAGGGGGGCGGCTGGTGGCAGGACATCCGGCGCACGCTGAGCCTGCCGAAGGATCGCCGCCCGACGCCGAAGGCGCCGCCGGGTACTGAGGACTATGTGCGCGAGACGCCCTGGGCGCGTCCCCGACTCGTCGAGTTTGTCCGATGCCGGAACGTCCTCTTCGAGGGGCTGACGCTCTGCAACTCCCCCTTCTGGACGCTGCACCCGCTCTTTTGCGAGGGGGTGCGCATCCACGGGTTGACGGTTCTGGCGCCGGAGGAGTCGAACAACACCGACGGCATCAACCCCGATTCCTGCCGGGACGTGCGGATCAGCGATTGCCTGATTGACGTCGGCGACGACTGCCTGGCGCTGAAATCGGGGCTGGACGATGCGGCACGCGAGCGCGGCGCCCCGTGCGAGAACGTGGTCATCACAAACTGCATTATGCGGCGCGGGCACGGCGGCGTGACGGTCGGCAGCGACATGTCCGGCGGGGTCCGGAACGTGACGGTGTCGAATTGCGTCTTTCAGGGGACGGACATCGGCATTCGGCTGAAGACGATGCGCGGACGCGGCGGCATAGTGGAACAGATGGCCTGCACGAACATCGTCATGGACCGCGTCCCCTGCCCGGTGCACGTGGACATGCACTACTGGAAGAAGACGGAGGCGGGCCCGGTGACGGAGCGCACACCGCGCTTCCGCGACCTGCGCATCAGCCACGTGCGCGCCACCGGCGCGGAGCAGGCGGGCTTCATCCACGGGCTGGAGGAGATGCCGGTCGGCGACGTGACGCTGGACGATGTCCACATCACGGCGGCCCGGCCCTTCCGGGCGCGGCACGTACGCGGGCTGGCCCTGCGTCACACGCGGGTGGACGTGCCGCAGGGGGAGGCCTTCGAGTTCGAGGACGTCAGCCGGGCGGAGGGGTAGCCGGGGCCGGAACGCGCGGCCGGCGCCCGGAGACCCCGGCCCATCGCGGAGAAGAAGCGCCGCGGCGGCGGGCGGATCAGTACGGCGGCGGCGCGCTGGAGTCAATGCCGCGCGCGTCGTCGAAGAGATGCCAGACCGCCGGAGTACCGAACTTCTGGAAGATGCGGGGCGTGGAGTTCGTCCAGGGGAATCCCGCGCTGCCCCCGCCGATCCAGTGCCAGGTCATGCCCAGCGCGCCATAGCCGCCGACGGTGGAGCTGTCGAACCACCAGATGATGCGCTGGCTCGAGTCGCCGTACCAGGCGGCGCTGCCGTCGCCGTAGAGGACATTGTAGCCGTCCACGTGGGTGTACATGTTGTAGCCGGGGTCCTGAGCGGCGTCATTCGGCTCGTCAATCGGGTGCATGTTCTTCGCGCCGCGCCAGAAGTCGTCGCTGACCAGCGCCCGACCGCCGAGGAGGCGCGTCGTCTTGAAGGGCGGCGCGCCCACTTCGCCCTTGACGACGGGCTTGGTCCAGGGCATGTCCTTGGGCCCATGCATCGGCTGATAGCCCGGCGCATTCGTGTAGTAGATGGCGCCGTAGATGGCCTGGTTGCGGTAGCCGTACTGCATCGTCACGTTGAACTCGACCTTGTTGTCGTACCCGCTGATGGAGTTGGTGTAGCGCGGCCAGGCGCCGTTGGAGAGTACGCGGCCGGCCTCCGCGCCGCCGAGACCGGCGCGGGCTTCCTTCCAATCGCCCAGCGTTTCGTTGACGCGGTGTCCGTAGCGCTCCGTCGGACGGCGCACGTCCGCGCCGGAGGGGCAATAGAAGGTCTTCTCGTCCGGCAGGTCGCCGGTGACCAGGAGCGTGCCCATGTTGTGCGGGGCCACGCGGAGATTTCCGACGGCCGGCACGGGGGTGCCGTGGACGCCGATGTAGCCGGTGCCAAGGGTGTGGTGCATCATGGCATAGTAGGTGCGCCCCTGAGCGCCCCCGTCGAGCAGCCGGACGGTCCCGTTCGTGATCGGGTCGTGATAGGCCTGGGTGTAGATGTTCGGCAGCGGGTTCGGGGGATAGGGCGAGATGTTCCCCTGCGCCCAGTCGAGGTAACCGGGGTAGTACTCGCCGTAGGCGCCCGTGTACATTGCGAAGGCCTTACCCATCTGGTTGAGGTTGTTGGAGCAGGCGCTGCGCCGGGCCTTCTCTCGCGCGCTGGCCAGGGCGGGCAGGAGCATCGCCGCCAGGATGGCGATGATTGCAATCACCACCAGCAGTTCAATGAGCGTGAAGCCGCCGTAGCGTCTCAGCAGAGCCATGACCGATCCTCCTTGGACAAGGACTGCGAAATGGCAGTGTCGCCCGCCATGACAAGTTCCGGCGCCAGGGATAGGGCACGCCCCGGGAGCGCCGGAGAAGCCGCGCGCCGCCTCAACAACTCCCCTGCCGCGCGACAGACCTGACGGAAATCCACATAGACCACGCGCGTCCCCCGATTACGAAGGGCCGCCAGCGTCTCGGGCGATTCGGTGAACTGGAAGCGCTCACCGGGGAAGTCCACGCGGGCCAGCGAGTCCGCAAAGACGATGGCGTCGCTCGGCAGAGCCCGGAGACGATCCATCGCCGCATGATCGGCGGGGGCAGAGGCGTCGGGCGCATCGAAGGAGATCACCACCGGTTCGACGCCGGCCTCCGCCGCTGCGGCGATGAAGGCTTCGTAGAGGATGGCATAGGGCGAATCGGATCGAGGTTCGTGGAAGCGACGGCACAACGCGTAGGCGAAGACGCGGCGTCCCGCGGCAAGGCGTTCGCGGAAGAGTCTCCGTACGACCTCCGCCGGGTCGAAGAGCACCGAGTCCACGCGGGACTGGGGGATTGCGACAAAAAGAGAGACGACGGGCATCTGCTCTGCCACGCGGGCGAGTTCCGAACGCAAGGCCTCATCGGGACGATAGGCGACGATGGCCTGCGCCCGCCGGGCGCGGGCCACGGCCAGGATTTCGCCGGACGACGGGGCGAACTCGATCGTGTAGTTCATCGTCACGCGACAGGGGGAATCGCCCAGGTTCGTCTTGACGGAATCGAGGAGATGGTCGAAGAAGACGGCGCGGTGGCGGCCGGGGCTGGGCCGGTTTCCGGCGATCAGGAGTTCAACCGTGGGAAGGGGCGGAGGGGCGACGAAGGTTCCCGCGCCCCAACGAGATTCAACGAGTCCGGCGCGTTCGAGTTCATCCAGGGCGCGCGCGACAGTGGTGCGACTGACCTGATAACGACCCACAAGGTCCGTCACCGTGGGGAGACGCGAACCGGGCTGATAGGCGCCGTCGCGGATGCCGTCGCGGAGGAGGGAGAAGAGGGCATAGTATCGCGCCACGGGCGCGCCACCGGGTAAGGCGACTTCGTTGAGGGCGGGAGATGGCATTTGAAATGACCTTGAGAGTCTTCCGGTGTACCGGTACTATTCTAGGCAGAAGGTTGACCGCAGTCAAGGGCGGATTTCGACTTTTCTTTGCGGCGTGAGGAATGTAGACTGTCTGGACGCTTCGGAGCGATGGTATCCCATGCGTGCCCGGCTGCCTGGCGACAGGAAGCGGGGGCAGAAGTGACGGGAGGTCTTCCCGTCGGCGCGCAGTGCAGGATGTATGTTGCCGTCGCAGGTCTTCACCGGAATGAACACCGGGAACTGCTTGGAGGAATGGCGAGATGCTCTACTTCGACTGCAACTGCGAGGTCGGTCCGCGGAACGGCAAGGACGCGGTTGCGCCGTGGAGCGCGCGGGACGTGCTGCGCTGGATGGACCACTGCGGCATCGCCGGCGCGCTGGTGACGCATACCCTGTCCTATGCAAACGACCCGATCTCGGCGCGCGAGTACCTCGCCCGCGAGATTCGGCTGGCGCCCCGAAGGCTCTTCCCGGCCTGGGCGGTGCTGCCGCCGGACGCGGGGGACGCGGAGCGCACACCGGCGGAGCTTCTGGACAAGATGGCGCGCGCGCGGGTGCGGGCGGTGAAGCTCTTCCCGAAATCGCACAACTGGCCGATCTCCATGGAGGTGATCGGGCCGACACTTGAAGCCCTGGAGAAGGCCGGGATTCTGACGGTGCTTCCCTTCGGAGAGATGCCGGATGGAAATGCGGGGGGGGCGAACCTCGGCGCCTATGAGAAGATCGGCGAGATCTGCGCCCGCTTTCCGAGGCTTCCGGTGCTGTTGCAGGGCGTCTGGTGGTCCGCGCAGCGGACGATCACGGCCTTGATGGCGCGCCATGCCAACCTGCACATCGAGTTCTCCGCCTATCAGGTCAACCGCGGACTGGAGGAATACGCGCAACGCTTCGGCGCGGAGCGGCTGCTCTTCGGCACCGGCCTGCCGGCGATGAGCGCGGGGGCGGCGCGCGCCTATGTGGACTACGCGCGAATTTCGGCGCGGGACAAGGCCAAGGTGGCCGGCGGGAACCTTTCGCGGCTGCTGGGCGGGGTGACGCCGGCGGCGGCGCCGCGCCTGGCGGCGGATCCCCTGCGCGCCCGCGCGGCGGCGGGCAAGCCGCTGACGGGCGTTGCGGTGCATGACGGCCACTGCCACGTGCTGGCCGAGGGGGCGCAGTCGGCGGGCGGCGTCGTGATGTACCGGGGCGATGCCGCCGGACTCCTCGAGATCAAGGACGTGCTGGGGGTGAAGACCACCGCCATCATGTCCTGGGTGGGGCCGGTGGCCAGCGAACCGGAGATCGGGAACGACATCGTGCTGCGGGCGGTCAAGCGCCATCCCGGTCGCTTCCGCGGCCTGGTGACGGTGAACCCGACGCACGTGTCCGCCGGGCGGATGGTCTCGACGCTGCGCCGGCTGGTGGACCGCGAGGGCTTTGTAGGGTTGAAGCCCTATCTGCGGCTGGGACTCAAGTATAACGACCGGCTGTACGCGCCGTGCTGGGAGTTCGCCGAGCAGCGCGGGCTCTACGCGCTGCTGCACATCGGCGGTCCCGCCGGCGGCATGGACGTGGTCAAGGACCTGGCCAAGACGTACCCGTGGGTGCAGTGGGTGATCGCGCACACGGGCGGGTCCTTCGGGATGGCGCGCGACGTTGTGGCCGGGATGAAGCAGCACTCGAACATCTGGGCGGAACTGACGCTGACGCCGGTGACGAACGGGGTGATCGAGTGGATGGTGTCGGAGGTGGGGGACGAGCGCATCCTCTTCGGGACGGACGCGCCGATGCGCGACCCGCGCCCGCAGTTCGGCTGGGTGGTGTGGGCGGACCTGCCGGCGGCCTCCCGGAGCAAGATTCTGGGCGCGAACTACCTGCGGCTGCTGAGCATGAGGAGAGGCTGACGTGAAGACACCCCATACCCTGGCCATCCACGGCGGCAAGCCGGTCCGGACGAAGAAGTTCGGCGCGGGCCCCAAGCACCATCTTGGCGAGTGGCTGGCGCTGAAGCCGATGTTCGAGCGCGGCAGCATCCCCATGACGCGCGGCCCGGAGGTCATGGCGCTGCGCGAGAAATTCAAGAAGCTGTTCGGGATGAAGCACGCGGTGACGGCCTCGAGCGGGACCGCCGCGCTCCACACGGCGACGGCGGCGCTGGGAATCGGACGCGGTGACGAGGTCATCACCTCCCCCATCACGGACATGGGCACGCTGACGGCCATCCTGGCCCAGAATGCGGTGCCGATCTTCGCGGACGTGGATCCGGCCACGACGATGATCACGCCCGAAACGATCGCGCCGAAGATCAGCCGGCGCACGCGCGCGATCCTGGTCGTTCACCTGGCGGGCCTGGCGGCGGACATGGACGGCATCATGCGCCTGGCGCGCCGCCACAAGCTGGCGGTGATCGAGGACGTCGCCCAATCCTACATGACGGAGCATCGCGGGCGGCTCATCGGCACGATCGGCGACGTCGGGTGCTGGAGCCTGAATGAATCGAAGCACATCGGCGCGGGTGACGGCGGCATCCTGATGACGAATGACGCCGAGGTCGCCTGGCGGGCGGAACTCTTCGCCGACAAGTGCTACGACCGCGACGGGCGCGGCGTGAAGCCCCATTTCGCGGCGATGAACTACCGCCTCAACGCCCTGGTGGCGGCCGTATCGCTGGAGCAGTTGAAGAAGGTGAAGCGCCTGTGCCGGCGTCGGCGCCTCCTGGGAAGCTACCTGGACCGGGAGTTAAGCCGGCTGCCCGGAATCCGCGTGCGCCCGGTCGGACGCGGGGACTATGCGACCTACTGGTACTACATCTTCCACATGGACCCCGAACGTCTGAACTGCACGGTGGAGGAGTTCGCCAAGGCGGTGCAGGCGGAGGGGGTGTGGTGTTCGCCCCTCAACCAGAACGTGATGGAGTGGCCCCTTTTCAAGGACCATCCGGACGACCGGCACGCCTGCGCGGCGAACTGCCCGCTGTACCGGGGGCCGAAGCCGGACTACGACACGCGGCACTACCCCGGCGTGATCGAGGCGAATGCGCGCTCGCTGCGGGCGGGGATGAGCGAGTACCACACGATGGCGGACATGCGCGATTTCGTGAAGGCGGTGGCGAAGGTGGCCCGCCACGCAGCGCAAGGGGGAACGCTGCGCGCCTGAGCCGCGCCGCCCCCCCCTGCCGGATGTCCGTGACCGCCGCGGAAGCGCCGCCCGTGCCTTGTCGCCGGGAGCGGGATTCAGTATCCTGATGTCCCGTCGGCGGTTCGATTTGAACGCGGAGGAGAAGGCGGCAATGGGCGGACCGGCACTGGTCGTCATGGCGGCGGGCGTGGGGAGTCGTTTCGGGGGGCTGAAGCAGGTCGCGCCGATCGGCCCGAGCGGGGAGATCACCGTCGCCTACTCCGTGTACGACGCCCTCCGAGCGGGCTTCGGACGGGTGGTCTTCATCATTCGCCGAGAGATGGAGGAGGTCTTCCGCGACCGGATCGGGCGCTTTGTCGAGCGCCAGGTTTCCACCGACTACGTCTTCCAGGAACTGGACCGGCTGCCGCCGGGCTTTGCCGTTCCGTCCGACCGGCGCAAGCCGTGGGGAACGGGCCATGCCATCCTGTGCTGCCGGGAGACGGTGCGCGAGCCCTTTGCGGTGATCAATGCGGACGACTTCTACGGAGCGGCGGCGTACCGCGCGCTGGCGGGCTTCCTGCGGGAGGACCGCGCGCCGACGGATTACGCCATGGTGGGCTTTGTGCTGCGCAACACCCTTTCCCCGCACGGCACGGTGGCGCGGGGCCTCTGCGAGGTGGGGGCGGACGGATTCCTCCGGCACATCGTCGAGCGGACGGAGATCGGACAGCGCGACGGGGCCACCGGCTACGTGGAGGCGGGGCGTTGGACGCCGGTCTCCGGCGACGTCCCCGTCTCGATGAACATGTGGGGCTTCCGTCCGGCTCTGTTCGACGAGCTGGCCCCCCGCTTCGAGGTCTTCCTGCGGGCGAACGCGGAGAACCCGAAGTCGGAGTTCTACATCCCGATGGTGGTGGGCGACCTGCTGCGCGAGGGGCGCGCGCGGGTGGCGGTGCTGCCCACGGCGGATTCGTGGTACGGCGTGACCTACCAGGAGGACCTGCCGGCGGTGCGCGAGGCGGTGGCGACGCTCGTGCGGCAGGGCCGCTATCCCCCGGCACTGTGGAGGTGATCCGTGGACCGCATCCTTCAAGCGAGCGAATACCGCGCGGAGCAGCTGGCCGTCAACAGCGACGATCTCCTGCCCGTGCTTCGTCAGGCGGGGCACCTGCTGGACTGGGAGGGGGAGAGTATCGTGCCGGAGGGGCCGCAGGAGTCGCTGATAGACTACCTGGCGGAGCACCATGCGTCGGCGTCGCCGATGACGCTGGCGCTGCTGTACGCCTTCCGGCGTCTCTATGGCGCGGGGGCCGCGCGGATTCATAACCAGGTGATGCGCTACATGCGCACGGTGGAGGCCTTTGTGGCGCATTACGGGGCGGGGCCGATCGCCCTGGCCCGGAGCCCGGCGCGTATCAACATCCTTGGCGAGCATGTGGACTACGTGCAGTACCTTCCGACGGAGGTGCTGCCCTTTGCCAGCCGCGAACACGACATGCTGATGATCTTCCGCCCGACGGACCGCGCGGCGGTGCGGGCGCGCTCGACGCTGCCGGAGGCGGAGGCGACGGAGTTCGCCCTTTCGGGCTGTCCGCGCCACAACCCGTCGGCCCAGTCCCTCGATGAGGAGTGGCTGGCCTACCTGCGCCGGACGGGCACCCCCCGGCGTCATTGGACGAATTACGTCAAGGCGAGCGTGTACTATGCGGCGCTGAAGTACGGCGGCATCCGGCGCGGCTGGGACTTCCTGTTGGACTCGACGATCCCCTCGGCGGGGGGCGCCTCCTCCTCCTCGGCGGTGGTGGTGCTCTCGGGCGCGGCGGCGCGCATCGCCAACAACATCCGCTTCGATCCCGAGACGCTGGCGGAGGACTCGGCCAAGGCGGAGTGGTACATCGGCACGCGCGGCGGCAAGATGGATCACTGTACCATGTGCCTCTCAAGCCGGCAGAGCGCGGTGCACCTGAACTTCACCCCCTTCCGCGCGCAACTGGTGCCGCTGCACCGCTTCCGCTACCGCTGGGTGGCCTTCTATTCGCACCCGGCGGACAAGAGCGGCGACGTGCTGCTGAAGTTCAACGAGCGTTCGGCGGTGTCGCGGCTGCTGATCCCCGCCCTGCTGGAGGACATGCTCTCGCGCGACCCGGACCTGAAGGCGCGGTGGCAGCGCATCTACAAGACGCTGGCGGACGACGGGGAGAACGTAACGGCGGCGCACGAGGCGCGCGAGATCCTGGCGCAACTGCCGGAGAGCGTCACGCTGCCGGCCATGCGGCGCGACTACCCGGAGGTTCACGCGGAACTGGAACGGGGCTACCCCCGCCTGGCGCAGGAGATGGGGGCGCGCCCGATCCCCGTGCGCGCGCGCGCGCTCCATCACATCGGCGAGGTCATCCGCGTCCGCGACGCCGTGGCGATCCTGAAGGACATCTTCTCCAGCCGCATGCCGGAGGAGCCGGAGAAGACTGAACCCGGCCTGCGCGCGGTGGGCGACCTGGTCAACGCCACGCACGAGAGCATGAGAGACCTCTACGGCCTGACGACGCCGGACATTGACGAACTGGTGGACATCATCACGAGCCACCCGCACGTGTACGGCGCGCGGCTGATGGGCGGCGGCTTCGGGGGGAACATCCTGGCCCTGATGTCGCGCGAGCACGTGCCGGAGGTGGTGGACCGGGTTCAGGAGCAGTACTACGCTCCGCGCGGACGCAACGGCCTGGCCGAGGGCAGCGTTACCGTCAGCACGCCGGGCGAAGGCTTCGGCTGCATCTCGCTGGGGGAACTGCTGCGGCAGGCGGTCATCCACTCGAGCGCGATCTGGTGGAAATGGGAGAAGTACAGCCCCATCGTGGAGAAGTCTTTGGCGGCGCTGCTGGACCTCGACCGGCTGGAGGACTTCCGCCCGCTTCGGCCGATTCAGCCCGTGATCGTGGCGGGCGGGCGAGGAAAGCTGCGGCTCGGCTCCGGGTACCGAAGCCCGTCGGCGCTGAATGTCCTGAATGGCAAGACCTCGATCGAACACGTGGCCGATGCCATCGCGGCGATGCCCTTCCGGACGCTGCCGCCGATCGTGGTCGTGAGTCCGGCCATTCCGCCGGAGCTGCTGCGCGGGCTGAAGCTGCCGGCGGGAACACGCTTCGCCGTGCAACCGGAGGCGCTGGGAACGGGCCACGCGGTGCTGTGCGCGCTGCCGGAGATGCGCCGCGCCGAGGCGGACGTGCTGGTGGTGTGGGGGTCGCAGCCGCTGCTTTCGAGCGCCACGCTGGCGCGGAGCATCATGGTGCATCAGGCGCTGGGGTCCGCGGCGATGCTCTTCCCGACGGCCGTCACGCGCACGCCGTACGCCCCCATCCAGCGCGACCTGCACGGTTACGTGGTCGCCTCCCTCGAGACGGCCCGCGAAGGCGCGGCCACGAAGCGGCTGGGCGAGACGAACGTGGGCGCCTTTGTGCTGGGCGCGGACATGCTCCGCGAGGCGCTGCCCCGTCTTCACGACACGCTCTGGGACGCGGCGGCGCGCCGCTATACGACGCGGTCGGGGGAGCTCGGTTTTCCGAACGCCATGGCGCGCGCGCTCGTCAGCGCCGGACGGGCGGTGATCGCTCTGCCGATTGCCTCGCCGGAGGAGGGATACGGACTCCGCGACCGGGCAGGGTTCAATGAGGTCAAGGGCGTGCTGCGCGAGCGGGCGCGTCGCGCGGCGTCCAGGCAGTCCTGACGGATCGAGCGGTCTTTCTGGAGGCGTTGCGATGTCGGAGAAACTGCGCGTGGCTGTGGCGGGATGCGGGGGCATCAGCGCCGCCTGGCTGAAGCCGGCGTGCGCCCGGACGGACATCGAGATCGTGGCGCTGGTGGACCTGCGCCGCGAGGCGGCGGAGAAGCGCGCGGCGGAGTACCAACTCGGCAAGGCCCTTATCGCCACCGACCTCAAGGACGCGCTCAAGCGGACGACGCCCGAGGTCCTTTTCAACTGCACCCTCCCGGAGGCGCACACGCCGACGACGCTGGCCGCCCTGAAGCGCGGCTGCCACGTCCTCTGCGAGAAGCCCCTCGCGGACACGATGTCGAATGCGCGGAAGATGCTCGCGGCGGCCAAGGCCGCGGGGCGGACGCTGGCGATCATGCAGAACCGCCGCTTCGACGCGAACATCGCGCGCGCGCGCGCCTTCATCGAGTCCGGCGCCCTGGGCGCGATCACCACCGTTCACAGCCAGTTCTTCATCGGGGCGCACTTCGGCGGGTTCCGCGACCGCATGGCGCACGTGCTGATCCTGGACATGGCGATTCACACCTTCGACGCCGCCCGTTTCCTGATGGGCGCGAACCCCCGGACCGTGTACGCCCACGAGTGGAACCCGGCGGGTTCGTGGTACGATCGCGACGCCTCGGCCGTAGCGGTGTTCGAAATGACCGGCGGCTCGGTGTACACCTACCAGGGAAGCTGGTGCTCGGAGGGGCACAACACGAAGTGGGAATCGTCGTGGCGCATCATCGGGACGAAGGGCACGCTGCTGTGGGACGGAGGGACGGGCTTCGCCGCCGAAACGGTGGCCAAGACCGGCGGCTTCCGATCGGAGATGACGCCGTCCGCCGTGCCGGAGTTCGCCCCCGGTCCGCGACAGGGCGGACATGCGGGGCTGCTGAACGACTTTATCGAGTGCCTGAAGACGGGCCGCACGCCGGAGACGGCGGCGGCGGACAATATCCACAGCCTGGCGATGGTTCACGGGGCGATCCGCTCCGCCGCTGCCGGGCGGAAGGTGAAGATCACTTTGCCGGAAGGTTGAAGAATGAGCGAAGACCTGACGAAGGAAAGCATCCGCATCGGCACGCTGGCGCCCGTGAACGCCGGCACTCCCGAGTACCTGCGCCAGATCCTGCCGCACGGCTTCGAGTCCTTCAGCCTGACCTTCTGGAAGACGGCGGAGGGGGTGGACCTGAAAGCCCTCGCGCGCGAGGTGAAGGCCGTGCTCGCCGGCACGGGAGTGGTGATCTCCTCCCTGGGGATCTATGGGAACCCGCTGGAAAGCGGCCCGGACGACCTCGCGGCCCGGACGGGCTGGCGCAAGCTGATTGACCACGCCCACCTGTTCGGGTGCGACCTGGTCTGCGGCTTCGCCGGCCGGCTCCGGAACTGCCCGATGGACGAGAGCCTGCCGGCCTTCAAGAAGGTCTTCGGGCCGCTGGCGAAGCGGGCCGCCGACCGCGGCGTCCGGCTCGCCTTCGAGAACTGCGACATGGGGGGCACCTGGAAGAGCGGCGACTGGAACATGGCGCAGATTCCGGCGATCTGGGACCGGATGTTCGAGGCCGTGCCGCTGCCCAATATCGGGTTGCAGTGGGAACCCTGCCATCAGATGGTGAAGCTGATAGACCCGATGCCGCAACTGCGCAAGTACGTGGGGCGCATCTTCCACGTCCACGGCAAGGACGCCACGGTGCTGTGGGACGTGATCCGCGAGCAGGGCATCCACGGCCCGAAGCCCTTTGCCTTCCACCGAACGCCGGGCTTCGGCGACAGCAACTGGACGGACATCATCTCCGAGCTGCGCCGGGGCGGGTTCAAGGGCTCGATAGATATTGAAGGTTGGCACGATCCGGTGTATCGTAAGGAACTGGAAATGACCGGCCAGGTCCACGCGCTGCGCCACCTCAAGGTGTGCCGCGGCGGGTCGTTTGTGCCCAATCCGGTCGTCTGAAGCGCGAGCGTTCGAGGCGTCGGCTCCTGTTCTGCAAGGAGGGTCACTGATGGCGGCGAAACATCCGGTGTACGGGCGCATGTTGAAGATGGGCATGGTGGGCGGGGGACCGGGCTCTTTCATCGGAGCGGTGCACCTGAAGGCCGCGCGAATGGACGGCCAGATTCAGCTCGCGGCGGGGGCGTTCAGCAGCGACCCGGCGAAGTCGCGCATGACCGGGGCGGAGCAGTACCTTGATCCCTCGCGCGTGTACGGCAGTTGGAAGGAGATGATCGAGAAGGAATCGCGCCTGCCGGACGGGGAGCGGATTGACTTCGTCACCATCGTCACGCCGAACCACCTGCACTTCCCCGTGGCGCGCGACTTCCTGCAGGCCGGCTTCCACGTGGTGTGCGACAAGCCGATGACGTTGAACGTGCGCGAGGCGCGCGCGCTCAAACAGGCCGTGGCGAAATCGGGCAAGGTCTTCGCCCTGACGCACAACTACACCGGCTACCCGATGGTGAAGCTCGCGCGCGACATGGTCCGCCAGGGGGACCTGGGGGCGATCCGCAAGATCAAGGTGCAGTACCCGCAGGGCTGGCTGCACAACTTCCTCGAGAACACCGGCGCGAAGCAGGCCGTCTGGCGCACCGATCCGCGCACGAGCGGCGCCGCCGGCTGCATGGGCGACATCGGCACGCACGCGGAGAATCTGGCGGAGTACGTCACCGGGCTGCGCATGGTGGAAATCTGCGCCGACTTGAACGTCTTCGTCAAGGGCCGCAAACTCGACGACGACGGCAACTGCCTGGTCCACTGGGAGAAGGGCGTCAAGGGGATGCTCTTCGCCAGCCAGATCAGCATCGGCGAGGAGAACGGGCTGGCGATCTGGGTGTACGGCGACAAGGCGTCGCTGGAATGGCACCAGGAACACCCGAACTACCTGCACGTGAAGACGCCGGACGGCCCGGTGCAGGTGTGGCGGCGCGGGAACGGATACGTCGGGGCCAAGAGCCCGGCGGCCGGACGCGCCACGCGGCTGCCCTTCGGGCACCCGGAGGCCTTCATCGAGGCCTTCGCGAACGTGTACGTCAACGCCGCCGAGACGATCCGGGCGGCCATCGCCGGCGACAAGCCGAACCCGCTGGCCCTCGATTTCCCGACGGTGGACGACGGGCTGCGGGGGATGCTCTTCATCGAGACGGTGGTCAAGAGCGCCCGGCTCGGCGCGAAGTGGGTGAAGTTCCCCAAGGCATAGGACCCCGGCCATGCAGCCGATGCCGCGCGAAGCACAGGTGATCGTCGAACGGATCGTCGCGTTAGTCCATCCGCTGCGGATTGTCGGTCTTCCGTGATTCATGTACAGTGCCCTTGTTCTCATAGGGCCTCCCTGCAGGAAAGGAGCCATGCTATGGCGCGCAAAGTGACGCTGTTCACCGGACAGTGGGCGGACCTGCCGATCGAGAAGATGTGCCAGTTGGCCGCCGACATGGGCTATGACGGACTCGAACTGGCCTGCTGGGGCGACCATTTCGAGGTGGACAAGGCCGCCGAATCGAAGCGCTACTGCGACGACCGCCGCGCGCTGCTGGCCAAGTATGGCCTGGGCTGCTGGGCCATCAGCCACCACCTGGCCGGCCAGCTCGTGTGCGACCCGAACAACGACCACCGCAGCGACATGTTCGCCCCGCCGGAGACGCACGGCAAGCCCGAGGCCAAGCGCAAGTGGGCCGTCGAGACGATGAAGAAGTGCGCCGCCGCCGCGAAGAATATGGGCGTGCCCGTCGTCAACGGCTTCACCGGCAGCGCCATCTGGCACATGCTCTACGCCTTCCCGCCCGTCACGCAGAAGGACGTTGAGAAGGGCTTCGCCCAGTTCGCCGAACTGTGGAAGCCGATCCTCGCCGAGTTCAAGAAGAACAAGGTGCGCTTCGCCCTGGAAGTCCACCCGACGGAGATTGCCTTCGACCTCTACACCGCCGAGCGCGCCATCGCGGCGCTCAACGGCGACAAGAGCTTCGGCTTCAATTTCGACCCCTCGCACCTGCTCTGGCAGGGCGTGGACCCCGTCAAGTTCCTCCGCCGCTTCAGCGACCGCATCTACCACGTCCACATGAAGGACGCCATCGTCACCCTCGACGGCACGAGCGGCATCCTCAGCAGCCACCTCGACTTCGGCGACCCGCGTCGCGGCTGGGACTTCCGCAGCCTCGGACGCGGCAAGGTGAACTTCGAGGAGATCATCCGCGCCCTGAACCAGATGAACTACCAGGGGCCCCTCTCCGTGGAGTGGGAGGACAGCGGCATGAACCGCGAACACGGCGCGCGCGAGGCCGCCGCCTTCGTGAAGAAGCTCGACTTCGAGCCGAGCAAGATCGCCTTCGACGCGCAGTTCGACAAGTAGGACCGACTCCGCCCCAACGTCCGAATCCGGGGTCCGGCGCCCGAGGCCACTCGGGGGTCGGACCCCGATGCTTTCCCGGCAATACCCGGCGGGCGACAACACCCCCTGAGCGCGCCCACCCAT
Source organism: Planctomycetota bacterium (assembly GCA_022705425.1). Taxonomy (GTDB): domain Bacteria; phylum Planctomycetota; class Brocadiia; order CAIUPP01; family CAIUPP01; genus JAKJEM01. Next base: position 26,226 of record JAKJEM010000019.1, read on the forward strand.
ACGCCCGCGTCTGCCTTTACTATTCCGTTTGCCCCCCCTTGCCGTTTCCGTATCCGCGTTCATCCGCGTTCATCTGCGGTCGCCGAGCCGTCGTTCACCGTCCGGTTCAGTTCCCGCGCTTGAGCACCCCTTCAAGTTGTTCGGTCAACTTCCCGGCCCGGCGCTTTCTGGCGGCGCGGGCGGAAGGTTGATGACGAGCGTGACGTGGTTCATGACCTTGGTGCGGCAGTAGTCCACGTCGTCCACCATGGAGCGAACGAGATGCAGACCCAGTCCGCCGGCGCGGCGTTTGTCGAGCGACTTCGTCAGGTCGGGGGCGGCTACGGCCAGGGGATTGAAAGCCTTTCCGGCGTCCTCGATGAGCGCTTCGAGCCGGTCGGCGTGGCGCGTGACCTTGACGCGGATGGGCCGGACGGCGGCGCCCTCGAAGGCATAGCGCATGATGTTGACGACGACCTCCTCGATGGCCAGGCGCATCCGCCCGAGCGCGTCGTCGGGCACGCCTTCGCGGGCGCAGAACTCCCCCAGCGCCGCGTGAAGGCGCTCGACCTCGGCCAGGTCGTTCTGGAGCAACAGGTTCAGCGGCTCCGCGCTCTGCGAGGGGGCGGCGGCAGGGGCGGCCAAGACGGGGGCGGCAGGCGCGGCAGCGGGTTGCTCGGCGGGACGGTAGCGCAGCGCAAGCAGCGTGATGTCGTCGTTCTGCACGGCCCCGGCGGCGAAGGCCCGGACGGAGGCCAGCACGTTCTGGATCAGGTCGGACGCGACGGCGGAGGCGTTCGCGCGGAGGGACTCCTCAAGTCGCGCCTCGGTAAAAAACTCCTGCTGCGCCGTTTCGGCTTCGGTGACGCCGTCGGTGTAGAGGACGATGGCCTCGCCGGGGGCCAGGCGGATCACGCGCGACTCGAAGGCGGCGGCCTCGTCCACGCCCAGCAGCGGCCCGCCGCAGAGGTCCGTCGCCTGCACTTCGCCCGAGGCGCGCAGCAGGTAGGGCGGGTTGTGTCCGCCGTTGCAGTACTCCAGCTCGCCGGTACGCAGATCGAGGATGCCGTAGAAGAGCGTCACGAACATGGCGGCGGTGTTGTCGCCGCAGAGGAGGACGTTGGCGCGCTGGACGCATTCGGCGGCGGAAAGCCCCAGCAGCCCCTGCGCTTTGAGGAGTGTGCGCGAGAGCACCATGAAGAGCGCGGCGGGAACGCCCTTGCCGGAGACATCCCCGATCACGAAAGCCAGGCGGTCGTCGTCAATCATGAAGTAGTCGTAGAAGTCCCCACCCACCTCGCGGGCCGGCTCCATGCAGGCATCGAGATCGAGGTCCGTCCGCGGCGGGCGTCGGCGGGGGAGGATGGCGACCTGGATCGTCCGCGCGGCGTGGAGTTCAGACTCGATGGCGTGGAGGCGTTCGCGCTCGCGCATGGCCTGCTTGAGTTCCTCGACGAGGACGTTGAGGCGCTCATTCTGCTCCTTGAGCTCCCCCATCATGCGGGCGTGCTCGCGGAAGACGCGCGAGATCTCCTCGAACCAGGGCTGCCACTCGGGCGGCGCGTCGGGCACGGGGGCGGCAGGCCGCGCGCCGACCTCCTCGATGTACTCGACCATCCGCCGCGCGGGGGCGACGAAGTTCGTGTGCGTCACGCGCATGGTGATCGCCAGCATCAGCCCCAGCCCGCCGAGAAGGATCGCCAGCGACACCGTGGACTCGGTCAGGCAGGAGAGGATCACGTCGCGCGGGCGGGCGATGAAGACGAGCCGCCACGGGGCCTCGGGCAGGCGTTCGCAGAAGAAGAGGCGCCCGCCCGCGCGGCGCGGCAGGGCGAACTCGTCGCGCAGCAGACGGGCCGTCTCGGCCGCGGCCCCGTCGGGCAGCACGTCGGCGAGCCGGCGCGGCGAGCCCGTCTTCGGGGGCGGAAAGGCGGAGTGCGCCAGCACCACGTCGTCGTCGGCCAGCAGGAAGACCTGGGCCGCCCGATAGGGAAAGCGCGCCACGTGCTGCTGAAGGGTGCCGAGCGTCAGGTCTATCGCCACCGCCCCCATGAAGCGCGAGCCGTCGTACAGCGGCCCGGCGCAGGTCGTCATCAGCCCCAGGCCGGCCTGGTCCTGATACACCGAGGTCCAGAAGATCTGCCGCTGGGGGTTCCGGTCGGGCAGGCAGCCGAGATAGTACTCCTGCTTCAGGATCGAGTCCATGTAGCCGAACTCGCGCGAGGGCTGCCAGGGGTAATAGGCCATGAACTCACGCGCGGAGACGTAGTAGATGCAGGCCGATTCCTCGAGGTTCGTCTTGGCCTGGCGGAAGAAGGGGCCGAGGGCGAGGGTCATCTCGACCTCGCGGCGGTATTCCGGCGGACGCCCCTTGATCGAGCCCTTGCCGGTGACGTTGGGGGCATCGCCGGTCCAGGCGTGGGGCACGTCGTCAAGCGCGTAGTAGTCCTTGCCGGGAACATCGGCAAGGGCGTTGAAGAGGTCGGAGGGGGCGCCTGCGGCGCGCGGCTCGCGGAGATGAGCCGCGGCGGCGCCCTGGATCAGCCGCGCGTGGTCGGAGACATTTTCGGCGTGGTGGTTGATGGCCACCGCCGTGGCTCGGAAGGCCTCGCGCATCAGGCTCAGCGTGTCCACATAGCGCCGGTACACCGCCAGCGAAAAGAGCCCGATCGAGAAGACCACCACGACGACGAAGGTGATCCACAGGATCGTTGTGTAGCGGCGAAACAGCTTCATGAAAGAGGAATCTCCTCGCCTCGGCCCGCCCGCTGCGCGCTGGGCGGCATTGTACCGCAGCCCCGGTTCAAGTCAAAACGGCCGGTACCCGCGTCTCTCCGGGCCGGTTGGAGGCCCGCAAGCGCCGCCGGCGCCCGGCCTGCGGCGAGCGCGCTCGACCTTCTCCACCGCCGTGGACACGGACGCCGCGAGGCGCGTCCGGTTCAACGGACGGCGAGACGTTCTTTGAACGCCGCCGTGGCCGCTTCGATGTCCGGCGCGGAGAGGATCGCCGCGCAAACGGCCACGGCGCCGCGTCCCGGCGGCAGAGCCGCCGCCACCTCCGGCGCGCGTTCCAGGGTGATCCCCCCGATGGCCACCAGCGGCAGCGGCGTCACCTGCGCCGCCGCGCGGATGTAGTCCAGGCCCACCCCCTGCGTGTAGCCGCGCGTGGCCGTGGGAAAGACCGGCCCTACGCCGATGTAGTCCACCCCCGCGTCCGGCGTTGCGCGCGCCTGTTCCGGCGTGTGCGTCGAAAGCCCCACGACCCGATCCGGGCCCAGGCTGCGCCGCGCGGCGGCGGGGGGCAGGTCCTCCTGCCCGAGGTGAACGCCGTCCGCCTCGACCAGACGCGCCAGGTCGGCGCGGTCGTTCATGACGAACCCCACTCCGGCTTCAGACGCCATGACGCGCAGTCGCCGCCCCAGCGCCAGCAGTTCGCCGTCGGGCAGGCGCTTCTCGCGGAGTTGGATCACGTCCGCGCCCCCGCGAATGACCTGGCGCGCGGCCTCCAGGATGGGGATGCGGCAGTGTTCCTGCGTCAGCAGCACGTACAGCTTCATCGTCTTCAGCCACGCGTGAGACATGGCGCGCTCCTCCGAAGTCCTTCGTCATCATTCCCCGTCGCGGAGGTGTGTCTCCCCCCGATTCGGCCATTCCTTGACACTCCCCCCACCCCTGTTATAATAGCAGGGTGTACGAACGAGGGCGAGTGCGTCCGGGGGCGTCTTTGCCCAACTTCTTCTGCGGTAACACTTAACGACGCTGGGAGTCCTGCGTGTCCGGCGAAGCCAGGGAAGCCTGCGGTCTCTTTGGGATCTACGGCCACGACGAGGCCGTTTACAATACCTACCTCGGCCTCTACTCCCTTCAGCATCGCGGCGAAGAGAGCTGCGGCATCGTGTCCACCGACGGGCGCGACCTGCGTTACCACAAGGCGATGGGGCACGTCAGCGACGTCTTCAACCCCGACATCCTGGAGCGGCTCCGCAACCGGGCCGCCATCGGCCATGTCCGCTACTCCACCACCGGGGGGAGCTGCATCGAAAACGCGCAGCCCTTCGTGGCCTCCTACGCGCGCGGACCGATCGCCATCGCGCACAACGGCAACCTCGTCAACGCCACCGATCTGCGCCACAGTTACGAACGCCACGGCGGGGTCTTCCAGACGACCTCGGACACCGAGGTGGTCGTGCACATCATCGCGAAGGCCTGCCACAACACGCGCGAGGAGCGCTACGGCCACTGCTTCAACTCCCTGCGCGGCTCCTACTCGCTGCTGCTCCTGACGCCGCATGAGATGGTCGCCGCGCGCGACCCGCACGGCCTGCGCCCGCTGAGCCTGGGCGAGATGCGCGGCGGCGCGTGCCACGTCATCGCTTCGGAGACTTGCGCGCTGGCGCAGGTCGGCGCGCGCTTCGTCCGCGATGTCGAGCCCGGCGAGATGATCCGGATCAGCCCCGAAGGGTTCAAGAGCTATCGGTTCGTGCCCGCCGAGGACATCCGCCCCCATCACTGCATTTTCGAGCTGATCTACTTCGCCCGTCCGGACAGCATGGTCTTCGGGCAGAACGTGCACGAGGCGCGCAAGCGCTTCGGCGCGCAACTGGCCCGCGAGCATCCGGTCGAGGCCGACGTGGTCATCCCCATCCCCGACGGCGGCAACTCCGCCGCCATCGGCTACGCGCAGGAGAGCGGCATTCCCTTCGACCACGGCTTCATCCGCAACCACTATGTCGGGCGGACCTTCATCCAGGCCAGTCAGGACCGGCGCAACGCGGGGGTGGCCATCAAGCTCAGCATCGTCCCGCACGTCGTCCGCGACAAGCGCGTCGTCGTGCTCGACGATTCGATCGTCCGGGGCACCACCTCGCGCGCCAAGATCGCCCAACTGCGCGCCGCCGGGGCCCGGGAAGTTCACATGCGCGTCAGTTGCCCCCCCCACCGGCACCCCTGCTTCTACGGCATTGACTTCCAGGCCCGGCAGGAGCTGATCGCCGCGCGGAGTTCCCTGGATGAGATCCGCCGCTTCCTCGACCTCGATACGCTGGGCTACCTGAGCGTCGAGGGGATGCTCTCGTGCGTCGCGGGTCCGCGCGAACACTACTGCACCGCGTGCTTCACCGGCGAATACTGCGTCCTCCCGTCGGAGGACGTCGGCAAGTTCAGCCTCGAGGCGGGCGGTCCCGCCTGAGCGCATCGCGGAGGAACGACGTGGCCGGAGACATGACCCCTCAGCCGGCGGGCGGGGCGACGGTCGGGCGCGCGCCCGCGACGGACGCGCTGTCGGGCCTGATGCGACGCACCTATGGCCCGCGCGTGATCGAACTGCCGGAGGGCTTCGCGCGGCTGTGCTCCCTCACTGCCGACGGCCTCCTTACCCGCCGCTATCGCCGCCCCGTGCTGGCCTCGGCGATGAACGGCCTCGGGACGCGCCTGCAGATCGCCGCGCGCATGGACCGCCACGACGCCGTCGGCGGGGACCTCGTGGCGCTCTGCGTCAATGATCTCGTCACGGTGGGGGCCGAACCGCTCTATGTCCTGGACTACCTTGCCCTGGGGCGGAGGGACGAGGCGCGCGTGGCCGAGATCGTCCGCGGCGTGGCCGAAGGCTGCGTCCGCGCGAACTGCGCCCTGATCGGCGGGCGCGCGGTCGAGCGGCCCGGCTTCTGTTCCGAGGGGGAGTACGACCTTGCGGGAACCGCCACCGGCGTGGTCGAACGCGACCGCATCATCACCGGAGCGCGCATCGAGGCGCGTGACCTCCTGGTCGGCATCGCCTCCTCCGGGCTTCACGACGGCGGCTTCTCGCTGGCGGAGGACATCCTGCTCAACCGCGCGCGTCTGGGCTTGAACGACCGCATCGAGGAACTGGGCTGCACCCTGGGCGAGGAACTCCTGCGCCCCATTCGTCTCTACGCTCCGGCGGTTCTGGCGCTGCTCAATCACTACAAGGTCAAGCACGTCGTCCACGGCGTAGCGCATGTGGCTCGCGGCGGGCTGACCGGCGCGATCGAACCCCTTCTTCCGCGCGGCCTGCTGGCGCGCGTCCGCAAGGGGGCGTGGGGTGTGCCGCCCGTCTTTGCGCTGCTGGCGCGGCTGAGCGGCCTTCCGGAGGAGGAGATATACCGCGTCTTCAACATGGGCGTGGGGATGGTGGTCGTCGTGCCGCCGTATAACGCCGGGGTGGCGCTCGAAATCCTGCGCCGGCACGGCGAGCAGGCGTGGGTCATCGGCGACATTCGCCCCGGTCGCCGCGGCGTTGTCCTGGGCGGGTAAGCGCGTTGCGTGTCCCGCCTGCAATTCGAGTTTCCCGGGAGGGTTCCATGCGGGTCAAGGTCGCGTCGGTCTGTATGAGCAATGAAAAGGCTTGGGTGGACGGGAAACTGACCTATCACTACTCCCTGCCCGGCATGAGCGCCGCCGAAGTGCTCGATGTGGCGGACTTCTACATCGCCCAGAGCGTCCGGCTCCTTGAGAAGGCCGCGTCGAACGGCGCGAAGATGGCCTGCCTGCCGGAGGTGACCATCGAGATCGGCAAGTGGCTGCGCTCAGTCGAGCGGAACGAGCGGCTCGACATGGCCCGGCGCTGCTGGGACCGGACGGTGGAAGCCTGGAGCGCCGTCACCCGGCGCGCGGGGCTGGTGCTCGTGGGCGGGGCTATCGAGCCGGACGGCAACCGGCTGTACAACTCCGCCCCCGTCTTCGACGACCGCGGCAACCTCCTCGGCTGCTACCGCAAGGTGCATCTCGCCGCCCAAGAGAACCTTAACCTCAGCTACGGCGACGGCTTTCCCGTCTTCCAGACCGCATACGGGCGCGTCGGCGCGCTGATCTGCTGGGACATCATGTTCCCCGAGGCTTCACAGTCCCTGGCGCACAACGGCGCGCAGATCATCTTCCAGCCCACCTACGGCCATTCCGGCCCCAGCGCCGACGTGATGGCCCAGACCCGCGCCATGGATTCCTGCTGCCCCTTCGTCATCGCCATGTGGGACGGTCAAGGCGCCATCATTGACCGCGACGGCAAGATCCTCGCCCACGCGCACCGCACCCGCGACTGGCGCGACCTGATTCCCGACCAGATCCTGTACGCCGAGGTGGACCCCTGCGCGCCGCGCAAGTACCTCGGCTGCGGCGACTACGGCGCGGCGCTGCTCCTGCAGCGACGTTGGGAGACCTATTCGCCCCGGCGCTGAGCCCCGTGTCCAAGGAGGTCCCATGCCCCGCGCCTGGACCCGCGAGCAGATGCGCGAGCTGGACCGCCGCGCCATCGAGGACTACGGCCTCCCCGGCGTCGTGCTGATGGAGAACGCCGGCCGCGGCGCAGCCGAGGTCGCTCTCGAAATGCTCGACGACCCCTGCGCGCGCCGGGTCGTCCTCCTCTGCGGCAGGGGGAATAACGGCGGCGACGGCTTCGTCATCGCGCGCCATCTCCACAACGCCGGCGTCGGGGTGCGCCTGGTGTCGGCCTTCGACCGCAACCGCGCCGATCCCCGCGGCGATGCCGGAATCCACCTGCGCGTGGTCGAGCGCATGGGCCTGAGCCTGCTCGACGCCGAGGACGACGCCGGCTGCGCCCGCGCCGCCGCCCTGATGAAAGAGGCCGACCTCATCGTGGACGCCCTGCTGGGCACCGGCCTTTCCGGCGACGTGCGCGACCCCTGCCTCTCCCTCATTCGCCTCATCAACGCCGCCGACAGGCCCGTGCTGGCTGTGGACATCCCCAGCGGGCTCGACGCGAACACCGGCGTGGTCCTGCGCGCGGCCGTCCGCGCCACTCGAACGGCGACCTTCGCCGGACCCAAGGTCGGCTTCACTCTGAACGAAGGACCCGCGCATACGGGGCTCGTGACGGTGGTGGACATCGGCATGCCGCGCGAGTTGCTCGACGAGGCGTGAGGGACGCCTCACCGCGGGGCGGCCTTGCCGCGCGTCTCCGCGCGCCCGAAGACCTCCTCCGGCTCCACCAGGCGGACCACCAGCTCAAGGTTGTCGGTGAAGTCGGGCGTCTTCGTCCACCGGAGAGAATCCCACCCGATCTTCAAGCGGATGCTCGTCGTCAGGAAGCGCCGCCCGTCCGGCGACCAGTTCGGCAGGAATCCCAAGAACGTGGCCCCGCCGCCTTCGAGCGGACAACTCCGCCCGGTTGCCCGCTCGACAAGACGCGGCGGCGAGAGGGGAGCGCCTTGCGCGTAGAGGATGTCGTAGTGCGCGCTGACGCCGTAGGGAGTGAATACCCTCTCCCGGTACGTCTCTTCGGAAAGAGGGGACTCCGTCACCCCCCGCGCGCCGATCTCGAGTCGCACGAACTCCAGGCGCGGTGGGGTGCCTTCGGCCAGCCGGCAGACATGCACCGTCAGCGGATCGGGTCCGCGGCGCCACTCGATCCACGGTGTCGTCGCGCGGTAGAGTGTTTCTTTCGGGCCGTCCAGCATCGGTCCCGTCGAGAAGATCGTGTGCGCACTGCCGGCGTTGGGAAAGCGCCCGTCCGGCGGAAGGGGCGTGCTCCGCGAGACGGGCTTGCCGGAGGCATTCAGGGGCGGGGCGCCCTCCACCCAGTAGAGGCGTCCTTCGTCCGAGACCCCCACGCACCATTGCGGCGACAGCGTCTCCATCTCGCCGCAGGGGCGCAACTCCTGCGTGGCGAAGTCGAAAAGCCGCCACTGCATCCGGGCGTCGTCGCCGGAGGTGACCAGCGCGCGCGTTCCCCCCGGAGACACGGCAGGCACCCCGACGCATTCGCCGCACGCCAGCACGCGGGGCTCGCCGCCGCGCGGAAGGAACCACAGCGCCCGTTCGGCGTCCTCATCGCCCCCTGCGCGCCCCCGCACCAGCGCGCCCGTGCTCCCCACCGCGTGAATCCAACTTCCGCCGGGGACGGACGCGGAGGGGCCGGGACCTCCGTCGCGACCGAACCATTGGTAGGACGTACGCGCCGCCGGACGGGGCAGGTCGAGCACCCCCTCGGCGCCGGTGCGGACGATGAAGGCCCCGCCGTCCGGGGTCCAGGCGCTCCCCTGGAGGTCTCCGACGCAGATCGCCCGGCCCGCGACCCCGGAGTAGCTGAACGCGCCCGCTGCGGCTCCAAGCGCAAAGGCCCCTGCCACCGCCGCTGCGCCCGCCCAGGCCGCCCGTCCGCCACCCGCCGGCAGCAGCGCCGAAAGGACGATGAACATCAAGGCCGTCCCCGCCGCCAGCGCGGGAGCCGCCGCCCGGCAGGGGGCGAACAGCGTCAGCAGCAGGACCATCGGAACCATGCCCAGGGCGGCGTGCGTCAGCCCGTGCGCGCACTGCAACTCGGAACGCTCGATGCCGGAGGAGAGCACCTGCATGAGCATCGCGGCGGCGACCAGCGCCACCGTGGCCCAGCCGACCAATCCGGTGAAGTGTCCCTCGCTCGTCTGCCACGCGATCCACCCGGCCAGGAGGGCGGCCAGGGCGTAACCGCCGGCCAGCAGGCGCGGGTGCGGCAGCGCGCGCGCAGGACTCAGCGCGCCCGGCTCGATCCGGTCGGCGGGGACGTGAGCGCGAAAGGCCTCCGCCAGACGCCCGTCCTGCCACAGCGCGGGCGGGAGCGCCACGCGGTTCTCCGGCTGTGCCCGGAGCCTCCAGAAGGTTCGCGCCGGACGATCGAGCTCCACCACGGAGTGGCGCGCGTTCCGCTCGAAGAAACCGCGCGGCGCGCGCACGGCCTTGACCTCCGCCCATTCGAAGCGCAAACGACCCGCCCGGCGGCGGGGCAGGAGGTCGCGCCATGGGGCCAGCGTGACGCCGCGCGCATCTGCACGCGCCCGCCACCATCCTGCAGAAAGATAACAGACCGCCGCGAAGAGCAGCGCCGCCGCGATCGTGGCCAGGCTGAGCAACGCGTCGCGCACGCCGCTGTACAGCGCCGTGCCCAGGAAGACCAGCGCGACCACGGGGATCAGCCCCGCCAGCATCCCGATCGTGAGGCCGGGACGGACGGCGACCTCGACGACGTCCTCGCGTCCGTGCGCTTCCTCGGCACTGTCCGGCTCGTCCCGGCGCTCGGGTTGGTCCATTCCGTCCGCGTCCTCCATACCTTCGCCGGCCCGCCTCAGGTGGCCGGCCGAGCCCGGTGTTTCGCCCACTCGCGCAGTGCCTCGATGTCCTCCCGCATGGTGACGGACAGGGGCACCGCCGCCTCCAGGGCGCGGAGGATGTCGCGCGTGCTCACCTCGCGGCTTTCGTCGTAGGCGTCGTACATGGCCGACAGGATCGCCTGCTCGATCTCCGCCCCGCTGAAGCCCTCGGAGCGCGCCGTCAGCGCGGCCAGGTCGAAGGCGTCGGCCTTGCGCCTGCGCCGCTGCAGGTGGATGGTCAGAATCTCGCGGCGCTCCTCCGCGTTGGGCAGGTCCACGAAGAAGATTTCGTCGAAGCGTCCCTTGCGCAGCAGCTCCGGCGGCACGCGGCTGACCGAGTTCGCCGTGGCCACGCAGAAGACGCTGCCCTTCTTGTCCTGCATCCACGTCAGGAAGGAGCCGAAGACGCGCGCCGTGGTGCCGGCGTCGCTCATTCCCGAGCTTTCGATGCCGCTGAAGGTCTTCTCGATCTCGTCAATCCAGAGCACGCACGGCGAGACGGCGTCGGCCATCTCGAGGGCGTGGCGCATGTTCTCCTCGGAGGAGCCGATCAGGCTGCCGAAGATGCGGCTCATGTCCAGGCGCAGCAGGGGGAAGCCCCAGGATCCGGCGACGGCCTTCGCCGCAAGGGTCTTGCCGCAGCCCTGCACGCCGAGGAGCAGCAACCCCTTGGGGGCCGGGAGGCCGTACTCGCGCGCTTGGGGCTCGAAGGCCCGCGCGCGGCGGCGCAGCCAGTGCTTCAACTGGTTCAACCCCCCGACCTTGCCGAGGTCCTCGACGGCCTCGTAGTATTCGAGCAGTCCGGACTTCTGCACGATCTGCCGCTTCTCGTCGCGCACGTACTGGATGTCCACCTCGGAAAGCGTGGCGTCCCGCGCAATGGCCTTGAAGAAGACGCGCTCCGCCTCGTCGAGGGTCAACCCCAGCGCCGCGTCGGCGATGTGCGGCACCAGGGTGTCCGCGTGGGCGATCTGGACCCGTCCGTCCTGCCGCAGCGTCCGCGCAATATCCAGCAGCAGCTTCCGCAGCATCTCCGTGTCCGGCAGGGGCATCCGGAGAAAATACACCTCCTTCTCCAGGTCCGGCGGAATCTTCTTCGCCGGGGCGAGGATGATGAGGGTCTTGTAGGAGCGCTTCAGGTTCTGGTAGAGATCGCGCAGCTTGCGGACGGTGGGGCGGTCGTCGAGGAAGGCGTGGAGGTCCTTCATCACGTAGATCGCCCGTCCGGTGTCCTGCAGGATGGCCTCGAGCGCGGCGACGGGCTGGCGCAGTTCGTCGCCCCCCGGCATCAGGCCGCCGTGAAAGCTCTCTACCAGACGGAGCCCCTCGGTGCTGCTCCACTGGAGGAGGTTCTTCTTCTGGGCGCGCGCGATGTTCGCGGCCACGTTGCACGCGCGCTCCTCCTCGCTCGTGCGGACGTAGATCACCGGATAGCGCGAGCGGATGAGCAGGTCGAGTTCCTTCACGAAGTCCATGCGTTCCTCCCGTGTGCGGCGGCGGACGCCTTGCGGGCGAGCCGACGCCATCCCGTCCGGAGACGATACCACTGGAATGCGGCGGCCCTGCGCCAGCCCAGGGCGTAGCGGGCGGGGGGCAGGTCCGGGGCAAGTTGCAGCGCCGTCTGCCAGGCCTCGCGCGCGCGCGCGGAGCGGCCCAGCGCGTCGCAGGCGCGCCCCAGCAGCACCCAGGTCAGGGGCAGGTCCGAGTGCTTCGGCAATTGCGCTTCGAGTAGCGCGTGGGCGTGTTCGGCCTGCCGCCACTCGATCAACGCAGCGGCGACGCGCAACTCGGCGTGCGGCCAGGGCACGGCGCAGGCGCGCGCGGTCTCGAACCGGTTGAAGGCGTGCGTCAAGCCGTCGCGGACGCCCAAGAGCGCCTCGCCGGCGACGATCCACGGGTAGGCCTGGGCGGGATCGAGCTCCCGCGCGGTGTCCACGCACTGCAGGGCCTCGGCGAAGTCGCCTTCGTGCAGGAAGACGTGCCCGCGCGCCGCGCCGAGGAGGGCGTTGCGTCCGTAACGTTCCAGGACCTCGTCGAGCAACGTGGCGGCGGCGGCGGTGCGGCCGAGCATCACCAGGGCTTCGGCGCGCCCGACGTGCGCCTCGTAGTGCGCGCGGTCGTAGCGCGTGGCGCGCTCGAAGACCTCCGCCGCCTCCTCGAAGAATCCCCGCCCCAGCAGGCGCTGCCCGGTCCGATAGAGGCGTTCGGCGCGGTCGGTATAGCACCAGTCCAGGTCGAGCGCCGCGGGGTCTTCCGCCCGCAGCTCGACCCGGAAGGGCATCGGCGCGTTGCGCGATCTTCCGAAGCCGAACATCCTCCGCCCCCCGATGCCGTGTGCCGTCCGCCGTCAGGCGATCTCCACCGTTCCCTGGTCGCCCAGGATGAAGCGATGCGTCTTCGGCTTTCCCCGCGCCTGCAGCAGCCGCGCGTCGAAGCCGAGCAGGCTGCCCTCGATCCGGATGCCGATCTCCTCGATCCGGCAGTTCGCCAGCACGATGCTGAACTCGACCTCGCTCCGACGGATGAGGCAATCGTGATGGATCGCCGTGAAGGGGCCGATGTAGGAGTCCTCGACCACCGTGCGTTCGCCGATGATGACCGGCCCGCGGATGTTGCTGTTCACCACGCGCGCGCCCGGTTCGAGGATCACCCGCCCCACGAGCGTCGAGTTCCCCTCGACCGACGCGCCGGCGTTCTCGCGCGCGGGCATGTGGTCCAGGATCAGCCGGTTGGCCTCGAGCAGGTCGTCCGGCAGGCCGGTGTCCTTCCACCAGCCGGTCATCTCGGTGAAGGTCACCCGTCGCCCGTGTTCGAGGAGCCATTGGTGGACGTCGCTGATCTCGAGCTCGCCGCGCGCGCTGGGCCGGATGGCGTCCACGGCCTCGAAGACCGTGCGGTCGTAGAGGTAGATGCCCGCCACGGCGTAGCCGCTCTTGGGCGCGGCGGGCTTTTCCTCGACGGACACGATGCGGTCGCCACGGATTTCGGGCACGCCGAAGCGCTCGGGGTCGCGCACGCGCGAAAGGGTCAGGTGGCAGTTCGAGCCGCGGGACCGGAACTCCTCCACAAACCGCCGGATGCCGCCGACCACCATGTTGTCGCCGAGGTAGAAGACGAAGGGCTCGTCGCCCAGGAACTCGCGGCTGATCTTGATGCAATGCGCCAGACCGAGGGGCGCCTCCTGCGGGATATAGCGCAGGCGCAGCCCCCAGCGCGAGCCGTCGCCGAGGGCGCGCTGGACCTCGTCGCTGTCGGCGTTGACGATGATCCCCGCCTCGCGGATGCCCGCCTCGGCCACGTACTCGAGGGCGTAGTGGAGGATGGGTTTGTTCGCGATAGGGATAAGGTGCTTGTTCCGCGTGTGGGTAATCGGTCGGAGGCGCGTTCCCCGCCCGCCGGCGGTAATGAGCGCTTTCATCAGGTCGTCCTTTCCGCGATATGGGTCAGCAGGGCGCCGAGCGTGGCGCGCTGGTCGCCGGGCAGGGCATCCAGGCTTCCGCGCGCAGCGGCCACGAGAGCCTCGGCGCGCTCCTCGGCGAACCGCATCGAGCCTGCGCGCCGGTAGAGGTCCATCGCCCAGGCCACGTCGGCATCGCTCGTGTTCTCGCGGGCGGCGCGCATCACCGCGATCAATCGCCGCCGATCCTCGGCGGCAGCGTGCGACAGGGCGTGCGCGTAAAGGATGCTCGCCTTGCCCTCGCGGATGTCCGATCCCTTCACGCCGCCGCGGCCCTTGCCCGCGGTCAGGTCAATCAGGTCGTCGCGAATCTGGAAGGCCGGGCCCAGCGACTCGCCGAAGGCGCGCAGGCACGCCAGCGTCTCCTCCGGCGCGCGGGCGATCATCGCGCCCCCGATCATCCCCAGCACGAGGTAGTGCCCCGTCTTGAGCATCGCCATGCGCAGGTAGTCCTCCACAGTGAAGTCCTCCTGCGAGCGCGCGTTGATGTCCAGCGCCTGCCCCTCGACGGTGCGTTCGTAGGTGGCCGTGAAGACCTCCAGCAGCCGCCCGCGCAGCGCCTCCTCGACCGGCGAACGCAACACCGCCGCAAACGCCCGCGCCAGCAGGTAGTCGCCGACGTTGATCGCGTTCGCGACGCCGTAGGCCTTCCACACCGTCGGCTTGTTGCGGCGCACCGTATCGCCGTCCTCGATGTCGTCATGCACCAGCAGCATGTTGTGCAGCAGTTCCACCCCCACGGCGAAGGGCAGCGCGCGCTCCGCCTCGCCCCCGAGCGCCTCGCAGGCAATCAGGCACAACGCCGGCCGAATCCGCTTCCCTCCCGTGTCCAGGTGGTGCCACGCGGCGTCGGAGAGGCCGTGCGGGCGACGGCGGGGGACATAGTCCTCCAGCGCGCCTTCCACCTGCCGCGCCCGGCGTTCGATTTCCTGCTCGATCTTCAACGCGCTGCCCTTCCTCGGGACCGGAGGTCACCGCTTGCCTGTCTTCCTCTTCCACTGCGCCTTGAGCTTACGCATCTCCGCGTTGGGCGGGATGGCGCGCGAGGTGGTTTGGTTGGCCTTGTCGTAGAGCCAGTTGCCGACGGAATCGCGCATCACCGGCATCCGCTTCGCCACGGCGGGGGGTCGGGCGGCCGTTGCGGGCGTTGCCGCGTACCAGTAGGCCACGCTGCTCATTTCGTTGCAGAGGTGGTTGGCGTGCCCGTGCTCGATGGTCACCCGGATCTCGCGCTCGAAGCGCACCGGGTTCTCGATATGGTGGACGTAACTGGTCTGGTAGCCGTTCGTCTGCGACTCGTGGAGGGAGGACCCGTTGCGCAGGAAGGCGTTCGGCTGCATCCCCCAGGCCTGGTTGAGGTAGTCCTCGCTGCCCGTGCCATGCAGCTCCGGCGGCCACTTGTAGCCGTCCACCCAGATCATGTCGTCCCCTTCGCCCCACCACGTGCCCTGGAAATTGGTGACGCTGAGGTTGCAGCCGATGTAATGTCCGCGCCCGCGAGTTTCCAGGATGACATAGTTGTTGTTCCAGGCGGTGCGTCCGAGATTCGCCGCGTCCGCTTCCGGGGTGTTGACGCGGATCTCGTGCCCCCAGCCGCCGAAGGGATTCTCGCGGCGGAACTCCGCGTGGAAGTACCATTCCTCATCGGCGCGGTCGTATGTCTCGTAGTCCACGTAGAAGTACTGCATGTGCCGTTCGGCGCTCTCGTTGATGAGTTCGACGAGGGCGCGGCGGCGGAAGGGCATCCGCGCGTAGCTGTTCAGTGCGCAGCCCCGGTTGAACCGGTTGTTGTGCGCCGTCGAGGCGGTGAAGAGGAGGGACTGGTAGGAGTTGACGATGCCGTGCCCCAGCCCGAAGAAATCCCCCAGCGGGCAGAGGACGCTCGGCGCCGGCGCATCATCCCAGGTGATGCTCAACAGGCATTCCCGGTAGTGCGTCGCCTGAGTCATCCAGAGGTGGGTGATCGCGCCCGGCCCGCGCAGGTCCGCCAGCACGCGGCGTTCGCCCGGCTCCAGATGCCAGCGATCCGCATTCCGACCCGAGACGTCCCACGACGAGACCCGGCCCGTGCGTCCGGCGCCCGGGCGGCTGAGGCGTTCGATCATGGCCCTGCTCCTGTGAATGACTCTCCGCCAGTGCGATGCCGTGCGATATGATGCCGCGCCCGCCGCGCGAAATCAAACGCCGCGCAAGCCGCCGTCGCAACCGGAGCGTCAAGGCCCCTGCGGCGGACGGTTCCGCGGACCGAAGGGGCGCGGAGGCGCGCCCTCGCGCGGCGCCTCGACGCCGCGCGGGCGTTCATCCGGACGGACCGGCGAGTTTGCCGGGTCCGACGGCTCGTTCGGGGGCGCGCCGACGGGATCGGACGCGGAAGTGATGACGCACCGGCGCACCTGTGTCTCTCCCTCGGGGCGCGCCGTCAGGGAGAGGAACCCCTGCGACGCCCGGTTGCCGCGAATCGCTGCCTCCGGCAGTTCCCGCCCGTCCATGGCAGCCGTCACCTGCTCGCCCCGGCGGCGGATAACGATCTGCCGCCATCGGTCTTCGGGTTCTCCGGGGTTCATCAAGATAACGCGAAGGCTGTTCAGCGGCTGGCGCGGATCCACAATGGCGCAGACGCTCACCCCCCGCGCTTCTATCTCGATGTCGAAGTCCCCGTCGAGCCGCATCTGCTGAGCCAGGATGGACACGCGCTTCCCCGGCAGGGTGTGGCGCAACGTCAGCGTTCCCGCCACGAAGCTGGGCTGCAACTCCGCCATGGGAAGCGGACGATGCGGTTCGCCCTCGACGCCCACCGTCGCCCGCCAGTCTTCGGGGCGGATGACGCGCGCCGTGCGCGGCAGCGCCTCCGGCTTCGAGGCCGTGCCTGCCGGCGCGGAGGGGGCGGGCGCACGCGCGGGCGTCCTTTCCGACGGTGCGGGCGCGGATGAGGGAACGGACGCGGGAGCGGGGCGGACGCCCTGCGCGGACGCTGCGGGAGGGCGTTCTTCGGGCGTCAGGAAATGCCAGAGCACCGCCGCAACGGCCAGCAGTCCCAGGACGGCGGCGGCGACGTGCAGCGCCCGCGACGCGCGGCGGGACACGGCGCGCGGGGGCGTCGTCCCGTTCCCTCCTGCGCCGACGGAGGGCGTCATGCGCCGGAGTTCGGCCAGGACCTCCCCGGCGCTCTGGGGGCGCTCCTCGGGCTTCTTGGCCATCATCCGCCGCACCAGGGCGGCCAACTCCTCCGGAATCTCCGGGACGGCCTCCCGTGCGTCGGGAATCGGCGCGTTGCTGTGCTGGGTCAGAATCGCAAAGCCCGAATCGCCGTCGTAGGGCGCCCGCCCCGTCAGCATCTCGTACATCGTGCAGCCGAGAGAGTACAGGTCGCTTCGATGGTCGGCCGCGCGTGCGTTGACGGCCTGCTCGGGCGACATGTAATGCGGCGTGCCCATTCCCAGGCCCGAAGCCGTCAGCCGCGAGTCCGCATCGAGGTCCTTGGCCAGCCCCAGGTCCGCCAAGCGCGTCACGCCGAAGCGGTCTATCATCACGTTGTCCGGCTTCACGTCGCGGTGGACGATGCCGTGCCTCTGCGCCACGTCGAGCGCCGCGCACAACTGCTCGGCGACATGCGCGGCCTCGGCGGGCGGGAGGCGGCCGCGCGCGGCGATCCGCGCTTGAAGCGTTTCGCCGTCCACGTACTGCATGACGATGAAGTGCAGCCCCTTCTCCTCGCCGACGTTCATCACGCCGACGATGTTCTGGTGTTGCAGGCGCGCCGCCGCCCGCGCCTCCCGCACGAAACGCTCGACGAACCGCGGTTGCGAAGCGGCCAGGTACGGCGGCAGCACCTTCACCGCCACGGGAATGTCGAGGGCGATGTGGTGGGCCTTGTACACGGCCCCCATGCCCCCCTGCCCCAACTTCCCCTCGATACGGCAGCCGCCCAGTTCCAGACCGGTCAGGTCCGCCGCTGGCGCAGGGGCCGGCGCGGACGGGGCCGAGGGCGCGGCCGTCAGCGTCGGCGCCTGCGCCGGAGGCGCGTCCGCCCCGTGGCCCGGCGCATCGGGCAACGTGCGCGCAACGGTGTTCGACGAGAAGATGACCCCGCACTTCCGGCAGCGCAACTGCCGGTTCGGGGGTGCCTCGCCTTCGAGTCGCAGCCGCGCCTTGCACTTCGGACAGTCGAAAACCGTCGCCACGCCGTTCTCCCATTGCCGGACCGGTCCGCCTGCACCAGTCTAGCGCCCCCGCCCGCCGCTGTCGAGGGCCGCGCGCCATGACTCGCGCAGCAAAGCGCTTGACGCCCCCCGAACCTTTCGGCATACTGAAGATGAAGCGCCTTTCCCTGTCCGTCATCTCATGCGCCCGTAGCTCAGTTGGATAGAGCGGCGGTTTCCTAAACCGCAGGCCACAGGTTCAAATCCTGTCGGGCGTGCCAGTTGAACGCCCCGGGGCGGACGCGCGCCGTTCCGGGGCGCGACGTTGTCGGGACCGCCGGCCCTTCCCGGACGCGCGTCGGGCCGGCCGCTGCCCCTCGGTAATTGGTCTTCTGCCTTGCAGGACAGCCTCCCATTTCATACAATCTACCACATCTTGGAATGGGCGATGATCTCGCGCACGGGACACACTGGGAGGACATGAGACACAAGCGTGAGGCGTCAGGGTTTCCGTTTCATTCCTTTATCGGAGGGTCTGGCGATGCGGTAGGACTTGGAGAAGCAGGTTATGTCGGTGATGGGCGCGCTGAAGGGGAAGGTGGCGGTGATGATGCTGGTCCTTCTTCTCCCGCTGGCGCTGGGCGGCTGCTACGGCGGCTTCCCGCTGACGAAGGCGATCTACAAGTACAACGGCGAGGTCTCGGAGAACAAGTTCGTCAAGACGCTGGTCTTCTGGCTCTTCCTCATCTTCCCGGTGTACGGCATCGGCACGTTCGTGGACGCGATCGTCTTCAACCTGGTTGAGTTCTGGTCGGGCAAGAAGCTGATGTCCGTCGGCCCGACGACCGACTCGAACGGGAACACGGTGACGTTGACGGCCGGGGCGGACGGGCAGGAGGCCATCCTGACGGTGTCGCGCGACGGTCAGGTGCTGATGCAGGAGCGCTTTGTGCGCCTGTCCGACGGCTTGATCGAAGTGCGGAGCATGGACGGCGAACTGCGCGGAAAGGTGACGCGCGCAGCCGACGGCGGCTTCGATCTGCGCGACCAGAGCGGCAACGTCGTGCAGACGATCTCGGCCGGCCAGTTGGTGGCAATGAAGTAAGCATTCCGACGTGATCTGCGACGGGCCTCGCCGTCGGCGGTTCCGGCGGCGAGGCCCGCGTTCTTTCGGCGCTCGCCCGCTTCTTTGCCGATTCGCGCGCCGAATCGCGTTGTGCTAGAATCCCCCCCTGTCGCGTCGTCCCGTGTTCTCGAATGCCGGAGTGTGCCATGAAAGACGTCCCCGACCGCGAACCCGCCACACCGTCGCCTGAACCCACCGATTTCATCCGCGAGGCCGTGCGGCAGGACCTGGCCTCGGGCCGCTTCGCACGCGTCCACACGCGCTTCCCGCCGGAGCCCAACGGCTACCTCCACATCGGCCACGCGAAGGCCGTCTGGATTGACTACGGCATCGCCCGCGACTTCGGCGGGCTGTTCAACCTGCGCTTCGACGACACGAACCCCGTCAAGGAGGAGCAGGAGTACGTGGACGCCATCGCAGAGGACGTGCGCTGGCTCGGCGCGGAGTTCGGCGACCGCCTCTTCTTCGCGTCGGACTACTTCGAGCAAATGTACCGCTGGGCGGAGGACCTCATCCGAAAGGGAAAGGCCTACGTCTGCGACCTGAGCTCGGTCGAAGTCAGCGCGCACCGGGGCACCCTGACCTCCCCCGGCAAGGACAGCCCCTGCCGCAATCGCTCCGTGGAGGAGAATCTGGACCTCTTCCGGCGAATGCGCGCGGGGGAGTTCCCGGACGGTTCGCGGACGCTGCGCGCCCGGATAGACATGGCGCACCCGAACCTGAACATGCGCGACCCGGTCATGTACCGCATCCTGCACACGGAACATCACCGTCAAGGGAAGGCGTGGTGCATTTACCCCATGTACGACTGGGCGCACGGGCTCGAGGACTCCATCGAGGGTATTACGCACTCCCTGTGCTCCCTGGAATACGAGAACCATCGCCCGCTGTACGACTGGTTCCTGGAGAACCTGGGAATCTATCGCCCCCGCCAGATCGAGTTCGCCCGCCTGAACATGACGCACACGGTGATGAGCAAGCGGCTGCTTCTGGAGCTGGTGAACGAAGGCCGCGTCCGCGGCTGGGACGACCCGCGGATGCCCACGCTGGCCGGCCTGCGCCGGCGCGGCTACACGCCCGAGGCGATCCGCGTCTTCTGCAAGCGGATCGGGATTGACAAGGCCGACAGTACCGTGGACGTGCAACTCCTGGAGCACTGCCTGCGCGAGGACCTGAACAAGCGCGCGCCGCGCTTCCTGGGCGTGCTGTGTCCCCTCAAGGTCGTGATTACGAACTACCCCGAGGGCGAGGAGGAGGAACTCGACGCGGTGAACAACCCCGAAGACTCCGCCGCAGGGACGCGGAAGGTCCCCTTCTGCCGCGAGTTGTACATCGAGGCGGAGGATTTCGCCGAAACGCCGCCGCCGAAATTCTTCCGCCTGTCGCCGGGACGCGAGGTGCGCCTGCGTTACGCCTATTACATCACCTGCCGCGAGGTGGTCAAGGACGCCGCCGGGCGTGTGGTGGAGGTGCGCTGCACCTACGATCCGGCCACGCGCGGCGGCGATTCCCCCGACGGGCGCAAGGTGAAGTCCACGCTGCACTGGGTCAGCGCGCGCCACGCCGTTCCCGCCGAGGCCCGGCTGTACGACCGCCTCTTCACCGCCTCCGACCCCCTCGACGTGCCCCCCGGCGGCAGCTTCAAGGACCATCTGAACCCCGAATCGTTGCGTGTCGTCACCGATTGCCGGGTCGAACCGGCGCTCAAGGACGTCCGTCCGGGATTCATCTGCCAGTTCGAGCGGCTGGGCTATTTCTGCGCCGACCCGGACAGCGCGCCGGGGCGGCCCGTATTCAACCGCGCGGTGACGCTCAAGGACGCCTACGCGCGGGCGCAACGGACGCCGTCCGCCGTTTGACACATCCGCGCGACGGGCCGTATATTCAGGGACTGCCGGGCGCGTCGGGGCGTCCGGCGGCGTCTCCGGGCTTTCCTCGCGAACGGGGCCTGCGGAGGCGGTTCTTCCTCTTCTCGCCGAGGTGTCATGTCCGATCCACTGGCCGCCCTCACGCAGTTCTTCGTCGCGCTCTTCGGGTCGCGCAATGAGCGGATTGTCCACGACATGCTGGCGACCGTGGAGGAGATCAACCGCCTTGAGCCGAAGGTGCAGCGGCTGTCGGACCGCGACCTGAGCGGCAAGACCCAGGAGTTCCGCAACCGCCTGCATGACGCCTTCGGCGGAAAGCTGGCGGACGCGACGCGCGAGGAGATTGACGTCGAGCTGAACAAGCTGCTGCCGGAGGCCTTCGCCGTGGTGCGCGAGGCGGGCCGCCGCGTGGTGCGGACGCCCTCGCAGCAGGACCCCCAGCCGATGCGCCACTTCGACGTCCAGCTCATCGGCGGCATGGTCCTCCACCGGGGCTGCATCGCGGAGATGACCACCGGCGAAGGAAAGACGCTGGTGGCCACGCTGGCGGCCTACCTGAACGCCCTGCCGGGGCGCGGGGTGCATATCGTGACGGTGAACGACTACCTGGCGCGGCGCGACTGCGCCTGGATGGGACCGCTCTACGAGTTCCTGGGGCTGACCGCCGGCGCAATCCAGATGCTGCAGGACTACGAGTCCAAGCGCCGCGCGTACAACGCGGACATCACCTTCGGCAAGGACAGCGAGTTCGGCTTCGACTACCTGCGCGACAACATGCGCTGGAGCGTCGAGGAGCAGGTGCAGCGCCGCGGGCTGTATTACGCGATCGTGGATGAAGTGGACAGCGTCCTCATTGACGAAGCGCGCACGCCGCTGATCATCAGCGGCCCCTCCGAAGAGTCCATTGACAAGTACTACACCGCCGACGCCGTGGCGCGCAAGCTCCGCAAGGACGAGCACTTCACCCTCAAGGAAAAGGAGCGCACCGCCCACCTGACCGAAGCGGGCGTGGCGCAGGCCGAGCGCATCCTGAAGGTCGGCAGCATCTACGCCGGCGCGAATGCCGACTGGCCCCACCACATTGACAACGCCGTCCGCGCCCACCACCTCTGGAAGCGCGATGTCCACTACGTCGTCAAGGACGGCGAGATCATCATCGTGGACGAATTCACCGGACGCCTGATGCCGGGTCGGCGCTGGTCCGACGGCCTCCATCAGGCCATCGAGGCCAAGGAAGGGCTCAAGATCGTCGGCGAAGACCAGACCCTCGCCACGGTGACCTACCAGAACTACTTCCGCCTCTACAAGAAGCTGGCGGGCATGACCGGCACGGCAATGACCGAGGCGACGGAGTTCCACAAGATTTACAAGCTCGACGTCATCCGCTGCCCCACGAACCGTCCCCTGATCCGGCAGGAGCTGCCGGACGTGGTCTATCGCACGGAGGCGGAGAAGGTCAACGCCATCGAGGAGGAGGTCGTCGAGTCGCACGCCACGGGCCGGCCTGTGCTGGTGGGAACGATCTCGATCGAGAAATCGGAGCAGTTGAGCGAACGCCTGAAGCGGCGCGGGGTGCGGCACGAAGTCCTTAACGCGAAGCACCACGAGCGCGAGGCGGCCATCGTCGCGCAGGCCGGACAGATGGGGCACGTGACCATCGCCACGAACATGGCCGGACGCGGAACGGACATCGTCCTCGGCTCCTTCACGCCGGAGGAACTCCTGGAGCACTGGAAGGCGCGCGGGCTGGCGCCCAAGGACCTTTCCCCGAACGCGCCGGACCTCGAAGCGCGCCTGATCGAGCACTGGGCGCGTCACTTCCTGGCGGAGGACCGCTTCGCGAAGACGAAGCCGGAGGACTACGCCGAGGCGCTGCGCGAGGAATGGCGGCAGCGCCGGATGCCCCCGCTGGCCCCGGCGCGCACCGTGGCGGAGCTGGGCGGACTGCATATCGTCGGCACCGAGCGCCACGAGGCCCGACGCATTGACAACCAGCTCCGCGGACGCGCCGGACGCCAGGGCGACCCCGGGTCCTCGCGCTTCTTCCTCAGTCTTGAGGACGACCTGATGCGCATCTTCGCCTCCGAGCGCGTCGGCGCCATCCTGCGCCGCATCGGCCTCGAAGAGGGCATGGCCATCGAGCACGGACTGGTCACACGCTCGATCGAGCGCGCACAGAAGAAGGTCGAGGAGTACCATTTCGAGATGCGCAAGCATCTCCTCGAATACGACCAGCCGATGGACGAGCAGCGCAAGGCCATCTACGGACTGCGCCAGCAGATCCTCGAACAGGGCGACCTGAAGGACCTCATCCAGGAGATGATCGAGGACGTCCTGGCCGCCGACGTGGCGCAACTGGTTCCCTCCGACCTCGCCGCCGAGGACCGCAACGGGCGGCCCCTGATCGAGTGGGCGCAGGGCCGGGGCGCAACGTTGACCATCGAGGAATGGAAGAACTCCGACCGCGCCGGACTCAAGACGCTCTTCCGCGAACGCAAGGTCGCCGCCCCCGGCGGACAGGACGCCGGCCGCGCCGCCTCCGAAACCGTCGCCGCAGCGGCGGACCTGTACCTCGACCCCGAACTCCCCTACTACCGCTGGGACCTGGCCGGCTTCAGCCGCTGGGCGCGCCATCTGGGACTGGCCGTCGAGGCCACCGACGTCGAGACGGCGATCCAGCGGCGCCTGCGCGAACTGCTGGAAAAGGCCGCGCGCGAACAACACGCCAATACGAGCGTCGAGGCGGCGATTCAGACCTGCATGGAACAGGCCGTGGATACCTACGTGGCGCGGGCGGTAGCGATGGAGGAATGGGACCTGCGCGGCCTCGAGGGCTGGGCCGAAGCCGCCGGCATCGCCCTGCCCATCAGCCAGTGGCAGCGCTCCTCCGAAGACCAGGGCGAGGAAAACCTCGACGGTCAGGTGGGGGCCGTCCGCGAGCAGATCGCCGAACGACTGGGCCGCGCCATGCGCAACCGCGCGCCCGCGGACCTGATCGCCCGCGTGGCCGCCTATGAGTTCCAGCGCCAGGTAGCGAACGCCGACGACAAGAACGGCCTCGGCGAAATCCTCGCCTCTCTGGACAAGGGGTTGAGCCTGTCGGTGACGGAAACGGACGCCCTGACGGCGGTCGGCACAATCCGGGCCGAGGTCGAATCGCGCCTGGCGCAGCAACTCAGGACGCTGCTCTCAGGCCGCCCGGACGCCGAGGCTCTGACCGCCTGCGCCGACGCCATGGTGGACACCTTCCTCGCGCTGCACCTGGCCCGCCCGGAGGCCAACCTGATTGCCTTTGCGGAGATGCAGTTGCGCAAGTACGGGGTGCTTCTGGACCCCTTCGACCTCTCGAAACTCAATCCCTCGGAGTTGCAGGAACGCATGATGACGGCCATCCGCGAGGCCTACGCGCGGCGCGAGCAGGAGATCGGCCCGGAACGGATGCGCCTCATCGAACGCCTGCTGCTCCTCCAGAAGATTGACGTGAAATGGAAAGACCACCTGCTGAACATGGACCACCTCAAGGGCGGAATCGGCCTGCGCGGCTACGCCCAGGTGGACCCCAAGGTGGAGTTCACGCGCGAGTCGCGCCTGCTCTTCGACCAGATGAAGTCCGCCGTGCGCCAGGAAGTGACGGACCTGATCCTGCGCCTGGATATCGGCCAGCGCTCCGACGCGCCGCCGACCGCTTCCGGCG
Source organism: Planctomycetota bacterium (assembly GCA_022705425.1). Lineage (GTDB taxonomy): Bacteria > Planctomycetota > Brocadiia > CAIUPP01 > CAIUPP01 > JAKJEM01. Next base: position 50,589 of record JAKJEM010000019.1, read on the forward strand.
CCCCGGAAAGCCCAGCCCCGGCCGCCGCGCTGCCCGGCGCAGGCAGCATCTGGGGCGGCGGACGCGAGGTCCACGCCGCTGCCCGGCCCGGCGCGCCGGCGGCAACCGCGCGCAGCGAAGGCGCCGCCATCCGTCAACAGCAGGAAGCGGCCATCGCCGGCACGCAGCGCCGCGAAAAGCTCGAACCGATCAAGGCCGCCGCCCGCGTCGGACGCAACGATCCCTGCCCCTGCGGCAGCGGCAAGAAGTTCAAGAAGTGCTGCGGGCGCTGATGGCGCCTTCCCCCCGCCGCCCTTCGTCCGCGAGAAAGGAACGCATGAACGCTCTCCTGCGCGCCCTGCCGTGCGCCGCCCTCCTCGGCGCCGCGCTGTTGCTCCCCGCCTGTACCGGCGCCGCGCCCTTCCAGGGGCAGATCGGGTGCGATGACACCCTCCTGCACGCGCGGATCGTCGGCGAGCAACGGAGCATTGCGGGGTTGCGTCTCAACCTCGGCGACGGCTGGAACGAGAACCTCACCGGCCTCGACGTCGGGATCGTCAATCAACTGCGGCGGCAGTGCCGGGGCGCGCAGATCGGCATCTTCAATGAAGCCGACACCCTGACCGGAGTGCAGGCGGCCCTGGGCATGAACGGACGGTGGGAATCCACGCACACCGGCGCGCAGGTTGCCCTCTTCTTCAACCTCGGCGGCAAGGAGGTGCGCGGACTGCAACTGGCCGTCGCGGCCAACCGCGGCGAGCGCGTGGCCGGGATGCAGATCGGCGCCGTGAACACCGCGCGCGAGATCGGCGGCGCGCAGGTGGGCCTGGTGTATAACGACGCGGAGCGCGTCTCCGGCGCGCAGATCGGGCTCGTCAACGAGTGTACCGTGGCCTCCGGGGTACAGGTGGGCCTCCTCAACATCAACCGCACCGGCTTCGTGCGCGTCTTCCCGCTGTTCAATTTCTCCGTCCGCGAGCCGGGACCGAACCCCGGCTACTGAGGACAGCCTCGGGCACTGGAAGGGATCCCCATGCGACAGATTCGCGTCGGC
>JAKJEM010000001.1:0-33969 GCA_022705425.1 Planctomycetota bacterium
CATCCCCTACTCCGCCCCCCCCTTCGCGCGCTCCAGCGCGGCCTTGAGGCGCTCGACTTCCTCCTGCCGGAAGGCCCGCAAAAATCGGTAGGTACTTTCGGGCCGGCTACCCCTGCCGCGATACCGCAGGGCCAGCCCGGCTTTTGTACATGAGTTTAGCATCGGAGTGAGGTTGTAAACCGGACATGGCAAGCGGCCCCGTTCGCGCCAGCAACATGCAGGCCGGATGCAGCATGGGGCGGCGCGCCGCCGGCGCGGGGCTGACGGCCGGGACCGCCGCCGTCGGGCCGGGTTTGGGCTCGGAGGGGAGATGTTCGACACGCTCCGCTTCGCGGTGGAGCGCGGCGATCAGGCTGGCATCGCTGCGTCGTCCGGGGGCAGGGCTCTTCGCCGGGCGCTCCGTGCTGCGGCGCGGCGGGGGCTGAGGCGGCAGGTCGGGCGCGGTGGGCTCCGCCGGGCCTTCCACCACCATCGGCGGGGGTTCGCCATTGACCCCTTCGGCGCCCGAATGATAGCTCAGCGTGGCGTCGTCGAACTGAAGGGACGTCTTCTGCGTCAACCGTGTGCAGCGGGGGGGATTAACGCCCAGTTCGATGAGGACCACCCCCTCGGCCATTGCCGCCACGACGGCGTGATAGGGCGCGGTGGCGTCCGCCGCGCCGCGCAGTTCGGCTTCGGGCGCCGAACCGAAAAGGATCGGATGCCGGGTGACCGGCAACTTGACCCCGACGCCGCCCGAACGCCGTCCGATGATCCACCCGCGCGCGCCGGCGGGGGTCCGTTTCAGCGGCATGCCGTCCACCAGGAAGAGGAGCGAGCACTGCCCGATCCGCACCACGTCGCCGGGATACAATCCGTGCGCCTTGACGCGGCACTCGTTGACGCGCGTGCCGTTGAGGCTGTCGAGGTCCTCGATCACGACGTGCCGCCCGCGGCGGATGATCGAGGCGTGCGCCTTGCTGGCGCGGTGGTCCATCAGGGCGATGGTGCAGGCCGGATCGCGGCCCAGGGTGACCCGGCAGGGGGGGATGGGGAAGACCTTCAGCGCGGAGCCCTGCTCCAACAGCGCCAGTCGGGCACCGCTCAGGTCGCTGACGTCCTTGGCCGTCTTGCCGGGCATCGGTCGGTTCCTCAACCAGCCTTACGAGCGGCGCAACGTTGCGGAAGAGAGCATAGCAGCCGATGCCCTTCCCTTCAAGGGCGACGTTGCGCCGCCGGGCGCATCCATCCGCGCCGCAGTCCCCCCACAGCCCGATAGTCGTTCAGCCGGGTCGCCATCCCGCGTGGATACGTCGCAGAATGCGCCATTCTTGCAGCGGTCCGTTGACCACAAACGAAGCACATGCAACGCCGCCGCCGAAAGGTGAGGGGCAGAAGTGAGGCGACGCGCCGCGGCCCGGCGGTCATAAGTGATTGTATCATCAATTGATGTGGCGTCCGCCACGTGAAAGTGACGCCGGTTTCCTTTCGTCGGCACGGGTATTGCCGGTAGTCGTGTGCGGCGGTCGGAGTGTCCTCGAGCGCTACAACGGAGGTACTGACCGAAGGAGAACCGGAGAACATGGACGGGTTGGCCGGCATCGGCCGGCTGCTCGCCCTCCAAGGACGTTGAAGGGAGGTGGTCCCCATGTTCTGGACTGCAACAATCACCTTCGCGCTGATCTTCGGTTCGGCGCTGGCGTGGGCCTGGTTGGCGCTGCGCTGGCGACGCGAGCGGATCACGCGGCATGACCATGAGATCGAGCGCCGAATGGCCGTGGTGGCGAACTACCTGCGCGCGCATCCGAAGGACGCGGCGGCGCACCTGAGGATGGGGTTGCTGCGCGGGCACCACGGCGACCGTCGCGGCGCGGTGCTGGAGCTGGAGCGGACGGTCGAACTGGCGCCGGACATGACGGAGGCGCACTACCACCTGGGCGCGGCCCGGCAACGGTTGGGCGACCGTCGCGGCGCGGAGAACGAATACCGGTGGGTGCTCCTGTACTCGGAGGACCCGTACTACCGGACGGCGGCGCGGGGGGGCTTGCTGGCGCTGCGGCGTGCGGCGTGATTCGATGCGGCGCGTCCCAGGGGGAAGCTATCGTGCCGGGACGCACCGCGCGAAAGGATCCAGTCTTGTACCCCGGAGGGGGAGGAGGCGCGCGTTTCATGGGAACGGCCATCTTCGCCGTCGCGTTCGTTCTGGCATCGTTGGGCGCGCTCGGCGCCGTCGCGTGGCGGCGGTCGCACAAGAGCGGCACGCGGATGGACTATCAACTGGCCATGGTCGCTCTCCAGCAGCAACTGCGCCGCAATCCGAAGGATGCGGGACTCCACGTGAAGATGGGCCTTCTGCTGGCCCGGCGGCGCAACTTCGCGGCGGCGATCGAATCGCTGAGCCGCGCGATCGAACTCGAACCGCAACGCGCCGAAGCGCGCTTCCACCGCGGCCTGACCCTCCGCGAGATGGGCCGGCACAAGGAGGCGGAGGAGGATTTTCAGTGGATCCGGACGCACTCGGAGAACGCCTACTTCAAGACGGCGGTCCGGTCGCTGAGGCAGGGGTAGAGGGCCGGTCAGGGCAGAGTGCCGAAGAACTGCTCGACCGTCCGGCGGAGGTCGTCAAGAGAGCCGTGGTTGGGCAGGCGGGCGTCGGCCAGGCGCGCGCATTCGCCCACGTTGGGGCCGAGCGAGGAGGCCTGCCCCCGCAGTTCGCGTTCGAGCAGGCGCACGGCGTGCTCCTGCGATTGCAGCGCCTCGCGCGATTCGTCGGGCCGGCGTCGGGCGATCAGGCGTCGGGCGATCTCCTCCGGGTCGGCCTCGACGGCCGCCAGGATGAAGCGCGGGCCGAAGAGGCGGCGCAGGACCTCGACTTCGCCGGGGTGGCGGACGCCGTCGGCCACCACGAGATCGGGGCGCGGCGGCGGCCACGACTCGATCCGCGCCGCGATGCGGGCCGCCAGCACGCCGGGGCCTTCGGCTTGGCGCATTTCGATGCCGATGCGCGAAAGGAGATCACGATCAAACTGCGCGTCGGTCATTCCGCGCCGGCGCGCCTCTTCCTTGATCTGGTCGCTGAAGGTCAGCGCCGCCGCGCGTTGTCCGCGCGCCTCGACCAGGGCGGCCAGCGCGCGCGTCACTTCGCCCTTGCCGCTCGAGGGAAGGCCCGTCAGACCGATGACGTGGCGGGGCTGGGCGTTCACCGGGGCTTCTCAATCCGCTCCTGGCCGCCGAGGTAGGGGCGCAGAACGGGGGGAATCTCGATGGCGCCGTCGTCCGTCTGGAAGGTCTCGATCAGGCACAGGACGGTGCGCGCCAGCGCCACGCCGGAGCCGTTGAGCGTGTGCACGTGCTCCATCTTTCCGTTCTCGTCGCGGAAGCGGATGTTCCCGCGCCGGGCCTGGAAGGCCTCGAAGTTGCTGCAGCTCGAGACCTCCATCCACCGTTCGATTCCCGGCGCCCAGCACTCGATGTCGTAGCACTTGGCCGCCGCGAAGCTCAGCTCGCCGGTGCAGAGCTTGAGCACCCGGTAAGGGAGGCCCAGCCGCTGAAGGACCGTTTCCGCGTTCGCCAGCAGGGCTTCGAGTTCGGCGTAGGAATCCTGGGGCCGGACGAACTTGACCAGCTCGACCTTGTCGAACTGGTGGACGCGCATCAGCGCGCGCGTGTCGCGTCCGTAGCTGCCGGCCTCGCGGCGGAAGCACGGCGTGTAGCAGCAGTACTTCACCGGCAGCGCGGCGCGGTCGAGCAGCTCGTCGCGGTGCAGGTTCGTCACGGGCACCTCGGCGGTGGGGATCAGGAAGAGATCGTCGCGCGCGTCGCTCTTGTACATGTCCTCTTCGAGTTTGGGGAGCTGGCCGGTGGTGAACATGCACGGGCGCTGGACGATCAGCGGCGGGGAGAAGATTTCGCGGTAGCCGTGCTCGCGCGCGTGGAGGTCGAGCATGAAGTTGATGAGGGCGCGTTCGAGGCGGGCGCCGTCGCCCTTGAAGAGGGCGAAATGGCTGCCGCTGAGTTTGGCGGCGCGCTCGAAATCAATGATATCGAGGGCCGCGGCCAGGTCCCAGTGGGCCTTGGGCTTGAAATCGCGCCTGCGCGGCTCGCCCCACGTCCGCACCACGGGGTTGTCCGCCGCCGTTCGTCCGCTGGGGACGTCGGCCGCCGGTACGTTCGGCACCCAGGCCAGGGCGGCCTGGAGCTTCGCCTGGATGTCGTCCGACTTCGCGCGTAGCGTCTTGAGATCATCGGCCAAGCGTTGCAGAGCGTGGCGTTCCTCGGCAAGGGACTCTGTCACTTTGAGCCTTGTTGCCTGGTCGGCGCCAGCGGCTGCCCGTTGTGCGTCGCCAATACGTTTTGACCGGGCATTCTGCTCGGCCTTCAGGCGCTCGAAGTCCGTCAGCGCCTTGCGCCGTTCGGCGTCCAGGGCCAGGATGGCGTCAATGTCCGCCTTGTCGCCCTTCTCGCGGACGGCGCGGCGAACCTCGTCGGTGTGGTCGCGGATGAAGGCGAGGTCGAGCATGGGCAGTACACTCCTACGGGGAACGGGCCAGGCGCCAAACGGTCCGGATTCTAACCCCAATGGGACGGGGGCGCAATACGGGCGAAGGGAGCGGCGGCACTCCGGACTCACCCCGCGCTGGCGGGGGTCTGACCCTTCGCGCGTGTGACAAGCCAGAAGAGATACCCCCCGACGGCCAGCGCAGCGACGCCCAGCGCGTCGAACCACGGGGGATGGAAGAGGGCGGTTTCGGCGGGGAGGTCGGTGTAGCCCTGGATGGAGAGTCCGAAGAGGTTGACGGCGACCCAGCCGATGCCGTTGGCGGCGGCGTGGGCGAGGAGGCACGCCCAGAGCGACCCGGTGCGCGTGAAGACCCATCCCAGAAAGAGTCCCATGAAGAAGACGGTGATGACCTGGTAGAGGTCCACGTGGATAACGGCAAAGAGGAGGGCGGAGAGGGCGATGGCGTGGTCCTGGCGGAAGCGCCGGAGCAGGCCGCGCAGGATAAGGCCGCGGAAGATCATCTCCTCGGCCAGTGGGGCGACGACGACGCCGAGCAGGACCGGCGCGACGGCGGGGCGGAGCATGACCTCGGCGCTCTGGCGCATGGACTTGAGCTGCTCCGGCGACACGGGCGCCAGGCGGCGCAGGGCGTTGTCCATTTCGGAGCAGGCCACGGAGGCGCCGAAGGTCGCCAGGAGGAGGGGCAGCAGGGCCGCAAGGGGAAATGGGTCGAAGGGGTAGAGTTCGCGGAAGGGCAGTCCGGCGCGGTCCCAGGCCCAGCCGATCACGACGCCGGCGGACATGAGGGTGACCATGAGCATGTCGAGCGGGGTGGGGGGAAGGCCCTGTCGCGTCATCGAGACGAAAACGGTTCCCACCACCATCAGCGCCACGAACATGAGTGTCAGGCCGATGGACTGCCAGATGCCGGGATATTCGGGGTTCCTATCCATGGTTCGTTCCATTTCGCGGGCGCGGCGTCAGGCGGAGGGTCTTGATCTCGAAGGGGCGGAAGTCGAGGAGGAGTCGGTCGCCGCGCAGGGGCAGGGGGCGGGGGCGGGCTTCGAGCATGTTCGTTTGCGCCGCGCGGCGGACCGGCAGGCCGAAGCGCAGCACGGCGCGCGTGGCCGCTCCCCAGGCCTCATAGAGGCGCGCGACGATGTCGCCGCTGCCGTCCTCGGCGGGTTTGAGGGCTTCGAGGACGATGCCGTCGGGCTCGATGCGCAGGAGGGAGGCGCTCCCCGCGCGCCCCGAGGCCGTAAAGGGGGGCGCGTTCAGGTCGTAGGCCTCCCGGAGGACGGGGCTTCCGGCAAAGGGGCCGTTCCAGAGCAGAAGGGAGTAGGTGAACTCCTGAAGGCCCTGGTCGGCGCCCGCGTCGGGCGCCAGGGGGGACTTGAGGAGGGTCAGGCCGATGCAGCCGCCGAGGACGTTGACGCCGTACTTGCAGTCGTTGAGCACGGCCAGGCCGCGCGCGGGTTCGGCCAGGGCGGTCCATTTCTGCTGGGCCACCTCGAAGCGGTCGGCATCGAAGGGGCGCGAGCGATGGTTGGGCCGCGCCAGGTGGCCGAACTGGATTTCGTGGAGGGCCTCGCGGACGTGAAGGTTGGAGGGGAAGGCGACTTTGAGGAGCTTGTGGCGTTCGCGCCAGTCCACGCGGGTGACGAAATCGAGCCGGCGGCTGCCGCGGCGGAGAAGGATTTCCTGCGTCAACTCGGAGCGCCCGAGGCGGCGGCGCAGGCGAAGGCCGGCGACGAGCGGTCCCGAAGCGGCGACTTCGATGCGCGCGGGGGCCGGGAGGTCCACGGGCTGTTGCTCGTAGGGGGAGTCCAGGTCCCAGGCGTCGTAGGAGCGCGGGACGTCCTTGTACATGCGGAAGGCATTCATGGGCGCGGCGGCGACTTCGCGCGAGGTCTCCTTGTCGAAGAGGGCGACGATTTCGCCTCGGGCGTTGAAGCGAACGCGGAGGAGCTCATTCTCCAGAAGGTCGGGGGCGGCGGTCAGGGCGCGGGGTGGGGGCGGTGCGGCGGGGGCGGATTCGATCGTCGTCCAGCCGCAGGGGGGCAGGGTGACCTCGACGTGCGCGCGCCCGTTCAGGCGCTGGACGGGCAGTGCCGCGCCCTCGCAACGCGCGCCGGCGAAGCCGCGCGGCAACGGCACGAGCGTCGCGCGTTCCCAGCCGAGGGAGTTGAAGACGGTGAGCGCGCGGGGGTCGGGGGACGTCAACGTGCGCGCGGCGGCGTTGCGCACGGCGCGCGCCGTGCCGAAGACCTTCTCGTAGAGGGCTTCGGCCTCGCGATAGACCCGCGCGATGGAGGAGCCCGGCAGGATGTCGTGGAACTGGTTGAGGAGCAGGCCCTTCCACGCGCCGTCCATCGAGGTGGCCGGCCACTCGAAGTCGGCCCGCGCGCGGGCAACTGCGCCCCAGAACTCGGCCTCGCGCAGGGCGAACTCGCCGCGGCGGTTTTCGCGCTTAGTGCGCGCCTGGCTGGTCAGTGTGCCGCGATGCGCCTGGAAGTACAACTCGCCCGTATGAACCGGCAGCGCGTCGGCGTGGGATTCGAGGTCGCGGAAGAAGGCGATGGGGCCGGCCTGGCGGACGCGCGGCAGACCCTCGAGGTCGGCGCACCGGCGCAGGTATTCGAGGTGCAGGCGTGTCGGGCCGCCGCCGCCGTCGCCGTAGCCGAAGGGCACCAGGCGCGAGCGCAGGCCGTCCTTCTGCACGCGCTCCTTCCAGCGTTGCATCAGGCGGGCGGGGTTGGTGTGGGAGTTGTAGTCGTTGTGGATGTGCGCCAGCACCCGCGTGCCGTCAATCCCCTCCCACCAGAAGCTGTTGTGGGGGAAGGCTTCGCCGCCGTTGTAGTTCCAGAAGAGCTTCTGCGTGGAGAAGTACTTGACGCCGCAGCCGGCCATGATCTGCGGGAGAGCGCCGGAGTAGCCGAAGACGTCCGGCAGCCACATGAGGCGGCAGTCCACGCCGAACTCCTGCCGGAAGAAGCGCTTGCCGTGGAGGAACTGGCGAATGAGGGCCTCGCCGCCGGCGAGGTTGGTGTCGGGCTCGACCCAGAGCGCGCCCTCGGGGATCCACGCGCCGCGGCGGGCGGCGGCGCGGATGCGGGCGTAGAGCTCCGGGTAGAGGCGCTGCGTCATCCAGTAGAGGTGCGGCTGGCTCTGGAGGAAGCGGAACTCCGGGTACTGCTCCATCAAGGCCAGTTGGGTGCCGAAGGTCCGGGCGCACTTGCGCTCCGTCTCGGCGAGGGGCCACAGCCAGGCGACGTCAATGTGGGAATGGCCGACGCACCAGAGCGTGGGCGCCGTGCTGCCGTTGCGGCAGCGCAGGAGGGGGCGCAGGCGGCGGCGCGCGGCGAGAAGGCCGGGGAGCCTCTCCGCGCGCGGGAGTTCGAGGTCGGCGATGAGCGTAAAATCGCGCAGGCCGGCGTCAATCTCGGCCACGCGCAGCGAGTCGGGGTCCAGGTGATCGCGCAGTTCGAGGAGGGTCTGGGCGTCAATCCAGAGCTGCCAGGCCTGCTCTTCCCAGAGCCCGAAGGAGGCGCATCCGAGGACGCGTTGGGCGGGGGGCGGTTCGGGTACGGAGGGAACGCCGTCGGGCACGGGGCCCGCGCCGGTGGGGGTGGGCCCGTGGCCGGCGTAGCTTTCGATCAGAATGTCGTACACGCGACCGGTCGCGCCGCGCGGCGAGAGGAGGATTTCGGTGTGATGGCGGTCCAGGCCGCCGGCCTCGCGCCCGTTGACGAGGACGCGCGATTCGCCGCCGACCTCGGGGCGCAGGACCACACGCGCGCCCCGCGCCGCGCGCGGCAGGCGCACCCGCCCGCGGAACCAGGCGTATTCCCACTTTGCGCCCCACACCGTGCCGGAGGGCATGGGCCGAAAGGGCCCGCGCAAGGCCTCCTCGGGCGAGAGCTGTTCGCGCGTGAGGAAGCCTTCGAGGGGCACGCCGCCCAGCGGGACGTAGAACAGGGTGTGCAGCGCACGGAGCCAGCTCTCGATGCGCCCGCGCCATTCCGGCGTCAGTGACATGGGGTTTCCTTCGGGAAACGGTGCAGGGTCATTTCTTCGGGTTCGCCTTCTTCCACTCGATGGCCTCGATGGAGTCCTGAGAGGGGAGAAGGGTCTCGGTCCAGTTGTCGGAAGCGATCGTCCCCTTCCCGGACACGAGGAGGGAGGGGGTCTTCTCCTGTCCGCGTCGGGTGGCGACCGTCGCCGTCGTGTTGAAACGGATCTCGTTTCGGTCTGTGCCTTCGTCTTCGCGGATGCCGAGGAGTTGGGTGGCGTAGAGCTGCTCGTCGCCGCAGCTGTTGGCGAGAACGCGGGCGCCGCGCGTGCCGCCGCCGAGGCGGATTCCCGCGTAGGGGCCGCCCTCCTGGTTGTTCCCGGCGCAGGTGTTTCCCGCCACGAGCGTTCCGACCGCGCCGATGACCTGGATGCCGTCGCAGAGGTTGTTGTGGGCGTTGTTGGCCAGGAGGCGCGCGCCCCGGGTCTCCTGGAGCGCGTAGCCGGGCCCTTCGTTCAGCGCGGCGATGTTGCCCGCGAGCTGGGCGTCGCCCCCGCCGACGACGGCGAAACCCGTCTGGCAGCCGATGGCGGAGGAGGTTTCGACGCGGAGGTTTTCCACATCGCGGAACTCGAACCCCGCGCCGCCGAGGCGCAGCGCGCGGCAGTCGCGCACTTCGATTGCCGCGCCGCCGGCGGCGGCAACGCCCGCGCCTGCGCCGCCGCGCAGGTCCAGCGCGATCAGGGCGCACGTGCGCGCGTCCTTCAGGCGAATGGCCGGGGCGGGTTCTCCGGCGGTCGTCCGCCAGCCGCCCTCGATGGCGAAGTCGCGCAGCACGACGCGTTCCGCGCCGACGACCTCGATGACCGGCTGTCCCGGCGAGCCGGCCAGAAGGATCGTGCCCGTGCCGTATCCGGCCAGGGTGACGCCGCCGGGGACGCGCAGGGGGGTCTTCAGGACGTACCGTCCGCCGGGGAGGCGCAGCGTGCCGCCGCGCGCGGCGAGGCGGTCGAGCGCGCGCTGGAAGCCGCCGTCGGGGGCGGCGGGGTTGTGGAACTCGCGCCCGTCGAGCATCGGTTCCGGGAGGACCGGCGGCGGCTCGGGCGTTGTGCGGGTGATGGCCTCGGGCAGGCCGGCCAGCGGCGGCGCGTCGTTGGCGAAGACGTTCGCCGGGGGAAGACCCTCCAGGGGCGGGTCCTTGGGCGTCTCGCGGAAGATTACGGTCGCCGGCCGCCCCTCGGGCCCCCGGTTGGCGGCGAAGGCATTGCCGCGGACGTGGCGGTAGAGGGTGATCTGCGGCAGGCGGTTGAAGCCCACGGCGAAGTAGCGGGGCGGGACGTCATAGGTGCGTCCATTCGGCGTGTTCGGATCGGTTCTGGCCGGACCATAGACCTGCAGGGCCGGCAGGTCGTTGCCGAAGAAGCTGCCGTTGTAGCCGACGGTGAAGGACATCGGTCCCGTGAAGCGGTTGCAGGCGAGGGTGTTGAAGACGTCGCCGGCATCGGGGTAGCCGGTGAAGTCCTTGGCGAAGTTGCGGAAGTAGATGCCGTTGGAGTTGTACCAGCAGAAGTAGAGTCCGCCGCCGTTCTCGACGGAGTAGTTCCGGGCGACCATGGTGCGGAGGGTGGTGGTGCCGGGGTGCAGGCCGCGGGCGGTGCCGCTGAAGGTGCTGTCGAGGAAGCGCCCGTCGTCGCAGCCCTGGGCGCTGAGTCCGTCGCCGGGCCACCCGCGCACGACCAGGCGCGTGAATCGGGGATTGCTGGTGGCGCCGAAGGTGACGGGGTTGGTCTGGAAGCCGCCGCCGGCGCGGGCGGGGTTGTTCGCGGGGCCGACCAGGGTCAGGTCCTTGACCTCGGCGAACTCGCTTTCGTAGGAGCAGATGATCGGAAAGAAGCGCACCAGGCGCTTGCCGCGGTTCTTCTCGGGCGGAGGGGAGTTGACGCGCAGGGTGTCGCCCTGAACGTCGAGCACCCGCAGGCGGTTCTCCGGGACGCCCCCGCCGCCGAGCATGTGGCCGGAGGACTTGCCGCCGGGGCCCTTGGCGTTGATGGGGTGTCCCCAGGAGTTGTCGTAGGAGAAGGAATCGCCCTTCCGGAAGTCGTGCGGTCCCTTGAGCGTTACGATGTGCGTGTCGCCCTCGGAGGTCCAGGCGGCGACGTCGAAGGCGACGGCGTCGGGGACCTTGAGGACGGTCTCGGGGCCTTGTCCCGTCAGGGTGGTATGGCTGCGGACTTCGAGGAAGCGTCGCAGGAGGAACTCGCCCTTCGGCAGGACGACCACGCCGCCGCCGGGCGGGAGCGCGTCAAGGGCGTCCTGGAAGCCGCCATCGGGCTTGGCGGGGTCGAGGTACTTCTCCGCAAAGACGGTAGCGCGGCGGTTCTCCTCCGGCGCGGCGACATTCAGCTCCGGAAGGGGCCGCGCCATGGGGGCGGCAAAGACCTTGAGGTTGTCCACCTGCCCGCCGGGACAGGCGGTGAACTGGAGGCTGTTATTGACCAGGCTGCGCCCCTGAGGCGTCTCGCCGCCGGCGGCGACGCGCCCGTCCACCTCCGCCGACCAGCGTCCGTCGGCCAGGGTGATGACGACGCGATGCGGGCGGTCGAGCGACACCGGGAACTTGCCGGGGTACTTCGCGTCCGCCTGCTTCAGCTCCGCCTCGGAAACGCCCACCAGTTCGATCCCGACGCGGTCGTCCACGCCGCCGCCGCCCCAGCCGTAGGCGCCGGCCTGCAGGAAGACGCCGAAGGTTCCGGCCTGCTCGGCGGGGATGGCGATGTCCATCTCGGCGCGCACGTTGAGTCCGCGCAGGGAGATGGTGCTCATCAGGAAGGAGTGGCTCGTCCAGGAGCGCTGGATTTGCAGGCGTCCTTCGCGAGTGATGTGCCAGTCGCCGCGGAGGATCAGCCAGCGCGTGCCGAGGGTGGGCCGGTCGAAGGGGTCCTCGAAGAGCAGCGCCCACGGCTGGGCGCCGGCGGACGCGCCGAGCAGAAGGAGCGTGAGGAGGGCGGTCGTCGTCAAGGGGGCGGATCGGTTCATGGTTGCGCTCCTAGGAGGTAGGAGGAGTCCTTTCCGGACAGGACGCAGTCGCGCCAGGCGGCGTAGCCTTCGTACAAGGTGACGGCGCGCTCGCCGCCGACCGGGACGGGGTGGTCGGGGTGGCACATGAGGCCGGGATACTGATAGATGATCTGCTTCTCGACGTACGGGGCGGTGAGTTCGAGCTGGCTGACGATGCGGGACAACTCCGTCGGGAGGAGGGAGAGGCGGTGGTCGAACTCCCAGATTTCGAGGTCGTTCCAGAGCGCGGTGCGCCCGCGCGGGCGGGCGTAGTAGTTCCAATAGCCCGGTTGCGCGGCGTCGGGCGGCTGCCAGGCGTCGTGGGCGAACTTGAGGGCGCGGTACATCTCCGGCAGGCGGTGCAGGCTCCGGTGGCGGTCGGTGGTCTTGCAGCGCCCGAAGGCGTCGGGGCACACGCCGAGCCCCACGGTGTCCTGGTAGGCGATGATGTCCACGTCAATGTCGGCCAGCAGCGTGGCAGACATGCCGCGATCGGCATTGGGGGCGATGAGGATGGGGCAGTCGCGCAGGGCGCGCAGGCGGGGGACGAACGCGCGCAGGGAATCGCGGCCCGGCAGGGACGAAGGCGGGTACTCCCAGGTCCAGTACCACCCGCCGAAGGAGGGGAGCGCGCCGTAGAGATCGAGAAGTTCGGCGGCGGTGATGAGCGCGTCGCGGAGCGTCTCCTCGGCATGTCGGTAGGGTTCGGGGCTGTACATGTCGCCGATGCCGTAGAAGATCGTCATACCCAGGCGCGTCGCCTCGTCCACGACGGCGCCGTACGTGTCGCCGCGCATCCAGTCGAAGCGCGGACGCGAGGGGCTGCGGTAATAGGCCCGTCCGCGGCCCCAGCCTTCGCGCGAGCAGACGCTCTGCTGGAACACGAGTGTGTCCAGTCCGATGGCGTTCATGTCGCCCACCATGCGCCGCCAATGGTCTTCGGTAAGTGAGCGGATTTCCTGCTGAAAGCGACGCCCCTCCGTGTCGCTCCAGTGGTCAATGCCCAGGAAGGCGCCGCTGATCAGGCGCGAAGACACCGGGGAGTTCATCGGCCGCTCCCGGACGCGGCGCGGGACTTCTTCGCCGCGAGGCGGCGATTCTCGGAAAGCCCCTTCTTGTACGCGATCACGTCAATCTCGACAAAGGGCGTGTCGCACGCGACGGGAATCGTCGTTCGGCAGGGATAGGGCTTGCGGAAGAACTCCGCGTAAACGGCACTGTAGTCCCTGAACGCGCCAAGGGGGGAAAGGAGCACCGTGGTCTTCGCCACGTCGGTGAAGTCCAGGTCGTGCCGGCGGAGGAGCCTGCCAAGGCGCTGGAAGAGGCGGCGCATGGCCGGTTTCGGGTTCTTCGGGTCGAAGCGCTCGCCGTCGCCGAAGGAGAAGAAGAAATCGCCGGCGATCGCGGCCTTCGACAGCGGGAGGTTGTGCTTGTTCGTCAAGCCGAAGAACTTCACGTCGCTCATGGCGGTTCCCTGCCGGGATGGAGGACACGCGGGGGCGGAGGGCTTTGCGCTTTGGTAAGTATATCGCCGGGCCGACGGCATTTCCACGCGGTCGGAACGCCGGAGGAACCGGCCCGGAGGGGCGACACTGGAGAGGACGGCGGCCCTTTGTCTTCGGGCGGGCGCAACGCTAGAATCCATTGAGAACAAGGGCGCGGTGTCCGCGCATTCGCCTTCATGACATCGTCCCGGCCGAGAGGCATAGCGATGATGGACCTGCAACCCAGCCGTGAAGGACGGCCGCTCATGCCGCCCGCCCGAACCTTTCGCCGGGCCGTTGTCGCGGGGCTCCTGTGCATCGCGGCGACCGCCCTCGGCCTTCCGGAACTCGGCGCGCCGGCGCCGGCCTTCGCCGTGGTCTCGCCGGACGGCGTCGAACTCAGCCTGGCCTCGTTGCGCGGCGGGACCTTTGCGCTCTTCTACGAGACGCGCGAAACCGTTGAGCAGAACCGGGAGTTCAAGAAGGAGTTCGGGCGGCTTCGCGACGAATCGGAGGCGGTCCGGGCCGGTGTGCGGATCGCGGCGGTGGTGAACGCCTCGGCGGCGAATGTCCTGACGCGCGGGGTGTGGCGGAGCAAGCTGCGCGAGAACGCCCGGCGCGAGGGGCTGACGATCTATGCCGACTGGAGCGGGCGGATGGCGGCGGACTACGCCATGATGCCGGAGGCCTCGAACGTGCTGATCGTGGACGCGCAGGGGGTTGTGCGTTTCGCCCGCGCCGGGCCGCTCTCCGAGACCGACCGCCGCGCCGCGCTCGAACTGCTCCGGGCGCTGGCAGCGGAGCGGACACAGCGATAGGACGGGCGCCCCGTGCTCCCGGGCGGGTTGCCCGATTCCGGCAGGCGGATGCTATAATGCGCGCGCGACAGCGGCGCCCTTGCAGGGGAAGATCTCCATGCTCATTGACGTCCACGCCCACATCGGACGCATCGTGCTCGACCGGCGCGAGTTCATGGACGCGGCGAATCTCATCGCGCGGATGGACGCCTGGCGGATTGACCGCGCGTGCGTGCTGCCGGTGTGCGAGCATTCGAAAGCGCCGTATCTCGAAGCCTACACCGCCGACGTGCTGGCCGCCTGCGCCCTCTATCCGAAACGCCTGATCCCCTTCTGCCTGGTGGACCCGCGCTTTGCGGGGAATCATCCCCAGGCGGACTTCCGCTTCCTGCTGGAGGAGTACCGCGCGCGCGGCTGCCGGGGTCTGGGCGAAATGCTGCCGAAGCTGGACTTCGACGACCCGCGCGCGCTGAATCTCTACCGGCAGGCGGCGGAGTTCGGCTTCCCGGTCCTCTTCGACCTGCACGACACGGACACCTCGTACGGCCTGCGCGACGGGCCGGGCCTGCCGCGTCTGGAGCGGGCGTTGCGCGAATGCCCCGACACGGTCTTCATCGGGCACGGGCCGACCTTCTGGGCGGAGATTTCGGCGGACTGCCCGCCGGACGAGCGCTGTGTTTATCCGAAGGGTCCCGTCAAACCGGGGGGCGCTGTGCCGCGCCTGATGCGCGCCTACCCGAAGTTGTGGGCGGACCTTTCGGCCGGCAGCGGCTACAACGCCCTCTCGCGCGATGGGGCGTTCGGACGCCGTTTCCTCGAGGAGTTCCAGGACCGGCTGCTCTTCGGCACCGATTCCTGCCGGCGCAGCGACCTGGAGCGCGGCGTGCCGATCGTGCCCTTCTTCCACGCCTTGCGCGATAACGCCGCCTTTCCGCCGGAGGCGTGGGAGAAGATCGCCTGGAAGAACGCGGCGCGGCTGCTGCGGCTGGAGGTCTGACCGGTCTGCCGAAGTCCGATGAGCAGGCATTGAACGTCGCCCCGCGCCGGGAGTATCATGCGCGTCGTCATGCGCGCCCTGTGCCATTCAGGAGAAGGAGACGGCCATGGACCTGAAGACCCTCATCCGCAGCGTGCCGGACTTCCCGAAGAAGGGGATCGTCTTCCGGGACATCACCACGCTGCTGCGGAACGGCCCCGCGCTGGAGGAGGCGTGCGCCCGCATTGCCGATCATTTTCGACCGAAGAAGCCCGACGTCGTCGTCGGCGTCGAGGCGCGCGGATTCATCCTCGGCACGGGGGTCGCCCTCAAGCTGGGCGTCGGCTTCATTCCGATCCGCAAGAAGGGCAAGCTCCCCCACCGCACGCACCGGGAGGAGTACGCGCTGGAATACGGCGTGGACGTCATCGAGATGCACACCGACGCCGTCGAGCCGGGGCAGAAATGCCTGCTGGTCGAGGACCTGATCGCCACGGGCGGCACGGCGCACGCGGCCGTCCGGCTGATCGAGAAGTCCGGCGGCGTCGTGGCGGGCTGCGGTTTTCTGATAGACCTGGCCTTCCTCAAGGGCGCGCAGAAGCTGGCGAAGTATGACGTCCTGTCGCTGATCACGTACGATTCGGAGTGAGCCACCCGTCCGTTCCGACCCGGCCGCGATGAGGGGTCTTTGCCGCGCCATCTTCCGCCGGGGTCGGCGCCGGGCGCACCTCAGCAAGGAGAGTGACGCCGCATGTCCCCCGAGCCCGAAAGCCTGCCCCCCCCCTCGCGGCTCCAGCGCCTGGCCGCCTTCCTGGGCATCAAGCGCAGCATCCTCGGGATGCTCGGCATGGTCGTGCTGGTGGGGATGGGGGAGCACATGGCCGAGCGCTTCCTCCCCCAGTACCTGGACACGCTGACCAAGGGCGAGTCCTTCGTCCTCGATTTCGGCGGACTCAGCCTGGGGTGGAAGGTGTCCGTCGGCCTTTTTTCCATTGGGCTGCTGGCCTTCCTGGACGACCTCCTTTCGGCGCTCTACTCCTTCCCCGGCGGCTACTTGAGCGACCGCCTCGGCGCCAAGCGCGCCCTGCTGGTCTTCAATCTCCTGAGCATCGCGGGCTACCTCATCGTCGTCTTCATTGACCGCTGGTGGGCGGTGCTGCTGGGGGCGGCGCTGTTCATCTCGTGGTCGGCCATCAGCCTGCCGGCCACCATGGAGATCATCAGCAAGACCGTCCCGAAGAACAAGCGCGCCATGGGCGTATCGGTGCAGTCGCTCGTGCGGCGCATCCCGAAGACCCTCGGGCCGCTCGTCGGCGGGCTGTTCATCCTGACCTGGGGGGTGAGCGCCGGGATCAAGCTGGCCTTCCTCTTCGCCGTGGCGCTGGCGGTGACGGCTATTGTGCTGCAACAGAAGCTGATCGAGGACGACGCGCCGGGCGACGGCGCCAACCGGGCCGAAAAGAACCCGGCGCGGCTGTGGCGTCAGATGAGCCCCGATCTGCGCGCGCTGCTGACCTCGGACATCCTCATCCGCTTCTGCGAGCGCATTCCCGACGCGCTCGTGATCCTGTGGGTCACCGACAACCTCATCGCGCACCAGCAGATGACCCTCGAACGCGCCGCCTTCTGGTTCGGCGTGCTGTCGGTCATCGAGAACGTAACGGCCGTGCTGTGCTATGTGCCGGTGGCGCACATGGCCGACCGCTTCGGCAAGAAGCCCTTCGTGGCGATCACCTTCGGGTTCTTCACCCTCTTCCCGCTGGCGCTGATGTTCTCGCACACGCTGTGGATGCTCGTGCCGGCCTTCATCCTCCGCGGGCTCAAGGAGTTCGGCGAGCCCACGCGCAAGGCGTTGATCATGGACCTGGCCCCGGAGGACCGCAAGGCGGCGATGTTCGGCCTCTACTACCTCGTCCGCGACGTGGTGGTGTCCTTTGCCGCGCTCGGGGGAGCCTTCCTGTGGATGATCCGCCCCGAGCTGGCGCTCTGGTGCGCCTTCGGCTTCGGCGTGCTGGGTACGGCGTGGTTCATCCTGCGCGGAAGGGACCTGATGCTGGGAGGCAAGAGCTGAGCGGCGCGCGCGGGCTGAGTGCGGCGGAATAGTGGTGCGGCGTGGCGGACGGGCGGCTCGGCGAGCGGTGACGAGAGCAAGAGCGCGGAGCGGGGCGTGATGCGCTTATGTGGCGCGCGGCAGCGCGCACACGCCGATTTCTATGGCATGTTTCGGGCCAGGGGGAGAATGCGCACCCGCGCTCGGTCTTCATCCAACGAGATGAGCGCGCCCTCCAGCAATGCGGCGGCGTGGCGCGCCAAGGAGTTCAAGACGATCTCACCGCAATGCCCCGGAGTCGGATTCTGTGTTCGAACTTGGATGACACTGGGCCCGCGGGCCTCGGTGGCCGCCAGTATGGAGCCGAAATCGAGATCGTGCGTGAAGACGACATGCTCTTGCTGTCGCGCCCAAGCCAGGACATCGCGGTCCCTGGCGCGCGGCGAGCCGACGGAAGACCAGTGTACGGCTGTGTGGCCGGACTGTGTCAAGAATGGAACCCAGTCGGGGGACAGGTTCATGTCAATAACGATCTTCATGCAGGAACCATGGGCAGCTCGACTTCCTCCGTTCGCCATGCCGCATAGGTGAGGGCCTGGGTGATGTCCTCTTCTTCCAGACAGGGATAGAGCTTGAGGATGGCCGTCCGGGAGTGTCCGGCGGCCACAAGCCCGACAATCGTTCCCGCCGAAACCCGCATTCCGCGAATGCACGGCTTTCCCCCCATCACCTCCGGATCGAAAGTGATCCTATCGAGCGTCCTCATCCCTTCTCCTTCGATAGCGCCATTCCGCCCAGCACAAAGGCTGCCGCGCCGCCGTTCCGCTCCAGGGCGGAACGTGCACTCTCAAATAGGTCTTCGCGCGTGTCAGGCTTCTGTCCTCCAAGTTGATGGTAGCACCGGCCAACAGGGCCGTCAAGGATTTCCCGCAAAGGGCAGCGTCCGTCGTCGGCGACCGTCACCCCCCCGCTCGCGGATGCTCCCGCCGTCCGCGCGGGCGGGGCGCCGCGGGCGGCCTTTGGAGGTGTGCGCCCCACAAGGCGCCGCGGGCCGGTCGCGTTCGGGGCGTGACGTCCACATAGAGGACGGCCTCCGCATCCACTCCGTAAGGCCCCTGAACGACCTCCTCGCCCTCGGGGCCGATGACGAGGGAACACCCGATGCATCGCATCCCCGCCCACGGGCCGGTCGGCATCTCCCCGACGCCGCTCACCCCCGCGATCCAGATGGCGAAGTCCCTGGCCACGGGCCGGTAGGCCCTTCTCCACGTGTCCCCGTAAGGGGCTTTGGCGTTGTCGTGATCGCGTTCGACGGCCCACGCGCAGGGGGAGAGGATCACATCCGCCCCCATGTAGCCGAGGGCCCGGCTCAGCACGTGCCCGTGGGCGAATCCGTCGGAGCAGATCATCAGCCCGATGACGCCCAGGTCGGTATGGGCCACGTTCAGACGGTCGCCCTGGGCGTAATACGGATGGCCGATGCGGAGTTCATTCAGCTTCCGGTGCCGGCACAGCAGTTCGCCGTTCCGCCCGAGAAGCACGGCGGAGTTGAACACGTTCGCGCCGTCGCGCTCGGTGAGGCCGGCGCAGATGAGGAGGCGGTGCTTCTCGGCGGCCTCGGCCAGCGCGCGGCAGGGCATGCCGTCCGGCAGCGGCTCAGCCTCCGACCGGCAGGAGTCGTCCGTCCACCCGAGGTCCATCGCCTCGGGCAGCAGGGCCGCATCGGCGCCCTGGCGGCTTGCCTCGGCAATGAGCGCCCGGGCGCGCGAAAGGTTCTCCTCCTTCCGCCCGCCCGCGACCTTCATCTGAATCAGCGCAAGTTTGAATGGCATGGGGGGTCCTGGCGGCGAAGGATCGGCGCTCTCTCAACTCGCCTTCCCGCGAGCAGGTTGCCGATGAGTCGCGCGTTGCGGGCTCATTCCTCTCGGAAGTTCAGCAATCCCTGTCTCGGGTCGAGGTCTTTGTCCAACTTCTCGGAACGTACCAGGGCATCGGGCAACGGCAAGCGCTCCAAGGCGCGGGGCTCAACCTTCACGGCGTCGCCGCCGTACGATTTTCCGACGCTCCGAAGGTTGCGGATGGTCTGTGGATCCGACAGCACCCGCCAAAGACGTCCAATGAAGGCCGCGTCCTCGCGCTTCGGATAAACGCATAGGAGACAGGTCAGAGGAACCACGCCTGCAAGGTTCCTGATGAACCGCGCGTTTCTGCGCCCAAGATAGGCGAACAGGATCGGAGGGCTCTTTCGAGTCTCCATGCGATACCATGGCTTGCGCGTCCGGATGAGCGTCTTCTTGTCCAAGCCGTTTCTTTCGCCGGCCTTCAAGTATGCCTGAACGGAGGCGGGGAGCTGATCGAAGGATAGGCCGTTGACGTTGAGTAGCCGGGTCGGCCTGCCACGGGCTTCGAGCCGCTCCACGTCTTCGGGAGCGAAGCGTTCGCCCTCGATGTCTCGCATCCGTCCCACGGCTTTGACCAGCAGAGATTCCGGTATGCCAAGGGCTCTTGCGCGCGTGAGAGTCATGAAGAAGAAGTCATTGTCCCCCGTCACGATGCCGCGCATGATCGAGGCAAAATCCCCGAGAGTGTGGCGGCCCGTTGCCGCCTGTGACGGCGGGCGCGATAGCCCGGTCGAAAGCGCTTCGGCAAGGCTTCTCCGGTGGACATCTATCGTCTCATTCTCCTTCCGTCCGTCTCCGGACAGGAGGGACGCTAATTCCGCAGAACACCGTTGCCGGCAGTTCACCCAGTCAAAGTGCTTCTCCGGCCGTTCGTTCTGAAGGCAGAACACGAGCGCGTTCGTGTCCACATCCGGGAAGGGCGTAGCGCCGGCGGCGAATGTCACGACGGCATCCAGTTTGTACCGCGAGGTAATCCACTGCCACAGCGCTTGAGCGAAGACGCCTTCACAGATGTCGGCAGACACAATGTAACAGAGTCGCCCGCCCGGCGACAGGGTTTGGAGTGCCCGGATGAGGAAATAGACATGGAGCCCCGCGCGTCCGTCAATGTGTCTGCCGGTAGCCGTTCGGGCAAAATCGCGCAGGGCGGCCTTCTGTGACGGTGGAAGGCGGTGGTGGCGTATGTAGGGCGGATTGGCCACGATCGCCGGAAACCGCTCGGATGGCGGGTCCAGAACGAAGTCGCGGATTTCGAGGTGTCGCAGATCGGCGGCGCTTAGTCCTGACTGGCGTGCCTGAACAACGATGTCCGGGTCAACGTCTCGCCCGAATAGGGCCAGATCAAAGTGATGGGCTTCCGCATGGCGTTTCGCTGCACGGAAGAAGACGCCTTCACCCAACGCAGGGTCAAGGAGCCGCGTCGGTCGGTCGCGCAATGCATAGGCCACCATGAACTCCGCAACCCAGTCGGGTGTCCAGAACTGTCCCTTGGTGCGGAGGGTTTCTCGCGCGCTGCCGGACCTCGGAAGTACCTGGCGGCTGTTCCGCTTCATGGTTCCTCTTGGACCGAATCGAGTACCGTCAGAGCCTGCTCGCTCAGCCGGGCCTTCCCACCCACGAATCGCACATAGGGAAGGATATGCCCGTTCTTGTCTGTGATCGAGTCGGCGATCAGTTTCGGTTCTTCGATCGTTGCCGCCAATGGATAGGCGTGCCGGTAATAGATCTTGTAGATCACCTTCCGTGTTGTCGCGCCGCCAGGCGCTTGAAATACTTGCTCCGTCGCTTCAATGTCGCCGCGTGCGAACAGCCGCTCGGCGTCCGCGAGCGATATGCCATACGCCTCGTCAAAGAAGGCGTGCCACACATGGATCGGGATCTTTCGCGTCTTCTGCCAGCTCTTCAGCGGTTGCCGGTCCTCCTCCTTGATGATGATCGTCGGAACCACGGCGGTCTTCTTGAGACCGTCCCGGCCGCCCAGCCGCTTCTGCGGCGTGAGCGGCGATGCATAGTCCGGCATCTGCCTGGCGCGCCAAAGGCTGTTCTCGCACTCCACGGCAATGACGGCGTGTGCCAGCAAGTCCTGCATCCTGGGATCGTCTTCGGGGGTGAACGGCAACTCAGGGATTCCGCCCAGCGCCTGGACCACTGAATCTACCCTGCCCTTGTCTTTTGCCCGGCAGATCAACAAATCTGGGCGTTTGAGATGGCCGAGGCCGGCTTTCTCAAGGCGCTCGAAGTAGAGCTCAAACGCGCGGACATCGTTATCCGGCGCGGTTCCGCTCGGCCCGTACGGCAGTGCGACATATCTCCTTGTTGCGTTCACGGCCTGGGTGAGGCGCTCCTCGCTCCACACGCCCTGAGACCAGCGCATGAGGAAATCGCTTCCACGGAGACGGCGGGGATTGAGCAGGAAGTCCGTCCAGGGGGCGTTGTCCATCGCCCGGAAGGTCATACGCAGGTCTTCCATCGAGACGGACAGGACTTCCTCGAACGGGTGCTGTTGATGTCGGCTCACATCCTTCCCTTCTTAGAGGAGCCCATGACTCCACACACGTCTCAAACTCCGGACCACGTCTGTCTTCATGGCTGATGGTAGCACCGGCCAAGGGCACGGTCAATCCGCCCTTCCGGGGAGGGTCGCGACGCGGCAGCGGAGGCCGGGCGCGCAGGGGCGGCTACCGTTCCTCTTGTTCTCCCCATCGGACGCGTTGCGAGCCGCGTCCGCCGCCGACGATCAGGCCGTGGGCGGCGGCCCATTCGGCCCCGGCCTCCTGGAGTTGCGCCTGGCCGCAGTTCAGGAAGTCCTCGGCGAGGGTTTTGTCGCCGAAGCGCAGGAGGAGGTCGCGGAGTTCGGGGATGCGCGTCGTGTCGCCCTGGCGGATGAAGGCGTGGCAGGCGGCGACGACGGCGGCGTTTCCGGGGCGCGAGCTTTCGACCAGCGCCACGGCGCCCAGGACGGTGCCGAGCCCGCGGCGCGCGAGGTTGTCGGGGGCGAAGACGGTGTCCCAGCTTTCCTGCCCGGCGGCGACGCGCGCGGCGAGGGCGGCGGCGGGGTCCTGCGCGCGCTGGGCCAGGGCGGCGAGGCGTTCGGCGTCGAGCCGTCCGAAGGCGGCCTTGCGCGTGCCCCAGTCCTTCGCGTCGGCGGCGACGCTGGCGAGGGCGCTCTGGTCGCTCACGCGCTTGACGGCGTCGAGGCGGACCTCGACATGGCGGCCTTCGCAGGCCACGCGCGCCAGCGCGGCGGGATCGGCCAAGCGTCCGAGGGCCGCGCGGGCGACCTCGGGCGCGCGGTCCTCGGCGGCGACGCGGACGAGGGTGTCGGAGTCGCTGATGCGGACAACGGCCGCGGCCCGGACCTCGGGGGCGGCGTCTTCGCGGGCGACGAGGGCCAGCGCGGCGGGGTCGGCCAGGCGTCCGACGGCGGCGACGCGAACCTCGGGGGTCTTGTCCTCGCGCGCGGCGCGGGCCAGGGCCTTCTCGTCGGTGAGGGCGTTGACGGCGGCGCTGCGGAGTTCCGCGTCGGGGGCTTCGAGGGCCACGCGGGCCAGCGGGGGCTGTTCGGTGACGCGTCCGGCCGCGCTTCGGCGGACCTCCGGGGCGGGGTCCTCACAGGCGGCGCGGGCCAGAACGTTCTGATCGGCCAGGCGTCCGACAGCCTCGGCGCGGACGCGGGGATCGCGGTCCTCGCGCGCCACGCGCGCCAGCGCCTGCGGTTCGGTCAGGGCCGTCGCCGCCGCGCGGCGGACGCCGGCGTCGGAGTCCTTCTGCGCCACAACGGCAAGAGCGGTCTGGTCGGTCAGGCGGACGACGGCTGCGGCGCGAACGCCGGCCGACGGGTCCTCGCGCGCGGCGCGCGCCAGTTCGCCCTGGTCGGTCAGGCGCTCGGCCGCCTGACGCCGGAGTTCGGGGTCCTTTCCCTGGCGGGCTACGCGCGCGAGGGCTTCCGGCTGCGACAGGCGTTCGGCGGCGCGCTTGCGGATGCCGTCGTCGGCGTCCTCGCAGGCGGCGCGCGCCAGGACGTTCTGGTCGGCCACCTTGTTCACGGCCGCCGCGCGGCCCGCCGCGCAGACGCCTGCCTGGGCCACCTCGGCGAGTGCGGCGGCGTCGGTGAGTTTCTCGACGATGGCGACGACGAGCAGGGGGTCCCTTTCCCGGCAGGCGGCCGCGCAGAGCGCCTTCGGATCGGTCAGCCGGTCCAGGGCGGCGCGGCGCACATCCGGGTCGGTGTCCTCGCGCGCCGAACGTTCCAGGACGGATTGATCGGACAGCTTCCGCACGGCGGCGCGCCGGACGCGCTCGTCCCGGTCCTCGCGAGCGGCGCGCGCCAGCGTCTCCGGGTCGGGTGTCTTTTCGATGGCCGCCGCGCGGACGCGCCAGTCGCGCGCGTCGCGCGCCGTGCGGGCGAGCAGGGTGGGATCGGTCACCCGCCAGAGGGCGTCCTGGGCGACGCGCCAGTCGGGGGCCTCGCAGGCAGCGCGGGTCAGGGCGTCGGGATCGCTCACACGCGCCAGGGCGGCGCGGGCGACATCGGGGTCGGGGTCCTCGCGGGCCACGCGCGCCAGGGTGGCCGGGTCGGTCATGGCCGCCACGGCGGCCTTCCGGGCCTGCGCATCGTCGGCGCGTTCGGCTGGACACCCGGAGGACGACGGCCTGTCGGCCGCGGAAGGTTCCGCGCACCCCGCAAGCACCGCAAGGGCCAGCAAGCCTCCGGCACAACCCAGGCGCCCGGAACGCCGGAGCGTCCGGTCCTGTCGCGCGCGATCATCGTGTGTATCGCCGGCCATGGCCCACCCCTCTGGTTGCCGCTTTCTCGAAGGACTCCCGTTGCCCTGACGTCTCGCGCCGACGCGGTCCGGCCCTTCATTCCGGAGCCCGCCTCGCCTTCCAGAACGCCTCTGAAGGAAGTATATCACCTTCCCGGGGGCGAAAACGCGGAATCTTCGCGTCGTCACTCCACGGCGTCAGCGTCCGGCCCCTTACCGGGGTCGGGCCAGGTACTCCTCGGGACGGATCCTCTGCGGTTTTCCGCCGTTTCGGAGGCTGAGGGCGGCCTTGAGGACGATGGCCGCGGCGCGCGCGCCGCAGACGGCGTCGCAGGGGTTCGGGCCTTCGCCGCGGCAGGCTTTAACGAAGGCGTCGAGGAAGCGGAAGTGGCCCTTGTCGGGCCAGGGGCTGGCGAGGGGTTTGGTCTTGTCCGTATGCCGGCCGGCGGCTTCGAGGGTGCGGTCATACCAGGCTTCGATGCCTGCGGCCTGGGCGTCGCCGGGGCTGGGATAGAGGCGGCGGAAGGGCTGTCCAGGAATGCCCGCCGTCCGCACTTCCATGCAATGGTCCACGATGATCGCCGCGCCCTGGTGGTAGATTTCGTAGAGCTCCTTGGGATAGCCGAAGGTGCCGACGCAGGCGTCCACGATGGCGCAGAGGGAGCCGTCCTCGAAGGTGATGTTGATGAGGACGTTCATCATGGGGCTGCCGGCGGCGCTGACGAGGACGGGCTCACGCTCGAGGAAGAAGTACGCGAGGTCGGTGAAGTGGTTGAGTTCGAGGAGAAGGATGCCGGCGTTCTCCTCGAAGGCCCAGGCCTTCCAGGAGAAGTAGTCGTCGTTGATGCGCTGGAGCATGACGGTCTGCCGCTCCTCGGGACGAGGGGGCCGGCGGCGGCCCTCGCGGTCCCAGCGCCAGGGTTCGGAGCGCGGGGCGGCGCGGTGCGCGTGGAAGAGGTCGCGCGCGTCGCGCAGGGCGGGGGCCATGCGGCGGTTGTGGCCGACGCTCAGGACGATGCCGGTCTCGTCCGCGATGCGCTGGATGCGGAGAATGTCGGGCAGGTTGTCGGCGAGGGGTTTCTCGACGTACAGGTGCTTTCCGGCGGCGGCCAGGGTTCGCACAAGGTCCCGTCGGCCTTCGGGGTGGGTGGCGATGAGGACGGCATCGCATTCGGGGTCGGCGGCGACGTCCTCGATGCGGGTGGTCGTGCGGTCGGGCTTCCACCGCGCCGCGACGGTCTTGAGCGTCCTGGGGTTGATGTCGCAGCACCAGCGCAGCCGGATGCCGGCATGGGCGGCGATGTTGGGCAGGTGCATACCCTGGGCGATGGCGCCGCAGCCGACGACGGCCATATTGAAGACACGCGACATGGGGGGACTCCTATGAGGCGGTGAAGGACAGGCGCGCGCCGCACTCGAGGCGGTATTCGGCGCGCCAGTCCGGCAGAGCGAGACGGAGGCAGATGACGCCGAGGGGAGAGAGTTCGACGCGGACGTTTCCGGCGCGCTCGCGGGCCTGGGCGACCGATCGCGCGGGCAGGAAGAGCGTCACCTGCTCCGCCAGCAGCGCGTATCCCGGCGCAGGGGCCGGTCCGGGGCGCTCGCCCCAGACGCGGAGTCGCCAGGGGCGCTTGGGGCCGATACCGTTTCGCGGGCGCTCCGGGCGGGCCTGCGCCGCGCGCAGCGCCGTGTTCCCGGCCAGCCGCAGCAGGGCGAGCTTCTCATCGAACACCAGGACGTCGCCGGGCTCCGGGAGGCGCCAGTCGCCGGCGGGGACGCGCGCGCGTCCGCCGGTCCACTCGACCAGGAAACCCTCGCGGTCCTCCGGCGCATTGACGAGGTGGTAGTTGAGCGTCTCGGCGGCGAGGACCTTGTTCTTCTGGCCGTACCGGATAAAACGTTCGAGGTGCACCACGCCGGCGGGAGAGGCGATGAGTCCGACGACGTGCAGCACGTCGCCCTGGTCGTCCAGCAGGCGCCCGAGGGACCAGACGGCCTCGCCGTGTGCGCCCTGGAGGCGGTCCATGCGGCGGCCGACGAGTTCGCCGGGGTCGCAGGTGCGGACGCGGTAATGGCTGATGTAGCCGTCGGGGGAGCATGGCCGGATCTCGCGGCGGTCTTCAGGGGCGAGACGCACGCTGCCGACGAGGTTGGGGATCGAGCACCACGCCTCCGTCCAGGCGGAGTCGTCGGCGGGCTGCACCATGCCGAAGGCCTGGCCGCGCCCGTACACCGGCGTCCAGGAGAAGGCGGCGGCCAGGGGCCCGCGGTTCTGGACGATGAAGTCGGAATCCTTCGAGAGCAGCGTCCCCTGGGTCTGCGCGAAGGCCTCTTCGTCGGTCAGGCGCGGCGCGCGCGCGTAGGGCGCGAACCAGAGGGCGATGCAGGCGGACGTGGTGAAGTGGGCCTGCCACGCGAGGGGCAGCGCAGGGCAGCGGCGGGATTGGAGCGAGCCGTCGCCGTTGCGCGTTTGTTCGTCGAGGGCCAGTCGCAGGGACTTGCGCAGCGCCCAGAGGGCCACGCCGCACCCGAGCGCCTCGGCCATGAGGGCGTGATAATTGGCGAACCCGATATGGGTCTGGGGCCAGTAGTCGTTCGCGCTGGGCCACAGCGTCCGACCGTCGCGCAGCAGCAGGCGCTTGGAGACTTCATGCAGCCCGGCCCAGTTCCAGGCGAACCACTCGGGTACGCCGCCGAGAAATCGCTTCGCGGCGTACCACGGCGCCGCGTACTGGTTGTTGCACATCTGGTAGCAGGGGTTGAAGCCGTCGTGGTTCTGGACGGTGAAGTCGGGGAAGACGTTGGCGGTGTGGACGAGGTCGGCGAGGGGGATGCCGTCGAAGCGCGTGGCGCGGTCGTGGGCGTCGCACTCGCGCGAGTAGGCGTTGAGGACCATTTCGCGCGCCTTTTCGTACCAGGCGCGGCGGCGGGGGTGATCCGGCGCGACGACCTGCGCCATCACGGGGATGACGACCTCCCACGCCGTTTCTTCGGCCTTGGTGTCGTAGTAGAGGCCGCTGAGCGGCCGCCAGTTCAGGAACCAGTCGGCCGCCTCGATCAGGCGTCGGTTCGTCTCGCGGAGGACGTCGCCGGGCAGCGCGTCGCCGAGCATGCGCGCGGCGAGGGCGGGGTAGCCGACGGCGTAGCCGTTCGGGCGGACGGTGCCGTCGTGCATCTCGGGGAGGTGGAGCGACGCCTGGCTGGCCCTGCGGAGGCACTCCGCCGCGAGGGCGACCAGCTCGTTGCGCGGCAGGCCGGCCTTGTCGCGCGCGGCGTCGGGTCGCTCCGCGAGCGTGGCGCAATTGACGGCCAGCGAGCCGCAGAGGAGGGGTGTCCACTCCGCGTCGGAAGCCGT
This sequence comes from Planctomycetota bacterium, assembly GCA_022705425.1. Lineage (GTDB taxonomy): Bacteria > Planctomycetota > Brocadiia > CAIUPP01 > CAIUPP01 > JAKJEM01. Next base: position 26,879 of record JAKJEM010000001.1, read on the forward strand.
CCGCAACTGCCGCGCGACGTGGGCGACCGAACGCTCCGCCAGGGGCAGCGCGAGCGGGGTGATGTCATCCTGAAGGTCGTTCGTCGTCCGTCGTGTGTCGTCCACCACTTGCGGCCTCCTCAGCGCACGGCTTGTTCCGTTCGTTGGATGACCATGTCCTGCCACGCCCTGGACAGGGTGGCGAAACGCGCGGACCAGCCGGAGCAGCGCACGGCCAGGTTGGGGAAGCGCTCAGGGTGGGCTTGCGCCTCGCGCAACTGCGCGCCGTCCACCACGTCCACGTGCAGGAAGATGCCGCCCAGGTTGACGAAGGCGCGCATCAGCGCCACGAGCGAGGCCAGGCCGGCCTCGCCGCGCAGGGTCGCCGGAAGGATCTTGAGGTCCAGCACGGTACCGTTCGGCAGGCGGCTGAAGTCCAGGGCGCAGTGGGACTTGATGACCGCCGTCGGCCCCAGGCGGTCGGTGCCGGGGGTGGGGGAGAGGTTCCCGGCCAGGACGTCGCCTTTGCGATGTCCGCTGGGGGTGGCTTGGCGGTGCTTCACCCAGTCAATCTGCCGCCCGAAGGTGCTGATCCCGGCCGGGCGGAGGAGACCGAATCGGTCGGCGGCGCGCGCGGCGAAGGTGGTGAAGTCGTCATAGACGCGGGCAAGCATGGCGTCGGCCTGCGGGTCGTCATTGCCGTAATAGGCCAGGGCCAGGGCGCGGCGGCGGAGGTCCTCGCGGCCCTCCCAGTTGTTGCGGAGCGCCAGGGCGAACTCCGCCAGGGTGGCGGCCTTCTGTTCAAAGACCAGCGCGCGGACCGCCAACAGACTGTTGGCCGCGTCGGGCAGACCGCCGGCGTGCGGGGCGCGCACGGTGTAGCGCGGGCCGCCGTCGTGATAGGCCCGTCCGCGTTCGATGCAGTCCTCGACGAAGAGGGAGAGCAGCGGCGCGGGCGTACCGCGGTTCCAGAGCGCCGGGGGGCCGGAGTTGACGACGTCGGTGACCTGTTTCGCCAGGCGGGCGCGGAAGGCGGCGTAGAGCGACTCGAAGTCGGCATACTCCGCCGGAGGGCTTCCCGGCGCGAGGCCCAGCGTTTCCTGCAGGGGCAGCATGACGTCGAAGGGGTGATAGCTGAAGGCCGTGCGACCGGGGATGATGACCTCCCAGCAGCCGTCGTTGGCGAAGTCGCGCGCTTCTTCGAGGGGGTAGCCGAAGCGGACCAGATTCTCGATCACGCGCTCTTCGTTGTAAACTGCCACGATGCCGCCGCCGAGGCGCTGCACCTCAGCCACGCGGCGGAGGAGGGACTCCGAGGTGCGGCGGTTCAGGCGCACGGCGATGGGGAAATCGCTGATGCGCAGCTCCTCGACGACATCCAGGACCAGGTGCGTGAGAGCGTTCTCCACCTCGCAGCCGGCCTCGTCCACGCCGGCAAGGACGATGTTCTGGTAGAACTGCGCGTCGCCGGAGCCGTTGGCAAAGGCGATGCCGGCCCATTCGGCGCCCTTGATCCAGAAATGCGCCACGAGCTCGCGCGCGTCGTCGAGCGTCAGGCATCCTTCGGCCAGGTCGCGCGCCAGCCAGGGGCCGAGGAGCTTGTCGAAGCGCCCGATGCCGCTCCAGTTGCCGCAGAGGCGCTGGAAGCCGAAGACGAACCAGAGGGCTTGGAGCGCCTCGCGGAAGGTGCGCGGCGGGTCCTCGGGGACGCGCCGGAGGGCATCGAGAACGGCCCGGTACTCGGCGGCGTCGTGCGGCGCGGCGTCGGGCAGACGTTCCTCGATCAGGGCCATATGCCGCTGCCGCCACACCTCCGCCGCCTCCAGGCACCGGAGCATGGCCTCCAGCAGGTCGCGTCCGTCGGCGTCGAGTCCGCCCCGTTGCAACCGGGCGCGGACGTCGGCCCGCAACCCCCGGCAGCCGGCGCGCAACAGGCGCTCGAAGCCGATCGTGGTGTGGCTCGTCCCCGGCCAGGCCGGCAGGGCGGGGACGCGGTGGTGCGCGGCTTCGAGCAGCGTGGCGGCGCCGACGATCTTCTCCCCCGGCAGCACGCGCAAGGGCGCGCGTTCGGCGATCAGGCGCACGGCCTCGGCGTACTGCGCGTTCGGCGTCGGCAGCGTCAGGTAGAACTCCGGCGCAATGCCGAAATCGGCGGGCTTCATGGCGCGGCTGTGCTCGCCGGAGAGGGCCCGGGCGGCGAGGTCGCGCGTTTGCGCGCTCAGTCGGCGGATCAGGCGCTCGCGCCGCGCGCCGAAATCCCTCTCGGCAAGTGAGGACATGGCACTCCCCGGCTCCATTGCGCCCCGGCTGTCGGGCGCGAATCGCTTCATTATCAGCCCCCTGCGTCGCGCTGTCAACGAGCGCCGGCGCGGTCTTCGCTTCGGCGCGATTCCGCGCGCGGGCGGATTGACTTTGCCCGCGCCGGCCTCGTACCATCACGCACGGCGGCCGGCGGTCGGCTCGATCCCGGCGGCCCATCCGAGGGAGACGACATGGGACTGACCGCGCGCATCAAGGAAAACAGCCGCCGCATCTCCGACTCCCTGGCGGGGACGCCGGATTACTTCGAGCTGGCGACGACGAACCTGTCGCTCCATCGCGCGCTGAAGGAGGCGGCGCAGCGGCACGCGCGCGGACGGCTGCTGGACGCCGGGGCGGGACGCCAAGCCTACCGCGCCATGCTCCGCGAGCGCTGCGAGCGATACGAAAGCCTGGACGTGTCCGGCCCGGCCGACCACGTGGCCGACATGCAGCGGACGGGCCTCCCCGATGCGCAGTACGACACGGTCTTCTGTACGCAGGTCCTTCAGCACGTGCCCGATCCGGCGGCGGCCATCGGCGAGATCGCGCGCGTTCTGAAGCCGGGCGGGCGCGCGGTGATCTCTGTGCCGCACCTGGTGTGGATGCACAATGAACCGCACGACTACTGGCGCTTCACCGAGCACGGGCTGCGCCGCCTTCTCGAAGGGGCCGGCCTGCGCGTGCTCTCGTCCGAACCGGTCGGCGGGCTGATCTGTTTCCTGGCCTACGCCCCCTCGACCGTCGCCCTGGCGCTGCTGTGGCCGGCGCGGCCCCTTTTTCGCCTTGGGTTGGCGGCGAACCGGCTCTTCATACGACTGGCGCTGGCGCTTGATCGCGTCGCGGGCGCGCGGGCGCTCTATCCGACGAATGTCCTGGTGGCCGCCGAAAAGCCGGGCTAGCACGCCTCCGGGCGCAACGCCGGGTTTTCGAGGAAGACCTCCTTCGGGAAGAGGCGTTCTTGGGTCGTCGGGTGGCGCAGCGCGCGCTTGAGGACGAAGTCGAAGAGCAGGGGATTGCAGGAGTAGATTTCGTTGAGAGCCCGGCGCTCGCCGGGGGTGATGCAGCCCATGCGCGCCAGCCTTCCGGTCCAGATCACGCAGTTCACGGCGGGGAGGGGATAGTCGCTGCCGTTGACGAGGCGTCCGCACATCTCGGGGCGGCTCAGCGCGTCGAAGAGGGCGGCGGAGGCGCGGTTGAATTGCGTGATCGCGGAGATTTCGCCGAAGAGCCGCCCGCGGTAGCGTTCCTCCGCCATCAGCCGCAGGAAGAGGTCGAAGTTCTCCGCCGTCGTGCCGGGGCGGTCGAAGTCCGCGTTGCGGCCCAGGCTGGCGCAGTGGGCGATGATGACGCGCACGCCGTGGTCGAGGGGGCGGCGCAGGCGCAGGGGGTTGCCCAGCGCCTGGGCGGCGTGAGTCCGGACGGCGTGTTCCTCTCCCGCGTGCGTCAGCAGCGCTATCTCGTGCGCGCACAGCGCCCGGTAGAAGGCGTCGTGGCGCGGGTCGGCGGGGTCTATCCCCTGCGCGTTCGGCAGCCACTTGAGGAAGCGCACGCCGCGCGCCGCCCAGCGCGCCAGTTCCTCCAGCGCGTCGGGCCGGCTCGGATGGATCGAGATGACGGGGACAAACAGATCGGGATGCGCCTCGGCCAGGCGCGCGACGTAGTCGTTGGGCGCGTAGAACTCCGTGCGCGCGAGGTTGACTCGCCCATCGGGGTCATGGAAGCGGTCGAGCGCCACGAGGTGAGCCCGCAAGGGGCGTCCGAAGGCGCGCGCCAGGCGGGTCAGCCGCCCGGCGTAGTCGGCATCGAAGTCGGCGAAGCCTGCCACGCCGCAGGCGTGAAGATAGACGCCCGCCTCGAAGCGGCGCGCGGGGCGCCGCCAGGAGAGCATGGCGGGGTTGACGAAGGCGCCGGTTCCGCCGACGCCGAGGCCGAGGACGTGGACGTGGTAGTCGGTTGCCGGGGCGGCGCCGAGATTCTCGAAGGCCTGCGTCATGAGGTCGCGCGCAGCGGGTAAGGCGCGCGCGTGGAGGGCCTCCGGCGGCCCGGTAAAACGCCCGCCCAGGGCGGAGGTCGGCCCCCATCCCCGCAGGAAGCCTCCCGCCGGAACGTCTCTCGCTCCCGTGCCCTGCGTCCCTTCCATCCCGCCTCCTGCCCGGGCGGTCGTCGCGCTCAGTCTCGCGCCCGGTTGCCGGATCACCCGGCGCGGTACCAGTCCCGCCGGCAGACCTCCACCTCACGCCGGAGCGCGTCGGGGAAGGCGCGCGGGAAGGGCCATCGCTCCGCCCGCGCCAGCGCCAGGAGCGCCGCCGCCTCGAAGCGCATCAGGTCGGCCACCCGCTGGGGAGAGACCTCCGCCAGCCCGTCGCGTACGGTGTGATGGTAATGCCGCCCTGCGGACGTGGGCTGGCGCGCGAACCACACGGAGGAGGCGCCCAGCGCGTTGAAGGGAAAGTGGTCGCTGAAGGGGCAGACCTCCTCGACGACCTTGAGGGGGAAGGCGGCTCGCCGCCCCAGCCGCCGCAGCCAGTGCGCCAGCTCCGGGGCGCCGGTGGCGCGCGCCATCAGGACGCCGGCGCGCGCGCCGATGCCGTCGTTCTGGATGACGAAGCGCACGTCCCGGGCCAGGCCCGACTTGAAGGCGTACCACCGCGCGCCCTCGCTGAGCTGCTCCTCAGCCCCGAAGGCGCAGAGGCGGATCGTGTGGCGCAGGCCGCGCGCGCCGCGCAGTTGCCGCGCCAGGAGCAGGTTCCCTGCCACGCCGCAGAGGTTGTCATCGGGCGCGGGGGAATTGAAGACGGTATCGTGGTGCGAGCCGACCAGCAGGAGCCCGCCGCCGCGTCCGGGAAGGTCGCCGGTAACCACCGTCGTGCGGCCCGGCGTCACGCGACCGGTCGCTTTCAGGCGGCATTCCACCGGGCCTCCGCCAAAGACGCGCATGGCCTCCGGGAAGGGGATGGAGATCATCGGCTTCGTCAGCCGTCCGAGCCACTGCGCCGGCACGCCCACGGCGACGAGGTCGCCGTGATCGAAGCGCTTGTCCACAAAGATGAAGGCCCGGAAGCCGCTGTCCATCAACCGCCGGAACTGCGCAGCGGACTCGCCGTAGCCGTCCCACAGCACAGCGATATCCCCCTGCGCCCGCGTGGCGGTGGCGTCGTCAAGGACTTCGAGTCGGGCGGCGCGCCCTCGGAGAACTCCCCGCGTGGCCGGCGCGTGCGCCGCCGGGGCGGAAGCCATGCGTTCCCATCGCCCATTCACGCGCGCTTCGAGGACGCTGAAACCCGGCTGCCATGCGCGGATGGGCGGACGTTCGATCCGCACCCGCGCCAGCCCCGCCTCCTCCATCTGCGCGGCGACCATCTCCGCCGCGCGCGCTTCGGCGGCGCTGCCGGCGAGGCGGATGCCCGCGCGGTCAATCACCTCCACCAGGAACCCGCCGACGAAGGCGGCCTCCGGCGAGCGCGCGGACTCGAAGACAATGCGGCGCTCGTCGCAGGCGCGGCAGGCGCGCGGCGGGCAGAGGAGGAAGTCCGGCCGTCGCGCCACCTCTTGCGCGACAGACTCCAGCACCACCCCGGCGTCGGCCAGCAGCACGTCGGCCTCGCCCAGGCGCCCGGTCTGGAGGAGTCCCTTCTCGCGCGCCAGCGCCTCCGCCGCGCCGAAATGGCGGCTGCACCCCGGCACGGAGGGGTAGGTCACCCGTCGGACGCCGCGTCCGCGCCGGACCAGGGCCGTCGGCTTCCAGCCGTGATAGCCCCAGTTGAAGACGCGCAAGTAGGGGGCGCCTCCGAGGTCCTCGGCCACGTGCAGCAGGGAGAGGGACGTGAAGCCGCAGCCGATCATCAGGAGCTTCGCCCCGGCGCGGGCGGCGCGGTGGAAGGGCGTCTCGGCGGCCAGCCCGGAGAGCGCTTCGTGCCCCGCCGTCCAGGCCGCCGCGTGCCGCCCCCACGCGGCTACGGAGTGCGTCGGGTGGGCGCTGCGCGCGACGCCCTTCATCCGTCGGAAGGTGTCGGAGATCAATCCCACGCGCGACGGGGACGAAACGGGATCGAACGGCGTCGTCGGTTCATAGACCTTCTCGAAGTTGTAGGAGAAAGCCGGCATGAGGATCGTGCCGCGCGGGGTCACCGCCCGCTGGAGGGCGCGGATGACGGCCTGCGGCCCGCCGGTCACGCGTCCGAGGCTCTTCATCGAGGAGTGAACGATCAGCGCGTCCCCCGCGCGCACGCCCAGCCGCGCCAGGTCTCTTCCAAGGTCCGCCGACGTGAATCCCGCCTGCATCGGTTGCCGCTCCCGTGTGGACACCGCCGGAGCGCCGCGAGTCGCCGCGCGCGCAGGGTCATTGTATCGGGCCGCGCCGTCCGGTCAAGGCGCTCATTCGCTGGAATGACGCCGGGCGTTGCGTTACACTGCCGTGGCATGATCGAGGCCCTTGTCCGATAAAGGAAGGAAGCGATGCCTGTCCCCCGCGCCGAACGCAAGCTCCTGCGCGACCTGGCGAAGCAGGTCGCCGACATAGCCGCCCTCCCGGTGATGGAGGAGCGCAAACGTCTCTGGCGTCGCCATAACGCCCTCAAGCCGGGGCGGCCGATGGTTCTGGTATTCCCCGAGGGCTCCTGGCGCGAGTTGCTGCCGGCGGAATCGCTGCGGTGCGCCTCGAAGGAAGGCCGCGCCCTCGAGCTGGACCTGCGTCGCCGCATCTACACGCACGAGCACTTCTTCGACGACACGGTGGTGGAAGCGCTGATGATCGTCGGGACGGTTGTCCATAGCACCGGATGGGGCCTGGAACCGAAGTGGCGGCCCGCCAC
>JAKJEM010000001.1:34037-52485 GCA_022705425.1 Planctomycetota bacterium
TTCGACCCGGTCATCCTGACCCCCGCCGACCTCAAGAAGCTGAAGGCCCCCCGCTTCTCGCGCGACGACGACGCCACCCGCGCGCGCCTTCAGGAGATGCAGGAGCTCTTCGGCGGCATCCTCCGCGTGGAGCTTCGCGGCGTTCGGTACTTCGGCATTCACATCATGAATCTCTACACGGCGCTGCGCGGGCTGGACCAGGTCATGCTGGACATGGTCGAGAACCCCGCCATGCTGCACGACGCCATGGCCTTCTACGAGGAGGCCTACCAGGGCATGATCCGTCAGTATGTTGCGATGAACCTCTTCAGCCTGAACAATGACAACACCTACCATTCCTCCGGCGGGGTGGGGTGGAGCGACGAACTGCCGAAGCCCGGCTTTGACCCTGCGCGCGTGCGCCCCTGCGACCTGTGGGCCTCCGCCGAGGCGCAGGAACTGGCCCTCGTCGGCCCCGGGATGCACGAGGAGTTCGTCCTGGCCTATGAACGCCGCCTTCTGGCGCATTTCGGCCTGAACGGCTACGGATGCTGCGAGGACCTGTCGCGCAAGCTCGATTACGTGTTCGCCATCCCGAACATCCGCCGCATCTCCATCTCGCCCTTTGCCGACGTGGAGGTCTGCGCGGCGAAGATGAAGAACCGCGCCATCTTCTCCTGGAAGCCGCATCCGTCGCACCTGGTCGGGGCGTTCAACACCGGGCTGATCCGCGACTACATCGCCCACACCCTCGATGTCTGCGCCGCCCACGGGTGCGTGCTCGAACTGGTCCTCAAGGACACGCACACCTGCGACAAGCAGCCGGAGCGCTTCACGGAATGGACGCGCATCGCGCGGGACCTGATTCTCGCCCGCGCGGGAGAACGGTAGCCGCGCCTCAGGCCGATTCCTCCCGCAGGACCTCGGTGATCGCGCCGCAACGCGGGCAGGGAACCTGCGTGCCGGCGAAGCTGGGGCTCAACTGCACGACGCCGCCGCAGCTGCACTGGAAGGACTGCCACCGTCCCGGTTGGAACACAAAGGCCGGCGCGTGGCCGTCCTCGGGGGGGCGGGCCAGGGGCAGGCGGTTTGCCCGGCCGCACCGGGGGCACTCGATCGTCATCCCCGCCGCGCCGGTCGGCTTCTTGATGCGCACGCCGCAGGGGCAGTCCACGAACAGCGCGCCATCGGCGCGGTGAAGGATGTCCACGGTCTCGCGAGCGCGTTCAATCTCCGGCGGGTCCGGTTCCGCGGACGCGGCGCGGATCGGCGTTTCAGTCGCTTCGCGCAGGCTTCGCGGGCCGATGACCCCGCCGCCCGCCACACTCCGAAAGGCCCGCTCGTAGTCGGCCAGGCCCGCCCCGCCCGCCATGGCACGGAGGATGCGCACCCGTTCGGCGGTGGCGGGATGCGTCGAGAAGAAACTCGCGCCCTCGTCGCGCAGGGGGTTCACGGTGCACAGCGCCGCGACGTCCTGCCCCACGCCCTGCATCTCCCCGGCCTGGGCGGCGATCTTCTCCAGGGCCGAGGCCAGCCCGGCGGGATAGCGCGTGTAGCGCGCGGCGCAGGCATCGGCCAGGTACTCGCGCCGCCGCGAACAGGCGAGGTAGAGCATCCGCGCCATGAAGGGGGCCAGCACCACCACAAGCGCGGCGAGCGCCACGAGCGCCGCATCGCGCCGGTGTTCCAGCCGCGGCGCCCGCCGCCGCCCGGAGCTGAACTCCGCCCGGGTCCGCACAAGCTCCGACAGCGTGACAGTGATCCCCACCAGCGTGGCGGCGAGCGTCATGTATTCCGCGTCCTCGTTGACGATGTGCGCCACCTCGTGCGCGATTACGCCCTGGAGTTCATCGCGGCTGAGGCGCATCAGCAGTCCTGTCGTTACCGCCACCACCCCGTCGTCCGGCGCCCCCATCGCAAAGGCGTTCGGCGCGTCGCAGTCGAGCAGATACACCCGCGGCGGCTTCGGCAACCCTGCCGCCAGGGTCATCTCCTGGACGACGTTGAAGAGCCGGGGGGCGTCGTCATGGGTGATCGGCCGCGCCCCGGCCGAGGACAAGACGAGGGACTTCCCGCCGAACCAGCCGATCGGAAGCATGACGATCAGGAGGAGCGCCGCCAGCCCCAGCCCCACCTTGTCTCCCTCGGGGGCGACCATCCACCCCAGGCACCAGCCGACCAGCAGCGGCAGGACGACCAGCGCCGCAATCAGGAAGACCGACCGGCGTCGGTTCGACCGAATCTGTTCCCACACGGGAGCGCTCGCCGATCAGAACTGCACTTTGGGGACCGCGCGTTCGGCCTCGGAGCCAATCTGGAAGAGTTCCATCGTCTGGAAGCCGAACATCCCCGCCACCAGGTTGCTCGGAACCGTCTGGATGCGCGTGTTGTACTCCGTCACCTGGTCGTTGTAGAACTGCCGCGCGAAGCCGATGCGGTTCTCCGTGGAGGACAGCTCCTCCTGCAAGGCGAGGAAGTTCTGGTTCGCCTTGAGGTCGGGGTAGCGTTCGGCCACGGCAAAGAACTGCCCCAGGGCGCTCGTGAGCGCCATCTCCGCCTTCGAGGCGTCCGCCGCCCCCTTGGCGTGGGTGGCGATGTTGCGCGCCTGGGTGACGGACTCGAGCGTTTCGCGCTCGTGCTTGACGTAACCCTTGGCTGTCTCGACCAGGTTGGGGATCAGGTCGTGCCGCCGCTTGAGCTGGACGTCAATCTGCGCCCAGGCGTTGCGCGCCTGGTTCCGGAGCCCCACCAACCCGTTGTAGAGCGTGATGAAAAGGATGACCAGTATTCCCGCCAGCCCCAGGATCACCGCCAGGGCAATCAGCACTACTACGCCGCCGCTCATCATGGTCGCGCTCCTTCTGTCCTTGGACGCCTCAACGGAAACTCCGGGACGCGATCACGCCCCGGACGCGGCTTCCTTTGCCCGTTCCTCGGCGCGCCGCCGCCGCTGCGCCTCCAGGTCCGCCAGGAACCGGATCAGATCGTTCGAGGCATCGGCCCCGGCCGCCTGGATCACGGCCTGAAGCTCGCCCCGGTCGAACCACAGCCCGTGCCGGTAGCGGCAGCGGTCCACCGATACGCCCACCCCCCCCGGTCGCACCCGCGCCAGGCGCATCCCGCAGACGGGGCAATGCCGCTTGCGGCTCTGTTCGCGCTCGACGATTTCGGAATCGAGCGCCGCCAGCAGGCTCTTGCGCATCGCCCCCGCGCGCTCCCCCAGCAACTCGATCTCCCCCGAGTCCAGCCATACGCCGCCGCACTCGCCGCAGTAATCGCTTTCGATCTTTGCGAACTCGAGCGTCAGCATCTCGACGCGGCACACCGGGCAGCGCATGGCGGTTCCTCCCCTGAAGCTCTCCATCAACATGATACATACTTCGCGCACGGGAGCAAGGGAGCGCGGGGCTTGAAGGGACTTGACAATCTGCCGCGCCGAAAATAAAGTACTTTGCACTGTAAAGTGAATCCGAAACGCCCCTGGGAGGACGGAGATGGAGCCGGACATCGAAGCGCGCGAAGCGGCGGAGCACCTGGCCGCGATCCGACGCATCATGGAGAGCGCCACCAAGATCACGGCGTTGCCGGGGAAGGCCGCCCTGACCGGCGGGGCGCTGGCGCTGGGCGGTTGCGCGGGGAGCTACGCGCTGATGCGGTCCCTGGACTTTGCGGCGCTGGCCGGCCTTCCCGCCTCGAAACGCGCGGCCGTCATCGCCCTCTGGGGCGGCGTCGGCATCCTGGCGGTGCTCTGCGACGTGGTGCTCAGCGTCCGGCTGGCCCGCCGGAACGGCCGCAGCCCCTGGTCGCGCCTGGAACAACTGGCGCTCTATGCGATGGGCCCGTGCCTGGGGGTGGCGCTGGCGCTGACGCTGGCCCTGGGGGCGCGCGGCGACTGGGGCCTGGCGCCGGGCATCTGGATGATGCTCTACGGCGCGGGCGTGTGGATGACCGGCATCCTCTCCGTCCGCGCCCCCGGCGTGTTGGGGCTGGCCTTCCTGGCCGCCGGCGTCCTGACGCTCTTCTGGCTGTCCGCCTTCGGGCTGCTGATGATCGCCCTCACCTTCGGCCTGGGGCACATTGTCTATGGGGCCTACCTGCTCCGGCGGTTCGGAGACTGACCCGTGCCCAAACCCGTGTCCCCGGCGGAACTCGACAAGGTCATCCATGAACGCGCGCGGCTGGCGATCGTCGCCGCGCTGGCGGCCGTGGAGGATATGACCTTCATCGAGCTCAAGGACGCCGCCGGCATGACGGACGGGAACCTCAGCGTACACGCCCGCGTCCTCGAGTCGTCCGGCTACGTCGCCATCGCCAAGCGCTTCGTCGGGCTCAAGCCGCAGACCAGCCTGTCCCTCACCCCCTCCGGGCGCGCCGCCTTTCGGCGCTACCTCGACCAGCTCGAGCGGATCGTCGCCCAGGGACGGAGGCCCCGATGAACTCCCGCTTCGGGCGCGGCGCTTCCGGCGCGCGCGCCACGGCCCTTGCGAAGGAATCGCTCCATGTCTGAACGTCCGGCAGAGACTTCCCCCGGTCCGCGCCACATCGGCATCATCATGGACGGCAACGGCCGCTGGGCCCGCCGGCTGGGTCTGCCGCGCTCCGCCGGGCATCGCGCCGGCGCGCGCACCGTCCGCCGCATCACCGAGCACGCCGCCCGGCTCGGGCTGCGGCAGTTGACGCTCTACGCCTTCTCGTCCGAGAACTGGTCGCGCCCGGAGGGGGAGGTGCGCCTGCTGATGCGCCTCTTTGCGCGCTACCTGCGCTCCGAGCGCGAGCGCCTGCTCCGGAACGGCATCCGCCTTCGCGTGATCGGCCGCCTGGACGCGCTGCCCGCCCTGGTCCTGGACGAACTGGCGGCCTCGATGGAGGCCACGCGCCACGGGGCGCGGATGACGCTGTGCCTGGCCATCAACTACGGCGGGCGCAATGAGATCGTGGACGCCTGCCGCGCGCTGGCCGCCCGCGCGGTCGCGGGGAAGCTCGATCCCGACGCCATTGAGGCGGAGGACCTGGCGGCCTGTCTCTATCAGCCGGACATGCCGCCCCTGGACCTCATCATCCGCACCGCCGGCGAGATGCGCCTGAGCAACTTCCTGCTCTGGCAGGCGGCCTACGCGGAGTTGTGGGTGACCGAGGTCCCCTGGCCGGAGTTCGACGCCGACTGCCTCGACCGCGCGATAGCCGACTTCCGCCGGCGCGAGCGCCGCTTCGGCGGGCTGCCGGCGGACGCGCCGGACCTTCGCCCCTCGCCTACTGCGCTTCGCGGCTGACGACCAGCCGCCACGTCGTTCCGCCGGCGCGGAGGGTCGTCCAATGCGCTTCCTTTCGGGCCGGGCGGCGCGTCTCCTTGGCCGGGAACTCGTACGCGCCAAATCCCTTCTCTTCTGCGATCACGCGCCTGCACAAGGCCAACACCTGCGGCCAGGGCTTGAACATCTCGTCCTTCAGGGTGTTCCGCCCCACCTGCGCGGGATCGAGGTCATAGAGAATAAGCCCGTCGGTCTGAAGGATGAAGGGCTCCCAGCCGCCGGCCTTGGCCACGCCCGCCAGCGCCGGGCCGAAGACGGCCTGCGGCGTGAACAGGACGCTGACCGAGCCCAGGAATTCCTGCCGCTCGGAAAGGACGGGGTATTCGAAATCCAGCGCGTGCATCCCTTCGACGGCCTTGAAGAGGCGGCTGAGGGCGGGGCGCTTGTCGCGGACGCGGCGCACCTGCTCCTGGTCGCTGATGTCCTTCCCCTCGAAGGCGCGGTACGCCGCCGGTTCGACGAGCAGCATCCGTCCCTGGGGACTGACGGTGCAGACGTCTATGACGTCGGGGCAGGCTTTGTGGAGATCGGCCAGAGCGCGGCGCGCTTCGGGGCCTTCGAGTCCGGCGCGCGCCAGGGATCGGGCCGCCTCGGCCAGCGCGGCTTCCAAACTCTTCAGGCGGCCTTCGATGACCTCCTGCGCCTGGGCGAGGGCCGGCGGCGGTTCCGGCGCGGGCGTTGCGGCCGTTGCGGCGCAGAGGCCCAGGACGATCCCGGCAAACCACGGGGCGGGTTTCACGGCTGAACTCCTTCAGGGGCCTGGACGGACTCCGCCACCCCCGGCCCGTAGGGGGCCAGGCGCAGCGGGGGATAGCTGGCGTTGACGACGTGGCGTTCTCCGGTCTCGCGGAGCCGACGCCACATCCCCGCCGTCAGGCGGCGGAGGTCGCCGGCGCGTTCGGGGCGGGCCGCCAGGTTTGTCAACTCGAAGGGGTCTTCGCGCAGGTTGTACAGTTCGTCGAAGTCGAAGCCGTTGAAGACGAGCTTCCAGTCCCCTTCCCAGTACACGAACTGCGTCAGGCGGTAACGCGAGCCGTAGTACTCCGCCAGGCCCGCGTCGGGCCCGGCGACGCGGTCGGGGCGGCGCAGCACGTCGGCGAAGGAGCGTCCGTCAGGGGAGGGGATCGGGGCGACGCCGGCCAGATCGAGCAGCGTCGGTCCGAGGTCCTGCAGGCCGACGCGCGCGCGGGACACGGCCCCCCGCGCAATCCCCGGCCCGGCCGCGATGATCGGGATACGGTAGGCTTCCTCGAACGCGCCGATGTTCTTGCAATAGAGTCCGTGCGCCCCCAGGAAGTCGCCGTGGTCGGCCGTCATCACGACCAGGGTGTTCTCGTCCGCGCCGGTCTCCCCGAGGACGCGCAGCACCCGTCCGTACTCGCGGTCAATCTGCGTCACGGAGGCGAAGTAGCAGGCCATCGCCTCGCGGCGCTCGCGGTCGGTCAGGTCGGCGAAGACCCGGGCGCACTTGCGGTAGAGCCCCGGCTTGTCGGTCATGGGGTCGCGCGCGTTCGGCGGCAGCGCCAGCGTCTCCGCGTCGTAGCGGGCGCGGTCCTGCGACGCGCAGAAGTAGGGGTCGTGCGGCATGGTGCAACTGAGGAAGCAGCACCAGGGTTCGCCGCGTCCGGCGGCGTCGCGGATGAACTCCGCCCCCAGGTCGGCCACCGTCTCCAACTGGCGGTGGCTCTTGGCGTCGTCGGCGACGCCGAAGAAGGGGCGCGCCGCATAACCGGCGGTGGCGCCGCCGAGGAGGCGTCCCTGCGGCGGGGGCGCGTCGCCGCCCGTTGCGCGGCCGGTCTTCATCCGCGCATGGAACTCCGGACGCCCGCTTTCGCCGTCCACCGTCCAGCCGAAGCGCGCCAGGTCGTGCGTGCGCTCGACGTGCCACTTGCCGAAGTAGGCCGTGCGGTAGCCCGCCGCGCGCAACTGCTGCGCCCAGTGGACGCGCTCGGGGCGCAGGCAGCTTTGGTCGTCGTCGGTGCAGTGCGTCACCTCGAGCACGCCGTGATTGTGGGGGAGCAGGCCGGTCATCAGGCTCGCCCGCGCCGGGGAGCAGACGGCGTTCGGCGTGTAACCGCGCGCGAAGCTCACCCCGCGCGCCGCCAGGCCCTTCAGGTTCGGCGCCACGCAGGGGTGTTCCGGCGTCAGCGTGTCGCCGCGCAACTGGTCCGCCATCAAGAAGAGGATGTTCGGCGCCTGGGCCATCGGGGGAGTCTCCTTGCGTGAAAGGGTGTGGGGACGGTTTCATCCGCGTCACGCTACAGCACCATTGTAGTGCCTTCAGGCAGGGGGTCAAGGCTGGCCGGAGCCTGTGGAAACCGCGCCCGGCGGCCTTGACCCCCTGCGCGGGCGGGTGTATTCTTCCAGCCGGTTCTGAAAGGAGACGCCCATGCCCGCCGCGCAAGATGTCGCGCCCGTTACCACGCGTCTGCAACCGGACATCCCCCTGCCTCTCGTCAGCTGCGAGGGAACGGCCTTCGAATGCGGCGAGCAACTCGGCGGCATCTGGAAGGAGGCGCTGACGCTGGAAGCCGGGGGCTTCAAGAGCGACCGGGCCTGGTGGAAGGACCGGCGTTGCGCGCGGCTGATCTCAAAGCTCGCGCCGCACCTGCCGGACCTCTATCGCGGCATGGCCGCCGGCGCGGGGGTGGCGGAAGACCGGATCGGTCCGCGCGCGCCCGAGCCGGAGGGCTGCACCTCCTTTGCCGTGGCGCCCTCGGCCACGCTCGACGGCGCGCCCATCTCCGGGCAGAGCAAGGACGTCTCCTTCCGGCGCGGGCTGCAACTGCTGGTGCTGCGGCTGAAGATCAAGGAGGGGCCGTCGGCGCTGACGCTGACGTATCCGGGATGGCTCTTCGGGCACGGGTTTGTCCGGGGGGGAACGAGCATCTTCCGCAACTCGATGTACCTGCGCGCGCCGGAGGGGGGGCTGCCCTACGACATCTGGGGCCTCCTGGCGCTGCATTGTCCGACGGTCGAGGCGGTGATGAAGCTGACGCGCGACCACGGCGTGGCCCACGCCGCTCATGCCACGGTCGCCGACGAGCGCGGCGGGGTGATCGGCATCGAATACGGCCGGGGCGGTCCGGTCTTCCTGAAGGCGCGCAACGGCCTCTACGCGCACGCCAACTGCGTCGTTTCCGGCAGTCGTCGGCTGCGCGCCATCGAACAGGAGGGCGGCAACTTCCGCCGCGCGGACTCCCTCCACCGCACGGCGCGCCTCTATGAGCAGCTCGAACCGGAGCGGGGCCGGATCACGCCGCAGCTCTGCTACCGCGCCATGTGCGACCACGATGGCTTCCCGGTCTGCATCTGCCGCCATCAGAACCGCGCCGCCATGACCGCATCGGTCGTCATCGTCGAACCGACGCGCGGCCTGCTCCATGCCACGCGCTCGCTGCCGTGTCAGAGCTGGCCGCGGACGTACGCGCTGTAGCGCCCTGATCGGCGGAGGACGTTCATGACATGCCCTGCGGCTTCTTCCAGGCCGGCGGCGCTCCGGGCCGGGGCGGCTCAGACGGACATCACACCTCTTCTCGGCGCACGCCTGGCCGGAAGCGGCAACGGACGGCGTCGTCCGGCTCGCGAGGTTCGCAACCTGCCCCGTGGAATGGCGCGTTGCGCGCGTCGCCTTGCCCTTGAAGCGGGCGGCGCCCCAACGACTCCGCGAGGCCGAGGCCATCCTCCGCGTCCACCTGGCGCCCTTGCGCGCTTGTTCCCCCGCGATTAGAATGGTGATAGGCCATCGTTCGCGGAGTCCTCTCGAAAGGTCCCCCATGCTCACCCGCCGCGAGAACATCCTGCGCGCCGTGCGCTTTCAGGAGCCCGAGTGCATCCCGATCAAGTTCTCGATCAATGCCTCCTGCTGGCATCACTATCCGACGGAGGCGCTCCACGACCTGATGGAGTCGCACACCCTGCTCTTCCCCGGCTTCAAACGGCCGGTCAACGCCGCACCCCGCGCCTACGCCCCGTGGGCGACGGCCGGCAAGCCGGCGACGGACGTCTGGGGCTGTGTGTGGGAGACCTCCGACGACGGCATCTCCGGTGTGGTGACGAAGCACCCGGTGGCGGACTGGAGCGCCTTGGATCGCCTGCCGACGCCCGACCCCCGCCGGACGGGAACGTGGGGCCCGGTGGACTGGAAGGCGGTGAAGCAGAGTCTCGCCCGCCGCAAGGCTGCCGGAGATCTGGCCGAAGGCGGCCTGATTCACGGCCACACCTTCCTGACGCTCTGCAACCTCCGCGGCTATGAGGCGCTGCTGTGCGACATGGCCGAGGACGAGCCGCGCCTGGCGACGCTGATCGAGCGCGTCGAGGCCTTCAACCTGGGCGCGGTGCGCGGGTACATCGAAGCGGGCGCGGAATGGATGAGCTACCCGGAGGACCTGGGGATGCAGTGCGGGCCGATGCTGTCGCCGGCCTGCCTGCGAAAGTACATCAAGCCCAGCTACCGCCGCCTGATGGCCCCGGCGCGGGAGGCCGGCTGTGTGATCCACATGCACTCCGACGGCGACATCCGCCTGCTGGTGGACGACCTGGTGGATTCCGGCGTGGACGTGGTGAACCTGCAGGACCTGGTGAACGGACTGGACTGGATCCGAGCCCGCCTGACCGGACGGGTCTGCGTCGAACTCGACGTGGACCGCCAGAAGGTGACGGCCTTCGGCACGCCGAAGGAGATAGACGACCTGATCCGCACCGAGGTGGCCACGCTCGGCAGCCGCAAGGGCGGATTGATGATGATCTTCGGGCTCTATCCGGGCACGCCGCTGGAGAATGTCCGCGCGTTGATGGACGCTTTCGAGCGGTACGCCGGCTACCATTCCTGAACGCGCCGGACGCGGAGCGGGCGGAGGCGTTTGCGCCTTCCGGCGCAATCCGGCATAATCGCCCAGAAGGGGGCTTGTCATCCGCCGTTCGAGCGGCGGCGGGCCTTTGTGGGAGCCGGATCGTTGGGCAAGTTGCGCGAACTCGACGGACCAGTACCGCAGGACCAGTCCTTCCGCAATCTCTGGCGCTTCATGCGCTTCACCCGCCCCTACTGGCTGGCGCAGGTGATCGGATTCCTGGCCGGGCTCGGGCGCCTGGCATTGCCGCTCTACCTTCCGATCTTCATCAAGAACGTCGTGGACAAGGTGCTCGCCCCGGCCGGCCTTCCTCCCGAGGAGCGCTGGCGGCTTTTCATGGAGATGTTGCCCGTCCTGGGCGTGCTGCTGCTGATCCACCCCTTCATGGTCATCGCGCGCTTCTACATTCCGGGCCTGGCGACCAGTCTCATCGTCCGCGACATCCGCTCGCAGCTCTTCCGCCATATCCAGCGCCTTTCCATCTCCTTTCACAGCCGGCGCCCCTCGGGTACCGTGGTGGCCCGCCTGATGAACGACGTTGCCACCGCCCAGCACGCCTTCGAGCAACTGACCATCCTCGTCGGCCAGGCCACGCTGCGCATGTTGGTCGCCACGGCTTACCTGCTCTACATGGACTGGGTCTGGGGGTTGGTGGCGCTGTCGGTGGCGCCGATCTTCCTCGTGACGACCCGCCTGCTCCGCCGCCCCATCCGCCAGGCCAGTCGCGACACGCAGGACACCATCGAGCGCATGTCCGGGTACGTCCAGGAACGCGTCTTGATGATCCGCGAACTCCAGTCCTTCACCGCCGAGATGCAGGAGCAGCGGCTGATGCGCGGCGAGGTCGAGCAACTCAGCGAACACATGGCGCGCCGCACGTGGTACCAGGGGATGCTCATCTCCAGCTCGGAGATGCTGCGCTACATCGGCGAGGTGGCCGTCATCGCCTTCGGTATCTACCGCGTCTCGCAGGGCCAGGCGACCGTCGGCGAGCTGTTCGTCTTCGTCACCTACAGCGGCATGATGCTCAACCCGGCGGTCGAACTCAGCACCATCTACGGCAACCTGCAATCGGCAGCCGCGGCGGCGGACCGGGTCTTCGAGTACTTTGACCAGGAGCCGGAAATCCGCAACGCGCGCCACGCCAAGCCGTTGCGCGTCGGACGGGGCCGCGTGCAGTTCCTCGACGTGGAGTTCGCCTATCCCACCGACCAGCCGATCGCCGTCCTCCACGGCGTCACCCTCGACGCACCCGGCGGATCGCGCGTGGCCCTCGTCGGTTCCAGTGGCAGCGGCAAGTCCACGCTCATCAGCCTTCTCTCGCGCTTCTACGACGTGAACTCCGGCGCCATCCTGATTGACGGCCAGGACCTCCGCGCCGTCACCGTCCGCAGTCTGCGCCAGGCCATCGGCATCGTCCCCCAGCAGCCCGTCCTCTTCACCGGAACGATCCTCGAAAACATCCGCTACGGCGATCACGACGCCACCGACGCCCAGGTCGAGCAGGCCGCCCGCCTCGCCAACGCGCACGACTTCATCCGCCTCCAGCCCGAAGGCTACAACACTCTTGTCGGCGAGCGCGGCGCGACGCTCTCCGGCGGCCAGGTGCAGCGTATCGCCATCGCCCGCATGTTCCTCAAGAATCCGCCGATCCTCATCCTCGACGAGGCGACCTCGAACCTCGACGCCGCCAGCGAGGCCCTGGTCCTCGACGCGCTCGACCGCCTGCTGAAGGACCGCACCAGCTTCACTATCGCCCATCGCCTTTCCGTGGCGCGCAGCGCCGATATCATTGTCGTCCTCTCCGCGGGGCGCATCGTCGAACAGGGCCGCCACGAGGAACTCCTCGCGCGCGACGGCGCCTACGCCGACCTCTGGCGTCAGCAGATGGAGGAGACGTCGTAGGGGACGGCGAACGACGGGCGGCAGACGGCGGGCGGCCAACGGCGGGGCGCGAGCCGCGCTTCCCTCCGCGCAGGGCCGGACGGGCAGGTCCGCGTAACCCGTCAGTCTTCAGGAGATGTGGCACAGCCGCCCTCGGCTGTGGGAACATCCTGCCGCGAAGACCACGGGCGAGGGCGCCCGTGCCACACACGACACTCCCAGTGCGTCGCCCTGAAAACTGCCGGGTACGGGTCCGCCCTTGCTTCCCCCCGCCCGCCCGCTTAGACTGTCCTCAAGAGCAACGCCGCCCCGGCCGTTCCCCGCCGCAACAGGAGACCGCCATGGTCCGCCACGACGTCACCAACCTGACCGACTTCGACCTCCACCTGTTCAACGAGGGACGACACTACCATCTCTACGACAAACTCGGCGCGCACCCCGCCGTCGCCCCCGACGGTGTCGCCGGGACCCGCTTCGCCGTCTGGGCGCCCAACGCCAACTACGTCTCCGTCATCGGCGATTTCAACCACTGGAACAAGTCCGCCGACCCCCTCCGCCCCCGCGGTCAGTCCGGCGTCTGGGAGGGATTTGTCCCCGGCGTCGGCAAAGGCTTCGTTTACAAGTACCACGTCGGCTCCCGCCACAACGCCTACCAGGTGGACAAGATGGACCCCCTCGGTTTCCACGGCCGCGTGCCGCCGGAAACCGGCTCGAAGGTCTGGACGCTGGATTACGACTGGGGGGACGGCGACTGGATGGTCGCGCGGCGTGCGCGGAACGCCCTCGACGCCCCGCTCTCGATCTACGAAATCCACCTCGGCTCCTGGCGCCGCGTCCCCGCCGACGGCAACCGCTCCCTCAGCTATCGCGAACTCGCCGAACAACTCCCCCCGTACGTCAAGGACCTCGGCTTCACCCACGTCGAGCTCCTGCCCGTCATGGAGCACCCCTTCTTCGGCTCCTGGGGCTACCAGGTCACCGGCTTCTACGCCCCCTCCAGCCGTTATGGCGACCCCCAGGACCTCATGTTCCTGATAGACCGCCTCCACCAGGCCGGCATCGGCGTCATCCTCGACTGGGTCCCCAGCCACTTCCCCACCGACGTCCACGGCCTCTGCTACTTCGACGGCACCCACCTCTACGAACACGCCGACGTCCGCCAGGGGCTCCACCCGGAATGGAACAGCCTCATCTTCAACTACGGCCGCAACGAGGTCCGCGCCTTCCTCATCAGCAACGCCCTCTTCTGGCTCGACAAGTTCCACGCCGACGGCCTCCGCGTGGACGCCGTCGCCTCCATGCTCTACCTCGACTACGCCCGCCGCCCCGGCGAATGGATCCCCAACAAGTACGGCGGCAAGGAGAACCTCGACGCTATCACCTTCCTCCGCGAGATGAACGAAGAGATTTACTCCCGCTTCCCCGACGTTCAGACCATCGCCGAGGAATCCACCTCATGGCCGTCCGTCTCGCGCCCGGCGTACCTGGGCGGACTCGGCTTCGGCCTCAAGTGGGACATGGGCTGGATGCACGACACCCTGCGCTACATGGCGCGCGACCCCGTCTTCCGCCGCTTCCACCACAACGACCTCACCTTCCGGATGCTCTACGCCCACCACGAAAACTTCGTCCTTCCCCTCAGCCATGACGAAGTCGTCCACATGAAATCCAGCCTCATCGGCAAGATGCCCGGCGACACCTGGCAGAAGCTCGCCAACCTCCGCGCCCTCTACGGCTACATGTACGCCCAGAGCGGCAAGAAACTCCTCTTCATGGGTGGCGAACTGGGCCAGTGGGGGGAATGGAACCATGACGCCGCGCTCGACTGGTCCCTCCTTGACCACGCCGCCCACCAGGGCATCCGCAACTGGCTGCGCGACCTCAACGCCCTCTACCGCGCCGCCCCCTCCCTGCACGCCGGCGATTTCCGCCCCGACGGCTTCGAGTGGATTGACTGCTGCGACACCGACCATAGCGTCCTGAGCCTCCTGCGCCGCGCCGGCGACGACGTAACCGTTGTCCTCTGCAACTTCACCCCCGTGCCCCGCTACGGCTACCGCGTCGGTCTGCCCGAGGCCGGCCCCTGGCTCGAGGTGCTCAACAGCGACGCCCCCTGCTACGGCGGCAGCGGCGTCGGCAACCTCGGACGCGTCGTCGCCGATCCCTCGCCCCGCCACGGCCGCCCCGCCTCCGCCGCCATGACCCTGCCGCCGCTGGGGGTGCTGTTCTTCAGGAGGGAAGGGTAAGGGCGCGTGTCCTCCTCCCCCGACATCCTGATCGTCGGCGGCGGGCCGGCGGGCGCGACGCTGGGGCGGGCGCTGGCGCGCGCGGGAATCGCCGCCGCGCTGGTGGACCAGGCTCGCTTTCCGCGCCGCAAGGCCTGCGGCGGGCTCCTTTCGCCGCGCTCGGTGGCCCTCATCGCCCGCGAGTTCGGGCGCGACCGCATTGCGCCGCTGGCGGCGACAACGGGCTGCCGCCTTTACCACAACGGCGAATTCGTGGCCGAGGGCCGGCGCGAGCGGGAGATGTACGTCGTAGAGCGCTCGAAGCTTGATGCGCGCCTGCTCGAGGATGCGCGCCGGGCGGGGTGCGACGTGATCGAGGGCGCGCGCGTGACGGAGGTCGAGCCCGAGGCCCCGGCGGCGCGCCTGGAGGACGGGCGGCGGCTGACGGCGCGGCTGATCGTCGGCGCGGACGGCGTCAACAGCGTTGTCCGGCGCGCGTTGTGGGGCGCGTGGCCTCGCTGCGCCCCGATGGGGATGGGTCTGGTGACCGACCTGCCGGCCGGCGCGCTACGACCGGAGGCGTCCGACGTGATGACGCAGTCCATGCCCCGCATCTACTTCGGCGAGGCGGTCTGGGGCTACGGCTGGGTCTTTCCCAAGGGCGAATGCGTCTCCATCGGTGTGGGGGGCCTGATCGGGCGCAACGGCGATTTCCGCGCCCTGCTGCGGGGGCTGGTGGAGCGCTGCTGCGCGCCGGGGAGCTTCGACGCCGCGCGCGTCGAGGGGCACCGCCTGCCGTGCGGCTGCCTCGTGCGCCCGGCGGCGCGGGGGCGGGCGCTGCTGATCGGAGACGCGGCGGGATTGGTCGAGCCGGTGACCGGCGAGGGCATCGCCCCGGCGATGGAGAGCGCTCTGCTGGCGGCGGAGGCCGTCGGCGATGCGCTGGCGAGGGGCCGTCCCGAGCGCGCCGCCCGCGCCTATCAAGCCCTGCTCCGGCAACGGATGTACCCGCTGATGCGCCAGGGTCTGTGGGCGCGCTACCTCTTTTTCCCCCGCCCCTGCATGCGTCTGGCGATGCGCCGCCTGCGCCGCCGTCCGGAGCTGGTGCGGATGTACCTCGATCTTCTGGCGGGGGAGACGTCCTACGCCGGCTACTTCCGGCGGGCGCTCTTCTCGCGATCATGAACCGCCCCCTCGAGCGAGCGCTTCGCATCGTTCCCGGTCTCCTGGTAAGATGCGGCCATGAGCAAGGATGCGATACAGTACCGGACGTGTGCGCCGTTCAGGGCAGGCATCGAGTGATGCGCGCCACGCCGATCCTTCTGCTGGTTCTGTGTCTTGCTCCGGGCGCGAAGGCGCAGGAGATGTTTCTTTCCGCCCCCCGTTCCGCCCGCGTGATGCGCCCCGTCGAGATGCCCGTGGCCTTTCGCGGCGGTCTCAGCCCGCTGCGCGACCTGCCCCCCGACCAGATTCACGACGCCTACGACGCCGACCGCAACGGCGTCCACATCCGCCTGGAGGCAACCTTCGCGCATGAGTCGGGGGTCGAGCTGACCCTGCCCGCCTTTGCGTTGCGCGAGCGGCCCGATGCGCCCTGGGTGTGGCGGGTGCGCTGGACCCCCACGCGACCGGGCCGCTGGACGGGACGCCTCCGCCTGGACGCCGCCATGACCCGATGGCGGCGGCAGGCGGAAGAGTCCTTCGGTCCCATCGCCGTGGCCGACGACCGCGACGCGCCGGGCTTCCTCGTCGCCCCCGGTCCCGCAGAGAACCCCGCCTATCTCCGCGAGACGCGCCCCGATGGCGGCTCGCGCGCCCTGTGGCTCTTCGGCGCGTGCCGCGCCTGGGTCGTCAAGTCCGACCCCGAGGCCGGCATCTGGGGGGCCGATGAGGGGATTGACCGCGAGAAGGATCTCTTCCCCCTCCTGCGGAGCGGCGGCTACAATCTGCTGAACCAGTGGATGGCCCCCTGGGAGTATATGCTGGTTCACCACGACCGCGCCGAGTACTGGCGACGGCCCGGCGGTGAATGGGCGCGCCACCCCCTGCCGCCGAACGCGCCTTGGAGCCCCTGGCAATGGTATGACCAGGGCCGCGCGCGCGACTTCGACGCCCTCCTCGAACAGTGCCGCGACGGCGCGCTCGTGCGGCTGCTCCTCAGCCCCCTCCCGCACGTCGCCCTGCAGAACCGGTCCCATCCCTGGAACCCGGCGGAGAGCAATTGGACGCCGGAGGAGAACCCCGACCGCGGCAACCCTGAGAAGTGCAACGGGTTCAGCGCCTTCCGCGCGGGAATGACCGTGTGGGACTTCCTCGCCGCCGATCCCGCTGCGCCGCAGGAGGACTGGCGCTCGCAGCTCTTCGACCACCAGGCGAACTTCTGGCGCTACCTGATCGCCCGCTGGGGCGCTTCGCCGGCGCTGGGGGTCTGGGTGCTGATGGACGAGATGGACGGCATCGGCGAGGTGCAGAGCGATTGGGCGCTCAAACTCGGATGGTGGGCGCGCCCGGAATGCGACCGCTGGCACGCCAACACCCTGCGCCTCTTTCGCGGCGAGCTGTTCCGCGCCGACGGCCTGCGCTACGCCGGCGACCCCTACCGCCGTCCCCTTCACTCTGCCACCACCAGCTACGGCGGGCAGGCGCAGCGCGGCGCCAATCTGGACTGGGACGGCGGCCCGCCCGGCGCGCGACCCGACCTGATGGGCTGGCACTGGTACCCTTGGTGGCCCTACGGCATCTCATGGTCTCAGGCCTGGGGCTACGTCATTGACGGCGTCACCGCCTACTCGACCGCGCCGATCGAACCCCGCCCCCGGCTCATCGGCGAATGCGGCGCGCCGGACCGCTACACGCCGCAGGACCGCCCTTCGCCGATCTATCCCACCCTCTATCATCACCTGATCTGGTCCTCGCTCTTCGGCGGCCAGGCCGGAACGGCAATGGACTGGGACGACGGCAAGGACTTCGGCGAGCTGCGCTGGCGGCGGCGCAGCGGCGCCTTTTCCGCCGAGAACTACCCCATTGACCACGTCGCCCGGATCGAGGCCCTGCGGCGTTTCCTGGGCGATCTTTCGCCCGAGGACCTGCAATCCTGTCTGGCAGCGGAGGCGCGCCTCCGCGTCGAAACCGCCCCTGCCGCGCGGCCGTCTCCCGCCATCGCCCCCAACGTGTCGGCGCCGCCCCCCGCCACGGCCCCGCGTGTCCTCGCCTTGTGCGCGCGGACGGGGCCGCCGGCCCTCTATGGGTGGCTTTACGCCCCCGAAGAGAGCGTGTCCTTCACCGTGCGCGGCCTGGGAGAGGGCGAGTACCTCCTGACGTGGTACGACCCGTGGACCGGACGCCCCATTCCCGGCCTGAACCCGCAGTCGGTGCGCGCGAACGCCCTCGACCCCGGGAACCAACCCTGCCTGAAGGTGGACGCCGCGCCGGCCCTGCGCGCGCTCCGCGCCGGCGCGCCTCCCTTTCTGATCGAGTCCCGCATGGCCCGCGGCGACGACGCCGCGTTCAAATTGCTGCCGCGCTGACCGTCGCTTGACACTCGCGCGCAGGTCGGTTAGATTCAAGGCCGTCGCGGCTCGGCGGGTGGGTAGCTCAGCTGGTAGAGCACAGGACTGAAAATCCTGGTGTCGCCGGTTCAATCCCGGCCCCACCCACCATTCCGCCCATCCCTCCGGCGCGCCTCGCGCCAACCCCCGTACATGTGGGCCGGCTGCGGGCGCAGGGCCAGTAGGAGCCTTCGATGCCTCGCAAGAACCTCGTGATCTTCACGCTCGTCATCTTCCTGGCGGCCATCGGCGTCAGTCGCGCCTTTACCCCGGACCGCTACCTCCGCGAGAAGCGCACGTTCGATCGCATCTTCGACGAGGTGACGGAGAACTACGTCACGGAACCGAACGGGAAGAAACTCTACCAGGGCGCCTATCGCGGGATGCTCTCTACGCTCGACCCCTACAGCCAGTACCTGAACCAGGCCGAAAACGCCACATTCAACGCCGACACCGAGGGGGAGTTCGGCGGGATCGGCGTCGAGATTTCGCTGCGCGAGGGTCTGCTGACCGTCGTCACCCCCATCCGCGGCACACCGGCGTACGAGGCCGGCATTCTCCCCGGCGACCTGATCCTGAAGATAGACGGCAAGAGCACCGAGCGCATCACCCTTGAAGAGGCGGTGCGTCAGATGCGCGGCAAGGTCGGCACC
>JAKJEM010000001.1:52501-201871 GCA_022705425.1 Planctomycetota bacterium
TCTCACGATCCGCCACGTCGGCGCCCCCGCCGACATCACGCTGACCCTCACCCGCGCCGTCATCAAGCCGGCCTCGGTCGAATGGGAGATGCTCGATTCCGCCATCGCCCTCATCCGCGTGAACTCCTTCACCGCCAAGGTGATGGACGAAATGAACGATGCGGCAAAGGGCCTTCTGGAAAAGAACGCGCGCGCCGTGATTCTGGACCTGCGCGGAAACCCCGGCGGGTTGCTCGACAAGGCGGTTGAGATGGCCGACCTGTTCGTGGCCGAGGGCGTCATCGTCAGCGTCAAGGGGCGCAACCCGGCGCGGAATGTCGTCTTCCGCGCGCGCAAGGGCGGTCCGCTCGAACAGTTGCCCACCGTGGTGCTGGTGGATGAAGGTTCGGCGAGCGCGTCCGAGATCGTTGCGGCCGCCCTGCGCGACCACAACCGCGCCATGCTCGTCGGCACCCGCACCTTCGGCAAGGGATCGGTGCAGAACGTCATCCCCCTGGGCGATGGCGAGGCCCTGAAGCTGACGACGGCCAAGTACTACCGCCCCTCCGACAAGCCGATCGAGGACCGCCACGGCATTCTGCCGGATATCAACGTGCCGCTGTCGCGCGAGACGCTGATCGCCCTGCGCAACCAGGAACGCGAGGATAAGCTGCGCGGCGCCTGGAAGCTCAGCGGGCAACTCGAAGAGGAGGAGAAGCCCGCCCCTGCCGAGCGGGCGGAGGACGGCAAGGAGGACGGCGCGACCGATCGGCGCGGACGGGTGGCCGACTATCAGCTCAAGGCCGCGCTGAACGTGCTGCGCTGGCAGTTGGCGGCGAAGTAATCCCCCGACCCGGAGGCCGCCGTCATGCTGATCCTGGGCATCGAGACCTCCTGCGATGAAACGGCCGCCGCCGTCGTCCGGGACGGCGTCGAGACGCTCAGCAGCGTCGTGGCCACGCAGGACAAACTCCATATCCCCTACGGCGGCGTGGTGCCGGAGATCGCCTGCCGGGCGCATCTGCTGACGATGTTGCCGGTGCTTCACCGCGCCGTCGAAGAGGCGAAGCTCCGCCCCGAGGACCTCGAGGCCGTCGCCGTCGTCAACGCGCCGGGGCTCGTCGGCTCCCTCCTCATCGGCGTGACCGCGGCCAAGACCTTTGCCTGGCTGCGGGGGCTCCCCCTCGTCGGCGTCAACCACCTCCACGCGCACATCTACGCCGCCGCTCTCGACCGGCGCGCCACGGTCTTTCCTTGCGTCAGTCTCGTCGCCAGCGGCGGACATACCAGTCTCTTCCACAGCCGCTCGCCCATCGAGCACGAACTCCTCGGCGCCACGCGCGACGACGCCGCCGGCGAGGCCTTCGACAAGGCCGCCAGCCTCCTGGGCCTCAGTTACCCCGGCGGCCCGGCGATTGACCGCGCCGCGCGCGCCGGCAACCGCAAGGCCGTCCGCTTCCCGCGCGCCCGACTTGACCCGGACGCCCTCGATTTCTCCTTCAGCGGCGTCAAGACCGCCGTGCTCTACCACTGCCGGGGCCAGGACGGACGCACCCCGCGCCCCATGACCGAACGGGAGACCTCCGACGTGGCCGCGGCCTTTCAGGAAGCCGTGGTCGAGGCGCTGACCGATCGCGTCATGGCCGCCGTGGAAAGGACCGGGGCCGAGCGCGTGGCCGTCGGGGGTGGCGTGGCCGCCAACTCCCGCCTGCGCGAGGAGTTGCAGAACGTGACGCGCCGCCGGGGCGTCGAGTTGCTCCTGCCGCCCATGAAGTTCTGCATTGACAACGGCGCCATGGTCGCCGGGCTGGGCTGGCATCTGCTCAAAGCCGGGCGGACGAGCGACTTGTGGCTCGATGCCTGCCCGACGGCCAAGGGCCGCGCCTGAGCCCTGCCGCCGCGCCGGGGCCTTGGCGTCCGCGTTCGCCGGTGGTACACTGCGCGCGTCCCGATCCGAAAGGCGCCGACATGGAAACCGCCCGAATCTCCCGTCTGCTGCGCGCCGTGCAGGACGGCAACGTCTCCGTGGGCGAGGCGATGCGCGTCCTGAAACACCTGCCCTACGACGATATCGGCTTCGCCAAGGTGGACCTGCACCGCCGCCTTCGCTGCGGCATCCCCGAAGCCATCTTCTGCCAGGGCAAGTCCGTCGAGCAGGTGCGCGGTATTGCGCGGCGGATGCTCAAGCACGGCGCAGACTTCCTGGCCACGCGCGCGGGGGAAGAAGTCTTCGAGGCCATCCGCCGGGAAGCGCCGGACGCCGACTGCAACCCCGTCGGGCGGATCGTCTCCGTCAAGCGTCACCGTCGCGCGCCGCCCCCCGGCGAGGTGTGCATCGTCTGCGCCGGAACCGCCGATATCGGCGTGGCCGAGGAGGCCCGGGTGACGGCGGAGTTTCTCGACAACAAGGTCCGCGCGATCTATGACGTGGGCGTGGCGGGGCTGCACCGGCTGATGAGCCACACGCGGCGGTTGCGCCAGGCGAATGTTATCGTCGTCATCGCGGGCATGGAGGGCGCGCTGGCCAGCGTGGTGGGCGGTCTCGTGGCGCGGCCGGTCATCGCCGTGCCGACGAGTGTGGGCTATGGCGCGCATTTCCACGGGCTTGCGCCGCTGCTGGCCATGCTCAACAGCTGCGCGGCCGGGGTCACGGTGGTGAACATTGACAACGGCTTCGGCGCCGGATGCGCCGCGTCGCTGATCAACCACACGGGGTGCTCCCATGAGAACGGCGATTGACCTGCCCCGTCTGCCGCGCCGTGCGGCGGACGCCCACAAGGGCGATTTCGGACGTGTGCTGGTGCTGGCCGGATCGCGCGGCATGGCCGGCGCCGCCGCTCTCGCCGGCGAAGCCGCCCTCCGCGCAGGGGCCGGACTGGTGACCGTGGCTTCGCCGCAAAGCCTCTACCCCATCCTGGCCGTCAAGCTCACCTGCTGCACCACCTGCCCCCTGCCGGAAACGTCGTCCGGAACCTTCAGCGAGCGCGCGGCGGGCGCTATCCTCGAGTTGGCCAAGGCCTTCGATGTCGTCGCTCTCGGCCCCGGGCTGGGCCGGCACACGGGCACGTGGCGCCTCGCGCGCCTGCTGGCGGCGGGCCTGCGCAAGCCGATGGTCCTCGATGCCGACGCCCTCAACGCCCTGGCAGAGAAGCCGGAATGCCTTCGCCACGCTCCCGCGCCGCGCGTTCTGACGCCCCACCCCGGCGAAATGGCGCGCCTGACGCACCTGACCATCGGCGAAGTGCAAGGCGCCCGCCGTGCGACCGCCGTCTGGCTGGCCCGTCACTGCAACGTCGTCGTCCTCCTCAAGGGACACGGCACCGTCGTCAGCGACGGACGCCGGAGCCATGTCAACCCCACCGGCAACCCCGGCATGGCCACCGGCGGCGCCGGGGACGTTCTGACGGGCGTCGTCGCCGCGCTGATCGGACAGGGCCTCTCGCCCTTCGATGCCGCCGCCCTTGGCGCATATGTCCACGGGCTGGCCGGCGACCTGGCCGCCCGGGCCCTCGGGGAGGTCTCCCTGACCGCAACGGACATCCTCGACGCGCTGCCGCAGGCGCTGAAGCATATCGCCGGGCGGCGGTGAGGCCCCCGCCCGCCGCGCAAAGAGGGCCGCGTTCACTTGGGGCCGATGCGGCCTTTCTGGTATACTCCACGCCCGCCGGGACGGTCCCGGCTTGCGAACCTGTTGGGAATGCGCGCATGGGAATCGTGATCGCGCCGTCCATCCTGGCCTGCGACCTGACGCGCCTGGGCGAGAGCCTGCGCGCCGCCGATGCCGCCGGCGCGGACTGGCACCATCTCGACGTCATGGACGGCCATTTCGTTCCGAATCTCACCTTCGGCCCCGATCTGGTCAAGGCCGTCCGCAAGGTCAGCGACCGCCTGATTGACGTCCACCTGATGATCACCGACCCCGCGAAGTACGCCGAGCCCTTCATCCGGGCCGGAGCGGGAATGGTCACCTTCCACATCGAGGTCATGCCCGACCCGCGCCCCCTGCTGGCGCGCATCCGCGCCCTGGGGGCCAAGGCCGGTCTGGTCGTGAAGCCGAAGACGCCGATCGAGTCGGTCTTTCCCTTCCTGGACGAGACGGACATGGTGCTGATCATGACGGTGGAGCCGGGCTTTACCGGGCAGAAGTTCATGCCGGAGTGCGCGGCCAAGATTGCGCCGCTCCGACGCCGGGCCGGCCCCGGACTGCACATCGAGGTGGACGGCGGCATCAGCGAGACAACGGCACCGGTCGTGGCTTCGGCCGGCGCCAATGTGGCGGTGGCCGGCGCGGCGCTGTACTGGGCGTCGGACATGCGCGCCGCCGTGGCGCAACTGCGCGCGGCCTTTGAACGCCACTACAATCCGCACCCGGCCTGATCCGCCGCGCGCTGCGGCGGCCGAGCGCAACGCATCCGGCATATTCGTCGAAGGAGGCCTTATGTCGCCCGCGATTGCCAAGAAGAAGGACATCCCGGAGCAGGTCTGGACGAAATGCCCCGGCTGCGGCGAGACCGTCTTCCGCAAGCTGGTCGAAGAGCGCCTCATGGTCTGCCCTGAGTGCCGCTATCACCACACCATCTCCGCCCGCCGCCGCATCGAAATCCTTACCGACCCCGGCTCCTTTCAGGAGCGCCACGCCGACCTCGCTCCCACCGACCCGCTGAACTTCAAGGACCTCCAGCCCTACGCCGACCGCCTCAAGAAGTACCAGCACATGACCGGCATGAAGGACGCGGCCATCTGCGGCTCCGCCCGGATTGACGGCCAGGAGGTCATCCTCTGCGTCATGGAGTCCGGCTTCCTGATGGCCAGCATGGGTTCCGTGGTCGGCGAAAAGGTCACGCGCTCGATCGAGGATGCCATCGAGTTGCGCGTGCCGGTCATCGTCGTGTGCGCCTCCGGCGGCGCGCGGATACAGGAGGGCGTCGTCAGCCTGATGCAGATGGCCAAGACCAGCGCCGCTCTGGCGAAGCTGGACGACGCCAAGGGGCTCTACATCGCCGTGTTGACCAACCCCACGATGGCCGGCGTCATGGCCGCCTTCGCGTCGCTGGGCGACATCATCATCGCCGAGCCCAAGGCGCTGATCGGCTTCACCGGGCCGCGTGTCATCAAGGAGACGATCCGGGCGGAGCTGCCGGCGGGCTTCCAGACGGCGGAGTTCCTGCTGGAGCACGGGTTCATTGACCGCGTGACACCGCGGGCGGAGATGAAGCGGGAGATCTCGCGGCTGATCGGCTATTGCGGCCCCGGCGCGTACGGACGCCGCCGCGCGGCCGCTCGCGGTACGGAGAAATGAGCCGTCCCCGCGCCGGCGCGCCGGCGGCCGTGTTGAGTGTGTGGACGCAGCCCGGCGCGCCGCGCGAGCGCGTGGTGGCGCGCATGGGCGAGGCCGTCAAGATCGCCGTCGCCGCGCCCCCCGAGAAGGGCCGCGCCAACCGGGCGCTCGAACGTTTCCTTGCCCGCGAACTCGGCGTTCCGGCAGCGGCGGTTTCCGTCGCCGCCGGCGGCGCCTCGAAGCACAAGGTCGTCCGCATCGAGGGCGTTTCCCCCGAAGCCCTCCAGTCCTGGGTCAAGGCGTCCCTCGGGGAATGAGGACGCCGCAGGAAAGAAGGATGCCCGCATGGCCAAGGCCAAGGCGACGCACACGGAGATGTACCAGCAGATTCAGGCCGCCGCAAACATCATCCGCACCTACACCCGCTGCAAGCCCGATGTCGGCATCGTTCTGGGCACCGGACTTGGCGCGCTCGGCGAACAGATCAAGGACCGCGCCGTCATCCCTTACACCGACCTTCCCCACTTCCCCCAGACCACCCTCGATTCCCACGCCGGCGAGCTGATCGTCGGCAAACTCAACGGGCGCACCGTGGCCGCTCTGTCGGGCCGCTTCCACTACTACGAAGGCTACTCGATGCAGGAGATCACCCTGCCGGTGCGCGTTCTCAAGGCGCTCGGCGTGGAGACGATCATCACCTCCGGCGCCTGCGGTGGACTGAACCCCCAGCACGCCAAGGGCGACGTGCTCATCATCGAGGACCACATCAACCTCATGGGCGCGAATCCCCTGATCGGCCCCAACGACGAAGCGATCGGACCGCGCTACCCCGACATGAGCCAGCCCTACGACAAGCGCCTGATCCGCCTGGCCCTGGACACGGGCATCCGCATCGGCCTGCGCTGCCACACCGGCGTCTATGTCGCCGTCGCCGGGCCGAATCTGGAAACGCGCGCCGAATACCGCATGTTGCGCGCCATCGGCGCCGATGTCGTCGGGATGTCCGTGGTCCCCGAAGTCCTCGTTGCCGTTCACGCGGGCATGAAGGTGATGGGAATGGCCATCATCACGGACATGTGCCTGCCCGACGCCTTGCAGCCGACCGACATCAGCGAGATCATCCGCGTCGCCAACCACGCGGAGAAGAAGATGACGGCCATCGTCGCGCAGATGATGCCGGAAATCTGAGGCGCAACGAACCGCCGCGGTGATCCGGGGGCAACGAAGGATGTCCCGGAACGCCTGGGCAGGGCGTCCCGGGACGCCGACGCTGGAGGGAGGTAGCGCCGGTTGAATCCTTCAGAGTTCGCGCGATGCGGATGAACGCCCCTTGCGCTGCGGGCGCTCGCCGGCGGAGGGCTTCACGCCCCGTCCTTCAGCCGCGCCTTCCTTGCCCAGGCCGCGCAGGCCAAGTCCTTCATGATCCGCGCCCAACAACCCGTGCAGCCCGTGCTCGCCGAGTTCGCGCTCGAAGTCGCGCGTCTCCGTCTTCCCATTCTCGTCCGTGATCGTGCTCTTCCCCGCGACCTTGCGCTTTCCGTCGGCGTCCGTAGTCACCTTGCCGAGGCTCTCAACGGTGCGCGAACGCGTTCCGCTCTTCCAGACCGTCTTGTTCGTGAAGCTGTCGCCGGCAAGGCAGCCCTGGGTTTCGGCGGAGTAGGCCTCGCCCGACGGCATCGCGCCGCTGTCCGAGCGCTTCCACTCCCATCCGTCGCCGGTCTTGCGCAGGCGGCCCTCGAAGGTCCCCTTGCCCTCCTTGCCGTCCGAGGTGGCGACCGTCCGCGTGCCGCGTGTGGTGCAGCCGCCCTGGTCGTCGCGCGTGACCGTCCGCTCCACGGTGACCGTCGCCGTCTTGCCGTTCGGCAGGGTGATCGTTCGCGAGGACTTGGCGGTCTTTGAGCCGTCGGCATTCGCCGTCACGCCGGCCTTGGGACACGCCCTGGCCCGCCCCTCGCCCGCCTTCCCCTCCGCCGCCCACACCGTCCCGGCGCTGACCGCACCCGCCAGGACCAACCCGAGGATCGTCTTCCAAGTCTTCATGGCCTGCTCCTTTCCTGTGGCTCTGTCGCTTGCACCACAGGAAGGTAAAGCAATTGCCGTGCCATGAGGCGGCGTTGTCGTAACACCTTGCCGTGTCGCGCGATAGCCACCGTGCCCCCGACGGGACACCGCCCGACCGTGTGCGGGACTACCCCACAGCCCCTCCACACACGCGATGGCTCAACGCCCCCTGGGGGAGGTCTCCTGGAGTTCCTTCAGCCGCGCAGCCGCCAAGGGGTCCCAACTGAACTCGTACCACGCTTGCAGCGTCCGCACGGCGGCCACCCGCGCGCCCGCCGGGGTCGGGGTGGTATCGCGCATCAGGAAGTCCGCGTGAAGCTCCAGCGCCTCGAACGAGCGCCGGTCTCCTCTCAGCAGGTAGTCCCAGAGAAGCATCTCGCCGCGGCTGATTCCCCCCGCTCCGCCGCGCCAGGGATAGGTCGAGGGCGCCGTCGCCGCGCCGGGGACCTTGCGCGATTCGAGCGGCAGTTCCTGAAAGGCCGGCGTCGAGTAGTGGACGAGATGCACGTCGCGCCACTGGGCGGAGGCCGCGCGCGCGGCGCGGAGGTGGTCCGGGTCGCCGGTGCGCATGTAGAGCGGCCACTCGCCGATCCCCTCAGGGCCGAGTCCCTCCCCGCCGTACATGCGGCTCAGGCCGGCCGCGCCATTGACCGCCCAGAACTCCGGCCGGCTGCCCCAGGTCCACAGGCCCGCCCGCTCGGAGTCGGCAGAGAGCGTTCGCGCCCTCTGGGCGGCGGCCTCCGCGCGTTCGAGGGCCGCCGTGTCCGCCGGCGGCAGAGCGCGCGACTCCGCCAGCCACGCCGGTCGTTCCAGCCATATGTGGGGCGGATCGGCAAAGAGCTGTCGCCGTGCCGCCGCGGGGCCGCGGGTCTCCTCCGGGCGGTCGCCGGAGAAGTCCAGGAGGAGCTCCTGTGTGCGCGAGGTTCCGGCGGCATGGAACTTGACGGGGCCGGGCAGCGCGGCGCGTCCGCAGAGGGCCTCGGCCTCCCAGGCGCGTCCCTTGCCGCCGGCAAAGGCGTCGAGCCAGCTCGGCGTCATCGGGCCGCCGACGATATTCTCGTTACGCCACCAGTCCGGAAGGCCGAAATCGAGCATCGGCCCGTGGTGCCAGGCCTGTGAGTTCTGGAAGTAGAGCGCGTTCAGCGCCACTCCGTTGGCGCCGACGATTCTGTCGAGCGGCGTCTCCGGCCCCGGCGCGGTGGCGGGCTCCGCAAACCAGTCCTCGTTGAATTCGCCGTGGGCCGGCCAGGCGCGCAGGACGATTTCGGAGCGCAGCAGCCCGCTCCACCCGCGGTCGGTGCGGGCATAGAGTTCCTTCGGAAAGAGGGCCGCGAAGTCGCGCATCGTCAGGGTGAAGGTCCGGTTCGCCGCCCATCCCGGCGCCCAGCGTCCCCGCGAACTCTCCGTCCACTGCGGGGGCGGGGGCTTCATGCCCGGCACCTGAGCCCAGGAAGGCGCCTTGCGCTCGTACACCTTGTAGAGGCGCGGCTTCTTCTGCAGCAGATAGGCTTCCGGCGTCGCCTCCTGCGCCTGTCCTTCGGTCAGCCCGATGACGCCGCGTCCGCCGCCGGTCATGCGCAGCCCGATGTCGCGAAAGGCCGTGACCTCCGTGTCCGCCGTCACGATGAAGGTCCAGTGCAGTTCGATCCAGGGTTCCCCGGCATAAGCGTAGTAGCGCAGGAGGCATTTGGTCAGGCGGGCGCCTGCGGCGGAATCGCCGCGCGCGCCGGCGCGGGGATCGCGCACGCACCAGCTTTCGGCGCGGACCACGACGCGGGCGGGGTTCGCCTCCTCCACGCGCACCAGCGGACGCGCGTCCAGCCGCGCCCGGAAGAGCGCGCCGGTCTGGTCAACGACATAGGGTCCGTCCATGTCCGCCGGGGAGTAAACTTCACTCCGCCCGCGCCGGACCGAGGCCAGGAAGCCCCCTTCGCGCCGGGAGACGACGAAGCGGATCGCCCCCGTGTCCACGGTGATGCCGTCATCGCGCTCCGAGACCTTGACCGGTTGGGCGAACTCCGGGGCGGGCGCCTCCGAAGGGCCATAGCGCAGGAGGTAGCGGGCCTTCCGCCCGGCCTCCACCGGCGCCGAGAAGGCCAGGCGCAGCCATTTGACCGATTCGCAATCGGGCGTCCAGTAGCTCAACGCTTCGAAGTGCGCCGGCACCGGGGCGCCCGATTCGTCGAAGAGGCGCGCCTGCTGCGCATCGCGCAGGGCGCCCTCGGGCGCCGGCGCCGCCGTGACAAAGGGCCAACGCGCCGCCCGCGCCTCGGACGCCTGGGTCTGAACCAGCGCAATCGCCCCCCCCTCCGGCGTCGAGGCCGCCCATGCCCCGGCGGCCAACAGTGCCGCCCACGCGAACGCTTGCGCCGTCCGAAGCCCGCCGCTCCTCATGTGACCTTCTCCCGTTCCTGGCGAGGCCCCGCCGCCCGCTGCGCGGGAGTCCTGCCGCGCGTATTATGTCCCGCGCCCGAAGCGGCTGCAAGCCCCGCGCCGCTCCTCGCCTGCGCGCGCCTTGCGCTCCGACGCCGCGATGCCTATATTCATCGTCGTCCGCAAGAGGTTCGGGAAGCCTTCACAGCGAGGTTGCCATGCGCATCTACATCCACACCGACATGGAGGGCATCTCCGGGATTGACGGTCCCGAGATGATTCAGCGGGAGAGTCCGCGACGCCGCGAGGCGGAGGAACGGCTGATGGACGACGTCAACGCTGCCGTCGCCGGCGCTTTCGAGGGCGGCGCAACGGAGGTGACGGTCCTCGACAGCCACGGCGGCGGGGGGAACTTCATCCTGGAGCGGCTCGACCCCCGCGCCCGCAACGACCCCAAGGCGAACCGGAAGTGGTGGGGGATGCTCGACGCCTCCTACCACGGCACCTTCTTTGTCGGTGCGCACGCCATGGCCGGCACGCAGAACGGCTTCCTCGATCATACGCAGTCCTCGGCGAGCTGGTACGACTACCGCGTCAACGGACGCCGCGTGGGGGAGTTGGGGCAGTGGGCCATGGTGGCCGGGCATTTCGGCGTGCCGATGCTGATGGTCAGCGGCGACGAGGCGGCCTGCGTCGAGGCGCGGCAGTTCTTCAACCCCTTGGAGACGGCTGCCGTCAAGCGCGGCGTGGGTCGCAACCGGGCGGAGTTGCTCCCCGCGGAGGAGGCCCATCGGCTGATCCGGGCGGCGGCCTGCCGCGCCGTGGCCCTGGCAGGCCGGGCGAAGCCCTTTGCGCCGACGCGACCGATGGAGATTGTGATCGAGTTCTGCCGGTCGGACTACGCCGACGACGCCGCCAAGCGCCCCGGAAATGAGCGGATCGGGCCGCGTACGATCCGCAAGGTGGCCGCCGAGGCGCTGGATCTCTTCCCCTGAACGCCCCTCAGCCCGGTTCGGCGCTTCCCGACTCCGTTCGGGGCATGGCCTTGGAGTTCTTGCAGGTGGGGTAGCCGGTGCAGCCGAGGAAGGTACGCCCGCGGAAGCGCTTCACGGTCATGGGTTTGCCGCACTTGTCGCAGGTCTTGAGTTCCTCGGGAATGGCCACCGGGGCGTCGAAGTTCTTGGTGTTCCGGCACTTGGGGTAGGCGGTGCAGGCCAGGAAGCGCCCGTTGCGCCCGGAGCGGACGGCCATCGGCGCGCCGCACTTCTCGCAGCTCTTCAGGTTGTCGGGGATTTCCGGCGGCGGCTCGACGCTCTTGGCGTTCTTGCACTTGGGATAAGCGCTGCACGCCAGGAACCTGCCGTGCCGCCCGACACGGATGACCATCGGCGCGCCGCACTTGTCGCATTTCTGGTCGGTGGCTTCCGGTTCCGGACGCGCCTGGGGCTTGCCCTCGGCGTCAATCGCCATCGTCACGCGACATTCCGGGTAACCGGAACACCCCAGGAACGGTCCGCGCACACTCCAGCGCTTCAGAAGCGGCTTGCCGCACTTGTCGCACTTGTACTCCGTCTGCTCCGGTTCCGGCCTCTTCATAAGGTCCCCCGCTTTCTTCAGGTCCTCCGAGAACGGCCCATAGAACTCACGCAGCACCGTCACCCAGTCGGTCTTGGCCTCCTCCACTTCGTCGAGCCGATCCTCCATGTGGGAGGTGAACTTGACGTCCATGATGTCGCCGAAGTGCTGCACGAGCTGGTCGGTGACGACCTTGCCCAGTTCGGTGGCGGAAAAGACCCGCTTGAGGACCTTGACGTAGCCGCGCGTCTGGATCGTGGTGATGATGGGGGCGTAGGTGCTGGGCCGCCCGATGCCGAGCTTCTCGAGCGTCTTGACGAGCGTGGCCTCGCTGTAGCGCGGCGGGGGCTTGGTTTCGTGGCGCGTGGGGGTGAGGGCCACGAGCGCCAGCGGCTCCTGCGCCGTCAGCGGCGGGAGGACCGTCAGGGAGTCCCGGTCGAAGCCGGTGAGCTTCAGGTGCCCGTCGAAGAGCAGTTCGCGCCCCTGCGCCTCGAGACCGCACCGCCCGGCCCCGATTTCCACGTCCGTCACCTTCATCCGGCCGGGGGGCATCTGGCTGGCGACGAAGCGATTCCAGATCATCTCGTAGAGGCGGAACTGGTCGCGGTCGAGCCACGGCTTCACCCGCTCCGGCGTGTAGTCCACCGAGGTCGGCCGCACGGCTTCGTGCGCCCCCTGGGCGTCCTTGCCGGACCGGAAGACGTTCGGCTGCGCGGGAAGATAGGGGGGGGGAAAGTGCTCGCCGATGAAGCGCCGGCAGTCGGCGACGGCCTGGTCGGAGACGCGCAGCGAGTCGGTGCGCATGTAGGTGATGAGCCCCACGCTCCCCTCCGGCCCCAGCTCGACGCCTTCGTACAGCCGCTGCGCGACCATCATGGTCCGGCGCGCGCTGAAGTGCAGTTGCGTCGAACCCTGCTGCTGAAGGGTGCTGGTGTTAAAGGGGGGCGGCGGCGGAAGGGCGCGCTCTTTGACGACGATCTTTGAGACGGAATAGGCGGCGCTCCGGAGTTCCTCGACGATCTGCTGCGTCAGAGCCTCCGTGGAGAGGCTGATCTCCTCCCCGTCGCGCTTGACCAGTGCGGCCTTGAAGCGTCCCTGCCCCGGCGTCCTCTGCGGTTCGAGTTCCGCCTCGATCTCCCAGTACTCTTCCGGCTTGAAGTTTTCGATTTCGCGTTCGCGCTCGACGATCAATCGCACCGCCACGGACTGGACGCGTCCGGCGCTGAGCCCGCGCTTGACCCGTTTCCAGAGCAGGGGACTGATCTGGTAGCCCACGATCCGGTCGAGCACGCGGCGCGCCTGCTGCGCGTTCACCTTGTTCAGGTTCAGCGCGGAGGGATGCTCGAAAGCCTCGCGAATGGCCGTCTTGGTGATCTCGTTGAAGACGACGCGCCGCGTCTTCTCCGCCGGGAGGGACATGGCCTCAGCCAGATGCCAGGCAATGGCCTCCCCCTCGCGGTCGAGGTCGGTCGCCAGATAGACCTCCGAGGCGCTCTTGGCCAGCTTCCTGAGTTCGGCGATGAGCTTCTTGCGATCGGCGCCGACGACGTAGGTGGGGGCAAAGTCCTTCTCGATGTCCACGCCGAACTTCGTCTTGGGCAGGTCGCGCACGTGGCCCATGCTGGCCTTTACGCGGAAGTCCTTGCCCAGGTACTTGTTGATGGTCTTGGCCTTGGCGGGCGACTCGACGATGACGAGTTTCGGCATAAGGCGACAGCTCCGTCAGAGATGACGACGCGATGGCGGCTGGAATACGAAGGCCAGACAATGCCTTAAAGGAAGCGGGCTTGTCAACCCGATTCCCCGAAAAGGAGGCCGGGGCGCCCCGGCTGGGGGGGGGAAATGACCGTAACGCGGCGTCCCGCAGGATCCGTGCGCTCCGGGAGCGCCCCGCGCCGGGTCACTCCGCCGTTGCGCCGTTCTTACGGAGGAGTTCGACGATGTCCGCGCGCTGCTTCCAGGCGGCGAAGCGCAGCGGCGTCCAGCCGTCGTCCTTGCGGGCGTTGACGTCCGCGCCGCGCGCGATGAGCAGGGCGACGACCTCCGCGTGACCCATCATCGCCGCCGCGTGCAGCGGCGTGCCGCCGTCCTTCTTGCGCGCATCCACCGTCGCGCCCTTGTCCAGCAGCAGGCGCGCCAGGGGCAGGTCGCCGTTGTTCGCCGCGAAGTGCAGCGCCGTCCAGCCGTCGGAGGTCTTGCCGGCGTTGACGTCTGCGCCGGATTCGATCAGCAGGCGGGTCATGGCGGCGTCGCGCTTGAAGGCTGCCGTATGCAGTGGGCGTCCCCCCTGCGCGTCCGTTATCCCCGCCAGCGCGGGGCACTCCTTCAACAGCGCGCTCGCGGCGGCCACGTCGCCCCGGTCCACCGCGCCGGCCATCGCAACGACCTGCTCCGGCGTGGCCGGCCGATTCGCCCGGCCGCAGGGCATTGCACACCCGCACACGGCCATCAGCGCCGCCGCGCCGAGGCTCAGCCATCGTGCTTTCATGGTTCCTTCTCCCTTTCCGTTGCGCGACGTACGGGACTACTTCGGGTATCCGACGGTCTGCGCCAGGATGACGCGCTGGTCGGGCCGCAACTTGAGGGCCCTGGCCAGCGCCGCCTTGTCGCCGATCAGGCCGCGTACGACGGTGTTGAGGCCCTCGGAGGCGCAGAAGAGATAGACATTCTGGCTGATGAAGCCGGTGTCGGCGTTGGCGCAGGCGTCGCGGTCGGCCTCGGGGATCGGGCCGCGCCGGCTGACCATCCGGGCGAGGTCGGCCACAAAGACCAGGTTGAGCGGCGCGTCCTTGACGAAGGGCTGTGTGCCCGTCATCGCCCGCAGGTCCCCGGCGACCACGGGCGTCAGTGCGTGCGCTTTGGCGTCAAAGAGATACGCCCCCTGCGGCAGGACGACGTAGATGTCCACCTCCTGCCAGTTCATCGCCGAGGGGGCCGTGCGACGCCCGTCCGGGCGGCTGACGCCGTTGGCCGCCCAGAGCAGGTTGGAGAGCACCTGTTCCGGAAGGGCTCTGACCGCGAACTCGCGCGAGGAGTGTCGGTCTTTCAGCGCCTGCATCAGCGGTTTGCCGCCCGCCGTCTGCGGCGGGGGCAGCTTGATCTCGTCCGGGGCCTGGCCCAGGGCCGCCGCAGCCATCCCCGCGCAAAGGAGCGCGGCCACGAACCCGTTCGTCCTGCGCATCGAGTGTCCTCCTGTGTTCTGCGAACCCGAAGACGCGCCCCCTCCGGCCGAGGGGCCGGAGTGCTTGCTTCATCAAGGATAGCTCATTCCCTCCCGGAGAATCAACGACAATTC
This sequence comes from Planctomycetota bacterium, assembly GCA_022705425.1. Lineage (GTDB taxonomy): Bacteria > Planctomycetota > Brocadiia > CAIUPP01 > CAIUPP01 > JAKJEM01. Next base: position 67,063 of record JAKJEM010000001.1, read on the forward strand.
CACGTTTGCGCCGCAACCCCGGGCGGTGTACCCTATCGCGAGGCGGTCCAGGGAGACCGTCCGGCCTTGGAGTCCGGCATGAATCACGTCGAACGATTCACTCGCGCGATGTCCTTTCAACCCGTGGACCGCCTGCCGGTGGTCGAGTGGGCGGGCTTCTGGAATCTGACCCTCGAGCGCTGGCGGCGCGAGGGCTTACCCGGCAACCTCAAGGACCACGCGGCGATCCGGGAGTATCTGGGGCTCGACCCCTGGCAGCAGCTCTGGATCCGGACGCGCGGCGTCGGCTTCCCCAGGCTCCCCAAGGACGTGCCGGCCGTCTCGACGGAGGAAGACTACGAGCGGCTGATCCCCCACCTGTACCCGGAGCCGGCCTTCGACCCCGCTCCGGTGCGCCAGTGGGCCGAGCGCCAGCGGCGGGGCGATTTGGTCGTCTGGATTTCCCTCGACGGGTTCTTCTGGTTCCCGCGCACCCTCTTCGGGATCGAGGCGCACCTCTATGCCTTCTACGACAAGCCGGCCCTCATGCGCCGGATGAATGAAGACCTTCTCCGCTTCCATCTGCGCGTTCTCGACGAGTTCTGCCGGATCTGCGTGCCGAACTTCATGACCTTCGGCGAGGACATGTCCTACAACCATGGGCCGATGATCTCCAAGGCGCTCTTCGATGAGTTCCTCGCCCCCGCCTACCGGCGCATCGAGCCGGTTCTCCGGGAGCGTGGAATCCTGACGATTGTGGACAGCGACGGCGACGTCGCGCCGCTGATCCCCTGGCTGGAGGAGGTCGGGCTGGAAGGCATCCTCCCCCTGGAGCGCCGCGCGCAGGTGGACGCCCCGGCGTTGCGCCGGCGTCACCCCCGCTGGCGCATGATCGGCGCCTTCGACAAGACCGTGATGCACCTCGGTGAGGCGGCACTCCGCGCCGAGTTCGAGCGCCTGCTGCCCCTGATGCGTTCCGGCGGCTACATTCCCGCCTGCGACCACCAGACCCCGCCGGAGGTCTCCCTGGCGGATTACCGTCTCTATGTGCGCCTGCTGAGCGAGTATGCGGTCAAGGGCGCGCGGGACTAGGACCGCGAGGACGGAGACATCGCCTCTGTTGCCGGCAAAGGACGAAGACACCATGGCGCCCGCCAACGTGCTGCTGATTCACTCCGACCAGCACCGGTTCGATTGCCTCGGCATCAACGGCCATCCCTTCCTTGAGACTCCCCATCTCGACATGCCGGCGCGCGAGGGTGTGCGCTTCACGCACGCTTTCACGCCGAATCCGCTCTGCGTCCCCGAGCGCAACTGCCTGCTCAACGGTCAGTGGTCCTCCGAGAACCTCTGCATCGCCGACCACGACACGGAGGCGCCGCGCCCCTCCGCCGCCGACTTGCCCACCTTCAGCTGCCGCCTGAACGAGGCCGGCTGCTACCTCGGCTGTGTGGGGAAGTGGCACGTGGATGTCAAGCGCGGGCCGACCGAGTTCGGTTTCCATGAGCATGTCGGCCTCGGGCAGTACGGACGCTGGCGCGCCGCCGAGTACCTGTACGACTTCCGCCACCGCCATATTGCCGTCACCGACCTTGAGACGTCGGTGGGCGCGCACCGGGCGGCCTAGATTCATTCGCTCTTGCGGAGAACCCAGCAATGGAGAATGCCCCGTCCTGCCCCGCACTGGCCCGACTCGCGTCGGCAGCGCTCATTGCCGCAGTCGCGCTGTGGCCTTCCGCGCCCTCGGCGCGCGCGGCGGAAAGACCGACCGTGCGGCCCTATCTCCCCACGGCATCGTGTTACTACGTGCGCGCGGAGCGAGGGCGCGCCTGGCGCATTCGCTTCAACGCCCCCGTGACCGTGCCGCCCGGCATCGGACTGATCGTCCACGACAGGGAAGGCGTGATCCGCGCCAAGACTCTGGTGCCGCCGGGCGACTACTCGCCGCAGAAGCCCTATGACGTTGTCGTGCCGGCCGCCGGGACCGATGGCGACTACCGCATTGTCCTCAGCGGGCACAGCGCCAACCTGAACCCGCAGGTGACGCCGCTGACCGACCTGGCCAAGGAGGTGTTCAGCGGCCCGACGCTCTCCATGCCCCACTACACCCCGCCGCTCTACTTCATGACGCCCGAGGGGGTGGACAAGATCACCGTCTCCTCCCGCGCGCAGAAGCTCGATATTCGCAAGCCTGACAAGTCCGCTCCGCCGATGAGCGAACCCGTGCAGGACGAACTGAACTATAAGATCGAGGTGCAGGTCGGCCCCGGCGTGCATTACTGGATCCGGCCGGTGGGGTTCATGGGGTTCTACCCGACGGCCTATTTTGCCTACGCGCCGGAGCGGCTCTTCGCGCCCGATCCGGCCTTCGAGAAACTGAAGTGGTGGAGGCTTTTCGATGACGTCAAGTAAGCTGCCGGCGTGCGCGTGTGTTCTGGTCGTGCTCCTGAGCGCCACGGCCGGCGCGGCGGAGTTCCTGCTGCGCACCAGCGACGTTCTCTGGCAACAGGCGGGGCAGAAGGCGTCCTTCGTTATCTTCCCCGAGCGCGAGGAATTCTCCGGCCTCGACAAGGTGGGGCGTTTCATCATCGCCCTGGAGATCGGAACGGGAACGGACCCGCGGCGGCCCGCGCCGGCGGGGACGCCCGCTCCCGACCCTGAGAAGGAACTGGCCGCGTGCGCCGTGCAGTGGGAGGCGCGCTTCGGCGACAAGGTGCTGGCCGCCCGCACGCAGCCGATCCCCAAAGGGATGGTGGACGTGTTGTTCAGCGCGCAGGGGCTGCCGCCGGGCCGCTACGACTTGAGCGCCAAGCTCCTGAAAGGCGGCCAGCCGGCGCAGGAGGCGCGGAGCTTCTTCCGCGTCATTGAGGAGCCCCGTCCCCCGCAGACGGGGCGCGTGGCGCTGGTGCTGCCGCGCGGAGCACCCCCGGCGCAGGGCGCATGGCCGGTGCATGGCGGTATCCCCTTCCCCAAGGGCGCGCTGTGGAGCGAGAAGAACGTGCGCGTGGTGGATTCGCAGGGCCGCGAAACGCCCGCGCGCGCGGTGGTCCGGTCGCGCTGGGGTTGTACGCCGGAGGCCAGCATCCGCTGGCTGGGCCTCGATTTCCAGGCGGCGAACGCCCCGGCATGGTGGCCTGAACGGAAGGACGTGCGCTACTACCTTGAGTACGGCCCCGCCGTGTCCCCACCGCCGCGCCCGCCGCCGTGCAAATCCGCGAGACACCCCAGGGCCTCGCCGTGGACAACGGCGCCATGCAGTTCCTCGTCCGCCGCAAGGGCTTCAATCTGCTCGACGACGTGCGCATCGGCGGCAGGCCCGGCATGACGTCCTCGCCCCGCCACGGGCTGTACATCGTGGATCACGAGGGGACCGTGTACCGCGCCGCAAATGACGCGGAGACGACGCTGACCGTGGAGGAGCAGACCGATCTGCGCGCGGTCATTCGCGCCGAGGGCTGGTACGTCCGCGACGGCAGCGACGGCCGGAACCGGAGCTTCACGCTTCCCACGGACCGGATCAGCAAGTTCGTCGCGCGGATCGAGGTTTACGCGGGGCAGCCGTACGTGCGGCTGCTGAACACCTGGGTGCTGACCTTCGACCCCTTCACCGTGCGGCTGCGCGACGTGGGCTTCTCCCTGCCGCTCGAGGGCGCGACGCAGGCGGAGTTCGGCGTCGAGGGCGCCGCGCCCCTGACGCAGGCGGTTCCCGCGTCGGGCGTGTATTTGATCCAGCACCTGCCCCATGCGTTCGCTGTCGAGGACGGCGCGGGCGCGTCCCTGGCGCGCGGCAAGCACAGCGCCGGCTGGGTGGCGGCGCGGACGAAGAACGGCGTGCTGGCGGTCGGCCACCGCGAGACGTGGCAACGCTTTCCCAAGGAGATGGAGGTCCTGCCCGATGCCGTGCGTTTTCACCTCTGGCCGGCGCACGGGCGAACGCACCCGGAGATCAACCCGATCAAGCACGAGGAGATTCACAAGCTCTGGTTCTGTCACCAGGGGCGCGAACTGAACCTGGCGCAGCCGATGGACTACTACTACGCCACGGCGGCCATCGCCGACAACCCGAGCACCGGCATCTATAAGCCCGGCGGCACGGCCATGGGCGGCGTCTTCTCCAGCGCCATGGGCACGGCCATCACCAGCGACTGCCTCATCCATTTCGCCGCCGCACCGGAGGGGGCGCGCGCCGTCGCCGAGGCTTTCCAGTCCGCGCCGCACGTTCTGGCCGACCCCGCCTGGACGTGCAGTACCCGCGCCGCCGGAATCCTGCACCCCTATGACCCCGAGCGTTTCGCCCGGGTGGAGCAGGAGATCGTGGACTGGACGCGCGGCTACTGGGAGACGCAGGACGCCACCGGCGAATACGGCATGTGGCTCTATCGGCCCTGGCACCACAACACCTACCTGGGCAACGGGAAGTGGGACCTCTACCGCCTCTATAACGCCACCCACCACTACGAAGCCTACATGCCCTGGATGCTTTATGCCCGTTCCGGAGACCCCTTCTATCTCACCCAGGGCGCCGCCAACATCCGCATCCTCACCGACCTTCAGATCGTCCACTACAACGACCCCGCGTACACACACCGCGAGTACTACAACGGCCAGGCGCGTCTGCCGGGCGCCGTCAAGCACACCAACGGCTTCAACCTCTGGGGCGGCGACCACTGCGTCCTGGGACACCCCACCTGCTACAACGGCGTTATCCTCGCCCATTACCTTACCGGCGACCTGCGCCTGCGCGAGGTCCTGGTCGAGGAGTGGCAGAAGACGCTCGTTTCCGACCGCCTCAACCCGGAGTTCGCCGGCGCCGAGCGCTCCGCCAACCCGCCGGAGGGCATCAACACCGCCCGCGAGAAGAACAACGCCCTCGGGGAACTGCTCGACCTGTACCAGTTCACCCACCATCCCGCCGTCCTGGGCTATGTGCCGCAGCGGCTGGACCACTTCCTGAACACCTTTATCCGCCCCTGGGGGATGCCGCAGCACAACGTCATCCTGCACTACGGCAGCGAGCAAGCGCGCCGCCAGATCATCGAGGCGGTGGAGGAACGCATGGGACCGCAGGAGCAGTTCAAGGACCCCAAGCGCGCCTGGTTCACCCACTCCCCCCACGAAAACTACGCCCTGGCGCTGGCCCTTAAGCCCGAACGGCGCGACATGACCTTCGCCGCGTACCTGGCCGTCCGCCGCGGCGGCCCGGCGGCGCGCGCCTTCCGCGAACAGAAACCCCGCGCGGAGGCCTTCTGCGAGGTCCCCGACCGCGTCAACTTCCTGCCGCGCGTCCTCTACGCGCTGGCGAACGCCCGGAGCACGTTGGCCATGGACGATCTCGACCGTTTGACCCGCGCGCCGCACCAGGGCAAGAACGACCGCCAGGGGCTGCGCTGCATTGTCCGCGAGGATAAGGACCAGGCCTTCGAGATCACCCTCTACGGCGTCATCCAGCCCGGCGGTTTTCCGCTGACGGTCTTCGGCCCCGACAATCAGCCCGTGGTGACGGCGCAGGTCCCCGGCGGCCATCAGTGCCCCTTTGTCATCACCGTGCCCAAGGACGGCAAGACCGGGGAGTATGTCTTCTTCATCCGCCAGCCCGGACACGGCAGCGCCCCGTTCCTGCCCTTCACGCGCCTGCCGGGCGAGGTCTATCAAACGCTGACCTGGTCGCAGTCAGAGAGCGCCTCCTTCTTCTTCCGAGTTCCCGAGGGCGGGGCGCGGAGTTTCGAGTGTACCGGGCCGGCGCACGACTTCAACCGCTTCGCCCTGTCGCGCCTCAACGGCGAGCAGATCGCCGAGTCGGCCTTCACCCCCGAACTCGACAAGGCCGGCAAGCCCACCGGACGCACCCTGCCGTTGCTCAAGGCGGATGTCCCGCCGGAGGGGGCCTGGCTGACGGCGGGCGACCGCGCGACGCTGTACGTCCGGACGCCGATCATCTTCTCCATCAGTCCCGACCGGTGGTTCCAGCCCGCCCCGGACAAGCTGGCGTTGAAGAATCCCGCGCCGGTCAAGCCGTAGGGCGTGCGGGGAACGGCGAAGCGGGTGTCGGCAGAGCGCCCTCAGGCGGCGCCCGGTTCCGAAGCGGGGGGGAGCGCCCCGAAACGCGGCACGAAGAGGAAGGCCGCGTAGAAGAGCGTCAGTTCGCTGGTGTTCGCCATGTTGAACAGGATGTCGGCCCAGGTCCGCTCGCGGAACGCCCCGTCCCAGACGATAGTGCAGTTGAGCGCGAGAGCGACGAGTACGAAGAGGACCAGGTTCGGCCTGAGCGGCAGGGCGCGCACGGAACAGCCGAAAAGCGCGCAGTGCGCCCCGACCAGCAGCAGCGCAATCCCGAAGAGCGTGCAGAGATAGGACACGCTGAGATTGCACAGCTCATCCATCATGGCGTACTGCTTTGTCGCCACGGCCAAAGCCCCGAAGGACAGCGCGATCGCCGCGTGCGCCACCGCAGGCTTCCAGTTCATGGTTGCAGCCTCCCTTGATTGCGCCCATACTCTACCCCGTGCGCCGTGGCGTGTCCAGCACAGAGCGCCCCGCGCTTGGAGACTGGCCGCCCATTCGCGCGGAGGCTATAATGCGCGCTGTGCGCATTGGCCCGTTCCGCAAGTTCGCCGGAGGGCGGCTCTTCGCATGAGCGCGTCGCCGAACTTCGTCGTCATCATGGTCGAGCACTTCGGCGCGAATCTGTGCCCCGGCTATGGGCCGACTCCGCTGCGCGCCCCGGCCCTCGAACGCCTGGCCGCCGAATCCGTTCGCTTCGATCAGGCCCACTGCCCCGCCCCCGTCTGCGGGCCTTCGCGTTTCGCGTTCCTCTCCGGCTGTCACGTTCATAACACCGGGGCGTACGACAACGGCTCCACCATCCCCCCCTGGCTGCCCACCTTCGGCCACCTGCTCACGTCCGCCGGCTATCGCACGCTTCTGTGCGGACGCATGCACATCCACGGCCTCGACACGCTCCACGGCTTCGAGTCGCGCCTGTCCTCGGAGATCATCGAGCCGGTGCTCGGCACGCCGGCCGACTTCCCGGCGCCGCTTGTTCCGCTCCGCCCCCTGCCGCCGGCGCGGCCCGTGCCGCTCGACTACCCGGCGACCGATTCCCCCCTGCACCGGCATGACGAGTACGTTGCCCGGCGCGCGTGTGAGTTCCTCCGCGCCCGTCCGCGCGACCCCGACCGCCGCCCCTTCCTGCTGACCGTGGGCTTCCTGGCCCCGCACCCCGGAAGCGACGGCCACCCCGCCTTTGCGCCGCTGTATGCCGACTACCTGCGCCGCGAGTTGCCCCTTCCCGATTTCACCCCCGCCGACTACGAGGCGCTGCCCGAGCACGTCCGGCGTCTCCTCCAGATCGCCGGCGCCGGGCGCGAAATCTTCGACCCCGCCCATCACCGCCGCGAACGCGCGCTCCACCTGGCCCGCTGCGAATACATGGACCGCCAGGTTGGCCGCATTCTGGAAGCGCTGCGCGACTCGGGCCTCGAACGCGACACCGTCCTGCTCTTCACCGCCGATCACGGCGAGAACTTCGGCGAGCACGGACTGTGGGGCAAGATGAACTTCTACCAGGAGGCGCAGCGCGTGCCGTTGCTCGTCCGCGCACCGGGCGCGCCGCCCGCTGTCGTGTCCGGACGCGTGTCCTTGATTGACGTCCTCCCCACCCTGGCCGCGCTCGCGGGGCGGCCCGTTCCCTTCCCCGTGGACGGCCTCAGCTTCGCCCCCGCCCTGCGCGGCGAACCGGCCCCGCGCGGCGAGGATGGACTTCTCTTCAGCGAGTATCACGGCTATCGCTCCGCAGGCTCGGCGTACATGGTCCTGAAGGATCGCTGGAAGTACTGCCGCTATCGGAGCGAGCCGTGCGAGCTCTACGACCTGCGCGCCGACCCCGCCGAGCGCCGTGATCTCGGCGCGCAACTCGAGTTCGAGCCCGTCCGCCGCGACCTGCGCGCCGAGCTGGACCGCCTCCTCGATCTCGACGACTTCGAGCGCCGTCTCGAACGCTACAATCTCCAACGCCAAGCCGTATACGAGGCCCTCGAAGCCAGCCCCGTCATCCGCCGCGACACCGCCGCCCGCCTCGACGCCGTCCGCCGCGAGCTGGCCGAACCCTGGTGGGACGGCGGCCAATACATGGCCCGCGAGAAGGCCAAGGCCCGTCCCTTCGTCCCCCTGACCCCCACGGAGAGAACATGAACATCCTCTTCATCATGTCCGACGACCACGCCGCGCACGCCATGAGCTGCTACGGCAGCCGCATCAACCGCACCCCGCATCTCGACCGCATCGCCGAGGGCGGGATGCGTTTCGACAACTGCTTCTGCACCAACTCCATCTGCACCCCCAGCCGCGCCACGATACTGACCGGCACGTACAACCACGTCAACGGCTGCACCACGCTCAGCAGCGCGCTCGACAACCGCCTCCTCACCTTCCCCAAACTCCTCCAGGCCGCCGGCTGGCAGACCGCCGTCGTCGGCAAGTGGCACCTGGGCCACGGCCCCGCCAACGACCCCGCCGGGTTCGACTTCTGGCGCGTCCTGCCCGGCCAGGGCAACTACCACGACCCCGAGATGATTGACGCCCAAGGCCGCCGCCGCTGGCCCGGATACGCCACGGACCTCATCACCGACATGTCGCTGGACTGGCTGCGCGCGCGCGACCCCTCGCGCCCCTTCTGCCTGCTCTGCCACCACAAGGCGCCCCACCGACGCTGGGAGCCCGACGCCCGCCACGCCGCCCTCTACGAAGACACCGACATCCCCGAACCCCCGACCTTCGACGACGATTACGCGACGCGCTCCGAGGCCGCCCGCGAGGCTCAGATGCGCATTGACCGCGACCTGACCCCTCAGGACCTCAAGCTGCCCCTGCCGCCGGGCCTTTCCCCCGCCGCCGAGAAGCGCTGGAAATACCAGCGCTACATCAAGGACTACCTGCGCTGCGTCGCCTCGATTGACGACAACGTGGGCCGTCTCCTCGACTACCTCGACGCCGAGGGCCTCGCGCAGGACACCCTCGTCATCTACACCTCCGACCAGGGATTCTTCCTCGGCGACCACGGCTGGTTCGACAAGCGCTTCATGTATGAGGAATCCCTCCGGATGCCCTTCATCCTCCGCTACCCGCGCGAGGTTCGCCCCGGCAGCGTCTGCCGCGACATGGTCCTGAACGTGGACTTTGCCCCCCTCTTCCTGGACCTCGCCGGCCTGCCGAAACCCGCCGCCTTCCAGGGAGAAAGCTTCCGCCCCCTCCTGCGCGGCGAACGGCCCGCCGGCTGGCAGCAGTCCATGTACTACCGCTACTGGATGCACCGGGACACGTCGCACAACGTCTATGCCCACTACGGCGTGCGCACCCTGCGCCACAAGCTCATCTACTACTACAACGACGCCTGCGGCCAGCCCGGCGCCACCGACCGCCCCCGCCCGCCGGAGTGGGAGCTCTTCGACCTTGAAAAGGACCCCTGCGAGCTGCGCAATGTCTATGACGACCCCGCCTATGCCGGCGTCGTGCGCGAACTGAAGGCCGAACTCGACCGCCTCCAACGCCAGGTCGGCGACACGCCCTTCACGCCGCGATAGGCTCTGTCCCCGCGAAGTCTCGCCGCGTCCGCCACGCCATCACGGCAACGGCTCTGCGCCGCCTGTCGCGCGCTCGACGCGGCGAGTGCGTCACTTCCCCCGTTCGGCGAAATCGCGCCCGTATTGATCGTAATGCTCTGCCGTGCCGAAGGGGTAGGATTCGGCGGCGCGCCCCGAGGCGGCATCGCGCAGTTCTTCTTCGAGGGCGCGGCGCAGGTCGCTCCATCGCACGATCAGCGTGTGCCGGCCGACGAGCAGGCGATAGGGGCCGTCGAAACCGAGCAACTCCGGCATCTTCCGCACCTGTTCAAGGCCGCGCTGAAAGGCGGCGGCCGCTTCAGCGCGGCGTTCGGCAAACTGGGCCAGAATGCCGCGGGCGTGTTCTATCCAGGCCCGCGCCATGCATCGGAGCGCCAGCACGTCGAGACGCCAGGCCGCGTAGGCCTCGGCATGGACCGGCGCTCCAGGCGGCGGGTCCGCCCACTGCGCATCGAGCCGGTCCAGTTCCTCGATCAGCTCCTCCAGGCGGAATCCCGCTCCGGGCTCTCCGGGAAAGCGCATCGCCCGCCCCTCGATCTGCGGCATCCAACGCCCGTACGAGGCGTCGGTGGCCTGGGGCAGCCGCCGCCAGCAGGCGAGCGCATGTACCCCGGCCCGGCGTTCCGGTGAACCGCCCACGGCCGCCAGCCATTGCGGTTGCAGAAAGTTCTGCTTGTTGCCGGTCAGGAAGCAGCTGATCCGCGCCGAGGGCGCGCACGCGCAGCGGGCGGGGCCGCTCAGCCCGAGTGCGGGCAGCCCGAACCATGCCGCACGCTCGCGGTCGCCTTCCGACCATCGGCCCGACAGGGTCGCGTACCAGTCCAGGTCGCGTTCAATCTGCAACACGTGGCGGTCGCGCCCCTGCACGAAGGGCGCGCCATACAGGTCCATGGGGTGCGAGGTGAAGCCCGGACACCCCAGGGAGTTGAGTTCCTCTCGGATTCCCCGCGCCAACGCCAGGTCGTGGCAGCCGAAGGGCTGGTAGTTGCTGATCCAGAACTCCCCCAGGACGCGCTCCGCCCCGCAGACCTTGACCCAGCGCAGGAACTCCGGGTCGGGCTTGCGATGGACGAGGAACTCCCACGTGTACTTGACGGTGAAGAAGCATTCCCCCTCATAGACGTCCTGCACGTTCTCTTTCATTCCGGCGGGATCGCTGGTCCAGCCGCGGAAGAACAGGACGGGGCGTCGGGCGCTCTGGTGAATGCCCGCCACAATGGCCTCGCGCGCGAAGATGGAGCGCCGTTCCAGCGCCACGTTCTCGCTGGCTTCGGCGTTGATGCCGGCCAGCTCCGGGTAGGTGTCGCACAACTGGCGCACGCAATGGCGCGTGTAGTCCGCCGCCAGGGGCGGCGGCTGAAAGGAATGGCCGGGACGTATCCCGTGCTTCCGTCCGAAACTGTCGGGCACATAGCAGGTGTGAAAGAGTACGAAGGGCTGAATCCCCCGGGCGCGGGCGGTTTCAAAGAGCCAGTGATAGTGCGCCTGGTAGCGCTGCAACTCCGCCGGCGCGAGCACGACCGCCTCGGGAAAGGCCCTCAGGTTCACCATGAACGGGAAGGGATGCGTATTGGCCAGGATCCAGGTATTCAGCCCGGCTTGGCGCATCGCGTCGAAGTAGCGCCCCATCAGCGCGCGGTCGAAGAACCCGTCGCTGTGCGTCATCATCCATCTTTCGTCGTACCCGCGCGGCGTAACGCACGAGACCGGGTTCCACTGCCACAGGCCGCTGTAGCGGAACTCTCCCATATCACCTTCTCCTGAGCCGGGCGACGGCGTCCAGCAGCGCGCGGACATTCTCGATCCTGGCGTAGTGGGGGATGCAGTTGCCCGTCGAGAGCATGTAGCCGCCGCCGGGGGCGCCGATGCGCCAGGCCTCTTCGACCGCCCGGGCGATCTGGTCGGGCGTGCCGGAGGCCAACAGGTTGACGCTGATGTTGCCGATAACGCACGCCCGCCCCTTCAGCGCGCGCTTGGCCTCGGCCAGGTCCATGGCCTCCGGTTCGATCGGGTGGATTCCGCTCATGCCCAGCGTCAACAGGTCGTCGAGCACGGGGAAGAGGTTGCCGTCGGAGTGGAAGATCCAGGGCACGGCTATGCGCTCGGTCGCCGGCCGGAGCCGGGGCAGAACGAAGTCGCGCAGCACGTGCGGGCTGAACATCGGCCCGGTCTTGAAGGCGAAATCGTCAAAGACCCAGACGCCGTCGAAGCCCAGTTCGCAGAAGAGCTCGACCGTGCGCCGGGCGAAGCGCGCGTAGCGGTCGAGCACCTCCCCGACCAGGCCGGGATCCTCGTGCAGGGCGATGGAGAAGTTGTCCAGCCCCATCGAGATCAACGCGGCCGAAAGCCCCAGCCGCGTCCCGCCGAAGGCGGCGCGGTCGCCGCGCTGCGTGCGGAGGAAGTCCCGCGCGCGGGCGATCCAGTCCTCGTCCTCGGGCAGTCGGAGCAGGGCCAGATCGTCGCGCGCGCGAATCCGGCCGGGTCCGATTCCTTCGCCGCCCTCGGGCAGCGGAACGCGCTGATAGAAGAGGGGAGGATAGCGGCTGAACTTCACCGCGTCGCTGCCCATCGCTTCCGCCAGCCGCCCCGGCTCGACCGACGCCGTAAGCGGCAGCCCCAGCAACTGCTGCGCGATGGTTCCCCCCACGAACTGCTCGACGAAGGGCACTCCGTCCGGCGTTCCGCCGGCGAGCGCGCAGAGCACACGCTCGCGCGGCGTCATGGATGACGTCATGACAGAGATGTTCCTCGAAACACCGGCGATCCTTCAGCGATCATTCCGCCGCAGACGCACACGTCCGACGGACGGCGACTCCGCGGGTGGACGCCGCGCTCAGGACTGCGGCGGCGTCACCGGATCGGTGAAGGGCGGCCGTTCAAAGCGGCACTCGACCTCCGTCACGCGCGGGTCGCCGTGTGCCCTCAAGACGTCGAAGAGCTGACGCGCCAATCGCCGCGCGGTGTCCCGATAGGCGGGGGACTCTGCGACATTGTTCATGTGGTCGGGGTCCTTGCGCACGTCGTAGAGTTCCTCCGCCGGACGCTTCCCGAAGCCGATCCGGTAGAGGGGGCGGATCGGCTCGTCGTTGCGGTGGTGGATCATCCACGCCTTGGTGGGGCTGGCGTCCATGTCCGGATAGGCCGTGAAGGTGTTCCGGCTGAGGGCGTCGTAGGAGGGCGGGACGCAGGCGGGATCGTCCAGCCCCTTCGGGTCGCCCATGGGCCAGCGGTCCGGCTCGAAATTGCGGATGTAGAGGAAATCCCGCGTGCGAATGGCGCGCTGCGGATAGGGGAGATTGCCTTCGCGCGCGCCGGCGACGTGCCGCTCGCGCCCGGTCACCACATAGGTCCGCTCCGGGTCCACCTGTCCGCCGGCGGGAGATTCGAGCACCCCGAGCAACCCGCGCGCGCCCATGCACGCCGGGGGCGTCACGCCTGCCGCTTGAAGGAAGGTGGGCCCCAGGTCCATGAGGTTCACGAAGTCGTCAACCACACGCCCGGGCGCAATGTGTCCCGGCCAGCGCGCCGTCAACGCCACGGCACAGCCGATGTCATACAGATTGCACTTGCCCCTCGGCAGGCCCGGAATGCCGTGATCGCCGCTGACAACGACCAGGGTGTTGTCGAGTTCTCCGATCTCCTGAAGCCGCTGCAAGAGCACGCCGAGGCCGGCGTCGAAGGCCTGGCACTCGCCCAGGTAGTCGCAGAAATCCTCCCGCACCTCGTGCACGTCGGGCAGGAAGGACGGCATGCGCCCCTGGAGGTCGTTCGGTTCCAGCCCCCACAGCGCCTTGCCGGAACCGCGCTCCCATCGCCGGTGCGTGTTCATCGGCCCCCACCAGTAGCAGAACGGAGCGCCCGCAGGCCGTGCCTGAAGGAAGGCGTCGAAGTTGTCGCGCACCTCGGCATAGAGCCGTTGCTTTGCCCCCTCGACCCCAAGTTGCGGCGCATCGAGCGTGGCGTTGCTCGAGAACTTGCAGAACCTCGTGCCCGCCGGGGCATAGCGGGTGCGCGCGCCGCCGTACGGTTCGTCGCGCGGCGTGCCGGGCGACCAGACCTTGTACGTGTGGCCGATGTGGTACCCGTTCGCCTCGAGAATGAGCGGGTACGTCGGAATGGAGGAATCCCACACCGCGCCCAGGAGAATGGCCCCCAGCCCGGTCTGCCAGAAGTAGCGCCCGGCCAGGATCGAACTGCGGCACGGCGTGCATGACGGCGCCGTGACGAAGGCGTTCGAGAAGAGGACGCCCTCGCGCGCCACGCGGTCCACATTGGGCGTCCGGATCAGCGCATTGACCGAGTTCGCACCCTCGAGGGCGGCATAGGCGCTCGCGTACCGCCCCCAATCGTCCCCGAACGCGAAGACGATGTTGGGGCGAGGCCTCGCCGCCTGGGTCGTATCCGCCATCTCGCGTTCTCCCATTCCCTTCGGCGCAGCGCGGGAGCATATCCGCCGCCGGAGCAACCGCGCCTCGTCCCGGAAGGCGTCGCGATCGGCCAGGCCGCCGCCGGCCCCGTCGCTCACCCGCCCGCAAGTCTGCCGCCGCAGACGTCAACGACCGCCGGCAGGCCGGGCGGGTCCGCCGTGACGCGGCCATTATACTCCGCTTGCCCGCCCTTCCGCACGCGCAATTCCGCCGGTGCCGGGGCCTCTGCCGGGGCGGTCGCGGCGGCGGGCGGCCTTGCGCCGGGAGGGGCGATGAGGGAAACTGTGCGTGACGCCGGCGGCAACGCTGCGCGGCATCTATCGAGATGAGAGGACGGGAATGCTCAAGAGTCTGATCGCCGGAGTGGTGCTGGGGTCGTCGTCGGGCTTCTCGCCCGGTCCGCTGAGTACCCTGGTCATCACGCAGACGTTGCAGCACGGCACGCGCGAGGGGCTGAAGGTGGCCCTGGCGCCGCTGATCACCGATGTGCCGATCGTGGCCGTTTCGCTGCTGGTCCTGTCGCGGCTGGCCGAGTCGGGGCGGGCGCTGGGGGCGGTATCGCTGATCGGGGCGTGTTTCGTGGTCTTCCTGGCGTGGAAGAGTTTCTGCGCGCAGCCGCCGGAGACGGAAGCCGCCGCGTCGGCGCCACGGTCGGTGTGGAAGGGAACGCTGGTGAACTTCCTCAGTCCGAACCCATACCTGTTCTGGATGACAGTCGGGGCGCCGACGACGGTGGGGGCGTGGCAGCGCAGCGCTGCGGCGGCGGCGCTCTTTGTCGCGGCCTTCTACGTCATGCTGGTCGGCGGCAAGTGCGCCATGGCGGTGCTGGTCGGGCGTACGCGCCACTTCATTACCGGGCGCATCTACGGCGTCATCATGAAGGGACTCGGCGCGCTGCTGCTGCTGTACGCCGGGGCGCTGGCGCGCGACGGCCTGCGGCTGCTCGATCTGTGGCGCGCATAGGTTTCAAGGCGCGGCAACGCGTTTCGAGGAGGAGAGAGCGATGGAAGCCGGAATGCTCACGGAGGGCCTGCCGCCCTCCTGTTTCGAAGCGCCGCCCTTCTGGAAGAGCGGGCTGGCGGAGTGCCATGAATTCGTGACGGGCCTGCCCGGCGTTGAGGTGGAGGAGATCGGCCGGTCGGCCGGGGGGCGTCCGATCCTGGCGGCGAGCTTCGGGCGGCGCGAGGCGCTGCGGCGATCGAGCACGAGCATGTCCTCCTCCTTCGGCGGGTGGGGGAGCAAGGCCTGGAACCCCGACACGTTCTACCCGCCTTCCTTCTTCGGCGAGAGCCCGCGCGAGCGGCCCGTCCTGGTCCTGCAGGGCAACATTCACGGGAGCGAGATCGCCGGAACGGTGGCGGCCATGAACCTGCTGAACCTGCTGGTTCACGGCACGGACCTGCGCGGACGGCGTCACGACCGATTGCTGGAGGAAGCCCGGAAGATGCGGGTCATCGTGATCCCGCACGCGAACCCGGACGGTCGCGCGCGTTGGGAGCCGGCCAAGCACCTGTTGACGGCCTCCGAGACCCAGGGGCATCGTGTGACCTTTGGGCTCCGGGAGGACGGAACGACCCCGGCGTGGCTGGAGACGAAGAACTCCTTCCCGATGCCCAGGGGACGGGTGCTCGGGTCGTACTTCAACGACGCCGGCGTCAATCTTCAGCATGACCGATTCCTCGACGCGGGCCGGGCGCCCGAGACCGACGCCCTCCTGAGCTTCTATCTGCGGGAGATGCCGGATGCCGTGGTGGCCGCCCACACGGACCAGGGGACGCTGATTTCGGAGGCGCCCTCGTACATCCCGGTCGAGTTGCAGACGCTCTGCGCGCGGATCGGCGGGGCGGTGGCCGGCGAAGTGCGTCGCCGCCGGTTGCCGCTCTTTGTCTATCCTCATGCCAACCGTCCCGGCGCCGGGACCCGGGCCTTTACGCAACTCGATGCCATCTATCACCAGTGCGGGGCGCTTCCCTTGCTCGTCGAGTTCCCCAGCAGCATTGCGGAGCACCTGCTGACCTTCGACCAGGTGCTGGACGTGGGGCTGGCGGTCTTCGAGGCGTTGCTGGTCTTCGGAAACGATATCGGATTCCGCCCCGGAGTCCGGAAGCACCTGAACGACGGGCGCGTGGTGCGGGCCTATGGGCCGTTGCCGCCGCCGGCGGCGAAGGAGACGCGAGGGCTCCGCGAGGAGTAGTCACCGGGCTAAGGAGGTGCGGATGACGGACATATGGAATCTCTGGATGGGTCGCCAGGACTGGGTGCGCGACGGCGACGGTCCCGCGCTGGGGTTGGGACCGACCGGCGCCTTTGACGATGGCCATATCCTCTCTCCCTGCGTGGCCTTCGAGGACGGGCTCTATCGCATGTGGTACGTCGGTTCGCGGGGAACGGTGGCGGAGCGCGTCTATTCCATGGGGCTGGCCACCGCGCGCGACGGGGTACGCTTTTCGCGGCGCGCGGAACCGGTGCTTTCCTTTGCCGACGGGCGGCGTTCCGTCCTGACGCCGGCGCTGCTGCGCAACGCCGACGGCTCGCTGCGTCGTGAGGGCGGACGTCTGCGGATGTGGATTTCCTGTTGCGACTTCCCCTCCGGGAGCGCGCGCCACACCCTTCACGAGACCGGCAGCGACGACGGGACGGCCTGGGATCCGCCTTCGCCGGCGCTTCTCGAGGGCGTTTACGCGCCGACCGTTATCCAGGAGGGGGGAACCTTCCGCCTGTGGTTCGCCGACGTGCGCGAGGACCCGTGGGCGATCCGGCAGGCGGAAAGCCCCGACGGGCGACGCTGGACGGTCGCCGACCGCCCGGCGCTGGTCCTCGACCAGAGCTGGGAGCGCGGACGTCTCTTCTACCCCGCGGTGGTCAAGGCCGATGGCCTGTACTTGATGTGGTACGGGAGCTATCGTTCCGGGGAGCGGGAGATGAAGACCTCGCTGGGGCTGGCGGTCAGCCGCGACGGCTGTGCCTGGACGAAGTCGCCCTCCAATCCCGTCTTTGGGCCGGACCCCTCGCGCCCGTGGGAGTCGCACTTCACCACCAGCCACACGGTCCTGCGCGACGCCGGCGGGCGATGGCGCATCTGGTACGCCGCGCGGCGGAAGCCCCCCTTTGTGAACAAGTATTTCGCGATCGGAACGGCGCACTGGGACGGCCCGGCTTAGCCCGACTCCTCGCGAACCGCACGTGTCTTGTGGACAGGCTGTCCTGCGGGCGCCGACGTGTGGCGTCTGCGCGGCACATTGGCGCGCCGGAGGGTCGGTCGCTATACTGTGCCCGTTCTCATCAGGAAAGGAAAGACCGTGGCAAAGAAAGCATTGATCGTCTGGGGCGGCTGGGCCGGCCATACGCCCAAAGAGTGCGCGGATCTCTTCGAGGCGAAGCTCCGCGAACGCGGATACGAGGTCGAGGTGTCGAACACCCTGGATTCCTACACGGACGCGGTCAAGATGTCGGCGCTGAGTCTGGTGGTGCCGATGTGGACGATGGGGCAGATCACGCGCGAGCAGGAGAAGGGTCTGCTGGACGCCATCTCCGCCGGCGTAGGCATCGCCGGGTGGCACGGCGGCATGTGCGATTCCTTCCGCAACAACACGAACTACCAGTGGATGACGGGAGGGCAGTGGGTGGCCCATCCCGGCGGGTTGACGAACTACGAGGTGCACATCGTGAACCGCGATCACCCGATCACCCGGGGAATCGGCGATTTCACCCTGGAGCAGACGGAGCAGTACTACATGCACGTGGACCCCTCGAACAACGTGCTGGCGACGACGCGTTTCTCGCCGGAGTGCGTCATGCCGGTGGTGTGGACGCGCGGCTGGGGCAAGGGGCGGGTCTTCTACGCCTCCTTCGGCCATACGTACAAAGACTTTGCCAAAGCGGAGGCGCTGGAGATCACGCTGCGGGGGATGGACTGGGCAAGCCGGTAGCGCCGGTCACTGCGGATCGGACGGCGGGGGCGCGGCGGCATCGAGTTCCTGGCGGATGGCGCGGTTGACGCGGTTCATCACGCCGAGGTAGTCCGCCTGCGCGCGGAGGAGTTCCTGCAGGTCGGCGCTGGCGTGAACGGCGTCGGCCAGGCGCTGAAGCTCGCGCTTGTCCTCAACCTCGACGGGGCGGGTCTGCCGTTCCAGGTCGGCGATCTTGCGGCGCTGCGTCTCGAAGTCTTCGAGGAGCTTGCGGAGGTCGGGCTGTGCGGCCACGCAGCTTTCTGCAGCGCGCAGCCGGCGGTAGCTGTCGTGCGCGGCGATGAGGCGCCCGAGTGCGCCGGCGGCTTCGAGCATTTCCTCCACAGGCGGGTCTCCCCAGGGGGTTATTTCAGGTCGCGCAGGGCGGGGCTGGTCAGGACCGGCTTGGCCGGTTCCTCGGCGGGCGGCGGAGGCGGCAGGGGGGTTCGGCCCTGGACTTCTTCTGCGGGGCGGAGGGTCAGTCCTTCCCTGGACCCGCCGGCCAGCCGGCCGGGGGGCATTCCCGCTGTGGCGGCGTCGCGCGCCTCTTCGCGGGCGGCGTCCGCGCCCGGATAGTTCACGATAGGTCGTGGGGCGGCGTCCGGTTGCAGGGCGTCGTGACGGGGCAGGCCGGGGGTCTGCGCAATGTCCATCATCCGCGGCGCAGCGTCTTCCATCGCGACGGGAGCGGTGCAGGCGGAGAGCGCGACAAGCAGGGTCGGCAGCAGGAGTCCGGCGGCAAAGCGGCGCAACATGGCGGGGCCACTCCGGAGAAAGGGGGCGCAGGTCAATCGGTGTCGTCGGGTTCCAGACGATAGGGGGGCTTCGCGGGGCGGTCGGGCGGCGGGGCGTCATCTCCAGAGGCCGGGACGGGGGGGCGTGCGCGGCCTTCACCGCTCGGGGCGCCGGTGTCCGCCAGCAGCCGATAGACGCTTCCCTCGCCGTCGAGAATACGGTCCTGCGCGAAACTCTTGCTGTCCACAAAGGCCTGGATGTCCTCGATGCGGTCTATGCCGCGCAGGAGTTCGGCTTTCATCTCTTCGAGGATCGAGGACACGGTCTTGTCGAAGGAGTCGAAGACGGATTTCAGCTCGACCTCGAAGAACTCCTTGAGGTACTGCTCGAGTTTGATCAGGCGCTCGCGGGTGTTGGTGGCGACCTTTTCGCAGCGTTCGACGCGGTCGCTGACGGCGTTCTCGAAGCGGTCCACGCGCTCGCCGAGGCGCTGGCGCTCCTCGCTCTCGCGGGCGGAGAAGCTCTCCCAGGCGCTGTGGACCTCGGAGGCGACCTCGAAGCTGCGGCGGCTTTCCTTGCGGATGGCGCCCAGGAGCATGAAGACGCGCACGCCGGTGTAGATAGAGATGACCAGGGCGGCGAGGGTGAGAACGAAGAGAATGACCAGCCACGTGGGGCTCATGGACGCATTTCACCTCCGTAGTGCGGGGCGACGGGAAGGCCGCCGCGCGCCTCTATGCGGAGTATAGTCGCTGGGCGCGGTGGAGTCAATGAGGGCGCGCGCCGACTCTGGGGGCCGGCAGGGGCGCCGTTTGCGCGAGACGTTCGGCGATCTCCTTGCGCAGGGGGCGCGAACAGGCGGGGGAATCGGCCAGCGACTGGAGGAGCGGGCGGCACCAGGGGTGCCCGGCGCGGAGGGCGTCATAGAGCAGGTCCACGGTGCGCTTCCGCAGGGTGCGGGCCTCCCCGGCGCGGGGGGGGGCGGGCTGCGCCGCCACGGCGGCGGTCGCTGCCGTCAGCACCCATTGCAGCGGTTCGGGGGGAAGCTGCGGCTCGATCCATTCCTCGAGAACTTTGAGGCCGGCGACGACGGCGGCGCGCGAAGAGCGGGGACCGTTTCCGATGGCGGCGAAGACGCCGGCCAGCGCGCGCAGAACGGACTGGCGGTCGGCGGCGAGCGCCAGCGCGGCGATGATCTCCGCGCGCGCGGCGTCGTCGGTTCCGGGGCAGGCGCCCACGCGCCCCAGCGCCAGGGCCAGGGCCTCGGACGACCGCGGCCCCCAGACCGTCTTCCACTCGGCCACGTCCTTCCACACGCGCAGCAGCAAGGCGGAAACCTGCGCGCGCAGGGCCTCCGAGGGATGCTCCGAAACCGCCAGCGCCGCCAGCGCGTTCACCGCGGCCGGCAGCGTGTCGGTGTCGAAGTCCACGCGCCCGGTCACGTGATAGACCTTGCCCTTGGCGGTGAGGGTTTCCTTCAGGCGAACGTCCTCGCGGTCGCCGGGCCGGTCGAGAATCCGGCCCAGAAGCTCGGCGGCGCGAACGCGTTGTTCGGGTGTGACACGCGGACCGGCGGCGAGCGCGCCGATGGCTGCCACGATGTCGCCATGATAACGGACCTTGCCGAATCGCTCGATGGCGAGGTCGAGCGCGGCCTGCGCGCGCGCCTGGGGCACGGCCTCGCGGCTCGCCAGCAGCCCAAGGGCTTCCGCGTAGCCGCCGAGGAGATTCGACGGCAACGCCACGCGCCCGAAGGCGAACTCAAAGACCGCGGCGGTCGTCTCGCGGAGCGTGTCGCCGATCTCCGGGCGCGCCAGGATGCGCCCGAGCATCCGCGCGGCCAGGTCGGCCTGCGGCAGGGTGGGGCGCTCGCGCATCAGGGCGTTCAGGCCGGGCACGGCCGCGTCGCCCAGCCGTTCCAGAAGGGCGGCGGCCTGGTCGGCAACGTCGGTGCGTTCGTGGGCGCGCACCATGGGGAGCAGTTCAGCGGCCAGGTCGCGCCGCAGGCCCGCGTCGAGCGGGGCCTGCCACAGACAGCGGGTGTTCAGCACGGCAAGGCGTAGACGCCGGTCGGCGGTCTTCAGCGCGTCCAGCAGGCGGCGCGCGACGGCGTGGCGCGTGGCGGCGGGGAGGCGGTCATCCATGGCGAGGAGGTCGAGGAAGGCGACGAGGGCGGCCTTTTCCGGCAGCGGGGCGGAGTGGAAGCGCTCCAGCAGCGCCCCGGCGGCGGTGTCGCCCAGCGCGGCGAGGTTGTGGCCGAGCTTCTGCCGCTCCACCTCGTCAATCCCCTCCCGCAGAAGTTCCTCCACCGTCTTCCGGGCCAGGGGCAGGGCGCTCTCCGGGCGGCGGTCGCTTTCGATCAGTACGCCGAGGAGCAACGGTCGCGCCAGGGGATCGGAGACGGTTTCGATCTCCTCCCACAGACGCTGGATGACGGGCCCCGGCGTGCCTTCAGCCAGGGCGGCGAGGAGTTCGCGCATCGGCGAACCGAGCCGGCGGGGGTCGGCCAGAAGATGCTGAACGCAGACGCGCGCGGCCTCGGGCGCGGCGTCCGTCTCCTGGCGCAGGGTAGGCGCCAGATTCAGCCAGAGACGCAGGAGCGGATCCCTCTCGTCGCGCGGACGGCTTTCGCGCAGGGCCTCGACCAGGACTGCCAGTACGATGCGCCTTTCGCCGGGCTGGAGGCCGCCGATCAGGTCGCCGATGCGGCGCAGGCCCGCCTCGCGGGCGCGCGGGTCGCCGGAGAAGAGGGCCTGCATGGCGTCGGCGGTGTCGCGGTGAAAGCCCAGTTGCTCCATGGCGCGGATGGCCTCGGCGCGCACGGGGCCGGCGGAGTCGAGCAGCGCGCGCAGGCAGATGCCGCCGCGCTCCTGGTCGGAAAGGGGGGCATAGATCAACTTGCGCAGCGCCGACACGCGCGCATCGGCGTCGCGCCCGGCCAGGGCTTCGAGCTTCAGGCGCGCGACCTCGTCGGGGGTGAAGAGGCGGCGGCTCTCGTCCGGCGCGAGGAAGCGGGCGGGGGAGGCGACCCCGGTGCAGGCGGGCAGGCGCTGCTCCTCCGACGCGCGTGCGGCCTGTTGCCAGCCCTTCTCCGCCAGACGTTCCTCTTCGAGGGCGAGGACCTGCCCTCGCTCCGTCGGCATCAGGGCGAAGGGCCCATCGGCCTCGGCGCGCGTCTCTCGGGCCAGGCGGCGCAGGAGGGCGTCGTCCAACGGCGTCGTCAGCATCTCCGGCCGCAGGAGGAGCTTCTCGACCGCCGAGCCGGGTCCGGCGATCTCGAGAAGCGTGGCGCTGAGCTCGATCCCGCGCGCCAGCAAGGCGCCCGCGCGCACGGCCAGCCGCCGGCTGATGCCGTACGTTCGAATCAGGTCGTCCTCTCCCAGTCGCACGCCGTCCATGGCACACTCCAACCTGCCTTGCCTCCGGCTCGTATTCTGTCAGCGTGTGCGGCGGATTTCAAGGGGGCGCAGCGGGGGTCAGTCCTTTCGCTCTTCTTCGTCCTCGGGGAGGATCCAGCGCAGCAGGTCCCCCGGGAACCCGCTGGTCAGGGCGCGCTGCGTGCGGATGCGCATGTAGAGCATCAGGCGCGAGGCGGAAATCTCGGGCAAGTCGCGCATGCGGCGGGAGTAGCCGATGGCCAGCACCGTCCACGCCGCCGCCATGAGATAGAGGATGCGATAGTCAAGGCAGTGATCGAACCCCTGCGCGGCGACAGGCTCGCGGTAGATGATGCGAACAAAGCGGATGATCTGACCGCCCAGGAAGGCGCCCAGGGCGACGCACCCGCTCGAGACGACCATGTAGAGGGCCATGTACAGCGACTGGCGTCGGCGGGGGACCACGGTGAAGAGGCGCTTGACGTTGCCGGAATCGAAACCGCCCCAGAAGGCCGCCCCGAGGAACAGGGACAGCGCCATCAGTGCGCCGTTCGCCGTGGAGTTCCCCGTGGGCAGCACGAGCACGAGGTGGCCGAGCATCACGCCGACGCCGCCGATGACGTGCACCCCGCGACTGCCGTAGCGGTCCGCCAGGGCGCCCCAGACCGGCGACATCAGCCCGAAGACGCCCAGGACGAGGGGCAGCGTGACGATCGCGGCAAAGCGGTCGCTGAAGCCCATAGCCGTGATGAAGAGGGGGCGGAAAGGCCCGACGAGTCCTCCGGCGGTGTAGGCGATGGCGGTGAAGAGGATCAACTTGCGATAAGGCTCGTTGGCCCAGAGGGCGCGCAGCCCCTCCCCCAGCGGCTCGCGCGGCGCGTCGGGGTGGGTCTCCACGTCGCGCACGTGACGGAAATAGAGTCCGCGCGCGCCGGCGATGAGAGCGCCGACGACGAAGATGACCTGGAAGCGCCAGAGGGCAGGGGACTCGCCCAGAAAGAAGCTGAAGGCCAGCGTGGCGCAGAGACTGCTCAGCATGGCCGCGCGGTTCATCGAGCCGACCATTTCCGTCATCTGCCCGTGGGGCAGATTCGCGCGCATCAGCGGCATCCAGGCCGCGCCCACGCTTGCGTTCCACAGGGCGTAGGCCATGACCCCGGCGAAGATGGCCGCCACCGCCGCCGTGTGGCCGAAGCGCAGGCCGATCTGGGGCGACAGGATCAGCGGCAGCAGCGTCAACGGGCTCCAGATGAAGGCCGTCATGGCAAGGCTCTTCCCGCCGTGGCGGTCCACGTGGCGCGCGGCGAGAATCTGAACCACCGCCGGCGCCTGCACCGACAGGAAGAGCAGACCGATCATCGCCGGGGAAAGCCGCATCTGGTTGGCGAAAAGGGCCAGGAAGTTGCTCAGGAGGGCATGGAAGGCGATCGTGCCGCAGGAGGCGGCCGTGGCCAGCCCGAGGTAGGCCCTGCGGCGGTCGCGGTCGGAGGCGTCGCTCACCGTAGGGTTCCTGTTGGGAGGACGGCGTGCAGGTCGGGCGGCATCAGTCGTTCAGCACCAGGTGGTCGCGATGCACCACTTCGTCGGTCGCCCCTGCCCCGACGAGCTTGCGCACGGCGGAGGTCTTGAGCCCCCGGATGCGGCGGACGTCGTCGGCGGAGTAATTGACAATGCCGCGCGCGATTTCCGTGTCCTGTTCGTCGCAGATGGACACGAGTGCGCCGGCCTGGAAGTGGCCGCGCGCGTCCCGGACGCCGGAGGGAAGGAGGCTCTTGCCCCCTTCGCAGAGGGCGAGGCGCGCGCCGGCGTCCACCACGAGCGTGCCGGCCGGGCGTGAGCCGAAACGCATCCAGCGCTTGCGGCTCTCGGGGCGGTCGCGGGTGGGCAGCACCAGCGTGCCGAGAGGTTCGCCGTCGAAGATGCGGGCGAGGACATTGGGGGTGCGCGCGCCGGCGATGATCGTGGCCGCGCCGCTGGCCGCGGCGATCCCGGCGGCTTCGAGCTTGCTGTTCATCCCGCCGGTGCCGCCGCGCGAGCGCCGGCCGCTGACCATCCGGCGCACCGTTTCGTCCACCCGCGAGATCAGCGGCACCACGCGCCGTTCCTCCGGCGGGGCGTCGGGGTTTTCGTACAGCCCCTCCACATCCGTCAGCAGCACCAGCATGTCCGCCCCGGCCAGGCTCGTCACCAGCGCCGCCAGGCGGTCGTTGTCGCCGAAGGTGAGGTCAATCTCCTCCACGGAGACGGTGTCATTCTCGTTGATGATCGGCACGGCGCCGTAGGCCGTCAGCGTCGTGAAACAATTCACCGCATTGAGGTAGCGCCGGCGGTCGTGGACGTCGTCGCGCGTCAGCAGCACCTGCGCCGCGTGCGCGCCGCTCTTGCGGAAGCACTTCTCGTAGAGGGCGATCAGCCGTCCCTGGCCGATGGCGGCGCAGGCTTGCAGCTCCGGCGTGCCGCGCGGGCGTTCCTTCAACCCCAGGGCGTTCATCCCCGCCCCGATGGCGCCCGAACTGACCACGGCGGTCATGATGCCGCGCCCGCGCAGCCCCAGCACCTGCTCGGCCAACCGCGACACCTGCTCCTCGTCGAGTCCCCCCTGCGCGTTCGACAACGAGGCCGTGCCGATCTTGACGACCAGCTTCTTCACGCGGTCGAGGAGTCTGCGACGTTGCACGGCGGCCTCGGCAGAGTAAGGATACGCGCGCCCCGACGCAAACGCTGCGTCGAACGGGCGCGTGTCAAGGTATCATCGAATCGCGCCGGGAGTCAAGGACAGCGCGACGTTGTGCGCGCGGTTCGCCGGCGGCGCGGGGGAGACGTCTCGCGCCGGGCCTGTATCCCCAAAGAAGAACGGCCCGATCCCGTGCGGGGACCGGGCCGTCATACGTGGGGCCGCTGACCGAGCGAGCCCGTCGGCCGGCTCTAAGTCAGCGGCCTCCTGGGTCTATGGCACATCGCTGGACCACCTCCTTTCCACAAAAGGCCCCCGACGCCCGGCCGGCGAACCACCCCGGCAGCAGTCGGGCCTTTTGTCAATCGCACACGGCTGCGCGATCCACTCCGCCTTGGTTCAGGCGGCGGACTTGGGAGAAGGATAGCACGTCCGGAAGGAACGCGCAAGGGCGCGCTCCGCAGAAAGATCAAAGCGGCGTCTTCGCCGGGCCGCGGGCCATGCGGCGCACGCGTGGTGCACGGAGGCAAGGGGTTCAGGCGTCGGGCTTGCCCTTCTCGTACACCTTGCGGCCGCCCACCATCGTCATGTCCACGAAATCGTCGAGCGTGCCCAAGTCCACCTTGTGGGTCAGCAGGAACCACAACGTCGGCATCTTGCGCAGATCGGTGTTGAAGATGACGAGGTCGGCGTACTTGCCCGGCGCCAGCGAGCCGATCTCCTTCTCCATGAACAGGTTGCGGGCCGAACCAAGGGTCCAGATGCGGATGCTGTCCTCGACGGGCAGGGCCTCGCCCGGCGCCCAGTCCCGCGTGCCCTTGTAGTTCATACGCAGTGCGGCGATGAGCAGCCCGTAGGCCGGATTGAAGGGCCCGGCCGCCCAGTCGGTGCCGAAAGAGACGTGCACGCCGGCCTCGTGGAGGGAACGCCAGGGCATCCACTGCTGCAGTCGCTCGTTTCCCAGGCCGCGCTGAACCATGTCGTCGCCGTAGAAGTGCTGCGGTTGCATCGAGGCGATGATGCCGAGGCGCGCCATGCGCGGCCAATCCTCCGGGGGCGGCATCTCGCAATGTTCGACGCTGTGGCGGGCGTCCCGCGCGCCGTTGGCGCGCAGCGCGCGCTCGTAAGCGTTGATAACCCTGTGCGCGCCTTCGTCGCCGCAGGCATGGGTGCAGCACTGCAAGCCGAGCGAATCAGCAATGCCGATCACGCGGTCAAATTCCTCCTGTGACCAGTCCGCCTTGCCGTGGGTGGAGGGGTCGTCGGAGTATGGCTTTCGCAGCAGGGCCGTGCGATTGTCCACCGTACCATCAATGTAGAATTTCAGCGACTCGCCCAGGACCAGGTGCGGGCCGGACTCCTTGGCGCGGAGTTCCTTCCAGGCCAGCAGGTCCTTCCGGAGCTGCGTTTCATCGGCCAGGCGTTCGTGGCCCACGAAGTACGCGCAGCGCACACGCACCTTGTCCAGTCCGCCGCGGTCGCGGAACTTGAGAATGAGCGGGATGAACTGCGGGTAGATCTGGACATCATGCATCGTGGTCACGCCGTAGGACAGGGCCTCGTCGAGCGTGGCCTTCATGGCCGCCATGATTCCTTCCTCGACGCGTCCGCTCATCTCCTCGGGCGTGAAGTAGTCGTAGAAGTTGATCACATGGTAATGCTTGCACTCGCCGGTGCAGGCGCCGGTCTGCGGGTCGCGGACGGGCGCCAGCCGTTCAAAGGCCTGCGGATTGCGCTTCTCCATCAGTTCGATGGCCTTGCTGTTCAGCCAGCCGGCCTGGCCGCTGTAGGACATGAGCATGACGGGCCGGTCGGGCAGCGCGGCGTCGAGTATTTCCCGGCGTGGACCGTTCGGCAACCGGTTCATGCGCCAGCCGATGCCGCCGATCAGCGGGAGATCGGGGTTCTTCCGCGCCCGATCCTTTACCCATGCCAGGATGTCGTCCTGGGTATCCAGCGCAAACAGCTCCGGCGGCTGGAGGAACGACATGCCGCCGATCCAGAGCGCATGACAGTGGTTATCCACGAACCCCGGCGTGACGAGCCGCCCGCGTCCGTTGATGACTTCGGTGCCGGGACCGACGAAATCTGCCACGCCCCGACGCGGGCCGACGTAGGTGATGCGCTCGCCCGTGACCGCCAGCGAGTCGGCGTAGGGCTGCCCGACGTCGCTGGTGAGGATGGAGGCGTTTACGATCACCAGGTCCGCCGGACGCGATCCCTTGCGGTCAAATGACGGCTCTGTCGCGCAGCCAAGTGCCGCGAGAAACAGGACGCCGCCTGCCAAGGCTCGCCACAATGAAACTTGAACCTGCCGCTTCATGTTCGACCCCTTTCCTTCGGAGAGACCCGTTCCATCGCGCGATGCCGGCGGACTTGCGCGGGGCAGAGGAGTCGGATTCCTGCAGGGCCAAAGCATAGCCCCGCATAGCGCAGAACGTCAAGAGGGTGTTGAGCGACAGATGCGGCGCACCTGGCGATGCCGGAAGCACCCGGTCACGTGGTCGTTGACCATGCCCGCCGCCTGCATGAAGGCATAGCAGATGGTGGAACCGGTGAAGCGGCAGCCGAGGCCCTTCAACGCGCGGCTCATGGCGTCCGATTCCTCGGAGCGGCAGGGAATCTCCGCCAGCGTCCGCCAGGCGTTCTGAAGCGGACGGCCTCCGACAAAGGACCAAAGGAAGCGGTCCAGGGAGCCGTGGCGGGCGCGGATATCCAGCACGATGCGCGCGTTGGCGACGGCCGATTCGATCTTCATCCGATTCCGGACAATCCCGGCGTCGGCCATCAGGAGGGCGATCTTGCGCGGGCCGTAGCGCGCGACCTTCTCGGGGTCGAAGCCGTCGAAGGCGCGGCGGTAGTTCTCGCGCTTGCGCAGGATGGTGATCCAGCTCAAACCGGCCTGGGCGCCGTCGAGGATGAGCATCTCGAAGAGGCGCGTGTCGTCGTGAACGGGAACGCCCCATTCCCGGTCATGGTAGGCGACGTACAAGGGATCGTCGCCGGCCCATTCGCAGCGCGAGATTGCCGCCACCTTTCTTCCTCCATCGGTATGGCCGCGCGCCCCGTCCGGCGCGCGCCAGCCCAGCATATCCGCCGGGGGCGTTTGACGCAATGCGGAAAATTGACATGGCCCGCCGGCTCCGATAGAATCCATATAGCGGCCGTCTGCCCCTACTTGAGCAGGAGAAATGGATCATGGCGCGGGTTTCCGTCCGGGAGTTGCCTCGCGCGGCGCAGCCGCGGGCCTTCAGCGTTCCGATGATGGTATTCCTGGCCGTCTGCGGGGCGGCGCTGACGGCGCTGCTGGCGCAGATTCGCCTGCCGTTGCCCTTCACGCCGGTGCCGGTGACGGGCCAGGTGCTGGCCGTGCTGGTCTGCGGCGCGCTTCTGGGGAGCGGCTACGGCCTGCTGAGCCAGGTGATCTACGTCAGCCTGGGCGTCGCCGGCGTGCCGTGGTTCGCCGGTTTCACCGCCGGCGGCGCGGTGCTGCTGGGCGTGACGGGCGGCTACCTGGTCGGCTTCATGGTGGCCGCCTTCTTCCTGGGCGCGTTCACGCGCCTCCTCGGCGCCTATTCCCTGCGCGGCCAGATTGCGCTCATGCTTGGCGCGGTGGTCATCATTCATCTGCTCGGAATGCAATGGCTCATGGCCGTCACCGGCTGCGGCCTGACGCGCGGCCTGTTCATGGGCGTTGCGCCGTTCGTGGCGGTTGACCTGTTCAAGGCCGTCCTGGCGGCCCTCATCACGAGCGCCCTTCTGCGGACGAACTCCGAGAACTGATGGCCCCTCGCCCCCGCACAACGCCCCGTCCGTCCCGCAACCGGGAGGGACGGGGCGCGCTTGTTTTGCGGGCGCACCATCTCCTGTGCGCGCTTGGCTTCCGCGGGTTGGGATACAGCCCGGAGTTCGTGGCGAATATGACCCGCGTGGTGCGCGCGCTGCGTCGCAGGCCGGGCCGCATGGTGCGTCTGGTGGACACCCCGGACGCAATCTGCCGCGCCTGTCCCAATCTGCGCGGCGGACGGTGCCGCCCCGCCGCCGGCGGGCGCAGTCGCGTGCCGACGCGCGACCGCAAAGTGCTGCGACGCCTGGGGTTGAAACCGGGGGCCAGCCTGACCGCGCGCGCCGCCTATGCGCTCATTCGCGCGCGCATCACCCCCGAGGACCTTGGCCGCGAATTCTGCGCCGGGTGCCGCTGGGTCGCTCTGGGGTATTGCGAAGAGGGATTGGCCGTCCTGCGAGCGGGGGCTTCTATGTCAGCGTCGCGCCGGCGTCCGGCATGAGCCGGCCCGCAAGCGTCAGCGCCGTGGACGACTCGATCCGGACGCGGACCAGGCGTCCGGCGAGCGCGGGGGCGCCCTCGAAGACGACGATCTGGTTCGTGCGGGCGCGTCCGATCAAGCGGCGCGGGTCGCGGGGGCTGGGCCCCTCGACGAGCACCTCGACCTCGCGCCCGATCGCGCGGGCGTTCTCTTCGAGGTTCACGCGCGACTGAATCCCCAGCAGGACCTGGTTGCGGCGGCGCTTTTCGGCCTCGGGCACATCGTCGGGCAACCGCGCGGCGGCGGTGCCGGGGCGCGGCGAGTACTTGAAGACGAAGGCGTTCTGAAAGCGCAACTCACGCACAAGGGCAGCGGTCTCCTCGAACTCCGCCTCCGTTTCGCCGGGAAAGCCGACGATGAAATCGCCGGCGAGGGCGAGTCCGGGAACGATGTCGCGCGCGAGGGCGGCCAGGTCGCGGTACTGCGCGGCGGTGTAGCGGCGGTTCATTGCCTTCAGCACGCGGTCGCTGCCGGACTGGGGGGGCATGTGCAGATGCTCGCAGACCGCCGGCAGGTCGCGCATGGCCTGGAGGATGTCGCGCGTCATGTCCTTGGGGTGGGAGGTGACGAAGCGCAGGCGCGCCAGTCCCGGCGCCGCGGCCACGCGCTCCAGCAGCTCCACCAGCGCCCCGGGCCGCCCGAAGGAGAGGCCGTAGCTGTTCACGTTCTGGCCCAGGAGGGTGATCTCGCGAACCCCGTCGTCCGTCAGCCGGCGGGCCTCGTCCACGATCTCCTCCATCGGGCGGCTGACCTCGCGCCCGCGGACATAGGGGACGATGCAGTAGGCGCAGTAGTTGTCGCAGCCGCGCATGATGGTGATGAAGTCCTGGAAGGGATGGGCGCGGTGGCGCACATCGCGCTCCTCGCGCACGGCCCCCGCCTCGCCGCAGGCCAGCACGCCGCGCCGACGGCGCGCCTGCTCCACCAACTCGACGATGCGCGGGAACTCCCGTGTGCCGCACACGAGGTCCACGTGCGGCAGCCGCTCGAAGATGCGCCCCTGGTCCTTCTGCGCCATGCAGCCCAGGATGCCGATGACGACATCAGGTCGCCGGCGCTTGAGGAACTTGAGCTTGCCGACGTTGCTGTACACGCGCTCCTCGGCGTGCTCGCGCACCGAACAGGTGTTGTAGAGGACCAGGTCGGCTTCCTCGGGAGAGTCGCACCGCGCGTACCCGGCGCGGGCCAGGTGCGAAAGCGCCAGCTCGGCGTCGAGCTTGTTCATCTGGCAGCCGAAGGCGTGGATGAAGACCTTCATGCGCTCAGGCCCTCGCGATGCGGCTCATGTAGATGCCGTCACCGCCGTTGCGGGCGGGAAGAATCTGCTCCTCGGCGTCGAGGCGGAACTCCGCGCGTCCGCGGAGGACGGCGCGCACGAGTTCGCCGTTCTCCTCCGGTTCGAGGCTGCATGTGCTGTACACGAGCACCCCGCCGGGCTTGACCGCCGCCAGGGCGCTCTCGAGGAGGGCGCGCTGCTGCTTGACGAGTTCGCACAGGGCCGCCGACGAGAAGCGCCAGCGCGCCTCGACGCGCCGCCGGAGCACGCCGGTGTTGCTGCACGGCGCATCGAGCAGCACCCGATGGAAGCGGTTGCGGTTCTGGTGGGCGAAGGCCGCGCCCTCCGATTCCACGATGGCGATGATCGGCAGGTCGAGGCGCTTCATGTTCTCGGCGACGCGTTCCAGGCGGCGCGCCGAATCGTCCACGGCGATGATCTGCCCCTGGCGCTGCATCCGTTCGGCGATGTGGCAGGTCTTGCCCCCCGGCGCGGCGCAGAGGTCCAGCACCATCTCCCCCGGCTGCGCGCCCAGGAACTCCGCCACCGCCGCACTGGAGTCGTCCTGAACCTGGAAGAGCCCCTGCGCAAAGGCCTTGAGGCGGCCCGGCTGCACCCCCGACGCCAGGCGCAACGTGCGCCCTGAGGGGGAGGGCGCGCTTTCGATGCCTTCCGCGCGCAAGGCGTCCGCCAGCCCGTCGAGCGTGGTCTTGAGCGTATTGGGGCGGGCGAAGATCGGCGCGGGCTCATTGGCCAGGTCGCACAGTTCGCGCGTGCGGCTGGCCCCGTAGCGCCCCAGCCAGCGGGCAACGAGGAGCTTGGGGAAGGAATAGACCGCGCCGAACCAGGCCGGCGCGTCGGTCGGCGGGGGCAGGACGGCCTTGCCGAAGAGGACGGCGCGTCCGGGCGTCAGCGCAAAGGAATGGCGGGGCCGAGACGCATCGGGGGCGGGGAGGAATTGCAGATCGCGCGCGACGGCACGGAGAACGGCGTTGACGAATCCGGTGGCCCGGGCCTTGCCCGTCGCGCGCGCCAGGCGGACCGATTCGTCCACGGCGGCGTGCGCCGGGATGTGCTCCAGGAAGAGCATCTGGTAGAGCCCCAGCCGCAGCACCTGTCGCACGACGGCGTCGAGTTCCTCGATGGGGCGCGCCGAGTAGGCGGCCAGCGCGGCGTCCAGTGTGCCGAGTCGGCGGATCACGCCGTAGATGAGTTCGGCCGCCAGACGGCGATCCTCGGGCTTGAGACCCGCGCGGGTGAGGCGTTCGTCCAGGAGTTCCTGGGCGAAGGCGCGGCCTGTCGGCGAGAGCGCGCGGCTGATGACCTCGAGCGCCTGGCGCCGGGGGTTGGGCGAGGCATCGTGCGCGCCGCCGGGGTGTCCGTGTTGCTCCGTCACGTGTCCTCCCCCGGTCCGGGGCCGAAACGGTCTCCCGCCGCGACGGCATGGCCGCGAAGCCAGTCCGCCGCGTCCATCGGGCGCGCGCCCTCGGACTGAAGGCGCAGGATGCGCAGGCGTCCGCCGCCGGCGGCCACGTGCAGTTCGTCCGAGGCCCGCAACACCGTGCCCGGCGGCGCATCGGCAATGCCCTCGATGGGACGGGCGGCGAGCAGGATCAGCCGGCGGGCAGCCCCGGACGAGTGGTGATGCCAGGTGAAGGCCCCCGGCCACGGCGTCATGCCGCGAATGAAGTCGCGCGTCCGGATCGGGGAGGCCGACCAGTCCACCCGGCCGTCGCGCTTCTCGAGTTTCGGCGCGTCGGTGGCACGGGCGTCGTCCTGCGGGCGGGCGATCAGCCGTCCGGCTTCCAGTTCGTCCAGCGCGGGGCCGATCATCTCCGCCGCCAGCGCCGAGAGACGCTCGTAGAGTTCCCCGGCTGTTTCCTCTTCGCCGATGGCGGTCGCGCGCTGGGTCAGGATGGCGCCGCAGTCAATCTCGGAGGCCATACGCTGCAGGGTCACGCCCGTCTCGCGCTCGCCGCAAATGATGGCCCAGTTGATCGGCGCGGCGCCGCGGTATCTGGGCAGCAGCGAGGCGTGGACGTTCAGGCACCCCAGGCGCGGCACGCGCAGCACTCGCGCCCGCAGGCGCACGCCGTACGCCATGACGATCAGCGCGTCGGGCGCAATGGTGCGCAGGACCTCGACGGCCTCGGGGGCGTTGATGCTCTCCGGCTGGATCACGCGCAGTCCCAGCCGCAGCGCCAGGGCCTTCACCGGCGGCGGTGTCGGCGTCCGTCCGCGCCCGGCGGGGCGGTCCGGCTGGGTCAGAACGAGTTCGACGGGATGCCGCCCGGCCGCCAGCGCCGCAAGGGTCGGCGCGGCGAAGTCGGGCGTGCCGGCGAAAACCAGGCGCACGATTCTTCTCCGAGGTTGTGGATTCGGAAGGCGCGATTCAAGGACTTCCGGAGGCGGTTGTTCCGCGCCTCGCGTTACGTCCGGGCCTTGCGCGTTCGAGTCTTCTCGCTCGCCGGCGCGGGGGGCGCGTCGCTCTCCGCGGTCCCGACGTGGGACGAGGCCTGGCGGAAATCCTCTTCGAATGCCTTGAGCTGGTTGCGGATGATGATGCGCGCCGCCGGGCCGACACGGTCCACGAAGAGCCCGCCATCGAGGTGATCAATCTCATGCTGCCAGGCGCGCGCGGCAAGGCCGTCGGCCTCCATCTCCACCGTTTCGCCGTTGGGCAACTGGGCGCGCACACGCACGCGCTCGGCGCGCCGGACCTTGGCGAAGAGGCCGGGCAGACTCAGGCAGCCCTCCTCCTCCATCACCTTGCCCTCGCGCGAAAGGATCACCGGGTTAATGTAGGTCTGGACCTTGTCCGGCTCCGGCGTGGGGTTCATCACGATGAAGCGTATGCCCAGACCGACCTGCGTCGCGGCCAGTCCCACCCCTCCGGCTTCCTTCATCAGTTCGTCCATGCGGTGAGCGAGTTCCTGCAGGAAGCCGTCAATCGCCCGGATCTCGGCGGCGCGCTCGCGCAGCCGGGGATCGGGATAGTGGAGGATTCGCAGCGTTTCCAGCTTCGGGTGTTTGGACACAATCTTTGTCCGCAGAAGAACTTATGACACCGGTGGAGGCGGAAGGTTGCTCCGCAACGTCCCACTATCCTAACAGAGAGCGTACGGGGGTTCAACCCCAGAACTCGACGGATCGTCTGGCGCACGGTAAGAAAGAGGTCAACGAGGGGCGAACGTCTTGTGCGTCAGTGCCGGAGAGTCCCGCACCGTGGTGCGGACGACTCGGGGCCGGATAAGGGATGGCGCTTCTTCCCGGCAGCCGGCGGGTGCCGTTCCGCCAGCACCGGAAAAAACAAAGGCACCCATTGACATATCTGTTATGACGAATGTATCCTTAATACAGTGCGTGCAGGGATTCTGTGCCGCGAATGTAAGCAGTCGGCGCCGCTACTGCGGCAGTCGCGAAGCGTGGTGGTACGGCAGGAGCCTTTTCGACAGGCCGGCGGGTGTTGACGTGCGGTAACCGCAGCGGAAGCGTGTTCCGCGCGGCGACGGACGTACGCGGCCCCCGCGGGTCGCGACGGCAGAGAATGGAGGATACAGTCATGCGGCGCACGATGTGGTCGCGCGTGGTCGGGGCCTTCACGTTGATCGAACTGCTCGTGGTCATTGCCATCATCGCGATCCTGGCCGCCATGCTCCTGCCCGCGCTGGCGAGCGCGCGGGAAAAGGCCCGGCGCAGTTCGTGCATGAGCAACCTGAACCAGATGGGTCGGGCGATGGAGAGCTACTGCGCGGATTACGGGAGCTACTTCCCCACCTATCCCGGCGACGGGCGCGATCCCTACGGGCTGGCCTGGAACAGCCCCACCGGCTGGGGGGTGGACCTTGCTTCCGCCTCCTACACCGGCGGCGGCGAGTACTTCGATGAAACCGGCGAGCGCGTGATTACGGCGCCGACGCCTTACGACTACATGCCCAACCCGGCGGGGGTCTTCACCATGCTGGCGGCGGGCATCAACACCACCACTCCCGGCGCGTCGAGCCTTGCCGCCGGGCGCCTGCACGCCGCGCCGATGGGGCCGGGCTACCTGGCCTATGGGAACTATCTGGGCGACACGCGCACCTTCTTCTGCGCCAGCGCCGAGGGTTCGCCGAAGTATCCCATCAATCACGGCAATTCCTCCTCCCGCTATCTTGGCTCGGTTCGTGAGTTGCAGACCCTGGGGCCCTTCTCTGCGCGCAGCCTTTCGCACGGGAACTACTCCGCCGCGTGGACCATGAACGGGTGGGGATTCTCGCAGACCAGCGGATGGTTCTATCTCCTTTCCACTGCGCCCCGTCTCAGGGCGTGGGCGGCCAAGTACTCCAGCGGCGGCACGCCCGGCCTGTGCGCCAGCGTGGCCGTGGCCGGCAACTACATGTACCGTAACCGCCCCCTTTCCGACGCCGGCGGCGTCGGCTGGGCGAATCAGCCCATGCACTGGGTCACCCCCAAGATGCGCGCCTACAGCGGCACAGCGATCTTCAAGACGCAGAAGACCTTGGGCGAGCGCGTTCTGATGACCGACGACTGGACCCGACTGCGCGGGCAGCAGGTCAGTGTGTTGCCCGGCCAGGGCGCGTACATTCACCGCGACGGCTACAACGCCCTCTATGGCGACTGGAGCGCGGCGTGGTACGGCGATGCGGAGTACCGCTTGCAGTACATCTCGGCGACGAACGGGCGCCCGGGCGACAACTTCCCGACGCACGTTACGGAGGCCTCCAATGCGATCTGGTGCGGCATGGCGACAGCCTATCGTTATTACGCCTCATCGTGGGGCCCGATCGGCTGCGAGGGCTGGATGGAAGGGTTCCATCTCTTCGATCTCGCGCGCGGGATTGACAACGTCGCCAAGAACGAAACGGACAACAACTGGACGGGTTGGCCGCCGTACTGACCGGCGGGCACGGGCGAGGGTTCTTTCGCGCGGCGCGTGGGCGCGCGCCGGACAAGGAGATTCTGTGATCGTTCGTCACATCCATGGCGTTGTTCTATCGGCGGTGTGCGGCCTGCTGCTGTCGGTTCCATGCGTCTTGGCCGCCGAGGTCCTTTCCCATCCGCCGATGCGCCCGCTGCCCACGGCCTCCGACCGCCCGATGGGGGGCGGCCCGGCCTTCTTTGTGGACGCGCGCCGGGGCGATGACGGGGCTGCCGGCAGCCGCGAGGCGCCGTGGAAGTCACTCAACTTCGCCCTCCGTCAACTCAAGCCCGGCGATACCCTCTACCTGCGCGGGGGGGTCTATTACGAGCGGGTCAAAGCCGCCCTGGCCGGCGCTCCGGGCCAGCCGGTTACGGTGCGCGCCTTTCCGGGGGAACGGGTTGTCATTGATGGCGGTCTGCGCGAGTTCTTCGAGTCGCCCGCCGGTTCCTGGGAGCCGTGCCCCGGCGGGGTGGCCGGGGAGTACCAGTCGGCGAAGGAGTATCCCATTGATGCGCGGGACGACTCGACGAACGTCTGGGGTGTCTTCGGCGACTCGATGGTGCCGTTGCAGGGCTATCGGTTGCGGGTGGACTTGCAGAGCGACAGCATGTTCTGGCGTCCCGCCGAGGAGCGGACGGACGCGAGGGGGGCGAAGGTCAAGGAGGACATGAAGGTCTATTGCGGCCCCGGCGTGTGGTACAACCCGGAGACGAGGCGCATCCACGCGCGGCTGGCGCACACCAACCTCGAAGGTCTGGCGGAGGACAACTACCGGGGCGAGACGGACCCGCGCAGGCTCCCGCTGGTCGTGGCGCTGCGCGGCGGGCCGGTTGTCGAACTGGAGGACTGCCGCCACGTCGTCCTCCAGGACCTGGTCGTGCGCGGGGCGGTGGAGTCGTGCCTGGTGGTGGCCGACTCGCGCGACGTGACGCTCGAGGGCGTCACGGCCTACGGCGGCGGGCGCTGCATCGTTGTGCGCTTCACGCGCGGCTTCCGCATGAAGGACTGCGCCGTGCGCGGCCCGGCGGCCCCCTGGACCTTCCGCAGCAGCCTCAAGTATCGCGCCGTCGAGGCGCAACTCCTCGCCGCCAGCGGCTGGCACCCGCAGGACAACGCCGATTTCGACCTGGGGTACTGCGAGTTCACCGACAGCGTGGACGGCGTCTTCATCGGCAACGTGGCCGGCGTGCGCCTGCATCATTCGCTGCTCGACAACATCAGCGACGACGGCGTCTTCCTGACCGCGCACACGACCTACGACGGGCGCGTACCGGGGGGCAACATCCACATCTACCAGAACCATTTTTCCCGCATCCTCACCACCTTCGCCTTCGGGGTGGGCCATGGACGGCAGAAGGTCCTCGACGAAGGCAAGCAGGTGGGCGCGGGGGTGTGGATCTGCCGCAACGTCTTCGATTTCCGCCGGTGGGTGCCGTACTTCCCCGCCCGCAGCGCAGAGGCCCCGCAGGACCTGACCGATTACGGCCGCCTGAACAGCGACCACGGAAGCCCGACGTGGGAGCCGATGTATTACTACCATAACCTTGTCGTCACGATGGACCAGGCCTGGCGCGGTTACTACGGGGCCGGGATGGGCATGGGCGTTCAGGCCGGCACCCGCCGGCGCGCCTTCAACAACCTCTTCGTCCAGGCGCGCGGCCTGCCCGGCTTCACCTTTGTGGACCCGAAGGCGGACTTCCAGGCCGACTACAACCTGCACTGGAGCTATGCGCCGGCGGCGGCGGAGGCGGGGGACGTCTTCGCGCGCTTCCGGGGCTCGCGCATCTTTGCGGCCAGCAAGGAAAGCTACGCGCCGGGCTGGACGGCCAACGACCTCTTTGCCGATCCCAGGTTGACGCTCTTCAACGCCGACTGGCGCAAACCGGTGGACTTCACCGTGCAGCCCGGCAGCCCCGCCTTCGGCGCGGGTATGGCGCTGCCGCCGGAATGGCCGGACCCGTTGCGCCAGGAGGGCGCGGCCCGGCCCGACATCGGCCCGCTGCCGTCCGGCGCGCCGGTGTGGGGCGTCGGCGTGAAGGGACGATACAACCCCTTCCGCGAATGCCGTTGACCGATCCACCATGAAACGAGGCCAGACATGAGCCATACCACATGCCCGCGCTCTTCCCTGTGCGCGTTGCTCGTTCTGTCGGGGATTCTGGCGGGGCCGGGCGTCCTGTCGTCGCCGGCCGCCGACGCGCCCGCGCGCCCGCAGGCCGTCGTAATCGAGGGGTATCCCGCCTTCGAAGCCCCCATCTTCTCCTACCTCATGCGGCATCGCGGCGTCAAGGTGCGCAATGTCGAGCGCGTCTGGCTTCCGACAGAGGAGTACGCCGCCTACTCCGTGGTCATCGTCACCGGCGACCTCGCCCGCGCCAAGGTCCAGCCCACAGTCTATTCGCCGGATGACCTGCGCAATGTCAAGGCCTTCCTGGAAAAGGGGGGCACGCTGCTCCTGACGCGCGGGAATGCCGCGCTCTTCAACTCCCCCGAGGGACAACTCTTTCTGCAGGAGACGATGGGCACAGCCCCGAAAGTGCTGAAGGATGCCAGGAACGACGTGGCGATCGTCAGGAAGGACCACCCCTGGGTGCGGCACCTGGACCCGAACCGCGCCCGTCCCTGGTTGAATGAGAACGCTTCCGGGCGGCTGCCGGCCGGCAAGGCCGAGCGGATTCTCGGGACGCCTTCCGGCCATGCCATCCTGGCGCGCGCGCCTGTGGGCAAGGGGCAGATCATCTACATCGGCTGGGACATTGCGCGCTCACTGCCCGAAGGCCGAAGGCCCTCCACCGCTGAGGACGAACGAACGTACGACGAGCAGGCGCGCATCTTGACGGCCATCTTGGACGGACTCTTCCCCAGGCCCCAGGAGGGGCGGTAGTCCGGAGGCAGCGCACACATGAACGGGACATGCGCGGTGCGGGGGTCATTGCCGGCTGCGGCGATCCTCGCCGTCTGCCTCTCCGGCGTCACGGCGGCTCCCGCCCGCGCCATTGCAGCCGATGCGCCCGCTCCCGGCGGCCTTTGACCGTCCGATGGGGGAGGGCCCGGCCTTTTTTGCAGACCCCGCGAAGGGGGACGACGCGGCCTCCGGCGCGGCGAACGCCCCCTGGAAGACGGTCTCGCGCGCTCTGAAATCCCTCAAGGCCGGCGACACCCTCTACTTGCGCGCGGGGACGTACTACGAACGCATCGAGTGCGCGCTGAAGGGCGTCCCCGATGCCCCGATCACCCTCCGCGCCTATCCGGGGGAGCGGGTCATTCTGGACGCCGGATATCGCGAGTTTGTCGAGGACCCCGCCAACGCCTGGGAGCCCCTCCCCGGCGGCGCGCCGGGGGAGTATCGTTCCCGCAAGACGTATCCGGACCTCGGCCTGACTACCGCGCCGCGTCACGGCGTCTATGTGATGGGCAACTTCGCCGACTCGATGGTCCCCCTGCACGGCTACTTCAACCTGCTCGACCTGCGTTCGGACAACTCCCTGGCGAACCTGGACAACAACATGACCTCGGCGGCGGGGCTGTACTGCGGGCCGGGGCTCTGGTACGACGCGCGCGTTGTGGGCGGCCAGACCTACGGCACGAAACGCATCCATATCCGCCTGGCCCCCACCCGCTGGCCCGCCCTGGGCGCGGCGAACTACGCCGGCGAGAGCGACCCGCGCAAGCTGCCGCTGGTCCTCGGCGGGCCGAGTCCGGCGCTGGAACTGCGCGGCGCGGCGCACGTGCGCGTGCAGGACATCGTCCTGCGCGGCTCGCGCGACGCCACCCTGGCCCTGCGCGGGTGCGACGGCGTCGAGCTCGACGGCCTGACGGCCTACGGCGGCGCGCCCGCACTGCTCCTGCTCGGCAACCGGAATGTGCGCATCGTTCACAGCGCCTTCCGCGGGGTTTCGCCCCCCTGGTCTTCGCGCTACGCCGAGAAGTACCGCGGCGTGTCCACCTATCTGCTGGAAACCGGCGGCGGACGCGCCGACAACGACGCCATCGAGATCGCCTGGTGCGAGTTCACCGACTGCCACGACGGGCTCGAAATCCACGGCGTCAAGCGCCTCGACTTTCACCACAACCTCGTGGACAACTTCAACGACGACGGCATCGAACCGGGACCCAAGCGGGCCGAGCGGCGCGTCCTGATTCGCCAGAACCTCATCTCGCGCTGCCTGCTGACCTTTTCCCTTCACGGCGATAGGGGTCCCGGCCCGATCGTCGAAAGCGCGCCGGGCAGCGGGGTGTACATCTTCCGCAACGTGATTGACCTGCGCCCGCCGATCCGCAAGACGCCGCCGCGCACGGCGGACGGCGCCGAGGAGGCCGGGCAGATCAGCACTTTGTGTTCCGATCACGGCAGCCCCATCTGGCCCAATTACTTCTTCTACCAGAACACGGTGCTCGCCGGTCCTCCCCCCTGGCGGGCGCACTACGCCTTCGGTTTCGGGGCGCGCGGGACGCTGGGGAACCGGCGCGGCGTCTTCAACAATATCTTTGTCACGATGGAGGGCCTGCCCGGCCTGGCCGTGACGCCGGCGGAAGGCTACCAGATGGACGGGAACCTCCATTGGAGCGTAGCCGAAGGGGCGAAGGCCCCGGCGAACTTCTTCGAGAAGTTCCGCAAGTCGAAGGCGTTCGAGGACAGCCGGAAGTCGTACCCGCCGGGCTGGATGGCGAACGACCTCTTCGCCGACCCGAAGTTTGTCGCCCTCGATCCGGACTGGCGCGGCGCAATGGACCTGCGCCTGCGCCAGGGCAGTCCGGCCGTCGGCGCAGGAGTCGCGATCCCGGAGGACTGGCCCGATCCGCTGCGCGCCGCCGGACGACCGGACATCGGCGCCTTTCCGGCGGGAACGGAGGCATTTGCCGTGGGCGTGCGCGGGCGGGTTCCCGTCGCGCCGCGTCCCCTTGTCCCGTAGTGTGCCCGGCTCTTCCAGACAGGGAGGAAGGACGTTGAACCGCCGCGAGACCGTCATCAGCGATCTGTCCATTGCCGCTCCGGCCTCGGCTCTGGCCGATGCGCCTGCCCCCAACCGCTGGCTGATCCTGCCTTACGAAGGGGAGATCAGCGGCAAGATGCTCTGGAAGCCGGCGCGCGCCAAGGCGCCGGACATCGCCCTTCCCCTTCCCGCCCTTGGACTCTGCCGCATCTACATCGGTATCTACGGCAGCGGCACCGTGCCCGTCTGGTACAACCTGTACGGCCCCAAGGCCACGACGAAGTCGTGGGTCCGGCTGTGCCTGCGCCTGTCCGACCAGGACTGGTTCGACGAGATGACCCCCGACGACTATCCGCAGGAGCCCCGTCTCGGTTACATCTCTGAGATGCCCTGGCGCACCGTGGACCTGAAGGGCCAGTCGCTGGTCTTCGCGCCGAACCGGCAGGAGGCCTTCGACGACCTGATGAGCTTCGTCGCCTACGTGCGCCTCGTTCCGGTGGATCAGGTCGAGACCTGGCCGCCGGAGACCAAGCGCCTGGCTGCGTACTTCGACAGCAACTTCCACGGGCACTTCGTGGACAGCGCGGCGGGCATCCGCCGCCATCTCATGCGCCTGCGCGAAACGGATGTGGGCACGGTCTTCTGGACCACCTGCCGCGAGGACACCTGCTACTACCCCACGCGCGTGGGGAACCGCTTCACCTGGAACGGCGCCACGGGGGTCTATCCCTACTGGGCGGGGCGCGATCTCGAAGGGATGCTCGCCCGGGGCGAGGACCCGCTGAAGATCGCCTGCGATGTGGTCCACGGGCTGGGCCTCAAGTTCTTTGCCAGCTACCGGCGCATGACCTGTCGGATGCCGCCCTTCATCTTCCCGCTGCACCCGGAGGCGCTCTTCTTCAAGCGGCGCGATTTGTGGTGCGCCGACGAGACCGGCGCGCCCGTGCCGCACCTGAGCCTGGCGCAGCCGGAGGTCCGCGCGCGCATGGTGGCCCTTCTGGCCGAGCAGGCGGAGAACTACGACATTGACGGCGTGCATCTCTACTTCTCGCGCGGGATGCCCTTCGTCTTCTTCGAGGAACCCTTCCTGGCCGAGTTCCGCCGCGCGCACGGGACCGACCCGCGCGGGCTGCCGCTGGACGACCGGCGCGTGTGGGAAGTCCGCAGCCGCTTTGTGCTGATGCTCCTGCGCGAGCTGCGCGCCGCCCTCGACGCCGCCGGACGCCGTCGCGGCCGGCGTCTCGAAGTCGCCATGCACGTTGCCGCCTCGATGCAGGCTTCGGCCTTCTACGGACTCGACGCCGCCGCCATGGCCCGCGAGCGGCTGGTGGATATTCTGCTGCCCGATCATGCGCACTT
Source organism: Planctomycetota bacterium (assembly GCA_022705425.1). Classification (GTDB taxonomy): domain Bacteria; phylum Planctomycetota; class Brocadiia; order CAIUPP01; family CAIUPP01; genus JAKJEM01. The sequence goes on from JAKJEM010000001.1 coordinate 108,637, forward strand.
CCTGCCGGAGGCATTGCCGGACGCCAAGGCGATCTGCGCCACCCCCGAACACGTGGCGGAGTTCGCCGACGCCCTCCGCGGGACGGGCGTCCGCCTGATGCCGGTGTGCGGGCGCGGGCCGAACTATGCACCCGACAGCATGACGCTCGGCCAGCGCGCGGCGGCCTTCTACCGTGCCGGGGCGGACGGCCTGCACTGGTATTCGACCCCCGTCGGGGCGCGCATGGGGCATCTGGACGAACTCGACCGCGTGGACGCGCGGGCGTCCGAGGGCCGGCGACTGGTCCGGATACGCTCCTTCGCCGGAATGCGCATTGACATGAACTACGGCCTGCCGACCTGCGGATAACTCCGGGAAAGGATACGATCATGAGCGTTACGCACCGCCTTCTCGCCGTCGGCGCAACCCTTCTTGCCGCCGGCGTCGTCCTCGCCGCGCCCCTCTCCCATCCCCCCTTGCGCACCGCGCCGCCGCCTTCGCAGCGCCCTATGGACGCCGGCCCGGCGCGCTACGCCGACCCCGTCCGCGGCGACGACGCCGCCGCCGGAACGGCCCAGGCCCCCTGGCGCACCGTCGGACGCGCCCTGCGCGACCTTGCCCCCGGCGATACCCTCTACCTGCGCGGCGGCACGTACTACGAAAACGTGTACTGCGCGCTCGTCGGCGCGGAGGGGAAGCCCATCACCCTGCGCTCCTATCCCGGCGAGCAGGCCGTCCTCGACGGCGGCTGGCGCGAGTTCTTCGAAACGCCCGCCCAGGCGTGGACGCCCGTCGCCGGCAGCGAGGGGGAGTACCGCTCCGTGCGTCCCTATCGCAACGCCCGCGCCGTTCTCGGCTGGTTCGGCGACTCGATGATCGGGCTGAACACGTACTATCACGCCATGGATCTCCGCGCCAGGGGCGAGCTCTGGCACTGGCAGGACTGGTCCAAGCAGAAGGAGACCGACGCCGACCCTCTCTACTGCGGTCCCGGCCTGTGGTATGACGAGGGCACCGGCTACATCCACTGCCGCCTGGCCCACACGAACGTCGAGGGCATCGTCAACTACAAGGGAGAAACCGATCCGCGCAAACTGCCGATGCTCCTCGCGCCCTTCCGTTCGACGCCGCTGACGGTGGACCGCGCGCGCTGGGTGCGCTTCCAGGACCTCGTCATCCGCGGCGCAGGCTATGACGCCGTCATCCTCGACTATGCCGAGAACGTCGAGTTCGACAACGTCACCGTGTGGGCTGGCTCCTACGGCGTGCGCGCCGCGCGCACCGGTCCGCTCAAGGTCACGCGCTGCGGCTTCTACGGCAGCTGCCCGCCCTGGCTCTTCCGCAGCGACACCAGCAAGCGCGCCTATCCCGGCCGCCCCCAGCGCGACATCACCCGCCTCAACACGCACGCCACCTGGGTCATCGAGTCCGGGCGCGAGTTCGAGGTCTTCGCCACCCCCGTCAACGACAACTGGGAAATCTCCTACAGCGAGTTCACCGATTCGCATGACGGCCCCTATTTCGGCGGCGTCGGCCTCCGCTTCCATCACAACCTCGTCCACAACACCGAGGACGACGGTATCTACCTCAGCCAGATGTACCCTCGCCACAGGTATATGCGCGGCGGCGCGGAGGTCCACATCTATCAGAACTACTTCAGCCGGATCCTGACGGCGCTGGCCTTCGGCGGCCCGGAAGACACGGCCGACAAGGTCTTCGTTTATCGGAACATCTTTGACTTGCGCGAGCCGGTGCTCACCGGGCGTCCCTCGACCCGGAATCCGAAACTCGCGCAGTCCTCGGGCAAGGTGATGGGCGACCACGGCTCCCCCCCGTGGCCGGAGATGAACCTCTACCAGAACACCTTCGTTGTGGCGGAGGGGACGCGATACTCGATGGCCCTTCTTTCCGCGTTGAGCAAGGAGCGGCCCCGGCGCGTGATGAACAACATCTGCGTTAACCTGGAGGCGCTCTTCATCCCGCCGATCAGCGGCGCGCCCGACGCCGTGTTCGCGGTGGACGGCAACCTCTACTGGTCCCCCAGGGCCGACCCGGCGAAGGGCGCGGCGGACTTGCGCCGACTGCGCAAGGAAGGACAGGACGCCGCCGCCGTGCTGGCCGACCCGCGCTTTGTGAAGTTCGTTGCGGACCTGACGACGCCGAACGACTACCGCCTTCAGCCCGACAGCCCCGCGATCGGGCGCGGCGTGGAGCTGCCGAAGGACTGGCCCGACCCGTTGCGCCCGAAGGACGGCAAGCCGGACATCGGCGCGCTGCCGGCCGGCGTCGAGCCGTTTGTCGTGGGGCGGAAGTAGTCCGATGAAGATGAGCCGTTCCGCGCGCTCAGGCGTCGAGCCTCAGATCGTCCACCAGGCGCGTCTGCGGCGTGACCCGCTCCGGCGGCACGCGCGCCGCGCGGGCGATCATCTCAAAGACCCGCCGCTCCACGGCCCGGTCGTCCGGCCACAGGTTGAAGAGGCCCGCGACCGTTTCGGCTTTGGGAAAGCCGGGGCTGTACGTGTGGCGCAGCGCGCCGACGACCAGGAGCAACCCCGCCAGCCCCGCCACCCAGACGGCCGGACCGGGATGTTTGGTCGTCAGCAGGATGCACAGCGCGCAGACGATTCCGAACATCACCGTCCCCGCCAGGTAGCTGCGATGGCTCTGCAACGGCGGCAGTTCCACCCCTTCGCGCGTCAGCAGGTCGTGAACCCGCCGCCAGCGCCGGGCTCGCCCGTGCCAGGGAAAGAGATCGGCCAGCCGCGTCTCCGGAGCGATAGCCTCCTCGTCCATCCCCGTCTCCGCCGACAGCGCCCGGCGGAAGGCCAGGAAGTCCTTCTCGCGCGCCGGGTCCGGCGCGGGTCGTCGCAACTCGATCACCGCCCTTGCCACGTCCCCCGCCGTCCGCAGAGTCGCCAGGCGCTCCTCGGGTATCTTTATCGAGAACTCATCCTCGATGTCCATCAGCATCTCGACGGTATCCAGTCCCATGACGCCTCCTGTGTCCCAGACTTCCGCGCTGAAGGGATTATACACCATCCACCCTGCGGCGCGAGGGGCCGCCCCGCTCAGTGCGCAGTTGACAGACATTCCCGATCGAAGGTATCGTGTTAGTGTCCTGATTCGGCGCGTTCCATCGGAAAAACGAAAGGCAACGATGTCATCACTCTGGCGTGCAGCAGCGGCGGCTCTCCTGCTTACGGCGCCGGCGGCCTTCGGCGACGACGTCGAGATGCTCAATGGCAGTCGCGTCAGCGGCAAGATCCTCAAAGAGACGCCCGAAAGTATTCTGGTGCGTGTGGGCGAGGAACTGCCGCTGGAGATGACCTTTGCGCGCGACCGCGTTCATGCGATCACGGTGGACGGCGTGCGACGGGTCATCACCTCGAAGGCGGAAGATGCTCCCGATCCGACTCCGGCGGCGCCCGTGCCCCGCGCAGCGACCCCCACGGCGTCCCGGCCCGTTTCGGCGCCTCCGGCCACGGCGGCGCGGGCCGTTCCACCCACAACGGCGCGCCCCATTCCCGCGACGCCGTCGCCCGCGGCCGGCGACCCGGTCGGCTCAATCAAGGACCTTGTCAAGTCCGGCGACATGAAGAAGGCTCAGGCCGCCGTGGATGCCGCCGCCGGAGGCAACTACCAGGCGATGGGCGACCGTCTCCGCGACGCGGGTGTGCCGGAAATGGCCCAGTACTGCTACCTTCAGGCGATGGTCCGCGACGGCTTTCCGAACAAGCGCCCCGCTGCGCGCACGGCCCGCCAGAGCCTGGTGCGGCTCTTCTCCGGAGCCTATGCGCCGGACCTGGCGAAGGTTGCCGACGGCGACTACCGCAGCGCCTGTCCCGGCTACCTCGGGCTCGTGGGCGTGACCGTGACGGTCAAGGACCGGCGCATCGCGAATGTGAGTGTGCAGTCGAAGGACGACCGGCCCAAGACCGCTCTCCAGGACATCCCCAAGGCGATTGTGGCCCAGCAGAGCATCAAAGGCGTTAACGCCGTCACGGGCGCCACGATCACCTCGCACGCCATCTTGTGCGCCACGGCGGCGGCCCTGAAGAGCGGCGAGAAGGCGTCGAACGCGGCTCCGACCGCGCCTTGACCGCCAGTCCGCGCGCCGATACCTTTTCCTTCGTCGTCGCATCGTCTGCAATCCATCCCCCGACCGACCCTTTCGCCGGGAGGCGCGCCCTTGGGCGAGCACGCGCCGGAATCCTCCGTTGCGCCGGAGTCTCTTCTCCGCGTCGTCTTTGATGCCGCACCGATCGGCCTGGTCCTTTCCGACCTTCAGGGCCGCCTCCTTCTCTGCAACGCGGCGCTATGCCGGATGCTCGGCTACTCCGCCGAAGAACTGGCGCGGCTGGGCGTTGCGGATGTCACGCATCCCGAGGACGCCTCGGCCACCCTGGCGCACGTGCGCCGTCTGCGGGCGGGGGAATGCGACCGTTTCGAGGTGGACAAGCGCTACGTCCGGAAGGACAAGGGGGAGTTTCGCGGCCGGCTGACGGCCTGCCTCATTCGCGACGCCGCCGGGCGTCCGCAGTATGTTCTGGGCCTGATCGAGGACATCACCGACCGCGTCCAGGCCGAAGAGGACCGCCGCGTCGCCCTGCGAAACCTTCAGGACCTCCAGTCCATCATCAACCGCAGTCCGGTCGTCGTCTTCCTCTGGCGCGTGGCCGAAGGCTGGCCGGTGGAGTATGTTTCCGACAGCGTGCGGCAGTTCGGCTACAGCGCGGAGGACTTCACCTCGGGGCGCGTGTCGTGGACGGCGGTGACGCATCCGGAGGACGTGCCGCGTCTCGAGGCGGAGGTGGCCGACTACATCCAGCGCGGCGTGCGCGAGTTCCGCCAGGAATACCGGCTCATCCGTCGCGACGGCGAGGCGCGCTGGGTGGAGGACCGCACCCGGGCCCTCTGCGACGCGCTCGGGCACGTCACGCACTTCCAGGGCGTCATCTTCGACGTGACGGCGCAGCGCCAGGCGGCGGCGGACCTGCGCGCGTCGCGCGAGGAACTGCGCGCCCTGTCGCAGCGCATGGACCAGATGCGCGAGGAGGAGCGCACGCGCCTCGCCCGCGAGATTCACGATGAACTCGGCCACGTCCTCACCGCCGTCAAGCTCGACGTCGCCTGGCTGATGCGCCACTTCGCCCGCGGGAAGGAGGCCCTCTCCGACTCCCACGTCATGGGACGCACGCAGATCGTCCTCGACACCCTCGACCGGGCCATCCACTTCACGCGCGATCTTTCCAGCCGTCTGCGGCCCGGAATTCTCGACCACCTCGGCATCATCCCCACGCTGGAATGGCTGGTGCAGGACTTCCAGGCGCGCTCCGGCCTGAACTGCGAGTTCCAGTGCGCCATGCCGGAGTGCGCCCTCGGGTCGGCGGAGTCCACCGCCCTCTTCCGCATCGGCCAGGAACTGCTGACGAACGTGGCGCGGCACGCCTTCGCCACGCGCGTCGTTATGCGCCTGCGGCTGGTCGAGGGGGGCCTGCTGATGGAAGTCACGGACAACGGACGCGGCATCTCCCGCGAGCAGGGCGAATCCCCCAACTCGCTGGGGCTGGCGGGCATACGCGAACGGGTGCGCGCCCTGGGGGGAGAGTTCCGTATCACCGGGCAGGCCGGACGTTCGACGAGAGCCCGCGTATGGATTCCCTTGCCGGCGCCCGACGCGGCGGCGGACGCCGGAGACGCGCCACCCGCCGGACCCTCCGAGGCGAGTGTGGGATGATTGCCATCACCCGTCTCGCTGCTGTATGATCCCCCGCACGTGCCGGAACCGCGTGTCCCATGAGTCCCCGCCATGCGCATCCTGATCGTTGACGATCACGCTGTCGTCCGTCGCGGACTGAGGGAAATCCTGGTCGAGGAGTTCCCCGGCGCCCACGTGGGCGAGGCCGCCTCCGTCGCCGAGGCGGTCGGTATGACCCGCGCCGGAAGATGGGACCTGGTCATTCTCGATCTCAACTTGCCGGGGGGCAGCGGTCTCGACGCGCTCAAGGAGATCAAGCAGCTCCAACCCCGCCTGCCCGTGCTGGTGCTGAGCATCTATCCCGAAGACCAGTACGCCGTGCGCGTCCTCGAAGCCGGCGCCAGCGGCTACCTGACCAAGGAAATGGCCCCGGCCGGGCTCGTTGAGGCCGCGCGCAAGTCCCTCGCCGGCGGGCGCTACGTCAGCCCCGCCCTGGCCGAGCGTCTGGCGCTGCGCTTGGCGCCGGGGCGGAGGGACGCGCCGCACGAGACCCTTTCCGACCGCGAGTTCCAGGTGTTGCGGATGATTGCCTCGGGCAGGACGGTCGGGCAGATTGCGCAGGAACTCGGCCTCAGCGTCAAGACCGTCAGCACCTATCGGACGCGGCTGCTCGACAAGATGGGGTTGAAGAACAACGCCGAGCTGACGCGCTACGCCTTCGCCAACCGGGTCATCACCTGACCCGCCCAGGCGTGTAGGACAAATGCCTACAGCCTGTCGGACATATCCTGCTTGTGAATCGCTGAGGTCCACCTATAATACCCTAACCTCATGGCTGGCGGGTTACATTCGACTCCGAAGCCGGCCGTACCCGGAGCATTACGGCGCAGAACCCATGCCGCGTCGCGCGCGCACAAAGGCCGTTCGCGAGAAGGGCGGGGTCGGCAACGGCTTCGCCCTCGACGAGCACATCCTCTCCAGCATCCAGGACGGCATCAGCGTTCTGGACAGGGATCTGACCGTCCGCAAGGTCAACCCGACGATGGAGCGCTGGTACGCGCACCGGATGCCTCTTGTCGGCAAGAGGTGCTACGAAGCATACCACGGGCGCACGCGCCGGTGCGGGGTATGCCCCAGCGTGCAGACCCTGCGGACGGGCGAAGCCGCGCGCGAGGAGGCGCCCTTGCGCGGTACGGGGGCGAACCGCCGCGGTTGGCTCGAACTCTTCAGCTTCCCCCTTCTCGACGAGGCCGGGCAGGTGTCGGGGGTGATCGAGTACGTGCGCGACATCACCGCCCGCCGGCGGGCCGAGGAGGCGCTTCGGGAATCGGAGGAACGCTATCACGCGCTCTTCGACCAGGTGGCGGAGTCCATCGTGCTGGTGGACCCGCAGACGCTGCGTATTGTGGAGTTCAACGAGCGCGCGCATCGGACGCTGAACTACTCGCGGCAGGAGTTCGCGGCGCTGCGCCTGACCCATCTCGCGCCGGAGGGCGGGGCGGACCTTCTCGCCGGGCACGTGCGGGCCGCGGCCGAGTCGGGGGAGCAGTCCTTCGAAACGCGCGTCCGCACACTCGGCGGAGCGGTGCGGCATGTCCGCGCCGGCGCCCGCGCCGTGACCCTCCGGGGCCGGCGTTTCGTCCTGTGCGTCTGGCATGACGTGACCGACCTGAAACGCCGCCACGACGCCCTGGAAAATCTCTCGCTCACCGACGAACTGACGGGGCTGCACAACCGGCGGGGGTTCACGGCGCTGGCGGAGCAGCAGTTGCGGATCGCCAAGCGCCAGCGTTTCGCGGCGGTCCTGGTCTTCATAGACGTGGATAAGCTCAAGCGCGTTAACGATGCGCTGGGGCATGCCGCCGGGGATCGGGCGTTGCAGGGGGTGGCGCAGGTCCTGCGGCACACCTTCCGCGAGTCCGATGTGGTTGCGCGTCTGGGGGGCGACGAATTCGCCGCATTGACGTCGCTGCGCCGCGACGGCGAGGGCGGGCGGCGCATCCTTCAGCGGTTGGCGGAGAACCTTCGCCGCGAGAATCGCACCCGTCCTCCCGAGGCGCGCATCGCCTTCAGCGCCGGCGGCGCGCTGTGGCGACCGGCCCGCCCCGTGTTGCTGGCCGACCTTCTGGCCGAAGCCGACCGCGCCATGTACCGTGTCAAGCGGCGCAAGGCCCGCGCCGCCGCGCGCCTGAAGGCGGCCCGCGATTGACACCGCGCAGCGGTGCGATATACTTCCCGTAGACCGGTCTGTTCCGGGTACTTGACGCGGGAGGGGAACGTCCGATGGAAGAGCTCCTGGCCACCGCCGTCATGCCCGTCTCCGGCGGCGCGCGCGCCGAGCGTCGGTTCCACCGCTTCGTTCGATGCGCCGCTGCGGCGTTGACGGCGGCGGGGGCGGCTGTGCTGGCGGGGTGGGCCTTCGACGTTCCCCTGCTCAAGGGCCTCCATCCCTCGCTGGTAACGATGAAGGCCAACACGGCGGTGTGCTTTGCGCTGGCCGGTCTTGCGCTGTGGCTGCTCCTGCCGGGCGGCGCGGCGCCGTGGCGGCGGAGGACGGGCCAGGCCTGCGCCGCACTCGTCGGGCTGGTCGGGCTGTTGACGATGGGGGAGTACGTCTTCGGGGCCGACCTGGGGATTGATCAGATACTCTTTCGCGAGGCCCCCGGCGCGGTCGCCACAACACACCTCGGGCGCATGGCCGTCAATACCGCGGCCGCCTTCCTCCTGATCGCGCTCGCCTTGCTCTGGCTCGACGCGGAACTCCCCGGCAGGCGTTTTCCGGCGGAGTACCTGGCGCTGCTGCTGGGCTTCGTGGCCCTGCTGGCGCTGATCGGCTACGCCTACGGCGTCGGCTCCCTCTACGGCATGGTGGGACGGCTGACAGCCATGGCCCTCCACACGGCCGTCCTGTTCGCCTTGGCAAGCGCGGCGATCTTCTGCGCCCGTCCGGGGCGCGGCTGGATGGCGCTGCTGACGGGCGAGAGTCTGGGCGGCATGATGCTCCGCCGCCTGCTGCCCGCCACGGCGGCCATCCTGCTGCTGCTGGGCTGGCTCCGGGTGCTCGGCGAGCGCTTGCAGTGGTACGACTCGATTCAAGGCGCGGCGGTCTTCACGGCCGTGCGGATTCTGGCGATGGTCGTCGTCATCTGGATCGCGGCGCGGTATCTGGAACGTTCGGACGAGGAACGGCGCAAGGCGCGCGAGGTCATCCTGGCCCGTGAGCAGCACTGGCGTTCCGTGGTGCAGACCGCCCCGAGCGTGATCGTCTGCCTCTCCGCCGGGGGGCGCGTCGAGGAATTCAACCCGGCGGCGGAGCGCCTCTACGGTTGCACGCGCGGCCAGGCGCTGGCGCGCGATTTCGTCGAGCAATTCGTGCCCGTTTCCGCTCGCGAGGGCATGGCGCAGGCGATCCGCGCCGCGCTCCAGGGCCGCCCCACGCGCGAGATGGAGTGTCCCGTCGCCGCCGCCGACGGCGAGGAACGCCTGATCGTCTGGAGCCTCGAACGCCTGATAGACTCCGCCGGCCGGCCCTCGGGCGTCATCGCCGTCGGCCACGACATCACCGAGCGCAAGCGCCAGGAGGAGGCCGTAGCCCTCTCGCGCGCGCTGGTGGCCAGCTCGAACGACGCCATCTTCGTCATCAACCCCGAGACCCGCCGTTTCCTCGACGTCAACGAGACCGCCTGCCGGCGGCTGGGCTATGAACACGCTGAACTGACCGCGATGCGCGTGGAGGACGTGGACCCTGCCTTCCCCATGGCGGCCTGGGCGCCGCACGTGGCCGAGGTCCGCCGGAAGGGGGGGCAGATGCTCCAGACCCGCCACCGCCGCAAGGACGGGAGCGAGTTCCCCGCCGAGGTGAACGTGCGGCTTGTCAACCTGGGCGGGCGCGAGTTCATGATCGCCTCCGTGCGCGACGTCACCGACCGCAAGCGCGCCGAGGAGCAGATGCGCCAGGCGCTGGCCGACGTGGCCCGCTCGAACCGCGAGCTCGAGCAGTTCGCCTACGTCGCCTCCCACGACCTCAAGGAGCCGCTGCGCAAGGTGCAGAGCTTCACCGAACTGCTGGCCCAGCGCTACCAGGGCCGCCTCGATGAGCGCGCCGACAAGTACATCGCCTACACCGTGGACGGGGCCGCGCGGATGCAGCGCCTGATTGACGACCTGCTGGCTTACTCGCGCGTGGGGCGACCCCAGATGACCACGGCGCCCACCGACCTGAACGCCGTCTTTCGCCGCGTCGTCCACGACCTCGACGCCGCCATCCAGGAGCAGGGGGCCGAGGTCTCCGCCGATCCCCTGCCCACGTTGAACGTCAACGACCAGCAGATCGGGCTCGTCCTTCAGAACCTTATCGGCAACGGGATCAAGTTCCGCGGCGCGGCGCCGCCGCGCGTGCGGGTCAGCGCCGCGCTCCGCGACGGCGAATGGGTCTTCTCCGTCCGCGACAACGGCATCGGTATCGCCCCGCAGTACTTCGACCGCCTCTTCCAGATCTTCCAGCGTCTGCACGGTCGCGCCGAGTACCCCGGAACCGGCATCGGCCTGGCCGTCTGCAAGAAGATCGTCGAGCGGCACGGCGGGCGCATCTGGATCGAATCCGAGCCCGACAAGGGCGCCACATTTCTCTTTACGCTCCCCGCGACGGCGTAGGCCCGTTCAGGAGGAGACGCCATGGACACGAAGACCGTCAACATTCTGCTGGTGGAGGACGACCCCGGCGACGTCGAGTTAACGCGCGAAAGTCTGGCGGCCTGCAAGCTGGACGTGACGCTCGAGGTCGTGGACGATGGCGAGAAGGCGATGGACTTCCTTCAGCGCCGGGGAGCGTACGCCCGGGCCCCTGCGCCCGACCTGGTCCTCCTCGACCTCAACCTGCCGCGCAAGGACGGGCGACAGGTCCTTCGGGAGATGAAGGCCGATGCGGCGCTGCGGACGATCCCCGTCGTCGTGCTGACCACGTCCGACGCCGCCGACGACATCGGGCGCGCCTATGCCCTCGGGGCCAACTGCTATGTCACCAAACCCCTCGGGCTGCGCCAGTTCGCCGAAGTCGTGCGCGCCATCGAGAGCTTCTGGTTCACCATTGTCAAGCTGCCCGGACGCCCGGAGTAGCCAGGGAGAAACATGCCCCGCCTTCTGATTGTGGACGACTCCGACGGCGATCGCGATCTCGCGCGCGAGGCCCTCGAGAGCGACGACGTGCAGTTGGCCTTCGCTGAAACAGCCGAACAGGCCCTTGCGTTGATCGAGCGCCAGCCGCCGGACCTGGTGGTGACCGACCTGCGGATGCCGGGGATGAACGGCCTCGAACTGGTGCAGAAGATCGCCGAGATGGATCCGGCAATCCCCGTTGTGCTCATGACGGGCCTGGGTACCGAGGACATCGCCTCGGAGGCGTTGCGGGCGGGGGCGGCCAGCTATGTGCCCAAGCGCTACATCCTGCGCGACCTGCGCCCCACCGTGGCCAAAGTCCTGCACGCCGCCCAGGGAGGGCGCGCGCTCGAGGCGCTGGCGCGCGGCGCGGAGAGCATCGAGCTGCGCTACCGCTTGCGCACCGATCCGGGCATCGTCCAGCCCCTGATCGGGGAGTTGCAGTCCTTTCTGATCCCCATGGGGTTGTGCGATCGCTCGACCTGCACGCTCGTGGGCATCGCGCTCACCGAAGCGGTGCAGAACGCCCTGTACCACGGGAACCTGGAACTCGTCTCGCGTCTGGAGTGCGCCAACCCCGACGAGTACGCGCTCACCGCCCGCCGCCGCTTCCGCGAAGCGCCCTACCGCCATCGTTGCGTGGACGTCGCGGCCCGATTCTCGTCCGCCGAGGCGGTTTATGTCTTTCGCGACGAGGGCAAGGGGTTCGACCCCGCTCGCGTTCCCGATCCCACCGCGCCGGAGAACATCGAGCGTTGCAGCGGACGCGGACTGCTCCTGATGCGGACCTTCATGGACGAGGTGCGCTACAACGCCGTGGGCAACGAGGTCACCCTCGTCAAGCGGAGGGCAACCCCCGCGTCCGGGCAAGAGGACGCCGTTCCCGCGCCCGCGTAGGGTCGCCGGGTGTTGCGGACGGACTCAGCGCAGAACCTGGCGACACCCGAGGATGGCGTTGCGCGCGCTCTCCGGGGGCTCCAGCGTCAGGATCGGTTTGTAGCGGAAGAACCCCGGCACAGGCATCAGCCGCACATAGTGCGGCCGGCCCGCTTCCACCGACACCGGCAACACCGCCGTCGGCTCTCCCGCGCGCGATGCCTTGAACGTCGCGACTCCCGGCGTCACGAAGAGGGGAACGTAACTGCCGTCGGCCAGGGTCACCGTTCCCACGCCTTCCACCGCGACCTCGAAGTCCACGGCATACTCGACGTTCAGGTGCGGTCGGAAGAGGTAAACCACAGCCTTTCCGGCGGGAACATCGCGCGCTTCCGTGAATGTGGCGCCGAGTGGAATGCTCGAGCATCCCGCCAGGACCGCCGCCGTCAGCATCGCCGCCACCGCGCCGATCATCCGCATGGCTTGCTCCTTTCCGATGAACCCGCCGGATCCGCCGCCGCCCTACCGGGGCGCCTCCGACACTTCAGCCAGCAACTCCGCCGTCAGGCGCTTGCCCTGCGCCGTTGCTTCCGCGAGGGCGGCAACGGCCTTGTCCCGCGCGGCGGACGCCGCGTCAAGACCCTTCTGAAGTTCTTCCCGCCGCCGCGCCTGCGCAGTGGTGTCAATCCGTTCCTGCGTTCGCGTCGTCGTGACGATGTAGCGCCGCCCCTGGCACTGGGGGCATATCTGCGTGATGACAAGCGGCACGGTGTAGGTGTCGTACGCGCCGTCGCCGATGCTGTGCACGCCGATGATATGCTGCTGGTCCGCGTTCTGGGGCAGGCTGTTGCTCACCGTCGTGATGCGCCCGGCGCCCCAGCAGCGCGGACAGACGGCGCGTTCCTCGTGGGTCACGGTGCGGATCGGGTTGTTGATGGCCGCCGTCAGCGATGCGATCTCCTGGGCGGCCTGAGCGATCTCGGCGGTGCGGCGCGCGTGTTCGGCCCGGGCGGATTGTTCGCGCTCCTCCACCTGGCGGAGGGCGTCCACCGTGTCGGCGGCGCGCGCCGTCCAGGCGTCCGTCGCCTGAAGGGCCTTGAGCCGGTCGAGCGCCAGCCGCGCGGCCGAAGTCTCTGCGTGCGCCATAGCCATGCGCAGCGTGGCGCGCGCCGTGGCGGCGTCGCCCCCGGTCGCGGCGCGCCGCAGTTCGCGCCGCCCTGCGCCGTCGAGCATCTGCGCGAAGCACCACTCCGCCAACTTCAGATGGCCCGCCGCGTCGTCCGACGCCAGCGCCGCCGCGCGCGTTTCATACGCGCCGCGCTGCTCCTCGGTCGTTACGATCTTCGCCACGTCCTTCCGGGCCAGCTTCGTCAGCTTGTGGTCCGTTCCTACCACCCACACCGCGTCGTCCGATTCCGAGAAGACGTTCAGGACCGTCTCCACGCGTCCGTCCTTGAAGGTGATGACCCCTGCGGCCAGAGGCGCCGCCAGGAGGAAGACTCCAAGGATCCCCGCCGCCGTCCACTGCGCCCCTGCATCGCGACCTTCGATTCGCATCGCCGGTCTCCTCCCAGTCGTCCATGCGCCCGATTGAGCCATAGTCTAACCCGGCCCATTCGCGCACCGCAAGCGTTTCGTGAATGAGCCGGGCGGGCGATTGCGCCCCCCGCGCCGCCTCCTTGCCGAACCCGCGGGGCGACTTGTCATCCGCCTCGCTGCCGGGTATCTTCCTGGTCGTGAGCCGGCAGAACCGGACGCACTTGCTCCACGAAAGGACGACGATGTTCTCTAAGCGTTACTGGCTCTGTGTCGGGACATACACCCTTCGCGGCGCTCGGGGGATCGCCTTGGCAGCCTTTGATGCCGTCGCCGGCGAGATCGGGCCGTTCGCCTTCGCCGCCGAACTCCCGAACCCCACCTTCCAGGCGCTCCATCCCAACGGCCGCGTCCTCTACTCCGTCAGCGAGGTTCGCGACGCCGCCGGACGCCGCGGCGGCGCGATCCACGCCTTTGCCGTGAACTGCGCCACCGGCGCCCTGACCTTCCTCAACAGCCGTCCCTCCGAAGGCGCGGGGCCCTGTCACGTTTCCGTGGACGGCGCAGGCCGCTATGTGATGGCCGCCAATTACGCCTCCGGCAGCGCGGTCGTCTTTCCCATCGAGGCCGAAGGAAGGATCGGCCCGGCCTCGGGCGTGGCGCAGCACGCGGGCTCCGGGCCGAATCCCGACCGCCAGAAGGGGCCGCACGCGCACTCCATCACGCCAGACCCCAAAGGCCGCCTGGCCCTGGTGGCGGACTTGGGGCTCGACCGCGTGATGCTCTATCGGCTCGATGACCCGCCGGGGGGGCTGACGCCGGCCGACCCGCCGAGCGTCGCCGTGCCCCCCGGCCACGGCCCGCGCCATGTCGCCTTCCATCCCGCCCTGCCCTGGGTTTACGTCGTTAACGAAATGGGCAACAGCGTCACCGCCTTCTCGATCCAAGGACCGGGTGAACTGCTGCGCGCGGAGCAGACGCTCTCCACCCTGCCGCCCGGCTTCGCCGAGGACAACACCGGCGCGGACATCCACGTGCATCCCAACGGGCGCTTCCTCTACGCCTCCAATCGCGGCCACGACAGCCTTGCGCTCTTCCGCATCGGCCCCGACGGACGCCTGACGCCGGGGGGCTGGTATCCGACGCAGGGCCGGTGTCCGCGGAACTTCGCCCTGGACCCTGCCGGGCGCTGGCTGCTGGCGGCCCATCAGGAGAGCGATTCGATCGTCCTCTTCCGCGTGGACCCCGCCACCGGCGCCCTGAGTCCGTCCGGACGCGCTGTCGAAATCTCGATGCCGGTCTGTCTGACCTTGATCCCCGCCCCGTAGCCGGGGCGTTCATCCCCGCTGGAGGAAGCCCGCGCCATGACATGGAAAATCCCCAAGACCGAACGGACGCGCCTGCGCACCCTCGCCCGCAAGCAGGCCGAGGCCGCCGCCCTGCCCGTCATGGCCGAGCGCCGGCGCATGTGGTACGACCTCAACGACGGCGTCGCCGGCGTCCGCCCGCCGGTGGTCATCGAAACGCAGACCTTCGACCGCGACTTCATGCCCGAGAGCGTTTACCGCTGCGCCTCGAAGACCGGACGCGCCATCGAGCGCCAACTGCTGCGCAACGTGCGCGAGCACGAACTGATTGACGACGACCGCGTCACACCCGACTCTTACGCCCTCGGATGGTTCGTCTCGATAGACGCCCTCGGCGTCGCCATCCCGCGCGACAGGGTCAAAGACGCGCAGGGCGTCCTCACCGGCTATCGCTTCCTCCACCCGATCAAGGACATCCGGCGCGACCTGGACCTCGTCAAACCCCCCGTCTGCTCCGTGGACCGCGAGGGCACGCTCGCCTACAAGGCCTTCCTGGAGGACCTCTTCGGCGACATCCTTCCCGTGCGGCTCGCCGGGAGCGTGTACGGGCGTCTGATGCTCACGCACACCGTCGTCGAACTCATGGGCATGGAGGCCTTCTTCATGGCCATGTACGACGCCCCCGATGAAGCGCACCGCCTGATGGCCCGCCTGCGCGACAACGCCCTGGCCGTCATGCGCTGGGCCGAGGCCGAGGGCCTGCTCGTCCTCAACAACGAAAATGACGTCAGCTTCGGATCGAGCTTCAACTTCACCCGCCGCCTTCCCGCGCCCGGCTACACCGGCGGCCCCGCGCGCCTCTGCGACATGTGGGGCGGCGCCAACTCGCAGGAGACCGTCGGCGTCTCGCGCGAGATGTTCCACGAGTTCTGCTTCCCGTACTATCGCGACGTCTGCGCCCCCCTCGGCCTGCTCTATTACGGCTGCTGCGAACCGGCCCATCCCTTCTGGGACGACCTGAGCCGACTCCCGCACCTGAAGAAGATCTCCATCTCGCGCTGGTGCGACCAGGCCTTCATGGCCGAGGCCCTGCGCGGCACGGGCATCGTCTTCTCCCGCAAGCCCGATCCCAACTTCCTCTCCGTGGACGCCGTCCTCAACGAAGACGCCTGGGCTGCGCACATCCGTGAAACACTCGACCTCACGCGCGGCCTGCCCGTCGAGTTCATCATCCGCGACGTTTACACCATCCACGCGAATATCGAGAACGCCCGCCGGGCGGTGGACATTGCGCGGCGCGAGATTGACCGCCGCCATCGTCCATGACACGCCGTTCCTTCGACGGCCCTTCGGCGCGCACGGAGGGCCGTCTCCCTGGCCGGAGGCCGATCGTGAGTGTCCTGGACGTCATCGCCCGACGTGTAAGTTGCCGCGCCTACCGGCCCGATCCGATCCCCCAGGGCGACATCGAGCGCCTCCTCGACGCCGCGCGGCTGGCGCCTTCGGCCTGCAACAAGCAGCCGTGGCGGCTGGCCGTGGCGCGGGAGGCGGCGACACGCGCGCGCATCGTGCGCGAAGGCTTCCTTCCCGGCCTGCGCATGGACTGGGCGCTCGATGCGCCCGTGCATGTGGTCCTTGGGATCGAGCGCGCCCTGGCGACGCATCGCCTCGCCGTCCTCTTCTCCGGCGTGGACTATCCCTGGCTGGACATCGGCATCGCCGGGGAGCACCTCGTTCTAGCCGCGGAGGAACTCGGCATCGGCAGTTGCTGGATCGGCTGGATTGCGCCGCGGCCCCTGGCCCGCCTGATCGGTTGGCCGCGCGCCGTCCGCCCCGTTGCCGTCATCACCCTGGGCTATCCGCGCGACCCCGGCGCGGCTTCGCCCCCGGCCGGGCGGCGCAAGGCCCTGGCGGAAATCGTCCGGTGGTTGTGAGCCTCGTGCGCATCCGGTTCCGCCGGCGGAGAAGGTGGGCCCTGCTGGATTCGAACCAGCGACCAAGGGATTATGAGTCCCCCCCATCGGCTAATGGTGGCAAGGCTCCCGCGAGTGTCTTACCGCGCAGCTTACCGCCGGCACTGCCCGAAGACCTCTCCCAAGTGGTGAAGTCCTGGCCCAATCTGCCCGCATCCGTCCGCGCCGGGATCGTGGCGATGGTGAAGGCGATCCGGCCATGACATCCATGCGGACGATGCGCCACGGGTCGGTGCGTCCGCTATGCGGGCGTAACAGGCTGGGGGCCGCCATCGAGTCGGTTGAGTGCGGCCGCCAGTTCTGTCCGCGCCGCATCAACTTTGCCCGCGTCAACGTACTTCTCAAGGGTCCTATCCACCTCCGCCATGATCGCTTCGAGTTCCGGCAAGCCGAGGAAGGAGTACTTCTCGCCGTGCGTCTGCTTGTGCCACCGGTCCTGCGCCGCCGACGCCTTGTTGGAGATCAGGCACAAGTGCGCCTGCAACTCCACCATCCGGTTGGATAGAGCGTGCTCCGCCCTGGGGGTGAGGTCCCCAGAGGCTTCCTGTTGGAGTAACTCGGCCTCCGTCGCGGCGAGCATGTTCTCCGCCCGCTCACGTAGCGCGCAGGCGTGCGCCAAATGCTCCAGGGCATTGGTAACGCCGGGGTCGTTCTTGTACCTGGCCCTGATGTCGGCCAAAGAACTCCACAATCGCGCCGACCACAGTCCGGTCGTGGGCGGCCTGCCGCCCGGCTTACGACGGTTCCCCGCGCCACCCGGGCGGTGCTTCGTTCCGGCCCCATGCACCGCGCAGACAGCGGAACCCGTGTTGGCCCAACGACCGCACCGCGTCCCCGTCGCCTTGCACCTGGCCTGGCATCGCTGTTGTCCCGTGGGTACTCCCGCGACGCACGGGCGGGCCTTGCCTCCGTTGAGCGGCAGCCTTTCCATGAGGGTTTCCACGACTCGATCCTTTCCATGAGGGTATCCCGACGAGGCTGGACGAACGAACGGAAACGCTTCTCGTTGCATGGATTCCTTATGAAGCACGGGAACCGTCCGAATCAAGAAGTGCCGGTAAATCGCGCATGGGCAGGCCGAACCGTGGGGGATGGGCACTTGGAGAGTCCGGTTGTCGCCGGCGACCAGGAAAGCAGCTGTCGCAGAGGCGGCGTGGTGGGTTCTGGGCGCGGCGGGCGACACCGAAACCGTGAACTCCGGGGCGGCGCTTTGCTGCCAGCGGTTCACGACGGGGTTGGTCGGGGCTGGTTTGAGGACCATCCCAGGAAAGAGGGAGAGTTGGCCCTTGCAGAGCGCGTCGAGTGTGCTTTGCCGGACGACGAGGGACTTGACAAGGGGACGATTCGGGGGTACAGTCCCTGTGGGTGAAGACGAATCGCGACCGTCGCTACGAGCGTTGTGCGACTGGACGCCCTCTCCGGGTGTCATGCTCGCGCGGTTGGCTCCGCCTTCACCCTTTTTTCGTTTGTAGATGGTTTGCAGCGCCAGGTGGCGGCGCTTGGAGCGGACCTCTTCCCCGACGATGACATAGTCCCCGGCGTCCATCTCGTACTCGACCATCGGAGGCATTCCGCGCTTCTGTGAGACGCGGACGATGTTCTCAGGGCGCGTGACTTCGCCGATGTGCCTGAAGTCGTCGACGGTGATCGGCACCTGTCCCCTTGGCTCTTCGGTCTCGGGAGTTCCGTGGTTTCGCATGCTGTGCCGGATTCCATACGAGTCGATGACGTGCTGATAGCCGGCAACGTCAATGCCGGTCTTTTCCTTGAAGGCGCGCGCCTCTACGTCGTTGACGATGCGATAGACGATGCCGCGGCGCGGCGCGCCAGGCTGGTCGACGGAGTACTGATAGAGGTCCTCGATGGCATGGATAGCTTCGGTGGGGTCGCCGGCTACCGACACAAGGCCACGCGCCAGATTCCCATCGCCGTAGATCGGGCCATCTTCCGCGACGCCGACGGTGTCGCGCTCGACGCGGATGGCATCTGGCGCGGACTGGGGCGGGTTGCGGGGCATGACGAGGACGATCTCCCCTGCTCCGGCGGCGTCATGGCAGGGGAACCAACCGAAGAGTAAGACCTTTCGGGGGGCAGAGCGGGGACTCCCGAAAGACCCCCACAGCCGTGAAGGACTCGTCGACGTCTGGCCCCCGAGTCCTTCACTCCTCTGCGGGTCGGCGGGCCGCATCGGGCATGGTCGGAAGGAAAAGGCCGCCGTGGTTTCGCCTGTGTTCCCGTTCTTGGGAGTCCCCAGGACAGCCCAAGGTCAGCGTTGTCCGAACCCTGCCCGGCAAAGGCAATCATGAAGTATCTCAAGACCGACATCTCGTCAAGTTCCTCGTCGTCCGCCAGGGCATAATTCTTGCGGGGGCGATGACAGCAGCTTGCGGCTGTCAGGGGTGGGTGGTAAAGTGTTCCGGCTTGCACAGCTTGCATGTCCGCATGCCGTTACCGGATCCCGGATCAACGACGAGGCCAAGCCCAGGAGCCTGCTGAATGACCGCCGCCGTTGCGCCTGCGCTGTTGTTGCCTGAAGTCGGTCAAGCCGTCATCATACGCAACCGTCTCGCCCTGGTGCGGACCGTCGAGCCGTACGACACGCGCGACCGCACCGGCCGCCTGAATCTCGTGGAAGTCGAGTACCTCGACGACTTCCGCCACCCCTTGAGCGATCACGTGCTCTGGGAGATGGAACCCCAGAAGCAAATCATCGGCAAGACCTCGCTGCCCGGAGTGGATGCCAACCGCCCCGATCACCCCGCCGCCCTGCAAGCCTTCGTCAATGCCCACCGCTGGACGCGCCTGAACCGTCTGCGCGGCAGCGAGAGCGTCGAGGAAGAGCCCCTTCTGGGGGTGTGGAACTCCGCCATTCAAGTCCACTCCTACCAGTTGGAGCCGGTCCTGCGCGCGCTCGACATGCCCCGCGTCAGCCTCATGCTCGCCGACGGCGTGGGCTTGGGCAAGACCATCCAGGCCGGGCTGGTCCTCGAAGAACTGCTCCTCCGCCGTCGCATCCGGCGCATCCTGGTCCTGTGCCCGGCCATGCTCCAGCGCCAGTGGCAACTGGAGCTTCGGCGCAAGTTCAGCCTGGAGTTCCAGATCGTTGATTCCGACTCCACCTTCGACATGCGCCGCCGCCTGGGGATAGACACTAACCCCTGGAAAGCCCACCCCCGCATCATCACCTCGATGGACTACCTGCGCATGCCCGACGTGTTGCAGCAGTTCCTGCAGGCCTCCGGGGCCGATGCCATCCCCGGCAGCGGGCGCGTCGCACCCCACGGCCCGTGGGACCTGCTCATTGTGGACGAGGCACACCACTTCGCCCCGCAGAGCGGCGGGCGGGCCAGCCAGCGCACACGCATGCTCCGGGAAATCCGCTTCCTCTTCGAGCACCGCATCTTCGCCTCCGCCACGCCCCACAACGGCAAGACCGTCTGCTTTACCGGCCTTCTGGAACTCCTCGATCCCGTCCGTTTCCAGATGACCGTCGAGATGTCGGAGCGCGATCACAGGCACCTGGGCGAAGTCCGCGTGCGGCGGCTCAAGGACGACATCAACAAGGTCTCGCTCCAGCCGCCCTTCGCCGAGCAACTCCCGCCGGTCGAACTGCCCCTGGCCCTCAACCCGAAGGAAGCCGCCCTTTATGACGCGCTGCGCGAGTACCGCCACAAGGGCGAGGCGGAATTGGCCTCCGGCAGCCCTTCCGAACGCTGGCTGGGCCGCTTCATCCACTCGTTGTTAACCAAGCGCCTCCTGTCCTGTCCCTATGCCTTTGCCCGCACCTGGTGGCGGCATGTCGAAGGCGGATCGGGGTCGGTGACCGGCGACCTGGCGGTCATGGCGCGCATCTCGGCCGAGAAGGCCGAGGACGAAGCGCGCAATGACGAGGAAAAGGCCGCCTATGAGGAAGACGCCGCGCGCTACGGCGGGGCCTGGCTGCGCGCCAGGGGCAAGGCGCTGGCCGCCTCGCAGTCGAAACTCGCCGCCGCCCTCGAAGCGATGGGCATGGGCCGCAACGCCATCGAGGGCGAGGCCCATCTGGCCGCCCTTGCGCGCAAGTCCGACTCCAAGACCGACGCCCTCGTGCGCTGGATCAAGGCCCACCTCTTCCAGAACGGCGCGCTGCGCGACGATGAGCGCCTCATCGTCTTCACCGAGTACAAGGAAACGCTCCTTTACCTGACCGAGCGCCTCCAGCAGGAGGGCTTCGACGAGAACACCCTGCGCCTGCTCTACGGCGGCATGGACACAGGCGATTTCGAGCAGGTCAAGAACGAGTTCGAGGACCGCGACGCCCCGGTGCGGCTGCTCCTGGCCACCGACGCCGCCTCCGAAGGCATCAACTTGCAGGACTGGTGCCGCTGGATCATCCATTACGATATCCCGTGGTCGCCCTCGAAAATCCTCCAGCGCAACGGCCGCGTCTCGCGCCACGGCCAGGTGCGCGACGTGAGCATCCATTACTTCCGCTGCAATCAGGAAGAGGACCTGGAGTTCCTCTGCAAGGTCGCCCAGAAGGTGGATCAGATCCGCGACGACCTCGGCAGCGTCGAGCGCGTCTTCAGCGCCGCCATCGAAAGCCACTTCAGCGGGCGCAAGGTCCGCCAGAGCGACCTCGACCTGTGGGTCGAGCAGGAATTGGCCGCCAGCCAGGAAAAGAAGGACCTCGGCCGTAACGCCGAGGAGGACACGCGCCGCCTCACCGAGCGCGCCAGCCGATTGCTGGAAGTCACCGATGCGCGTCTGCGCATCTCGCCCGAGGCGCTCGTGGGCCTGCTGGAAACCGCCCTGCGCGTCGAGGGCGGCGGCGCGCTCGAACCCATCCCCAACAGGCCCGGTTTTTACCGTCTGGCCCCGCCCCCGCGCTGGGAGCGCCTGGTCAGGGAAACGCTCACCGTCGGCCCGCGCACCGACCGCATGGAACTCGTCTTCGACTCCGCCCTCGTGGAAGAGGAACACAACCACCGGCGCGTCCTCAAGCTCAAGAAGCACCAGGTCCTCATGCGCTTGAGCCATCCCGTCATGCGCCAGGCCATGGCCGCGCTCTGTCGCCAGTTGCATGACCCGGCCTCGACAGAGCCCATCTTCCGCTGGACGGTGGCGGCACTGCACAAGCCGAACTTCGAGGCGCTGATGGCCTTCTTCTACACCGTCACCGCCGTCAACGACCTCCGCGAACCCCTCCACGACGAGGTGATGACGGAGGTCTTCCGCGTCGAAGGCGACCGGCTCGCCCCCGTGGAGCGCTCCTTCCGCGAGATGGTCCTCCACGCCGACCTCCTGGCCGTCCGCTCGCCGGAGCGGCGCGACAAGCTCTGGCAGACCTTCCGCCTGCGCTGGCCGCGCCATCGCGAGGCGCTGGAGCGGTTCCAGAAGGCCCAGGAGAAAGGTTGGATGGCCGATTTGCAGAAGCGCGCCGATGCCGCCTGCAAGCGCGAGACCGACAGCGCCGCGCAGAGCTACGACTCGCGCCTCAGGGAACTGGCCGAGCGCACGCGCGAGCGCGAGATGCGCAGACTGGCCGAGTCGCTCCTTTCCGCCAAAGCCGCCACGATGCAGGCCGCCATCTTCCCCGAGCTGCAGGAGGACAAGAAGGCCGGCCTCCAGGCCCTCGAAGAGCAGATCGGCATCCTGAGCCGCGACGTGGAGCTCACGCGCGCGCTCCTCCTGCGCGAGCGCGACTACCGCCTCAAGCAGCTCCTGCCCGCCCGCTTTGCCCTGCGCGAGGTGCGCGTGCTGCCCCTGGCCGTTGAGTACATCGTCCCGGCCATGCCGGAGGATACCCGTTTGTGAGACAGTCGTGGATTCAGTTGAGCCCCGAACGCAAGGAGCACAGTATGACAAGGACTTCCGATCTTCACTACAGCGCAACTGTGCATACCAATGACATCGCGGTCTTGCATTGTCTGCGCGGCTTGGCTGAGTATGCTGAAGAGTCCCATCTCAAGCACGTTGCGTGGGGAGGCACGACACGAGACTATTGGGAGAAGCACGGTCATTGGGTCAAGTTCCATTTTTCCTCCACACGCTGTCGAGAATGCTTCAAGAACGAGGCGGCACGGCTTCTACCTTCAGGTAGCTGGAACTGGGTCAAGATGAAGGATGACGATCCTCCTGCGAAGGAAGAAGAGCGCAAGCTCAAGCCACCTCCTGACTTGGAGTAGGACAGGCTGGTTGTGAACAAGAAGAACGAAACGCTCGGCACCCTCCATGCGTGGTGGTCGCGCCTGCGCCATCAGGGGCTGCTGCTCTCGCCGGTCGTCTTCCTCGACGACGACCGCTTCCCGTGGCTTTCGGACGCCCCCGCCGCCCCGGACTGGAACGCCCGGCGCAAGCTCAAAGACGCCTGGACGCGCTTTCTCGCCCAGGTGGACAGCGGCGACGAGCGCGCCCCCGAGGAAGACGCCGTCCTGACCTGGACCGATGCCCTCACCGGCTTCCTCGGCATCCCGTCAGGCCAGGTGGCCAGGCAGGGCCACATCCCCGGCAGGCTCACCGCCGCGATCCGCATCGGCTCGCGCACCGAGACGATCCGCCCGCACCGCGTCGTCTTTGCCGACGCCGCGCAGGAGGTCCCCGCCCTTCTGGTCATGGCCGATACCTCGCCCCACGTGGGCCGGGGACGCGGCCGCACCGCCTATGCGCGCTTTGTCGAGCTCCTGCGCGCCACGGGCCGGCGTCTGGGTCTGTTGACGAACGGCTCGCAGTTCCGGCTGATCTACGCCGGGTTGGATTTCGAGTCCTGGTGCGAATGGGACGCCGACCGCTGGTTCACCGATGCCGAAGGGGCCGAGGAACTGAATGGGCTGCGCCGGTTGATCGGCCCGAAGGCCCTGGAAGCCTCGAAAGACGGCGTGCCGGCGCTTCTGGCGGCCGTGGAAGATTCGCGCAAGCGCCAGGCCGATCTCTCCAACGTCCTGCGCGAGAATGTCCGCCAGGCGGTCGAACTGCTCCTGGAGGAGGTCTCCGCCGCCCATCGCACCCACCCGGCGCTCTTCAGGGAGTTGGCCGCCGGCCCCGACGGCACATCGCTCCATGACGCCGAAGCGCAGGAGGCCATGCTCCAGGCCGGCGTGCGCGTGGTGATGCGCCTGGTTGTCTGTCTCTTTGCCGAGAGCCGCAAGCTCCTGCCGGTGGACGATCCCATCTACGCCCAATCCTACGGCGTGCGCGCCCTCTACGAGCTCCTCGACAGCGCCGCGCGCGCCGAGGGCGGCACGCGCGCTCTCGCCGACCGGCGCATGGCCTGGCCCAGGCTCATGGCCCTCTTCCGCCTCGTCCACGCCGGATCGGCCCACGGCAGCTTCCCCGTGCCCGCCTACGGCGGCGCGCTCTTCCGTCCGGGTGAAGACGCCCACGAGGACCCCGTCTCGCGCGCACTGTACCTCCTGGAGCACGCCGTCCCCGTGCGCGACGAGGCGATCCTGCTCGTCCTGCAAAAGCTCCTCCGCGGGCCGCTGCCGGTCGTGCGCGGGCGGACCCGGACCTTCGTCGAAGGCCCCGTGGACTACACCAACCTGCGCACGGAGTTCATCGGCCTGATCTACGAAGGCCTGCTCGACTACCGCCTCAAGCGCGCCTCGGAGGAGTCCGGCCCGCAGGTCTTCCTCAACATCGGACGCGAACCCGTCCTGCCGCTGCGCCGTCTCGAGGCGATGCTCCACACCGACCGCAACGGCCTGAAGGACCTCCTGACCACGCTGCGCAAGGAGAAGGTCGCCGCGTCGGTCTCCTCCGATGAAGAACCCGAAGCCGAGGAAGCCGATTCGTCCGACGCGGCCGAGCCGCCCGATTCGGAGGAACCCGTCCTCCAGGACGCCTCGCCCGTCGTCACCACCACCAGCGCCCCCGACTACCTCGACGCCGACGCCCGCGCCCGGCAGTGGGCGCGCGAGGCGGCGCTGCTGCTGGGGCTTGTCGGCCGGAAGCGAAAGGGCGAGCCGGAGACGGAGTACCGCAAGCGCGTGGACGACGAGGCCGACCGCCTGATCAAGCGCGTCGTGCCGGTGGGCGATTTCTACCTCGTGCGCGCGGGCAATACGCGCAAGGGCACCGGCACCTTCTACACCCGCCCGCAACTGGCCGTGCCCACCGCCCACCGCACCTTGCAGCCCCTCTGCTACGACAAAGCCCCCGACGGCCATCTCATCCCGAAGACGCCGCAGGAAATCCTCGCCCTCAAGGTCTGCGATCCCGCCTGCGGCAGCGCCTCCTTCCTCGTGGCCGCCCTGCATTATCTGACCGACGCGCTTTACGCCGCCCTCGTCGTCCACGCCGATATCGAAAACCCGCGCCGGGCCGGACAGGCCACCCTCCCCCTCGGCCGCAGGCGCACCGGCAAGGGCGAGGAGGAACTCCTGCCCTTCCCGCCCGACGACCCGCAGCGCGGCGAAAGCTTCACCGACGTGGTCAAGGCCCTCCTGCGCCGTCACGTGGTCGAACGCTGCATCTACGGCGTGGACATCAACCCGCTGGCGGTCGAGTTCGCGCGCGTGTCCCTCTGGATCGAAACCTTCGACAAGGACCTGCCCTTCTCCTTCCTCGACCACAAGGTCAAGGTCGGCAACGCCCTCGTCGGCTGCTGGCTGCGCCACATGCTCGACTATCCCCTCAAGGCCTGGGAGCGCAACGGCGGCGACGACCCCGACGCCCGGACCAGCGGCCCGCGCACCGAGCGCATCGAGACCTTCCTGAAAGGCCCCGTGGAAGCCAACGGCCGCCGCAGCGGCGACGGCATCATCAAACAGGAAATGCGCCGGATCATCGCCGGCCACTTCGCCGGGCATCTGTTCGGCGGGGAGGCCACGCCGGAGCAACTCCTCGTCGGCGCGCGCAAGTTCCACGAGACGATGCATGAAGTGTCGGTGCGTTCTCCCGAGCTGAAGGAGAAGATGTACGCGCACTTCGAGCACGGCCCGGCCCTCCAGCGCCTCAAACGCGCCATGGACGAATGGTGCGCCGTCTGGTTCTGGCCCATGGACGAGGAATCGGCCAGGCACGCGCCCACGCCGGAAACCTTCCACGCCTCCGATGTGGCCCATCCGCCGTCGTCCGGTGTGGCGCAGCCGCCGTTGTCCGGTGTGGCGCAGCCGCCCTCGGCTGCGGAATCCAGAGAGCAGACAGTGCCCTTGTCCGATGTGGCGCATCCGCCGTTGTCCGGTGTGGCGCATCCGCCGTTGTCCGATGTGGCGCAGCCGCCCTCGGCTGCGGAATCCAGAGAGCAGACCGCCTCACAGCCGGGGGCGGCTGTGCCACACACGGCCACGCCACAGCCGGGGGCGGCTGTGCCACACACGACCCCCCGCGAAAGCCTCATCGCCCGCCTTCGCCGCGACCTCCGTTTCTTCCACTGGGAACTCGAATTCCCCGACGTCTTCACCCCTGCGCGCAGCGGCTTCGACGCGGTCCTCGGCAACCCGCCGTGGGAGACAGTTCAGCAGGAGAGCATGGAGTTTTTCTCGGAGTTTGATCCGCTCTACAGGACCTATGACAAGCAGTCAGCACTCCGAAGACAGCAGGAGCTCTTCCGCGCCCTGCCTGAAGTGCGACGCTTGTGGCTCGACTATTGCGGGCGGTTCGCCTCCATGAATAACTGGGTCCGCAATGCAGCGAATCCGTTCAACATGGTCTTGGATCGAGGCAGGAAGGGTGAACAGCTTGCCAGCGACTGGGCGTGTGAAAGGAAGAAGCGCATCGGCTATGCGCTGCCCGATGTACCCTTCCGTTGGCAGGGTTCGGGCAAGAATTACACTTACAAACTCTTCCTTGAGATGTCTCACGCCTTGATCCACGACACGGGCCGCCTCGGCCTGATCGTTCCCTCCGGCCTTTACACCGACGCCGGCACCCGGGACCTGCGCACCCTCTTCCTGGAGCAGGGCACGTGGGAGTGGCTCTTCAGCTTCGAGAACCGGCGCAAGATTTTCGACATTGACAGCCGCTTCAAGTTCGCCCCGACGATTGTGGATCGGCGGCGCACCGGCGCGCCGATGCAGGCCGCCTTCATGGTCCACGACGTCGCCGCCTGGGAGCGTCCCGACCCGCCCGTCTTCCCCTTCGACACGAGCCTCATCCCCCTCTTCTCCCCGCGCAGCAAATCCCTGCCCGAAGTCCGCACCCGGCGCGACCTCGACATCTGCCGCAAGATCTACGAGCACTCCATCCGCATCGGCGATAACGCCCCCGGATGGGAGATCACCTACGCCCAAGAATTCAACATGACGAGTGACTCCCGGCTCTTCCCCCCGCGCGAGAAGTGGGAGGCGAAGGGCTACAAGCCGGATGTCTTCGGGCGGTGGATCGGGCCGGAGGGGGATGTGGCGCTGCCGTTGTATCAGGGGACCATGCTTGGCCAACTGAACTTCAGTGAGCAAGGATTTGCATCCGGTAGCGGCCGAAGCAATCACTGGGAGATCATTCCCTGTGATAGATCGATAGTCCTGCCCAAGTACATGATCGGTGCCTCAGCCGCGCCCAGCAAGTCAAAGATGTCTTGCGCGAAACTGGCCTTTCGTGACATCACCAACGCCACGAACGAACGAACATTCATAGGTGCAGTCCTGTGCGGTCTGCCCTGCGGGAACACCGCGCCCGTTCTCGTACCCAAGCAGCGGCCTCTCCGGAGAGCACTCCTCTTCTCTGCCGCGCTTTGCACCTTGACGAGTGACTACGCGGCGCGAATGAGAATTGGCGGAACGCATCTGAACTTCTTCATCGCGCAGGACATGCCAGTGCCGTTCGGGAACATCCCACAGGGTGCGGAAGTCTGTCTGGTGAGAATCGCCGCGTGCCTCAACTTCATCCACCGCCGTTTCGCCCCCGAATGGCTGCGGCTTCGCGCGCTCTATCCGGAGTTGGGGAAGCGGGAGTGGAAGTACTGGTGGGCGGTGACGGAGGCGGACCGGCTGCGGCTGCGGGTGGAGATTGACGCGCTGTGCGCGGAGCTGTACGGGCTGGAGCCCGACGACTTCGACTGGATCGTGCGCGACGACCCGAGCGACCCGAAGGGCTTCTGGCGCGTGGACAAGGAGCTGCCCTACCGCGAGCGCCTCACCGGCCTCGCCGCCGCCGCCTTCCGCGCCCTGAAGGCCGGCCAATGGTCCGCCGACTCCGCCGCCGCCCTTTCCAACGACGACTTCTTTGCCCTTCTCGGCATCCCCGAACTCACCAGCGAGCGCGCCGCAAAGGCCAAGGGCCTCTCCGAGCCGTTGATCCGCAAGCGCAAGGGCTGCCACCTCTGGCAGCCCGAAAAGTTCCCCGCCGCCGACCCGCGCCACGGCTGGACCTGGTCCCACTGCCACGCCGACGCCGTCGCGCTGCTGGGGAGCGAGGAGGCGGTGAAGGATTACGTTGAGGGCAAGACGCCGCCGGTGGCCGAGCCGGAAAAAGCCCGTAAGACCAAGCGGAAAGCCAAGATACACCCCGATCAGGCCGGGCTCTTCCGGGAGTCCTAGGCCATGTGCGGACAGCGCGCGGCAGAAAATCGCTGTGTGGGCTTCTTGACAAAAGGCTATCATATGATAGTATTACCTTGGAGCGGGGCATGCCGGTGGCCAGTCGAGCACAGGTAGCTGCGTTCCTTCACGTCTTCAAGAGCTGCTTCAGGCTCGATCGCTTCTCTGTCAAAGACAGACAGAAGAACCGGCAAGCCCTCATTGCCCTGGCGATGGACCCTGCGGAGCGCCGGGATGCGCTTCTCGGTCTCCAGCCGGACGATTACGTTGCCGGGCCCAAGCCGGACGATACGGACGACACCAGGGAAGTCTGGGAGTTCGGCAGGACCATCGGGACGACAGAGGTTTACATCAAAGTGCGCGTGGTCCAGGATCCGAAGAAGAAGAATGTCCACCACGCGGTGGTGTGGTCATTCCATCCGGCCGAGTTCCGAATGAAGTATCCGCTGAGAGGAGGGAGTGGGTCATGAAGGTTTTCTGCCCCACCTGTGAGGAGTACCGGGAGACCCGGACGGTTGAACGGAAGGAATCGTACAAGGTGCGCGGCCGGAAGGTCATCGTGCCGGTGACCGTCACGGCGTGCGTGAAGTGCGGGGAGGCCGTGGGAGGCGACGAGAAGGATAAGGAGGTGCTGGCGGCTGTCTATGCCGAATACCGGCGTCAGAATGATCTCCTGTCCCCCGATCAGATACAGGAAATCCGCCGCCGCTATCGTCTGAGCCAGCGGTCCTTCGCCGTGCTGCTCGGAATGAGTGAGGCGACGATCAACCGGTATGAACAGGGCGCGCTACAGGAGCCGTCCCATGACACCGCCATCCGCGCTTGCCAAGACCCGGCATTCGTTCGAGGACTCCTTGAAAGGCGCGGCAACCAGTTGACCGAGTGGCAACGGAAACGGACGGAGGACGCCCTTGCGGGGCAGGCAGTGCCTGAGTCTCGCTGGGTGGACATCGCAGGCAACGTCAATCTGCTGGCCATGAGCAATGAAGTATCCGTTCAGACCGGGTTCCGCCGGTTCGACTTTCGGCGTTTTGCAGCCGTGGTCAACTGGTTCTGCTGCGACTTCGGCGGCGTCTCCAGGACGGTTATCAACAAGCTGCTCTTCTATGCGGACTTCTTGAATTTCAAGACGGCGACTGTATCGCTGACGGGGAGTCCCTACCGGAGGCTCCAATACGGCCCGGTACCGTCCGATTACGACTTCCTGCTGGGCCAGATGGAGGCACAGGGTCTCATCGTGTGCAGGGAAGTCGGCTATCCCACCGGCTATACAGGATTCGAATACAAGCCGGGCTCCCGAGCCGGCGCTGTTGAGGTGACGTTCACCGATCACGAGAAAAGGGTGCTTGCCAGAGTTGCGAAGGCATTCAAGGGTATGACGGCAAAGGCCATCTCGGACCGGTCACATCGGGAATCGGCTTGGCGAAATACTCCCGACAAGCAGTTGATCTCCTACCAGGAGGCTTCCACGCTGTCTCTGAATCTGTGAGGGCGCATCGGCGTGCCGATTAATCCTGTCCATTTCGCCCACAACGTCTGCGACGAATTCCTGCGGTACATCTTCTCCGCCTTCCCGCTGACCGACCCCGACCTGGCGGCGCAGGCGCGGAAGATGTTCGAGCGGCCCTCGTCGCTGGGCATTCCGCTGGTGCAGGGACCGTATGTGTCGCTGTCCAGGGCCTTTGCCCAGGGCGACCCGGTCGCCGATCTCGCGGCGCGCGGGATGTTGCATCCGGTCATGCCGGGGCTGATCGGCTACCCCACCCTGTGGGTTCATCAGCAGCGCGTCTTTGAAGCGGTGCGCCGGGGCGAGCACGTGCTGGTGGCTACGGGCACCGGCTCGGGCAAGACGGAGGCCTTTCTCCACCCCATTGTGGACGACCTGCTGCGCCAGCGCGATCAGGGGGTGACGGCGGGCCTGTCGGCGGTGCTGGTCTATCCCATGAACGCCCTGGCCAACGACCAGTTGGAGCGCCTGCGCGACATGCTGGCGGGGACAGGCGTCACCTTCGGACAGTGGGTGGGCACCACGCCGGACAAGGAGCGGGACGTCGCCATCGAGCAATTCCCGTCCTCCTCCCGGCAGGCCTATCTGGCGGAGCGCAAGAAGCGCAAGGACGCGGCGCTCGGCGAGAACCGTGCGGCGCGGCCCATCGCGCCGCTGGAGGAGTGCCGCAGCGAGGAGGATATTCGCGCGCGGAAGCCGCGCATCCTCATCACGAACTACCGCCAGCTTGAGATTCTGACCACGCGTTGGCCGGATGTCTCCCTCTTCGCCGGGGCACCGCTGAAGTACCTGGTCTTCGACGAGGCGCACACCTACGAAGGCGCGGTCGGGGCCGAGGTCGCCTGTCTCATCCGGCGCGTCCGCGCCCTGGCGGGCAAGACTCCGGATGAAGTGACCTGCATCGGCACTTCCGCCACCCTGGCCGACCCCGACAAGGCCAAGGGCGACCATGAGGCGGCGGCCAAGCGTTTCGCCTCGCGGTTTTTCGGCGTGGACGAGGACAAGGTCACCCTCGTGGGCGAATCGTACGTGGCGCGCGAGTGGCCTGGGGGGCGCATCAAGACGGCCCCGCCGCTGGGCGATGGAATGGAACGGGTGAACCGGCTCCTCAAGGCCATGTCCGATCCGGTGGATCTCCCCGCGCTCAAGGCCGTGATCGAGGAACTGACCGGCCAGATGATTGACCTGGGCGAGGACTGGGCGCGATCGCTCTTCCAGCACCTCCTGGCCAATGAGTACGTCTATCAGACCACGCAGGTTCTGAGCGAACCGAAGCTTCTCTCCGACGCCGCGTGGCAGACCTCGCAACGCCTGGCCCCGGACCGACTGGAGCGGGGCGCGCGCGCCGACGGCGAACTGCTCGCCTATTTGCTCCTGGGCGCAGCCGCCCGGCAGGAGGGCGAGGCGCTTCTGCGCCCGAAGGTGCATTTCTTCATCCGCGGCCTGGATGAGATGACCGTGGCACTCGACGGCGACCCCGACGCCCTTCAGGTGCGGCTCTTCATGTCCCTGGCCGAAGCGCGCGGAGCCTGCCCCAACCGCCGGGACGACGCCTTCCTCCCCGTCCTCACCTGCCGCAACTGCGGCCAGCACTTCTTCGAGCGCCACTTTCAGAACCTCGAACTCTCCGCCGGTTCCCAGGGCGACCTGAAGGACTTTGCCTGCGGCAACGCCACGGAGGGCGGCGATGGGCAATCCAATGCCGTCTGGCCCACCGCACCGGAGGGCGGGGGAACGCGCCTGGTGATGACCAACCGCCTTCTGGAGGAGGCCGACGGGCAGGGGGGAGCCAAGACGGCGCGATGGCCCCGTGGACATGTCTGCCGTCAGTGCGGCGCGTTGCACCGCAATCCCGGCGACGCCTGCAGCGCCGACGGCTGCGGCCACAAGGCCCCGCTCCTGCCGCTGTTGGCCTTCGGCAAGGAACTGAGTTCCTGCCCGTCCTGCGGCACACTGAGTTTTCGCATCGGCGGACGGGTGATCGAGCCGGCCCGAAGAGTTCAGGCGGTCACCGTCGCCGACGTGCATATTCTCGCCCAGGCGATGATCAACGCCGCGCCCAGGGACCATAAGAAGCTCATCATCTTCGCCGACAGCCGCCAGGATGCGGCCTTCCAGGCGGGCTGGATGCAGGACCACGCCCGGCGCATCCGCCTGCGCCACATGATGCACGATGCCATCACCAACGCGCCGGGACCGGTCAAGCTCGACGAGATCGTAGATCGCCTCATGGGAGTCTTCCGCAAGGACCGCAGCCTGATTGACGCGCTGCTTCCGGAGTTGACCGGCGAGGAGGCTCAGGCGGTCTTCGGGCACAACGTCTGGGTACCCGTTCACCGCGCGCTGCGGTACATGGTCTTGCGCGAGTTCACGACCGGCGTGCGCCGCACCGACTGCCTGGAGGCCATGGGCCTGGCGCAGGTCTCTTACGAGAGACTGACGCCGGAGAATCCGGACGTGCAGGAATGGGCTTCGGTTGTCGGCATCACTCCCGCCGATGCGGTCAACGCCATCTCCCTCATCCTGGACATCTGGCGACGCAACCGAATCCTCTTCGTGGAGAAGGAGCCGATCTTCTCTCAGTTCCACGCCCGGGACAATGAGTACATCCAGGTCGGCTTGTTGGCGCTGCGCGACTTCCGCCCGGAAGGTCTTCTCCTGAAGGCCGGTGAGCAGGACAAGTACGCGCGCGGCGTGAAGGCTCCGCGCGGACAGTCGGCGGTGCAGGCGCTCCTCAAGAAGTGGACGCCGGACTCCGGCAAGGTGGACCTCGACGCCGCCATCGGTCTGCTTTGGGAGTTATTGACGGAACGTATCAAGCTCCTGTCCAAGGTCGTCTTGCGTTCACAGAAGGACACCCCGCTCGGGGGCGACGTATGGCAGGTCAATGCCGATACGGTGCGTGTCGCGAAGAGCAACCAACGCGCGCGCTGCAAGACCTGTCAGCGCATCACGACGCGCCCGGCTCCCCGGTCAGCCTGCACGCGTCATCACTGCCCCGGCAGTACCGTGACGCTGGAGCCGGACAAGGACAACTATGACGTGTGGCTTATGCGGCGGCCATTCGTCATGGTCAGCGCCGAGGAACACACGGCCCAGGTACCCGGCGAGGTTCGCCTCAAGGTCGAGCAGGATTTCAAGTCGCGCAAGGGCCGGACCAACTGCCTTGTGGCCACCCCGACGCTGGAAATGGGCGTCAACATCGGCGACCTGGACATGGTCCTCATGCGCAACGTTCCGCCGCGCGCGAGCAATTACTGGCAGCGTGCCGGACGCGCGGGCCGCGAAGAGCACATGGCGGTCGTCGTGACGTACTGCCGGCGCTCGCCGCATGACCGCTATTTCTTTGAAGACCCGCTGCGCCTGCTGGGTGGGGCCATTGAAGCGCCGGTGTTCAACCTCCGCAACCCCCTCATGGTCGGCAAGCACATCCGATCAGCCATCTTGTCGGAACTGCTCCTGCGAGCGCGTGGCAACGGCCCCGATGCGCGGAAGATTCATGACGTCCTTGTCCCGTGCTTCCCGACCTTCATTCGCGACTACCTCCTCGACGAGCAGAACCGCTTCCGCGAGACGCCCCCCGGCGTGGCATCGCTTCAGCATCTCCTCGACACCATGAAAGACCCCCTGACAGAGCGGCTGCTTCAACTCTTCGCTCAACATTGGCCCGAAGATGCCCGGGAACTCACCACGCGCGCAGCCATTGTTCAGATCGTGGAGGAGACGGCGGCCGCGCTCGACGGTGTTCTGGGTCGCCTGCATCGCCGTCTGGCGTGGGCGCTGAAGACTCAAGCCGATATCCACCGCAAGAAGGAGGCGGGCCTGATTGACCGCGAGGAAGATCAGTTGTTGCGTCGTTGCGACGACTACATCAATCGGATCATGCGCCGCGACAGTTCCACATACACCCTGACGGTGCTGGGCGTGGAGGGCTTCCTGCCCGGCTACGGCGTCTATGAAGGCGGCGTGGTGGCTTCGGCGAGGGCCGGATTTGCCCGCCATCCAGGCTCACGCTCCTTTGAACTATCGCGAAGCAACGTCGTGGCTCTTCGCGAGTTCGTGCCGGGCAATCGCCTCTACGCCAATCGGGGCACCTTCTACGTATCGCGCTTCCACCTGGCTGCCGATGAATCGAGCAAACTGCGCACCTTGCGCGTTGACCCCGAGAAGGGCACGGTCAGTGACCACACCGGCAACGCCGCTTACGGCCAGTCCGCCGCACAGATCATTGATGCGTTGCCGCTGACGGACCTGGACCTGACGCACGAGAGCCGGATCAGCGAAGACGAGAGCCTGCGTTTTTCCATGCCCGTGGAGATCGTCGGTCGCCTGCGCCGCCGATGCCGGGGCGGAAAGGCCTTCAAGATTGGCCAGGTGGAGGCCCACCACCTCAAAGGGCAGGGCATCGAGTTGGTCAACCTGGGCGAAACCGGACGCGTCAAACGCAAGGAACTTGGCCACTGGATCTGCTCGATCTGCGGGGCTGCCAAGACGCCCTATGCTGTTCCGGCTGAAATCAATCACTTCATCCAAGGGCACAAGGACCGTTGCGGTCGTGAACCCGTCCGCCTGGCTCTGACCGCCCAAGCCGACGTTGACATGATCCAGTTCCATGCCATGGAGAACCCGGCCAAGGGAATCAACATCGGCGAAGCGCTACGCACCGCCGCAGCGCGCGTCTTGGACATGGGGCCGGAGGACCTCCAGTTGCTCGTGGTGCAGAAGCCCGATGACACACTCGACCTCCTGCTCTACGACCCCATGCCCGGTGGTTCGGGCCTGCTCGACCAGATGCTTGGGCGCTGGCCGGAGATTATCACTGCGGCCAGGAACCTTCTGGCCAACTGCCCACTGGCTTGCGAGGCCGCGTGCTATTGCTGCCTGAAGACTTTCCGCAACCAATCGCACCACGAAGCGCTTGACCGCCACAAGGCTTTGGAGTATCTCCAAGCGCTTGACCACACGCCGCAGAGCTATCGTGACATCGGCCCGCAGTTTGAGGAAGAATCGGCCGGTCAAGGGACGCCGTCGAATACGGCGGAGGCCCGCCTGGAGCGCATTCTGCTCGACCATCACTTCCCCGTGGGGAAGGCCCGCCGGCGGATTACGGCGAGCGCGGGGCTCTCTACGGTGCCTGACTGGCTCCACGAGCCGTCCAAGACCGCTGTGTACCTCGACGGCATGAGTCGCAACCTGCACGGCGATCCGAAGACGGCCCAGCGGGATCAACTGATCCGGCAGATGCTGGAACTGGACGGGTACAAAGTTGTAGTTGTTCAGTCACGTGACTTGGATGATCCGGAGGCACTGCGACGACACCTGAAGAACATCGCTCAGGCTTTGGGCCGAGGGGATCTGATCAGTTGATGGCGACCACGTTGTGGCTCCCGCTAACGATGGTGCTTTCCATCTCTTCACTTTCGCGTATGGGGCATCCGTGATCGGGCTGGAACACAGGCCCCGTTGTCGCAACGTCTCAATCGCATTCGCGTTAGCCACTTTGATCCGGTTGGCCATACACATCCTCCTTTCCCAGAGGATGCTACGGCCCTACCGGCTCCTTCCTCAAAGTGGCTGTATTTCAACTGTCCCTACGTGGCTGCATTTGCCCGTCCGCCGACACCACGGGCAGAACTGGTTCGTCGTGGTCCCGTGCTGCCGGCAGGCCTCCGACACCGGGCTCTCCCCCCGCAATCCCTCCAGGACGATGGACACCTTCTCCGATGCCGTGAAGGTCCTCCGTCCGCTCCTTTCCAGACGCATCGCGCGGGGGTATATACTGGCCGGGTGCCGCACTCTTGTTCCGCCACCTGCCGCACTCTTACGCCGGCGTTTGCAGCCAGAGGCAAGCGCACCGCTCTTCACCCCCTCATCTGTCCCACTTCGCGGAGAAGCTACACATATGGCTCCTTGCCGACGCAGAATCCGGCGGGCACATGGCGCGTGGAAACGCGGCACAGTCATGTTCCCGGTCGAAGCTCCTGGATTTCGTCGTCCATCACCCTCTTCACAAGAGCCATGGAAGCCGCCGCGAATGCGTTGAAGGACTGCTCATCGTTCAGGGCCTGCCGCGCGTCCGCATTCCCCGAGACGGTCATGTGCGCGAGGGCATTCCGGGCGTCGCGGAGCCGCTCCCACGCCCGACGGTCGGCCGGGTTCAGCTTGTCCAGTTGATCCTTCACCCGGTCGCGCATGCGTTCATTGTACGCGGTCCAATCCCTGCACCCGCAGTGAACCATCGCGATATGGACCATCACCAGTTCACATAACAGCAGGATGGGTCGCAGCCGCTCCCCGCGCGCAACGAGGTCCTCCACCTTCTTGAACAGCCGGCGCTCAAGCCCTCCCGGCGTCTGGCTCCAGGCAAACGCGTCGCGGAGTTCCTCTTTGACGGCATTGCGCAATGGGTCCGGGGATGTCTCGGACTCAAGGTTCTTTCGGGCCTGGCCGGCCGGCCCCTGCGCTTTGGCCATCTGGTTGATCTCTTCAAGAAACGATGCTCTTTCGATTTCCGGCTGCGCCCTGGGGTACAGGGCGGCGAGTGACCGGTAATCCCCCGTGAGCCTGTAAGCGGCGCAGGCCGCCGACGTCTGCGCGTAGTGACCGGACAACGACAGATCAACCACGGGGACCAGGCCATCACCCGTGCGCATGTCGAACGCGCCGTAGTAGATACCCGTCACGCGGGCGTTCCGCAGCCATTGCAGGGGCATCAGCATGAAGGAGGCCAGCACCGGCAGATGGCGGTAGGAGTGGGTGATGTCGAGGATGATCTCGTCATCTTGCCCTGTGTGCCGCATGAGAACGTTCATCAGTTCATACTGCTCTTCACGCTCGCGGCAGTCGCCGATGAGTTCCAGCCGGAGGGCCTTGACGCCAAGAACATCGGCCAGGCCGGCCGGCGCTGCGGAAAGGTCTCCCGGGGAGACTGTTCCACCCAGGACTCGCGGTTTGATTCGATCAAACCACGGGGCGACTTCGGAGAAGGCCTCATCGCTGGGGTGTCTGTCCCAGAAAGCATCGAGCAGGGCATCCCAGCCTGAACCGGCCGTGCCGAGAATGAGCCATTTGTCGGGGTGCAGGCCCTTACGGCCAAGGTACTGCCACAAGGCCCAGCCGAACAACGTCGTCCGGATGCGCTCATCCCGATCGAAGCGGTATGTCGCAGCGCTGTAGCCCGACCGCCCGGCGTCGCCGGCTGCGCCGCGGTCCTGTGCGCGCCCTATGAAACTCACAACTACCTTCTTTCCCACGTCAGTGCTCCAATCCTTTTTTCGTCAGGTCAATGCTTCCTACTCCATAACCGCGTCAAAAAAAGCGAACTGAGCACGGATGATGTGGGTTTGAGCTTCCAAGAGAGCCATGGGAGAGCTCTTGGTTGTGTTCATTTCTTGCCCCCTGTTAGAAGGATGAGGAGAAGTACAAGACAGCCCACTGCCACGTATAGTCCAATCACTTCCCACTCCCTTCTTTTCTTGAGAGGGCTTCGTTGGAGCCTCGACCGCATCAGTCTCAATCCCTTTTTCGTCAGGTCAATGCTTCCTAGATGCAAGTGTGTTGCGGGTGGCCTAAGGTTCACTATGGAGGACGGTTTCAATCCCTTTTTCGTCAGGTCAATGCTTCCTACGGATGGCGGTGGACGGGGTTCCGGGCCTCACCTTCTCGAGTTTCAATCCCTTTTTCGTCAGGTCAATGCTTCCTACGGTCGTGGTGTTCCCGGCCCACATGGGGTTTGATTGCCAGGTTTCAATCCCTTTTTCGTCAGGTCAATGCTTCCTACGATTGAGATTCGACGTCGGTATGGCCCCAAGGTTTATCGGGTTTCAATCCCTTTTTCGTCAGGTCAATGCTTCCTACTGCTGAACTGGCCAAGGCCGCGACGCAAGGTGTCAAGTTTCAATCCCTTTTTCGTCAGGTCAATGCTTCCTACTGATGACGTGCCGGTGTGTGAGCGTGACACTGTGGGCGCGTTTCAATCCCTTTTTCGTCAGGTCAATGCTTCCTACCCACGCGGGCGACTTGCAGGCGATACCTGGTGGAGCGATGAAGTGTTTCAATCCCTTTTTCGTCAGGTCAATGCTTCCTACTCAAGCGGAACAGACAGAGCGCGAGAAAGCGGCTGTCAAGGCGTTTCAATCCCTTTTTCGTCAGGTCAATGCTTCCTACGCGAGATTGAAGCCAGTGACTTCCGCTCCTCAGTCGGTTCCGAGTTTCAATCCCTTTTTCGTCAGGTCAATGCTTCCTACTTGCCATACATTTTCTTCGACGCGCGCACCGGCTCCTTCTCGTTTCAATCCCTTTTTCGTCAGGTCAATGCTTCCTACGCGTCGAGATTGAGGCGACTAACGCCGACATTCGACGTGGTTTCAATCCCTTTTTCGTCAGGTCAATGCTTCCTACGTCCGGGAAGTGTGCATCATGCGTATTGTGGCATGGAAGTTTCAATCCCTTTTTCGTCAGGTCAATGCTTCCTACTGAAGATTATGCGCGATGTGCTTACAATCAAGGCTAAGTTTCAATCCCTTTTTCGTCAGGTCAATGCTTCCTACGCGGTGACGAGAGGTTACGAGTACAAGGAAGTCGAGGGTTTCAATCCCTTTTTCGTCAGGTCAATGCTTCCTACGTATCTCCGCTACCGTGCGGAGGACGGTGATACCGAGGCGTTTCAATCCCTTTTTCGTCAGGTCAATGCTTCCTACGGGGGTGTCCATGCCCCCGCTGACGGTCATGTACGACGGGTTTCAATCCCTTTTTCGTCAGGTCAATGCTTCCTACGCACCTGTCTGTGCGGACAGGAAGCCCACACGATGTTCCACAAGGTTTCAATCCCTTTTTCGTCAGGTCAATGCTTCCTACAAGGCTATTTCGTATGGAGGATCGCACAGGACGGCATGAAAGTTTCAATCCCTTTTTCGTCAGGTCAATGCTTCCTACACAGACAGACGCAGTCGAGGAACCACAGGCGTCTTTTATAGTTTCAATCCCTTTTTCGTCAGGTCAATGCTTCCTACCAGGAAGAACCTTATCGAAAAAATCAAGGGCTTCTCTTGTTTCAATCCCTTTTTCGTCAGGTCAATGCTTCCTACCAAGAAAATCTCAGAGGCTACTGGGTTCCCCGTTGTCAATGTTTCAATCCCTTTTTCGTCAGGTCAATGCTTCCTACGGGGGATGGCGCGATAGTTACGAACGGTGGAGCAGCGGCACGTTTCAATCCCTTTTTCGTCAGGTCAATGCTTCCTACCAGGTTATGACTGCGCCGCCGTTGATGCAGTCAATGAAGAGTTTCAATCCCTTTTTCGTCAGGTCAATGCTTCCTACGGGGTGGTACGGAGGCCCCGACATCCCAGCCCTGTTCCCCACACCGTTTCAATCCCTTTTTCGTCAGGTCAATGCTTCCTACGGAGCAACCGGGAGTCCCCCTGGCGAGTCTGCGCGACGGCGCGTTTCAATCCCTTTTTCGTCAGGTCAATGCTTCCTACCGCAGGGATCACAGTAGGAGGGTGAGACGATGGCATATCGTTTCAATCCCTTTTTCGTCAGGTCAATGCTTCCTACGACTCCGACGTGGGGAGATCGCATGGCTCCGATGGGAGGACGTTGACGTTTCAATCCCTTTTTCGTCAGGTCAATGCTTCCTACTGCACCTCCTTTTCGGTCAATGGCCGCGAGGGCAAAATGCGGCACAGGCCATAATGTCGCCTGGATAGCGTCGCCCTGTGGCCTTCGATCACTTGGCGCTGCCGGGCAGCGTCATCCCAACTCCTTGTGCAGCGGTTGGTTGCAGCAGAACCATAATGCGCCGGGTATTGGCGATGCTGGGACATTATGGATTCACTCAGACCACGATGGCCCGCCGCGTATCCAACCCGGCGTTCTGACCCAGACGAAGGGACTTCCCGACGCAGGTTGCGCAAAGCGGGTAGATGACAATGTTGTCTTCATCGGTGTTCATCTCTCGTCTCAGTCGTTCCACCAGCAGGGATAAGTGCCGTTGGTCCAGTTCCGCCTCAAAGACGCTGCGCTGAACACGGTCGCCGTAATCGTCCAACGTCCGCGCGACACGCTCGCGCCGTCGGTCGTCCACGACATCATAGGATATGACGTATCGCATCACGGCATGAACCGATGAGGCACGTACACCGCGTTCTCCCCGAT
This sequence comes from Planctomycetota bacterium, assembly GCA_022705425.1. Classification (GTDB taxonomy): domain Bacteria; phylum Planctomycetota; class Brocadiia; order CAIUPP01; family CAIUPP01; genus JAKJEM01. The sequence continues at coordinate 148,279 of JAKJEM010000001.1, forward strand.
GGCCTTGGCCAGACGCCCGGCCTGCCGCCGGTAGATTTCCCGGTAGGCGGGACGGTCGCCCGTGGGCGGATCGAGCGCCGGGCGCGCCAGCCAGTCCTCATAGAGGGTGAAGTAGGTCCTGAGGGCGGCGCGCTTGAGTCGCACGCCGCCTTTCTCCGCCGGCTCGAAATCTTCCGGCTTCAGAACGCCCTTGTTGTTCATGTAGAGGGTAAGCCGGTCCACCACTGGGTAACGAAACTCTTCCAGCAGGTCCAGCGCCAGTGACGGCCGGCCATAGTCCACATCGTGGAGGAACCCGAGATACGGATCGAAGCCGGCGGCGTCGAGGAGACTCTGCAATTCGTTCGCCACCAGCGTGTAGCCCAATGACAAGAGCGCGTTGACGGGGTCGGTCGGGGGTCTTCGGGCGCGGCCTGGGAACTTCAGCGGCCCCATGCACATCGCGGCGAAGGCGTCGAAGTACGTCTTTGAGGCGTAACCTTCGATCCCCCGAAGTGTCGCGATGTCGTCCGCCTGCTGCGCTCGCGGAATAGCCGCTTCGAGTTCATCGGCCATGCGTTCCACCGGCGCATCGCGGTGGTTTGCGCGAAATCTTCGAATGCCTGCCAGACAGTTCAGCAGCTTGCCGGCGACTATGGCGCGCGCAAAGCCCAGCCGCGCCTCCGGCTCCCGGGCCTTCTCAAATTGCGCCACTCGCAGGAGAATGTTCCTGGCTTTCGCCGGCGTAAGCTGTCCCTTCAGGCGGCCGTCCTGTGTCAGAAATGCCGCCTCGATGCCTTCCGCCAGGAGCAGTTCCATTGCCTGTGTCGTGATTTGTGCAATGCCAAAGATGAGAACGGCATCCAGTCTGTGGCACTCCACTTCGGCCAATGGAACGCCGTCTTTGGTCACAACAAGGGTTTGCCCTCGTTTCTGGAGCATCGCGCCCTGTTCAGTGACGTAGAGAACGGGCATTCAGCGTCCTCCCGGGACGTTCGGCGCACCGCTGGCCGCGGGGCCGTCGTCAGGGAAACAAATCGGCAGCGCAAGCGCAAAGGCCATCTGCAAGGCTTCCGGCCGTGCGGGGGCCAGGCCCGGTACAGCGCGGCCATACCACGGTCGTATCGGCGATGATGCCCTGAAGCAGGACCCGGGCTTGAGAAGCGTGAGAGGCCGCTTGAAGGGATTGTCCGCTGCGGCAAACTCCTCGCCCAGCTTGCCGTACTTGACCCGAAACGCGTAGTCGCCGTCGGTCGGATCCCCGGACGCGGGGGTGAAATGTGAAAGCGACACGAACCCGTTCGCTCCGGGCTGTTCCGCGAGGTCGCTTGATGGCGTCATTCCTTCGTAGTGAAATGCGCCCTTGCCCGTTGATTTCTTCTTTCCGAAACCCGATGCCGCCATCGAAGCCCACAACCGGGCGAACCGGTCTTTCCACTCGGGCTCGACGCGGGCATAGAGGGTGAGGATGCCAGCGGTGTCGGCGAGATGGCTCTCCTCTTCCTCACGCAGTCCCCCCTGTTCGACGGAGGTGTTGGATCGGCGGTCCAAGGTGACATGGAGGCGCGTGACCTGAACCAGCGGCTCCGCCTGCGCCGGCGGCAACGGAGGCAATCGCCCGGAACAAATGGCCTTGAAGACGCCCTCCGGGAGCCAGGCACGCCGCTTCCATTCACGCGCCAGGGCAAGACGCTTCTCGGGATCGGGTTCAGCCCTGCCAGCGAGCCGGTAAAGACAGAATGGAGCGGGCAGAAGGCGGCCCGGGAAGGCGTCGCTCAGGACAAAGGGAGGATCGCCGGCGCGGCATCGTTCCAGGAACCCTTGCAGTGCCGTTTCGCCTTCGATCCGGCCAAGTTCCCAGCAAAGTGATCCGTACAGCGTATCGGACTGCCACGGTGTCAGGAATGAACCCATGGGCCTGAGAGTGATGCGGTAAAGATTCACCGTTGTCTCCTTCGCCCGGAGCGTCAGGCCGGAAGCGCCCGGATAGCGTCTGACAGAGGCTTGCCATCGGGGGCGAGAAAGCGCACTTTGCCATACCCGCGCGTGCCGGAGCCGCCCAGGTACTCCTTTTCCAGAAGTTCCATGGCCTCGGCAAGGCGGGCCAGGTGGGCCTTCACGTCATCGCCCTCGAAAACGCGCAGAACCACCTCGAAACTGAAACGGCTGACCTCGGCGGGAACCCGTTCCTGTTGCCTCAGAGTTCCCCCGGAGGTCGCGCCCTTGTTGCGGTCCATGGCGATCTCGGTCTTGACCTCGGCAAATGCGCCCGGCAACGCCTCAGTCAGTTTTCGGGCGCTCTCCTCGTCGAGGGCGCAGTCGCGGAAGATAAGCCGGGTGCATTCCCGGGTATTCCGGACCGCGCCGCAGCCGAACATCTTGCAGATGAAGCAATCGCCGCAGGTGCAGGGCTTTCCACTCCTCTGGGAATCAGGCGAGTATTTCTGCTCCAGCAGCGAACGCATCTTCCCCTTGACCGACGACCCGGGCAGATACGGCATGCGCGAGACGGGATGGCGAATGATCGGATTATCCGTCTCACCGATGCCGACCGTGTCCTTGGTTCCACCGATACGCATCCCGGTGTCGCAATGCAGCAGGCCGTTGACGACAACGTGCTTCACAAGCTTCATGGGCAAGCCTCCTATTTTTCCTTGAGGTAAGCGACAATGCTTGTCAGGTATTCGACGAAACCACGGAACTCCTTCACGTCCTTGCAGGCCACGTCCACGTGCTTTGCAATGAACGCGGCAAAGGTGGGCGACTTCATCACCCCCCGTTTCACCTGGTACTCCACCTGCCGGGCGAACTTCCAAACGGCTTCCTGAACGATTCCGAAGTCGAGATCCGGCTCCCCCTTCAGCCGCTGCTCAACCGATTTCAGCATGAAGAAGAGTTGCCGCAACTGGCTTGTCGTCAGGCCTTCCCCCATGCAGAGATCGGTCATCTTTTGCGCCGCCTCCAGGTAGATCGCCCGGCGCAGATGGCCATTTTCGTAAAAGGAGGCGAACACGCAATCTGGTGGGACGCTGGCTGGCTTGGGCGATAATTCGGCGCGTCCGCCGGCATGGGCAGGCGGCCGGCCAGCGCTCTGGCCGGCAGGCCGCTGCCCCGGCGACCGTTGAGATTGTTCCCTGCACCCCGGTGTGCAGAATTGATGATGTGCTTCCTTCGCGTCGAACGGTTTTCCGCATTGACGACAGCTTTTTTGCACGGCCTTCCCTCCTATCTCTGTGTGTTGAGGGCGTATTCGAGGACAAACCGAAGCCCGTGGAAGGCCGGCTCCTCGACATTCCTGAAACGGGCAACCCATTGCCGCGCGGCTGACGCCTCCGGGCTCGTGTCCGGCCAGTTGCGGGTGATGTCGTAGGCGAGAAGCGGAATGAACCGGAGATTCGCCGTCTCGCCAGTCCGCCGGAATCGAGCCCACATTTCCGCATATGTCAGGAGCCGCCGCGCGGCGGAAACCGTAACAACCCCCGCACTCAGCCAATGGGCAAGCTTGTCGGCTTCCGCGACCGCCGCCGGGAACCGCTGCCACTTCAGAGTAGTTCCGAAAACATGAATCTGATCGCGGCCCTCAGCCGCGCCGAATGCCCGTTCCTCCTTGGCCCGCTCCAAACACCGTTCGACCATCGGCGCGGCGCTGGCCACCGGCGTGCCGGACCCGGCGAGCGCATATCCGGATGAAAAGGTCAGCCGACCGCACGTAAAGCGCTCGAAGGCTCTGCGAAGTTCGTCGGCCAACTCCACCATCTGACTCCACGGCCCGACGAGAAGGAAGTCGTCGCCGCCGGAGAAGACGGTGTACGTGTTCGGAAATTCAGTTTCGAGGAGATGGTTCATCCACCCGCCGAAGAACAAATCGAGCATCCGGCTGAGCGTGGCGATTCTCGAAACGGACCGCATTGGCTCCGGAAAGCCGAAGGCAAACGTTCTGCCGAGATTGTCCACGTCACCCTTGAGCCATGCCAGTGCATTGCGACCTGTTGCGAGACGGGAGAGGCAAGCGAACGTTTTCGCACCGCCCGGAGCAGGACGCTCGTCGTCGGGAATGACGCAGTTGTCGCGTCCCTGACACTGGCTGCATCCTTCCGGTCCTGGCCTCGGGATGGTATTCGCGAAGAACCGGTGCCAGACCGGCGCTTGCCGTGCCTGGAAGGGGGCGTCGAAATCATTGATGGCCAGCGCCCAAGAGGCATCGCCGGGCGGGTAGCCGGACTCCAATACCCCGAATGAGTTCTCGACCGCTTTGAATTCTCCGCGACGTTCATCGTCAAAGATCACGGCCAGCCGTGCCGTTGTGAGCCTGCGTCCCAGCCGAACGTCCTGATCGCACAATGTGCACGTTCGGCGGGCGCGTTCGTCCTCGTGGGAAGCCGGGAGCTTTCCGCAGTACTGGCAAGGGCGATAGGTTGCGTTTCCCGGAAGACGCCCCGGCATGAACGCCGTATCGGACCATTGTTCCGCCGGCTGTAGAACGGCGGCAAGGGGCCTGCGCTTGGCCTGCTGCATCCGCATCTCCAGCCGATCCAGTAGGCGTCCGAAGTTTCCGGCCATGAACTCACTGCCTGACGCGACCACGTGCGCGACATTGATATGGACCTGACCGTGCAGGGTGTCGTGAAGCCAACGATCGAGCGAGGCGCGTACTCGGGCAATTCGCTCGGACGCATCGTTGAGGTTGGGCAGAAGCAGTGTGAACCGTCCGCCGGAACACATGAGCATGTTGACCGGAGTAACGCTGAACGCGCGGAGAAGCCGCATGGCGGCGATTTCGGCGATTAGCCCCAGATAGAAGGACCTGGCGCGGAGACGCTTGGCCGTGCCACCCACGCCGACTTCAGCGATGTCAAACAGGTAATCCTGTATGCCGGAAAGATACCCTGCTACCACCAGGAAATACGGCGCGGACCGGTCCCGGGCCGCTGTTTCCGTAAGGCACTTGCGCTCCATGCAGGCGGAGTGCAGACACGCCGCCAGCGCCGCCGTCGACTTCAGATGGTCATAGAGAGACACATCCGGCAAGTCTATCGTCGATGCCGGAAGACACCACGTGAACCGGTACAGGGCCGTCGTCATCGCAGCCACGAGGACGTCGGGAGTCTCCGCCTGAAGGGATTCCGTGACCTTTATGAACCCGGCCAGCAGTTCGGCGTATGACGGCGTGAGCTTCTGCCCGGATTCCTCCTGGGGGACGGGGAACGTGGCCGCAAGGTCCTCGCCGAGAGGGGCCATCGGGTGGGCGAAACTGCGGCGGCCCCTGCCACCTTCGGCGAGGCTCTCGAACACAGACAGCAGTGGCGTAGAGCGCAATCCCCCCGCAGGCACGGGGGTGTCCCCGTCGCTCCCGGGGCGGTCCTGCCCGGCAGACAGGCAGTCCGCCTGTTGGACAATGACCTCTTCCACCGAGGACGGCCTGTGGTGGGCCCTTGCGAGCGACGCGACGGTTGCGGCATCCACCCCTGACGGCCAGCGAACCGCAACCATGTCAAAGAAGGCCTGCGTCCAAAGGGCATGTTCGTGCGTGAAGCGTCCGGACCTCGGGTCCGTGGGGCATACGTATTGCCGCATTCGTTCCGTCCGATCCGGAAGCGCCTGTCCGGGCGGAACGGCTCGCTGCATGAACTTGCCAACATCATGAAGCAGACCGCCCAGTAGAATCTCGTGTGCGTTAGCCATGTGCCTCTCCTGCCCAAACGACGGCATTCTACCACACGCTACGGACGGCATTAGAGAATCCGGTATCGCCCAAAGCCGAAAGATGTCGCCTTCCCGACATGCACCCATTCACCCAAGCGCAGGTACGGGGTAAGGTCGCCCACGTCGCCAGCGTATTCGACCACACCGGCAACCCCACCCATGCGCATTCGTTGCTTCTGGCGCGTGGAGTATCGCTCGAATTCTTCCCATCGAATCTCAGTGCGCTTTGTGCTAACTTGTTCCGCCTTGCGGATGAGTCCGCCGAAGTCAGCCTGCAACTCATGGCCACAGTGAAAAGACGAGAGCGCCGAAAGGCGGCGCAAGAGGTTCCGGACCAGGACGTGAAATGGCAGATCTGACACGTAGTGCCCCTCGGACTTCAGCCGGGCCGGCGTGTCGAGAACTACCGTGACCGTACCGTTTGTGCCAAGCGGCTTCGACATGTCCGGAACAAAGCGCTGTGCCGTCGCAAGGCGGTTGTGGGAGGAATCGAATAGTAGCGCTTCTGCGCCGGCCGGACTCTTGTCAACGACACGAATGAGCGCAAACTTGGCGCGTCGTGCACCGATTCCCGCCTTCCCAAGTTCCTGAAAAGCGAGAACAAAATAGGGCAAATAGTCCGTACCTCGGCCTATGAGTACAAGAGAGAATTCGATATCCGCCCCGACTGCCAGCCGGGCCGGCTGACCCAAGGGCGGCTCGATAACGAAAGGGTGCGGTACATTGGGATACAGCCGCATCATGGCTGCCCCGTCTGGGAGGGGCGATTCGAAAACGTAGCGGTAGGGACAAGACGCACGCACCAGGCATTCGGCGCAGACCACGGCCCGGCGAGTGCATACGCACCCTTTGAAGGCGTAGCCGAAAGCCCCACGGAGCGTTGCGCCCAGGAAGGGTGGAAGTACAGCAGGCTCCAGAAGGCGGAGGGTCAGCCTAACGGCCGAGATCGAGAAGTAGTCCAATCGTCCCCCGGTGCCGCTCACGGTCTGCCGCCTTCGGGCAAAGCTATGCGTCACGCTAAGGCTTTTCCACTCTCCGCAAGGAAGATAACAGAGGCGAAGCAGCACAGTCAAGAAGTTCACAACCCCCTTTCGTATGCAGACACTTGGAAGGAGACCGGGGGGGGGCAGCAGGGCATGAGGCAGGGCGGGGACCGACTTGACCACGGTTTGAGATTGTGCTTGCACCGTCCGTCACGGTAGTCCCACTTGCCTGCGCGCAAGGCGAATCCGTGGCTCGATCAGAACCGAGAATGACACCTGAGCATTCTCGGGGCAGTAGAACAACGCCAATGTGTGTGTGGGTAAGTGCAAGCCACCGTGACACTTACAACACCCTTCATCCGCGATTTACCGGCAAAAGCTAGCCAAGCGACCCACCGGGACTCTATAACTAAGACACCCAGGCACGGCGCAACGGTCGCGCCGCATGAGAGGGAAACCCTCATGGATGGACGTGGATTGTGGAAACCCTCATGGATGGTCGGGTGAACAGACAGGCGAAAGGCAGGCCCTCAGCTTCGGGCTTGCCACCGGAGAAGCGCCGATGCCGGGCGACGTGCAAGGCGACAGGGAAGGGGCGCAGTCGTTGGCTACCCCAACCGGCAAAGTTCGGGGACAGCTACGCATGGCAACAGGCCGACTTGGACCGCCTCAGGAGTCTGCCCGTCCGAAGAGGACGCGGGCCGAAGGACCGCGAAAAGGGGCGAGGCCATGCCTGACGCGCGTACACCCTTGCCGCAAGTCTCCAGCGACACGGCGCTGATGACCGTGAACGATGTCGCTCGCGTCTTGGGATGCTCTGTGTCCCACATCTGGCGTTGCCATTCCGCCAACTTGATTCCTGCCCCGGTTCACCTGCTGCGGTTGACCCGGTGGCGGAAATCAGAGATAGACGATTGGGTGTTGGCCGGTTGCCCGCCTCGTGGAAAATGGTCGTGGGCGCGGGATGGGAGGCGTCCGTGATGCACTTCCTCTTGCAGCGCGTGTGGCATGGCCGACTGCTGTCCGACCCCGACTATCTTGTGCGGCCGCCCGAGGCACGCAGCGTCCATGCGGACCGGCGTTGGTTCGCAGGAAGGAAAGGTGCGGACAGCGACACGGGCATGATCCCTGCGGAACTCGTAGGGTGGCACGGTCGCTGCCCGCGTCGCGTCGCGTCAAGACTGCTCTCGATCTGCCGCGAGACAAACAGATGATTGACGTGAGGTCGGAGGACGGGAAGGCCACAATCCCGCGATGGTCGGAAGCGCAGAAGACCCGCGCCGACGCTATGCGGCGCGCATATCGGGAGCGGCAGAAGAACGGCAACAGTGACGTATCTGCGGCGCGACATGTTGCGGGGAAAGTGTACGCGGGAGTCCTGACGCGCCGGGCCGACGGTGGAAGCACGAACGCCGACACGGCGGCGGGGCGGGTGGTCTGGGCGGACTTCGACGGGACGGACCCGCGCGAAGCCTTGCGGCGAACAACGGCTGGCCTTCCGGCAGGGGATCGGACACCCCGAGTTCGTCGAGTTGGGTGTCAGTGCGCCGAAGCGGAAGGCACAGGCGGACGATTCCGGCCACAGGACGCGGGGATGACGATGGGCTTCTGCGCGTCCGATAATGTCGCTTATGTAGAAGTGAGCGGAATATAGCGGAATATAACGGGGCCCGGCCTTGACAAGGCCGTCGCGATAAGCTATGCTTATCGCGACGGCGCAGGGAAGGCCAGAGCAGAAAGGGAAGAACATGGCAAGACGACGGAAGACGCTGCGCAAGGGGGGGCGCGCTGTGGTGCTGCCGGGGCAGGCCGCCACGGGGGCGTTGTTCCAAGAGACCGCTCCGACGCAACCGGCATTGCCGCCGGGCGTCATAGACTTGGGGGGGGAGCGGTTCTACACGGCGCAAGGGCTGGCGCATGTCCTGGGCTTGCACGAGAAGACAATCCGGCGCTACCATGCCGACGGCCTGTTGCACGGGAACCGGATCGGGACCGGCGGCGGGCGCTTGGTGATCTTCTCGCAAGCGGCGGTGCGGGCCTTCCTGACCGGCATTCCCGACACGAGCGCCGGGGGGCGCGCCACGACCCCCGGAACGGGTGAAAGCACCATTCCAAGGCGCGCGGACACCGGGACCGGCCCGGTGGCCGTCGGCGGCGCGGTACCGCCCACAAAGTGAACCTAAAGCGAAGGAGCGGCCATGCGGGTCTTTCGACAGAGGTACACGAGCGGGGACGGGCAGACGCGGGAATCGGGGCTGTGGTATGTCTCCGTCCGCGAGTATCGCGCGCGGCAGACGTTCAAGCCGGAGGGCGCGGCGAGGCCGCCCCGGCCCCGCGAGTGGCGAATACCGGCCTTCTCTGACAGGCGGGTGACGGAGCAGTTCGGGGAGCGGCTGCAACGGCTGGTGGACTGCCGCGCCGGCGGCGAGACGCCCGACCGCGAGTTGACGGCCTGGCTTGAGAAGCTGCCGGACGTGATCCGGCAGAGGATCGAGCGGATCGGTCTCTTGGACGCGCGGCGCGTGGCGGCGGCGAAGCCGCTGGCGGCTCACCTGGAGGACTTCGATGCGGCGCTTCACGCGAAGGGGGGGACCGGAGATCATGCGCGCAAGACCGCCGCGCGGGCGCGGGCAGTTCTCGAGGGCTGCGGCTTCGTCCGATGGAGCGATATCGCCCCGGCGCGTGTCGAGGTCTTCCTGGCCGGTGAACGCCGCTCCAGGGGCGAGGGCAAGCCGGGCGTGAGCATCCAGACAAGCAACTACTACCTGGGGGCCTTCAAGCAGTTCTGCAAGTGGATGGTGACGGAGCGACGGGCGAGTGAATCGCCCGTGGCGCACCTGAAGAAGCTGAATGCGGCAACCGACCGACGCAGGAAGCGGCGCGCGCTGTCTGTCGAGGAGTGCCGAAAGCTGATCGCGGCGGCGCGCAACGGGGTGCCGGTGGCGGGGATGCCCGGCCCGGATCGGGCGATGCTCTACCGCCTGGCCCTTGAGACGGGCTTGCGGTGGAATGAACTGCGGACGCTGGCGCGCGGGTGCTTCGCCTTGGATGCCGTGCCGCAGAGCGTGACGGTAAAGGCGGGATATTCGAAGCATCGGCGCGAAGACGTGATCCCGCTTCGGCCAGAAACGGCGGAGGCGATGCGCGCGTACCTGGGGAACCGCCTGCCGGATACCCCGGCCTTCCCGATGCCTGCATCGGACTACGGCGCGGAAATGATCGCGCGCGACCTGGCGGCGGCGGGGCTGGCCGTGGAAGACGACGCGGGCAACGTGGCGGACTTCCACGCGCTGCGTCACACCTTCATCACGAACCTGGTCAACGGCGGAGTGCTGCCGAAGACGGCACAGGCGCTGGCCCGGCATTCTTCGATTACGCTGACGATGGATCGCTACACGCACCTGACCGTCGCTTCGCAGACGGCGGCGCTTGACGCGCTGCCGAATCTCTCCCCGCCAGAGGCGACGGCGGCACGCGCGACGGGGACGGATGATGCGAGTGTCTTACCGCCGTACTTACCGCCGAACATGCGGCAAGAGGGGTTTTCGGGCGACGCGCTGACACAAACAGCGACGCGCGCGACGGAGGGGGCGAATGTGGAGAAAGCCGCGCCAGCATTGGGAAAGCCGCGCCCGGCAACGGATTCGAGAAGGTGGGCCCTGCTGGATTCGAACCAGCGACCAAGGGATTATGAGTCCCCCGCTCTGACCAACTGAGCTAAGGGCCCGACCCGACGACATCATAACGTCGCCGCCCGGCTTTTTCCACGAATGGAAGGCGTGGCGTGCAGTGCCTCAGTCTCGTGCTGAATGCTTGCGAGGCGGTCTGAAGAGGATGTCTGCGATAGCGCGTGGCGTGGACTTGCGCCGCGGGGCGCGATACAATGCCGCACTGGAACGGGTTCGCCGGGCGCACGATGCCGCTTCGGCGGCGCAGCGGGCGGGGCCGGCGGGGGTTTTCGCAGGAAGGCGCGCGTGGACGATCCCAGGGATAGTTCGTCGGCGGAGAAGGACGATCAGGAGTATCGCCGGGCGCTCGACGCTTCGCGCGCTGCCGCCCGCCGCAATGAATACGCCAGGGCCGCCGAGTTCATGGAGGCCTATGTCCGCGCCTTTCCCCAGGGGCGCCACTTCCGCGCGGCTGAACACCGCGCCATCGGCCTGCGCAGTATGCTGCGCTCCGTGGACGGCCTGGTCGCGGAAGGGGAGGAGGACGCGCGCCAGGGACGCCCCGAGGACGCCGTCCGCAAGTGGAAGCGCGCCCTCTTGATTGACCCGACCCGGCGTGACCTGCGCAAGCGGGTCCGCAAGGCCGAAGCGGCGTTGCTGAAGGACGCTCCCCGCCCGGCGGCCGACCCGGACGAGCCCCGCCCCGAGGCGCTGGCCGTTGCTGCAAGTCCTTCCCCTGTGCGCATCGCGCCGTTGCCGTCGGCGCCGCGGCGGGCTCCGTTTCCGGCGCGGGCGCTGCTCTTCCCGGCGTTGGCCCTGGCGGCGGCCGCGGGCCTGTGGGTGTGGCTCTGGTTGAGCAACGTCGCGCATGTCCATCGGGCGCTCGAACTCGCCGCCGCCGGCGATCCCGAAGGCGCCCTTCGCGAGTACGGCTTGGCGCGCAGCCTGCCCTTTCTCCCCGCGGTTCCGCCCTGTCCGGCGGAGTGGGCGGGGGCTGCGAGTGAAAAGCGGGAAGCGCTTGCGGTGGAGGCGGCGGCGAACGAGATGCGCCGGGCCGCCGAAGTCGCTGAGGCGCCTTCGTGGGCGAAGGAGGACTGGATGCGCGCGACCGATCTGGCCGGGCGCGCGCGCGCGGCGCTGGAGCGCGGCGCCTTTGCCGAGGCGCGGCGCGATGGGGTGGCTGCGGCGGAGGTCTTTTCGGCGGCGCGCACCTTTGCGGAGGCGCGCGTCGCGGAGGCCGTTGTTGCGCTTGCGAAGGTCGAAGAGGCTCGCGCAGCGGCGGAGGCCGCCGGCGCGCCGGTCTTTTCCCCGGCCGCCTGGGCCAGGGCGGGGGAGTCCGTGCGCCTTGCGCGGGCCGCGCGGGAGAATCGCGCCCCGGAGGCCTTGCGCGCTGCCGTGGACGCCGCGAACAAGGAACTCGATGCCTGTATCAAGGACGTCCGCGCCGGCGCCGCCGAGAAGCAGGATGTCCTTCGGCTGCGGAGCGACGTGGCGGCGATGCGCGAGGCCGTCCTGAAGATCGAGGGAGATCAGACGGCCGCCTTTGCCTGGGAGACCGGCGAGCAGCGCCGGCGCGAGGCCGATGCCGCCCTCGAAAAGAACATCTTTGCGGACGCGCGCGCGGCCTACGAGAAGGCGCGGACGGCTTTCGAGGAGTGCCGCCTGCAGGCGCTCGACGCGGAGGACGCGCGCAAGGCCGCCGCAGCGGCGCGCGAGGCCGCCGAGGTCGCCCGGAAGGCGGCGGAGCCCCTTCGCGCCGAGCTGCCGCGCCATCTGGCCGCCGCGGATCAGCCCTTGGCGGAGGCTGCAAAGCGGTTCGATACGCGGGAGTATGACCGCGCCCGCGCGCTGTGGGACGCCGCTCGCGAGCGCTACGCCGCCGCCCCGGCCTTGGATGAGGCGCGCCGGCAGGCCGTCGCCGCCCGCGCCGAGGCGGAACGCGCGCGCGCGGCGGCGCAGAAGGAGGACGCCCGCCGGCTGGCTTCCCCACGCTGGCAGGAGGCCGAGGCCCGTCTGCGCCGCGCCGCCGATCAGATAAAGGACGAGCAGTTCGAGGCGGCCGCGAAGTCCGCCGCGGAGGCCGCTCGCGACTTCGCCGCCGCCGTCGAGGAGGGCAAGGAGAAATCGGCGCAGCGCGAGACGGCGCGCCGCGAGGAAAAGCGCGCCTCCGACGCGAAGACGCGCGCCAGGGAACTCAAGGCTGAGGAGTACGCGCGCGCCGAATGGTCCGAGGCGGAACGTCTGGCCCGCTCTGCCGCCGAGCAGTCCGCCAAGGGCTATTTCGCCGCGGCCTCCGCCGCCTGGCAAGCGGCCGCGGAGCGCTATTCCGCCGCCGGACGGTCCGCGCAGGCCGCTCTGCGCCATGCCTACGACGAGCATAACGCCGAAGGCCGCCGCGCCTATTCCGACCGCCGTTTCCCCGAGGCCGTCGAAGCCTGGAAGGCCGCCAGGACCCTCGGCGCGCTGCTGGAGACCCGTCCCGACGACCTCCCCCTGATGGACCTGCGTCTGGAAAACTGCGCTCGCTCGCTGCGTGTACCCGATGGCTTTCGCGCGGCCGAAAACGCCGCAGCCGACAAGGAAACCGGATGGGCCGACCGTATCGTCCACCCGCGCAGCGGCATCGAACTGGTGCTGGTGCCGATGGGGTCCTTCCTGATGGGCGGTCCGCTTCCGGAGGAATCCCCCACGCAGGTAGTCAACATCACCAAGCCCTTCTATGTCGGCAAGTTCGAGGTCACTCAAGGCGAGTGGGAGCGCGTCATGGGCCGCAACCCCAGCCGCCTTCCAGGCGCCCCCCGCCTGCCGGTGGACTCGGTGTCGTGGAACGACTGCCAGGAGTTCCTTCGCAAGGCGGGGGACGGCCTGCGCCTGCCGACCGAAGCGGAATGGGAATACGCTTGCCGCGCCTGGACCCAGACGGTCTTCAGCGTGGGCGATGCCCTCCGCGCCACGCAGGCGAACTTCAACAGCGGCGCGCCGCGAGCCGCGGACGCTCCACCCGCCGCGGCCACACCCGTCGGCAGCTTCTTCGCGAACGCCTGGGGTCTTCACGACGTGCATGGCAATGTGGCCGAGTGGTGTCAGGACCGCTTCGATGCCGAAGGTTACCGGAACCGCGCCACGATAGACGACCCCCAGGGGCCGGAGCAGGGGGCGTTGCGCGTCGTGCGCGGCGGATCCTTCCGCGACCCGGCCTCCGGCTGCCGCTCGGCGCGACGCTCCGGCGTTGACCCCGATGAACGCGCCGAGACCATCGGCCTTCGTGTGGCGCGATCCTGCACACCGTAGGCCGCTGGAGGTGTCCGCGCGCCCCGGTTGCCCTTTGCCGCCGGATGCTCTATGCTCCAGGCGCCCGCCCTGTGACCTGGTGAGGGAGATGACATGGATTCGCGACCGAACTTCCTCGTACTAATGACCGACCAGCAGCGCGGCGATTGTCTGGGCATCGAGGGGCACCCGGTCCTGATGACCCCAAACATGGACCATATCGCCGGGGCCGGCGTCCGCTTTGCCCGGTGCTACTCGACCTGTCCCTCCTGCATTGCGGCGCGCCGGTCCCTCCTTTCCGGTCAGTTCCCTTCCACGCACGGGATGATGGGCTATCGCGACAAGGTCGAATGGGACGCCCCGCCCACCCTTCCCGGTGTGCTGCGCCAGGCCGGCTACCAGACGTGTATCGTCGGGCGCAACATGCACCAGTTCCCGCCCCGCAAGCGCTACGGCTTCGACCACATGGTCATCCACGGCCTGGAGAACTCCGACTACGACGAATGGCTGGCGCGCGTGGCGCCGCCGGGCGCCGGCGGCTATTACGGCGCCGGAGTGATGCACAACGACTGGACGGCCCGCCCCTGGCACATGGAAGAGTCCTTCCACCAGACGAACTGGACGGTGAACGAAGCCCTCAACTTCCTGCGCAAGCGCGATCCGTCTGTGCCCTTCTTCCTGGTCGTCTCCTTCATCGCCCCCCATCCGCCGCTGATTCCCCCCGCCTTCTACCTGGAACGCTACCTGCGCCTCACCCTGCCCGAGCCGGTGGTGGGGGACTGGGCCGCGCCGCCGCCGCACGGCGGCCTCGGCGACGACGTCTCCGCCGCCCGGGTCCACCTCCGGGGCGAGGCGCTGCGCTCCTGCCTGGCCGGATACTACGGCCTCATCAACCACGTGGACGACCAGATCCGCCGCCTGCTCAACCCCGTCAACGGCATCCAGCGCGAGACCGGCGCGAACACCGTCGTTCTGCTGACCAGCGACCACGGCGAGATGCTGGGCGACCACCACCTCTTCCGCAAGAGCCTGCCCTATGAAGGGGCGGCGCGCATTCCCCTGCTGCTTTCCGCTCCGGCGCGCTTCGGGATCAAGCCGCGAACGGTGTGCGACCAGCCCGTCTGCCTCGAGGACATCATGCCCACCCTCCTCGACATGGCCGGCGCGCCCACCCCCGCGACGGTCGAAGGGCGCAGTCTGCTGCCGCTGATGCGCGGAGAGGCTCCCCCGTGGCGACCCTGGCTGCACATCGAGCACTCCCCCTCGCACCACTGCCTCACCGACGGGCGGGAGAAATATGTCTGGTTCGTCCCCGACGGGCGCGAGCAGTTCTTCGACCTCACCACCGACCCCCACGAACGGCGCGACCTCGCCGCCGACCCGCGCGCCGCCGCCCGCCTGGCCGAGTGGCGACGGAGGATGGTCGAGGAACTGCGCCCGCGGCCCGAAGGCTTCAGCGACGGCGTCCGCCTCATCCCCGGACGCCCCTATCCTGCCGTGCGCGACACCCGCCCGGCGCCAGGGGCTTAGCCCATGCCGCCCCCCCTGCATGGTTTTCCCTTTGCCGTCCTGCCCCAGGTGCGCTCGGTGGGGCTCACCGTCTTCCGCCCGGTCTGGGCGCGCGAAGTCCACACCACCGCAACCTGCGAGATGCTCCATGTCGTCAGCGGGCGCATGGAACTTGCCCTGGGGCGACGCCGCTTCCGCGCTGCGCCCGGCGACACCCTCCTCATCCCCGCCCGCACCCCCCATCGCGACATCTACGACCTCGCCGCGGGCCTCAAGGTCTTCATGATCTTCTTCACCTGGGCGCCCGACCAAGCCTTCCACCGGATTGTGGACAACACCGTCCTTCAAGCCATGCCGGGGCACCGCCAGGCGGAGATCGCGCGCATCATAGACCGGCTGCGCCACGACGTCGTCGGCGACACCCCCGCCGATCAGGCCGTGGCCTCCTCCCGCGTCCATACCATCCTGCTCATCATGCTCCGCGAGGCCCTGCTGCCGCGCCGGCGGACCATCCCGCCCGTTTCCGCCGCCCAGGAGCGCCGTCGCGCCCTCGTGGCCCGCGCCCGGCGCTACGTCGAGGAGAACTACCACCGCCCCATCTCCCTCGACGACATCGCCCGCGCCCTGGACCTCAGCGCCTTCTACCTCTCCCATCTCTTCAGCGAGGAGAGCGACTTCACCCTCTTCCACTACCTGACCGTCCTGCGCATGGACAAGGCCAAGGCGCTTCTGGCCTCCGGCCTCAAGGTCGCCGCCGTCGCCCGGCGCGTCGGCTACGAAGACGGCAGCTACTTCGCGCGCGTCTTCCGCAAATACGCCGGCCTCACCCCCGCCGAATATCGTCGCCGAAAGGGGCGGGGATAGCCGGCCCTCTCCGGCGTGCCGGGCTGAAGCCGCCGCCGGCGGCTTGACAGAAGGGCCTGTCCCGCCTAGACTAACCGCATTACGGCCCTTCCAGTCCCTGGAGAGTGTCATGGCGCGCATGTCCAAGAGCGCATCTAAAGGCGGCCCCGGTTTCTACGGTCTGATCGTCTTCATCGTCCTTTCCGTGCTGCTCCTGGGCGGCTATGGGCTGCTGGTGCCCGGTTTCGCCAAGCGCGGCAGCTCGCTCAACCAGTTGCACAAGGACATCAAGGACAACCTGGAAGACAAGCTCAGTCAGCCCCTCGGCATTCGCGCGCAGGCCGTCGCCAGCGCCTCCGACGCCGCCTACGACGCGGCCTTCTTCGCCAAGGTCGGCGAGTCCGCCCTCAAGGGTGTGCGCTACGACGACCTCCGCAAGACGGTCGGCTACGTCAGCGACGACCCGATCGCCGAGATCAAGCAGGAACTGGCCGCCCAGACGCCCGCCCAGGAGGACCTGCGCGCGCACGTCAACAAGCTGAAGGCCGACTTCCAGTTCGAGAAGAACCGCGCCGACACGGCGGACATCAACCGCAAGCAGGCGGAGAAGGCGCGCGACGACGCGCAGCAGGCCCTCAAACAGGCCACGGACCGCTACGCCAGCGACCTGGCCGCCGCCGAGAAGGCCAAGCAGGAGCTTATTGCCAAGCAGACGGCGGCCTTGGAAGAGGCGAAGAAGCGCTGGATGGCCCTCGACGCCGACGTGAAGAAGGGGATCGCCGAAAAGGATGCGATGGCTGCCGGCTTCAAGAAGCAGATCGAGGATCTTGAAGGGCGCATCGTTAAGCTCGATGCCACGGCCATGAGCCTGCGCGAGGAACTGGAGCGGAAGAAGCCCGTCGAGGTCCCCACGCTCGAAGGCAAGATCCTCCAGGTGAACCTGGTGGACGGGGTGGCGGTGATCGGCATCGGGCGGCGCGAGGGCGTCAAGCTCGGCGAGAAGTTCGACGTCATGCGCGTGGGGCGCGGCGGCCAGCGCGAGAAGAAGGGCGAAATCCAGATCGTTCGCGTGGACGAGTTGATCGCGCGCGCCGACGTCCTTCAGCCGAACCTGGACGACCCGATCATGCGCGAGGACCCCGTCGTCCGGCAGAAGCGCATGATTGACCCCGAGGAACTGGCCCGGGAGCGCAAGTAGTCGCTCACGCTTCCGGCGGTTTCGCCCGGCGCGCCCGCAGTGCCGTCCACGCCGTCACCATCCCCAGCGCCGCACAGGGCAGCAGCAGCGGCATCAGCGGCTCGCGGTAGCGCAACATCGCCAGGAAAACGGTGTGGATGGCCGTGGTGTAGAGGATCAGCGCATCCGCCAGCAAAACGCCCGGCCATGCCGCGCCCGCTTCGCGATGGAGCCGCCACAGTCCCAGAAGCATGAAGGGAAAGAGGGGCACGTAGGCCAGCGCGTAGATCAGCGCGTGCGACCGCGACACGAACTCGGGGTTCGGGTAGAAGCGCCAAAGGGTCAGGAAGCGTCGCGCCATCAACTGCGCCGCCTCGCCGGGGTGTTCCAGAAGGTAATCGCGCGCCGTGCGCATCAGCCGCCGGTTCATCTCCACCTCGTCCAGTCGTTCCTCCGGGTGTGTCTTGACGAAGGACCAGTCCTTCGGGATGTGGAATCCGCGCGGGTCGGCCAGGGAACGCGCGTTGTTCGCCACATAGAAGCCGTGGCCGGCGTCGGTGGTCGTCGGCACGAAGGCGCGCAGGACGACGGCGTTGCGCACGATCCAGGGGAGCATGGCAAGTGTGACGACGGCGGTGAAGAGGGCGGCCATGCCCCAGGCGCGGCGTCCGCGCCCGCAGGCCCACCACACCCACAACGCCATCAGCGGCAGGAATCCCGCCAGCATCGAGCGCGTCAGCGTGGCCAGCCCCGCCGCCGCTCCCCCGAGCGCCGCCCAGCGCCACGCCCCCGTGCGGGCCAGCCGCACCAGGGCGTACACGGCCGCCATGGACAGGAAGATGAACATCGGCTCCGTCATCAGGTGGACGCTGTGCCAGATCAACGGAGGATAGAGCGCGCAGAGCAGCCCGCCGAGCAGCGCCACGGCGCGGCGGCCGGTCAGTTCGAGCGCCAGGAGGAAGGCCAGGGCGCAGGTGGCCGCGCCCAGTGCGGCAAAGATCGCGCGTACGGGCGCGTAGGCGCCCCCCGTGATGTCGTAAATGCACCCCCACAGGAAGGGAAAGAGCGGGGGGCGGAAGGCATAAGCCCGCTCCAGGCCAAGGGCGGGGTCGTCGTAGGGATTCGGCATCCAGAAACCGCGACCGGCGGAAAGATTCTCGGCATACACTCGGTAGGGCTGATCCCAGAAGACGCTGTCGTCGGCCGGCAGCGCCAGCGCCAGGCCCAGCCGCAGCAGCAACGCCAGACCGAAGACGAGCCCCATGTCCATCCACCGCTGGCGGCGGTCGGTCATTGTGCGGCCTCCGCCAACGTCCGGCGATAGACCTCGGTGGTGCGCTCGACCATGCGCGTCATGGAGAACTCCGTTGCCACGCGCTGCCGGCCCGCTTCGCCGAGGGCGCGGCGGCGCGGCGCATCGCGCAGCAGAGCGGCCAGCGCATCAGCCAGGGCGGGGGCGTCGCGCGGAGGGATCAGCAGGCCGGTGCGGCCGTCCTCGACGGCCTCCGGCGTTCCGTTCACCCGCGTGGCCGCCACGGCCCGGCGGGCGGCCATGGCCTCGAGGACCACATTCGGCAATCCCTCCCACAGCGAGGGCAGCGCCAGAAGGTCGAAGCGCCCCATCAACGCCGGGACATCCAGCCGCAATCCCAGGAAGCGCACCTGCTCCGCCACTCCCGACGCGCGCGCCAGACGGCGGAGCGCATCCTCCTCCGGTCCCGCCCCGGCGATCCACACCTGGAAGGGCGGCGCCTTCTGGCGGCGCAGCAGCGCGGCGGCCTCGATCAACCAGGGGAAACCCTTCTGCGGCTCCAGTCGGGCCACAGCGCCGATCACCGCCGCGTCGGCGCTCTCCGGCACGGGGCCTTGCAGCGGTCGCGCGGCGGCGTCGTCGAACTCCACGAGATCGAAGCCGTTGTGGATGACCTCGATCTTCTTCTCCGGCAGGCCGATGCGCTCGACGAGAAAGCGGCGCACGGCGTAAGCGTTTGTCAGGATGCGCGCGGTGGGGCGCGTCAGTGCGCGATCGGTCGCCCGGCGCAGCGGCCCCTTCCACACATCCGCCGCCCGCTCGGAGGCGATGATCACCCGCGTTCCCGCCGCCAGGGCCGCCGCGCGGCCCAGGGTATTCGCCGTCGGCAGCCAGGTGTGGACGAGGTCCGGGCGGAAGCGCCGTATGAGGGCGACCAGGCGGGGGAGGACGCTCAGGTCCCAGCGTCCGCGCTTATGCAGGACATGGACGGGAATCGCCGCGCGACGCAGGTCTTCCTCCAGTGGGCCGCCGCGCGTCAGCGCGCAGACCGCCGGCTCGAACTCCCCGCGCGGAAGGCGGCGGCAGAGATGCGCCATCTGGCGTTCCGCCCCGGCGGGGTCGAGTGTCGCGATGACGTACAGCACACGCTTCAAGGCGCCCTTCCTTCCGAGGGAATCGCACGCGCGGCACCCAGGGCGGCGGGAGCTACTCCGGTCGTGCCGCCACAGCCATGATCTCGAATTCGTCGAGTTGCAGAGGCGCGCGGTTCCACTGGCCGGCCGTCCCTCCCCAGAAATGGAGCGGCTTCAGTCCGGCGCGCTCGAAGAGCAGTGTCAACTCCGGCGCGGTGAAGCCCCGCTCGCGCAGGCGCAGTGCCGGCGCGCCGGGTGCGGGAGGCATGTCCGAGACCTCGGAGAGCGTCAGCGGGTCGAAGGCGCCCGTGGCAACGTCCTCCGGCGTGTGCCCCCGGATGATGCGCATGGCGTTCAGGACGGTCAGGAGCACGCGCGCGCCCGGCTTCAGGCTCCGCCGGATGTTGCCCAGAATGGCGGCCGGCTGGGCAAGGGCGTCGCCGGAAGTCTCCAACAGGCCGAAGGCCCCTTCGCACAGACAGATGGCGCCATCGAAGACCGGTTCCAGCGCGAAGCGGGCCGCGTCGGACTCGACCCATTCGACGTCCACTCCCGCTGCGCGGGCGGCTTGGCGGGCCTGGGCCAACATGCCGGCGGACTGGTCCAGCCCCGTCATGCGATAGCCCCGTCGCGCCAGTTCGACGGAGTGTCGGCCCGTGCCGCACCCCACGTCCAGCACTCGCGCGCCGGGCGCAAGGTTCAACTCCCGGATGACGAAATCCACCTCGGCCTGGGTGTTCTTCGTGAACACGTTGTCCATGTAACGAGGGGCGTGTGCGTCGAAGAACTCCTTCCAGGCCCGTTGCGCCGACATGTGAAGACTCCCTGATCGTTCCAGTTCACCCCCGACGATACTATAGCACGAACGCGCCGGGGGGCCAACGCTGAGCGCGCCCGGACGTTACCGTTCCATCGCGCGGCGGAGCCGGGCCAGGAGGGCGCGCGCGGCGCGCGGGTCCCACCCTCCCGCCGGGGCGGCGCAACGCTTCAACGCGGCGACGGCCCCCGGCAGAATGGCCGCGCGTTCGGTGGCGGGAAGAGAGGCCAGAACGCCCGGCGCGGCCTCGAAGCGTCCGGCCTCGTTGCGGACAATGCGCCCCTCGATATGGAAGAGGTTGGCCAGGACCTCGGGCGTGTCGGGGCCGAAGAGATGACGCGCCAGCCCGCGCGCGAAGGCGTCGGCATTGCGGATCGGCTCGCGGTTCCAGAGCCGGTCGCCCAGCATGGCCAGGAAGGGCGGGGTGTAGTACTCCGGCGGATAGCCGCTGCGTCCGCGCCAACTGCACCCCATGCCGCCGAGGATCCTCCGCCGCAGACGCGGATGGACGGGCGGGCGACGGCCCGGAGTCCAGGTCAACAGTCGTTCGTCGCGCGCGTGGCTGTCCACATACACGTCGGCAAAGGGCGAACAGACCACGTCAAATCCGCGCGCGGCCAGGCGGTTGAGGGAACAGCCGGCGTGCGGTCCGCGCCCCGGACGCGGGATGCGCCAGAAGTGCATCCGAATGTCGCCCGGCAGCGGCACGGGGCGGCTCGAATCCACGTTGTCGTTCCACATCATCAGGCGCTTCCCGCGTTCGGCGAGCATCCGGTGGATGCGCCGGACGAAGTAGTAGAAGAGCTCCTGCGGGCCGGCGAGACCCTCGCGCTCCATGCGGCGCAGGCAGTGGGGGCACTCGCGCCAGCTCAGCCATACGCGCTCCAGGGCGTCCTCGAACTCCAGTTCGTCCGTGCCGATGTGAACGTAATCGTGCGGAAAGAGGGGCAGGAGTTCGTCGAAGAGCGCCTCGATCATCTCGAAGGCGCGCTCGCGGCCCAGGCACATGACCCAGGGGCTGGGTCGCGGCCCGTCGCAGCGCAGGGCGGGATACTGGCGCAGCCAGTGTTGCGCGTGGCCCGGCATGTTGATGCCGGGCAGAATCTCGACGCGCTGCGCCCTGCCGAGGGCGACCATGCGCCGGAGGTCGTCGCGGCTGTACACGCCGTTGTGACGGGGATCGGGGGGGATGTTCAAGCGCGGGAAGCGCCGCGTCGGCAGGGTGAAGGACACCGCGTCGGCGAAGTTCATGTGCAGCAGGTTCATCCGGTTCCGGGCCAGCAGTTCGATCGTCCAGGCGACCTCCTCCATGTCGGCAAAGGTCGTCGCCGCATTCAGGAGGAAGCCCCGGAGGGGGAAGTCGGGCCAGTCGCGCACGCAGCAGCGGGGCACGGCCAAGCGGCCCTCCGGGTTGCGCCGGAGAAGACCGAGGAGGGCGCGCCCGGCGTGGAAAAGCCCCGTATCGGACATGGCCGTCAGGCGGACCTCGCTGCCGGCAGTATCGAGGAGGTATCCCTCCGTGCGGTCGGGCACCCCTTGGATTCGACGTTGCAGTTCCAGACGAATCTCGACGCCCGGCTCGCCCGTGTCTGTGAGCCGGGGACGGACTCCGGTCAGTCCGGCCAGGGCGGCGCGGAGGCTCTCGGCCGCCGGGCGCTCCGCCGCGCCGGAGGCGATCCGCGCAACGGGAGGAAGACTCAGGAAGCCCGGCAAGGCTTCGTACGCCTTCGGGCGCGGGTAGAGCAGACCTGCAGTCGGCATCGAGCTGTCTCCAGATATTCACGGCGCCCGCCGGGCTGCAGGGTCAGGCCCTGCGCAGACCCGCCAGGCCTTCCATGATGCGGTCCAGGGTGAACTGGCGGAGGGACGTCCGATTCTCCGGACCCAGGATGAAGAAGTCCCCCGTCATGTCGAAATAGCGCATGAAGATGCGGATCACGGCCTTCCAGAGCATGTTGCGCAGCAGATAGAGGGAGAGCCGCGCCTCGAAATCGTCGGGAAGGGGCGCGGTCTCGCGGTAGCCTTCGAGGAAGGGGCCCATCACGTCCGGCCCGTAGAAGCACTTGACGATGGCGATGTCGTCCACCGGGTCACCGATGACGGCATCGTCCCAGTCAATGATTGCGGTGATGCGGTCGTGCGAGCCGAGGACATTCCAGAAGGCCAGGTCCTTGTGCAGCAACGACCCGCGCGGGAGGTCCAGGAGGCGGTCGTGGCGCGCCAGGAGGCGCTCGATCTCGTCCAAGACCTGAGGGGGGAGGAACTGGGCGTCGCGCAGGAAGCGCAGATGGTCGGGGAGTTTCTTCTGAAAGTAGGCGCGATTCGAGGCGTCCAGTCCCGCCGGCTCTCCGCCGCGCTGCAGCGCCTCGGTGTTCAGGAAGCCGAAGCCGTCCAGGCGGATGCGGTGCAAGCGCGCGGTATGCCGTCCGAGTTGACGGCCCACGGCGGCGCGGTCGAGGGCGCCCTGCTGGTCGTAGCGGCGCAACGGCGGATCGGCCAGCCACTCGATGAACTGGTAGCGGACGGGCACGAGGCTCAGCGACACGTCGGTGACATGGACGCGGGGCGCGGGCACGCCCTGGGCGCGCGCCAGGCGCATGGCGCACTCCTCGGCGAGCATGTAGTCGTCATCCGTCTTGCCGTCGTCGGCGCGGAAGAAGAGGGTGCGGTCGGCGAAGCGGACTTCGTAGGCGTAATGGTTGCCCGCGCTGCCGGTGGAGAGGATGGCCTGGGGCGTCTCGCGGAAGTGGTGTTCGGCGGCGCGCCGGACGAGCGGCGTGATGTCCGCCAGCCGGTACTTATCGTTGTACTTGAGTTTCTCCTCCACCGGCAGGGGGTTGTCGCATTTCCAGTAGTAGGCGTCCGTCCTCATGGTGTTTCTCGCAGGGCCTGTCGGAGGTCGCGGAGTCGGCGCGCGCCTTCGCCCAGCAGAGGCGCGTCGCCGTGGCCGCGCATGAAGTTGTAGCCCATTGCCACGGCGCGGCGGACGAGGTCGCCGGGCGGGGCGACGCAGCCGGCGGCCTTGCCGGCCTGGCGCGCTGCGCGCGCGGTGCGTTCCATGGCGCGCGCCACCTCCGGAACATCAAGCATTCCCGCGCTGTTCGGCACGCCGAGGCGGATCTTCACGTCCTCCCCGCCGAAGAAGAGCGCTCCGACCCCCTTGACCTCGGCAATGGCCTCGACCGCCTCCGGCGTCTCGATCTGCGCCACGAGCAGCGGTTGTGCGGCGGCGTTGGCGTGGTACTCGCGGCCCCAGAGGTCTATCGCCCGCCGCCCGCCATAGGATCGTTCGCCCGACGGAGGAAAGGCGCAAGCGCGCGCCAGGCGCCGGGCCTCGTCGGCGCTGTTGACCATGGGGACCATCAGCGCGTCGAGGCCCGTGTCCAGCGCCAAGCCGACGGCATCGGGGGAGTGGCCGGCCACGCGCACCAGCGCCGCCGCGCCCGCCGTCCGGCAGAGTTGCACGGCGCGGAGGATCGTGGCGTCCTCATGCTGACCGTGCTGCGCGTCTATCCACACCCAGTCCCACCCGCGCGCCAGCGCCTCGACCACGCCGGCGTCCGCGTAGGCCAGTTGGACGCCCCAAGCCACCTCGCCGCGTGCAAGCTTTGCCGCCATTGCGTTCATCGGCGCTTCCCGCTCCGGCATCAGGGCTTCATCGTTGCCGCCGCTTCGCCGGGGGCGAACCAGGCCTCCGGCGTCAACGCCAGCACCAGGGAAGAGGCCGCGTCCACATAGCGGGCCGGGGAGGAGATCCAGACCCCCTCGGCGCCCACCGGAGCGGTGAGCGCCTCGCCCTTGGAGGTTTCGGCCAGGGCCTTGCCGTCCGGGGTCTCGATCTTCCCCCGCGACTTATGGGGCGTCAGCGTCACGCTCTCCGGTTGGTCTCCGCGCGCGCGGGTGAAGAACCGCGCCGGGGCGCTCTGAATCCAATAGCTCATCACATAGACCTCCTTCGGCAGGTCGGTCAGCGGGCCGGAGAAGGAGTCCTTGCCGTCGCGCGTCGCGATAAGGATCACGTATTCGCCGGTCCGGCCGTCCTTGGGGACCTTGACGGTATGGGCCTCGTGCGTGCCGGCAGGGAGCGCGGCCTCCAGGACGACGGTCCCGTCGGGGCGCTTCACCTTCAGGGGGGCGCCGCCCTCGCCGATCTGGCCGCGGATCATGATTGCAAAATCGCGGTCGGCGTCCTTGCGGACGACGCACCGGATGCAGCGGGCGTTCCGCATGTCGCCGAGGGGCAGCACGGCCGCCGCCTTCTCCTCCCCCGCCGGCTGTGCTTCGATCGAAGGCGCCACGCCGCCGAACCACGCCGCAGCCAATCCGACCCATGCCGTCCAGAGTACCTTGTTCTTCATGTCATTCTCCCTCTGCATACCGGCGCGGCGTCCGCCGCCGCGCATTACGATTCTACCATAGCTGCCCCTCGGCGAGAGGCGCAGCTCACTTCGGCATCAACTCCGCCGGCAGGAACCATCGCTCCGGCGCCACGGACAGAACGGGCTGTCCTTTGGCCCCGGCGTACACGGAGTTCAGCCGGACCCAGACGCCTTCGGGTCCCACGGGAACGACCAGGCGTTCGCCGATGAGGGTGGCCGCGAGTGTATCGGTTCCGTCGCGGCTGAGGACGCTCCCGGAGGACCGCCCGTGCGCCGCGATGTCCAGCGTCTCGACTGCGTCGCCGCGCGAGCGGGTGAAGTAGAGCGTCGCCCCGTGCTGCCACCACCAGCCGGGCTTGCCCTCGGCGTTGTTCGGCACATAGACCTCGGGCAGAGCCGTCAGCGGCGCGGTGAGGCGGTCCTTCGGCTCACGGTAGGGGAGGGTGATGACGTACTCCCCCGTGCGTCCGTCCTTGGGGACGCGCAGCGTCCAGGGCTTGTGTTCGCCGGGGGGCACGCGTCCCGAGACCGCCACCTTGCCGTCGGGACCCAGGACGGTTACCGCCAGGCCGCCGTCGCCGACCGTCCCGTTGACGGCGATGTCAAAGTCCCGATCCGTGTCCTTCCGCACGATAACCCTTCGGACAATCATGGGCTGGGGGAGCTTGAGCGCTCCGGGGGAGACGTCGCCCCCCGCCTGCGCCACGGCCCACAGCGTCCAGGGCAGGTAGGTCACGTAGTCGGGGATCAGGCAGAAGGCCATGGCGCCGGGCTTCTGCGCGCGGAGGTCCGCCGCCACGGCGCGCATCGCGCCGATGCCGGCCATCGTCCACCCGTCCAGGTGCGCGCCCAGTCCAGGGTCAATGGCCGCCGCCAGGGCGGGGATACCGTAGGCGTAGCCCGACCAGACGCCGTGCGGGTCCGCCGACTGGGCGTTTGTGCGTCGGCGCTCGTGGATTCCCTCCACGATCTGCCGTCGCGCCCGCTCGCTTCCGTAGAGCAGCACGATGTTGAGGTTCGGCAGCCCCCAGGTCGTCATCCGGCCGAGGTGGATGTCGAGTACCTTCGGCAGCAGCCCGAGGATGGCGGGATGGTGGGTGAACTGGTAGAGGTCGAGAAGCTCGCCCAAGCTGTTGCTGGCCTCGCGTCCGACGCCGGAGGAACGATCCGCCCGGGCGTACTGCGGGTTGGCGCGGTCGGTGAGCAGGGTCCTCTGCCATTCGTCCACAACGACCTCGCGAAAGCGCAGGTCGCCGGTGAGGCAATGGGCCAGGATGACGCCGTTGTAGCAGGTCAAGTGGCCGAGGAGGGCGTGATCTCCGCCCCAGGGGACGAACCCGTTGGTGTGGCGCGTCGAGCCGACGATGCGCCCGTTGGACCAGGTTTCACGGTGGGGGTAGGCGGGGTCGTCGTGGTGGATCATCTGGGCGTCGGTCAGCATCCGCATGTGGGCGCGAGCGATGGCCAGGTACTCCGGGTCCCCCGAACGCGCGTAGAGCATCCAGGGAAGGTAGGCGTCGTAGTGGTGCGTCGCGTTGTACAGGCGGTAAACGTCCCACTGTCCGGGCGCCTTCAATGCGGCGTTGTGCCAGGCGCGGTAGATCCACATCCCGAAGTCCTTCGTGGCATTCTGTGTCTCCCACGGCGCCTTGGCCATGTTCTCGATGATCTCCTCGGCGACCTTCATCCGCTCCGGCTCATACGGCTGGAGCCAGCCCAGGACCAGGCTGTCGCAGGTCCATTTCGGGTCCGGCAGGGCGTGGGGGGCGGCTTGGAAGCAGGCGGCGGTGTCGCGGAGTTCCTCGGCGCGGTCGGGCGGGGCGAAATGGAGGAAAAGGTCGCTGGTGACGGCGGCGCCCATGGCGCTGGCATGGACGCCGGCCATGGTGGTTCCCGCGCCGCTGTAGATGCCGGCGCGGAACTCGTCGCGCTGGTCGCAGACGGCCCAGTAGCAGGCCCAGGGCATTGCCAGGTTCAGCTCGCGCCCCTGATGGGCGAACCAGAGCTTGTGGATCTCCTCGGCGGCGGTCTCGCGGATTTCCGGGTGAATCCGGCCGTGCGCCGGCCAGATATGGAAGCGCAGCGCGTCGGGAAGGACCTCGAACTCCTTGGGGAAACGCTGCCAGGTATCGCGGTGGCCTACGGCAACGGCGGCGGCGGGGGTCTCGGCGATGACCCACCCCGCGCTGCGGCGTCCCGCCTGCCGCAGCCGCCCGGTTCCGTCCTCGACGGCGAAGGCGTCCGACAGATGCTGCACGAGCCGCGCGCCCTCGCGGGGGACAGCCGTTCGCGCGGGCGCGCTCCCTTCGACGCCGAACTCGGCGGCGCTTCCGTCGCGCAGCGGCAGCGCGATCCCCACGTCGCGTAGGCGGATGGAGAGGGAGTCGAAGGTCAATATCCACGTGTTCAGGACGCGCACGTAGGGCTTCCCGGCGTAAACCTCAATCCGGGTAACGTGGCGGCAGAGGCGCTCCGTCGGCAGCTTCCAGTCCGTCTGCGTTCCGGCGACGCCGTCGCGGACGAACCAGCCCTCGACGCGGATCACCGCGCGCAGGGGGCCGCGCTCCTCAACGGCGAGGGTCGTCTCGCGATCATTTGCCGCGCGATAGACGCTGCCTTCGTGGTCCACCAGGTACAGCCCCGCCTGTGGCGCGGAGGGAAGGACTTCTCGTCCGTTCAGGGCGACCTGGTCGAGCAGGTTGAACCCCGCCCGACGCACCAGGAACTGCAGGGGGCCGGTGTCCACGCGGAGGCCCTCGGGGCGCTCCTCGATACGCAACGGACGGGACGCGCCGGGACCGGAGAGGCCGGGGCCGAACTCCAGGTAGTAGCGGGTGTCCTTCCGCTCCGGCCACCACGCCGGAGCGCCTTCGGCCTGGAAGTCCACCCCCAGCCAGCGGATGGCGGCGTCGGGACCGTGCCCCCAACGCGCGCGGGCGGAGAACTGCGCGGCGATGGCCCCTCCGTCCGCGCGCACCACGCGCGCATCGGCGGCCTTCCACAGGGCGCCTTTGGGGAAGGGCACGCCCGTGGAGATCGGGTGGCTGCCGGACTTCAACGGCACGCCGGCGGGCAGATGGAGCGCGATGCGGCCCTGCGCCGGCGGGGGACGCGCCTCGATGACCCTGAAGAAGGTGTTCGCGCGCGCCGCGACGTCCGCGCCCCGCCGCAGTTCCGCGGCCACGTCGTAGCGTCCCGGCGTCAGGTCCGTCAGGTCGAAGGTTACGTCGAGCATTCCCTTGGGGATGGGCGCGGCCCCGGCGCCGACGCGGCGTGTCCCCTGCCGCACCTCCCACCGTACGGCCAGAGCGGCCAGGTCGGCCTCCTGCGCGGGGGTCTGTACGGCGAAGACCACGCGGCCGGCGCGGTCAAGCGCGGAGCATTCCTCGCGCTCCATGCAGGCGGTGAAGGATTCCGTCCTGGCGACCTGCTGCCAGGGAACGTCGCTCACCCGGAACTCCATCGCTCCGGAGACTCCCGCGGCCGCAATCAGCACGAAGGCGCAGATCCGTGCGCGCGCGGCGTGTGCGATCCTCATTGTCCCGCCCCCTTCCAGAACTTCGCTTCCGCGAGGCCGGGGGCGGGGTTGAACGCCTGTTCGGGGCTGTGCGAGAGGTGGATTCGCTCGGGCGCATAGGCTACCACCGCCGCGCCGGCGGCGTCCAACTCGACCTGGTAGGCCTGTCCGGGCGTCACGGGGAACTCGACGGCGTCGCCCCCCTTCTCCTTCAACGGGTTCTGCCGCGTGTCGGCGATGGCCTTGCCGGCCCTGTCCAGGACGCGCAGCCTTCCCTTCGACGCGCCGAGCTTCATCGTCGTCACGCCCTCCGGCGCCCGAAACCAGGGCTTGTGCGCCGGCGCCCCGGCCACGGTGGCGCGCGCGCCGCCGTAGGTCTCGAAGGGCAGGTCCGAGCGCACCATGCCGCACGGGCCCAGGAACTGAATCTGGTGTCCGACCATGACGACGCGGAAATCGCCGGCAAGACCGTCGGGCTTGAGAGTGACGACGTACGGTTTGTCCTCGGGATAGACCCCGCGCGGAATGACCTCGCGGTGGACCACGCGCCCCGTGGCGTCATGCACCACCAGAGCGGCCCCCGCCCAGGAATAGACGGGCACCTCGCCGGTGAAGAAGAGCCTCCATTCGCGGTCGGCCGGTTCGCGGAAGAAGGCGTCGTACGCGGAGGAGATGATCACGGGGCGTTCTCCCTGCGCGCCGGCAATGCCGGCCAGGAGAATCGCCGCCGCGCCCGCGCGCAGCGCCGCGCTCCACGTGGAACACATGTCGAGACTCCCTGTTCTCCGCCGCGCCGCGCAATAGGCGCACAGCGGACCGCCTGAAGAAACAGCGGGGGAGAGCGCCGCTCTCCCCCGTCCGAGACACAAGACCCGGCGCTCAGGGCGTTGTCGCACCGACGCCGGCGGCCTGGTCGAAGTAGTGGAAGACCTCCTGCCAGGCCGGTACATAGCTGGGGTGCATCAGGTTGCGATGCAGGCCGGTGTAGGCCGACCAATAGCCGCTGGCGACCAGGTTGCCGTTGAGGTCGCGGCCCATGCTGTGCCACATCACCCGTTGTTCGGAATCACCGTACCACGCGCCGTGCCAGTCGGCGTACAGGACATTGTAACCTTCCGCGTGCGCCCAGACGCCAAAGCCGGGGCGATTGGCGTTGATCGAGACCGTCGGGCGCGTCACCATGTCCGCCAGCACGGCGTAATTCCCCGCGAGCTTCTGCGTCTTGAAGAGGGGGCAACCGTTCTGCGTCATCACCTTCGGCGCGGTATAGAAGGCCGGATAGGCGTTGGCGTGATACGGCCCTTCGCCGCCGCCCCAGATCGGCGCCAGGCGGTAGGAGTAGCTCGACCATGCGCCCATCGTCGCGTTGGTCACGGGGTCGCCGCTCTCGCCCCAGTTGCCGTAGTACTGCCCGCTCCGATAGGGGTAGCCCGCCCCGTTGGCGGACTCGCGGCCCATGACGGAGTAGTTCCCGTTGAAAAGGTCCTTCGCCGTGAATCCACCCAGCAGGGCCAGTTGCTGCAGAGAATAGACAACGCCGGGCGCCGGACCTTCGAGGTTCGAGTTACTGGGGTTGACCCAGGACCGCACCACGTCGCGCGGGGTCAAAGAGGCTGACGGGCAGTAGAAGACCCGCGTGTCGTCCATGTAGCCCGTGAAAGCCAGGTATCCGATATTGCGCGGGCCCGCCTGCAGCTTGCCCCTGAACTGAGATGTGTTCCCCACCACCACGTTGTTCGCCGTAGAATCCGGGTGACCGAAGGCGATCGTCTGAAGGTAGTCGTCCACCATGCCAAACCCCGGCTGATCGGTGTAAACGGGACAAGTATTGTCGGCCAGGAGTCCCCTGTCGGCGTAGTATCGGGAGTCGGGCCAGGAAGGGGACACGGCGCTGGAGTAGGAGGGCGCCTGCCCGTAGGCCGGCTTCGCCGGGAAGTAGCCGCCGTAGTCCCCGCAGTAGCTTTCCAAGGCCTTGCCGATCTGGTTCAGGCTGCTCATGCACGTGCTTCATCGCGCCTTTTCCCGCGCGCTGGCCAGGGCGGGCAGGAGCATCGCGGCCAGGATCGCGATGATGGCGATCACCACCAGCAGCTCGATCAACGTGAAGGCGTTCCACCATCGCCGCGCGCGTCCGTGTCTCGTTGCGTCCATGACCTTCTCCCTTCCTCTGGCTCGAGGTGTCCGACGTCCGTGTTCTTGCCTCATCGCGCGCGCGGCGGGGCGCACGACTCCCGCACGACCAGCGTAAACTCGGCCGGCGGCACAACGATCTCCTCCGCCGGGTCGTTTCCCAGGAGTCCGATGAAACGCCGCATCAACTCACCCCACTGCGCCGTCAGGTCGCGGGCCAGGCCCGTCAGGGCCGGCGGGGTCTGGAAGCTGTCCTGCTGGGTGTTTCCGCTGAAGACCGAAACGTCCTCCGGCACGCGCAGCCCCCGCCGGGCCAGGTGGGCGATCAGCGCGCGCGCATAGTCGTCGTCAAGCGCCACCGCGGCGGTCGGCGGCGGGTCCAACTGCGCGATCTCCGCCGCCGTGGGATAGAGGCGTTCCTGCCACCGGTCGGCGTAGCAGAGAAGCTCGGGGAGGATCCCTTGCTCGCGGGCGACTTCCGCGAAGGCGTCCTTCCGGAGGGTGTCCGGCCCCTTCGGGTGGTTCACGTCCACCAGGGCGATCCGTCGGTGCCCCAGGCCGTAGAGCCAGGCGGCCCCTTCGCGCATCCCCCGGCGCAGCATCGTTCCTTCATCCATGACGACCTGAACCGCTCCCCGGATGCGGGAGTAGAGGCTGACCACGGGAATCTCGGCGGCCAGGCGTTCGACCTGGGCGATCCCCGCTGACGGAACCCACGTCAACACGGCGCAACCATCGAGCAGGCGCGGGTCCGGCGAATCCTGCCAGGCGTCATCCATCAGCGTCACCCGATAGCCCATTTCGGAGGCCTGCTTGAGCAGACGCCCCATCATCAGGGCCTGATTCGGATGGCGCAGGAAGGACTCCGGTTCGCCGACGACCAGGCCGATCGTTCGCGTCCGGCGCGTCCGCAACGAGGCCGCAAGGGGGTGGGGGCGGTAGCCGAGCTCGCGGACGACATGAAGGATCCGTTGGCGCGTTTCGGCGCTGACGCCGTCCTGCCCTGGGGCGTTGCGCAGAACGCTCGACACGGCGCCTTTGGACACGCCCGATCTGCTCGCGACGTCGGCGAGGGTGGGCATTCGTGACGTCTCCCGTCCATTGACCGCGCGAAGGTATATGGATATAGTATGGACGTATATCGGTATAGTACGCGCGCGAATCCGCGAAGTCAAGCCGCGTGAACCTATGAGAGAAAGGACGCCCCATGTCCGCCCCGAAGCCCGAAGCCCGCGCTCCGCTCAGCCGCACGTACTTCTATCCGCACGAACCGGTGCGAAGGAAGATGCATCTGGTCCTGGAGACGTATGAGTACGACATGCCCTTCAAGTACGAGAACATTGTCGTCAACCGCTGGCTCATGCCCGGACGCGAAGCGCACGGCGTGGAGCTGGGGGTCATCAACCAGGTTCCCCGCGAGGGGTTGAAGGACCCGGAGAGCCTTCCGGCCGACGAGATCGTGATCACCGAACCCCACCCGATCGTGCGGGTGGCGGTGATTGGCAGCGCCTGCACGCCGCCGGGCTACGTCCAGGTCGAGTGCGAGCCGGTCGCCGGTTGGCGCAATGACTACGAGACACACTCCGCCATGCCCGTCCGTTTCCGGGCGGAGAATCTGTGGGGGATGCACTTGCGCTTTGACGCCTTGCTCACCGCGACGCCCGGCGTTGAGGCGAAGTTCCGCCCCGAGGGCGCGCCCGGGTACGAGGCCATGCCCGAGCGTATCAAGGACCTCTACCCGAGCACGCGCGAGCGCCCCTGGCACACCAAGACCCACGCGCGCGAGAACCCCTTGGCCGGGATGAGCTGCGCCGTCTTCGAGGTTCCCCCCTCCCTTCGGGTGCGCGTCAGCGGCGGCAGCGCCTCGACGGGGTGGTCGAGCGACAACTGCCCGACGGACAACCACTACTCCTTCCGGCTGATTCGGACGACGGTGCAGCTCCGAAAGGAACCGGTCGGGTAGGGACGTCCGCACGCCGGAGGCGTATTGTCCGCATCGGCGGGTTGTGGTAGATAGAAGGCGCCCGCGCGCCGCGCGGAGCGCCCTTCCGCCGGGCTGGGGCGGGCTGGAACTCGGCAATGACGGCCTGGCTGCGATCCTGGCGCGACCGCGTCCGGAGCGCGCATCCCAATCTGCTGCTCTTCGTGGCGGGGATGGCGCTGATGGGCGTCGCCGGGAGCATGTTCGAGACGACCTTCAACAACTTTCTCTCCGACCGCTTCGATCTTGCGGCGGATGCGCGGGGCTTTCTGGAGTTTCCCCGCGAGTTGCCGGGCTTTCTGACGGCGCTCTTCGCGGGGGCGCTCTTCTTCATGGCCGAGACGCACATCGCGGCGCTTTCTGCGCTGGCGGTCGGCCTGGGCATGATCGGCATCGCCGTGTGGGGCGGAAGCTGGTGGGCGATGATCGCGCTGATGACCCTTTGGAGCGCGGGGGCGCATCTGCTTATGCCCATCCGCTCCTCGGTGAGCATGGACCTCGCCCGTGAGGGACAGAAGGGGCGGCGGCTCGGACAGATCCAGGGCGCTACCATCGCCGCGAGCATGGGCGGCTGCGCGCTGGTGTGGCTGATCATGGACCTGACGCCGAAGAACTACACGCTGGTCTATCTGCTGGGCGGCGCGGCGGCGTTGGGCGCGGCGGCGCTCTTCTTCATGATGCGGATGCCCGGCGCGCACCTGAGCCGCCCGAAATTCGTCTGGCGCTGGGAGTACCGGCTCTACTACCTCCTCGCCTTTCTCTTCGGCGCGCGAAAGCAGATCTTCATCACCTTCGGCCCGTGGGTGCTGGTGAAGGTCTTCCACCAGGAGGCCGTCATCTTCGCCAAGTTGTGGATTGCGGCGGCAGCGCTCGGGATTCTCTTCCAGCCGGCGCTGGGACGGGCCATTGACCGCTTCGGGGAGCGGAAGGTGCTCATGGCCGACGCGGTCCTCATCTTCGGCATCTGCCTGGGCTACGGCTTCGCGCACAAGCTGGGCAGCGAGCGCCTGGCGATCGGTCTGCTCTACGCCTGCATGATCGGAGACCAGTTGCTCTTCGGCGTCAACATGGCGCGCGATACCTACCTGTCGAAGATCGCCCTCAAGCCGGAGCACGTGGCGCCCTCGCTTTCGCTGGGGGTCAGCATCAACCACGCCGTCTCGATGTCGGTGCCGGCGCTGGGGGGCATCCTGTGGATGAAGTGGGGGCATGAGTGGGTCTTTGTGGCGGCGGCGGGTATTGCCGTGCTGATGCTGATCTTCAGCAACGGGGTGCGGGTCGAGAAGAGGGCGGCATAGCGAAGGAGGGTGGCGATGGGCGAGGTGCGTTGCGGTTTCGCGGCGGAGGTCATCCCGACGCCGCTGTTCCTGGAGTTGTACGGCTACGGTCCCTTCCTGGGGCGGCGTAACCGGGGCGTTCGCGATCCGCTGTACTGCCGGGCTGCAAGCGTCAGCGACGGCGCCTCGCGCGTGATCCTGATCGTCAGCGACCTGGTGACGATGGACCCCGGCGCGGCGCAGCGGGTGCGGCAGGCCGTCCGCGCCGCCACCGGCGCGGCTCCGGAGAACATCCTGGTCTCCGCCACGCACACGCACTCCGGACCGACCGTCTCGCCCGGCATCGGCTGGGGCGAGTTTGCGCCCGCCTTCCAGGCGGAATGGGTCGCCGTGGCGACGCGGACCGGGATCGCCGCCGCGCGCGATGAAGCGCCCGTCACCGCGCGGGCCGGGCGCGCGCCGTTGAGCCGCCCGCTGGGCGTCAACCGTGTGGTCGCCGGCGGCCCTACCGACCCGGAGATTCGCTGGCTGCGCTTCGACGCTGCCGACGGCCGCGCCAAGCTCCTCATCCACAACCACGCCATGCACGCCGTGGTCTTCGGACCCAGGATGCTGCGCGTATCGGCGGACTGGCCGGGCGAGGTCAACCGTCTGATCGTGGAGCGGCGCCTCGCGCGCCACGCCCTCTTCCTCCAAGGCACGGCCGGCAACATCAACACCGCTCCGGCCTGTTGCGCCGAAGCGGAAGGGGAGCCGGAGTTGCGGCGCATCGGGGCGAGCTACGCGGACGACCTGGAGCGCGGACTGGCGCAGGGCTTTGCCGTGGAGGCCGCCCCGGCGGCGGGGCACTTGCGTCCCACGCCGCTGCCCTGCGAGCCGGTGACTCCCGACTTCCTGCGCGACGCCGCCGCGCGCATGAGGGCCATCGGCGGGCGCGCCTACGTCATTGACCGACTCGAGGAAATGGCGCTTTACATGGAACACGGCGGGGATGTGTCCATCACCGCGCCGTTGCAGGTTCTGCGGCTGGGCGAGGTGTACCTGTATGCCTTTCCCGGAGAGCCCTTCGTCGAGCTGGGGCGGGCCGTCATGGATCGCAGCCCGGGACGCCTGGCGCTGTCCACGGGACTGGCCAACGACAACGGGCGCTACTTCCCGACGCCGGAAACCTTTGCGGCCAACCCGGAGTTGGTGACGGCGACGCCCGGACGGGGGTACTACGAGACGCAGTTCGCCGGTTTCGGGCGGTACCGCGCGCGCTATCGTGCGGACATCGGCCCCTTCCTGGTCGAGCGGCTGTTGGCCGGGGCGGCGGAACTTCAGCGGGCGGCTACGCCGGCGTCGTGACCTCCTGGCCGGCCTTGCTCAAGCGGACATCGCGTCCGGCCACGCAGAGCCGCAACGGGGCGGGGCCCGGCGATTCGAGAAGCACGCGCGTCTTGCCGCCGCGCAACTCGACGCGAAGCGTGCCGCCGCGGTAGCACAGGCGGAAGCGCATCGCCTTCCACGCCGCCGGGAGATGGGGGCCGAGGTGGAGACGCCCGTCGCCCTGCCACAGTCCGGCGAACCCCATGACGGCGGCTTGCCAGGCGCCGCCCAGGTTCGCGAAGTGCAGTCCGCTGATCGTGTTGAGCTGGATGTCGGCCAGGTCGAGATAGGCGCAATCGCGGAAGTAGCGGTAGGCCTCGGCGCGCATCCCGAGGCGGGCGGCCATGACCGCGTGCGGGCTGTAGCTGAGGGAGCTGTCGTGGGCGGTGCGGGGTTCGTAGAAGGCGTAGGCGCGTCGCATCTGGCGCGGGGTGAACTTCCACGGGAGCAGGTTCATCAGCGTCACCACGTCGGACTGCTTGGTGATCTGATAGAGGGCCATGGCCTCGTAGGGCAGCGTGCCGTCAATCACACGCCGGGCGTCGGGCTTGCCGCGCTTCATGTCGAAGGGGACGCGATGGAGATACATGTCGTCTTCGACAAAGAGGTCGCGCCCGCGGTCGTAGCACAGCACCAGTCCCTCCGCCAGTGCTCGCCAGGCGGCAGGTTCGGTTTCGCGAAAGCCCAGGCGCGCCGCCAGGCGCTTCCAGGCCGCCGGCGAACGCCGCCGCATGAGGGCGACGGCCTCCTCCGCGTAGCGCAGATTCTCTCCGGCCATCATGTTCGTGAAGAGGTTGTTGTTGACGATGACGTCGTACTCGTTGGGGCCGCGGACGGCCAGGATGTTCCAGGTGCGCCGCAGGGGGTCGTAATGGCTCCGGCTCTTCCAGAAGCGCGCCGTCTCGATCAGGATTTCCACCCCGTATCGGAAGAGGAACTCGTCGTCTGCGGTGGCCTCCCAGTACTGGCGCAGGGCGTAGGCGATGTCGGCCACGATGTGAATGGCGTAGTAGGCGCCGACGCCCATCTCCGTTTCCTCGACGCCGTCATCGCCCGATTTCCAGGCGTACATGGCCCCGTCGAACCAGAGGTCGCGGGCGTGGCGGCGGGCCTCCGGCAGTGTGCGGTGGCGGAAGCGCAGCATGGAGGCCGTGGCGGCGGGGCGGGTGAAGGTGAAGAAGGGGAGCTTGAAGATTTCGTTGTCCCAGAAGACGCTGCCTTCGTGCATCTCGCCGCTGAGGCCGCGCGCGCCGAGGCTGACACGGCTGTCGTGCTCGGGGCAGGCTTGGAGGAGCTGGAAGAGGTTGAAGCGCAGGGCGCGCTGGTCGTCGTCGGGGCCTTCGAGTTCAATGTCGCACGCGCGCCAGGTCTCCGCCCAGCGGCGTTCGTGGGCGGCGCGAAGGCCCTCGTAGTCCCCGGCGCGGCGCAGCGTCCGGCGCGCGCGAGCCATCGGGTCGGCCCCGTCGCGCGAGGTGTAGAAGGCGGCCAGCCGGGTCAGGCGGGCTGTCTTTGCCGCCGCCAGGCGGAAGCAGAAGCGCCGCGCGGCGAGGTCCGTCGTCGCGGCGTCGGCGCCGCGGAGGGGGCCGGCGGGCGTTTCGAGCACGGCGCGTTGCGCCTCCGCCAGCCGGACGCCCTTGGGCAGCGTGTCCACCACGGTCTCGATTTCATCGGGCCCGGCGCGCAGCGTCCGCAGGTGACGGCGTCCGGGCTGGATGGGCCGCGGGCTGGTGGTGACCCTGTTCAGTTGCGTCACGCGCGCGTCAATCCCGACCAGGAGTTCGATCTCCACGTCGCGGTCGAGGGCCTCGATCTCGATGCGCTGCCCGGCGAGGTGGAGGTCGTCCACGCTGAGGAATCGCTCGAAGCGGACGCGCACGCGCGCGCCGTCCGAACCGGTCCAGGTGAAGCGGCGATCGAGGACTCCCCGGCGCATGTCGAGAACGCGCCGATAGCCCGCCATACGCTTCGGGCGGCAGAGCAGCGCCTCGCCGTTCACGCGGAGGGACACCCAGAAGAAGTTGGGGGTGTTGACGAGCTCGCGGTGCATGCCCTTCCAGGCCTTGAGCGCCCCGCGCCCGAAGACGCCGGCGACATAGATGCCGCCGAGGGCCTCGACGTCTTCCTGTTCCTCCTCGAAGAAGCCGCGGCATCCGAGGTAACCGTTGCCGAGCGTGAAGAGGGCATCCGTGCCGCGCCGGCGATTGAAACGGCAGGGCTGCTCGATCAGCGTCCAGGTGTCCAAGGGGATGGCTCCGGGAAGCGGGGCGACGGCGCGGGGGCCGTCAGAGTTCGCGCGCCACGGCCTTGACGAAGGCCGCCAGGTCCTTGCGCATGTCCTCGCGCTGAAGGCCGAAGAGGATGTTGGTCTTGATGAAGTCCACCTTGTTCCCGATGTCGTGGCGGCGCCCGTCGAATCGCAGGCCGTACATGGCGCGCTTGGCCGCCATCAGGCGCATGGCGTCGGTGAGCTGAATCTCGCCGTTCTTCCCCGGTTTCGTGCGTCGGAGGTGGTCGAAGACCTCGGCGGTGAAGACGTAGCGTCCGGCGATCGCCAGGTTGGACGGCGCCTTGCTGGGGGCGGGTTTTTCCACGAAGTCGCTGATAAGGTACTGTCCCCCGTTGATCGGCTTGCCGTTGATGACGCCGTAGCGGCTGACGCGGCTCATCTCGACCTCCTCGAGGGCGACGACCGGCTCCTGGTAGCGGTTGTACACCTCGATCAACTGGCGCGTGACGGGGGTCTTCGACTCGATGATCGTGTCGCCCAGGAGGACGGCGAAGGGCTCCTGGCCGACGTGCTCGCGCGCGTGGAGGACGGCGTCGCCGAGGCCGCGCAACTCCTTCTGCCAGACGAAATGGATGTTCGCCATGCTGGAGATGGCGCGAATGGTCTTGAGCTCGTGGAGGCGGCCCTTCTCTTCGAGCTCGCGCTCAAGCTCGAAGCTGCGGTCGAAGTGCTCCTCGATGGCGCGTTTGGCCTTGCCGATGACCATCAGGATATCTCGCACGCCGGAGCGCACCGCTTCCTCGACGACGTACTGGATCGTCGGCTTGTCCACGACGGGGAGCATTTCCTTGGGCTGCGACTTGGTGGCGGGGAGGAATCGCGTTCCGAATCCGGCCGCCGGGATTACCGCTTTGCGTACCATGCCTGTCTCCCTGTGGGTGTGCGGAAGCGCGTCGTCGGAATTGTAGTCTCGGGCGCGGCGAAAGAAAAGGGGGTCAGCGCAGGACGGGCTTGAGGACCTGGACCCCCATCGGCTTGAGCGTCGCTTCGAGGCGGCGGTACGTCCCTTCGTCCTCATACGTTCCCACAATGGCCCCGCCCGAGCCGGTGAACTTGGCGCTGGCCCCCGCGGCGCGCGCGGCCTCGACCATGGCGATGTTCCGCGGCGACAAGCGGCAGAGGAGGCGTCGCCGGTCGAAGTTCGCGTCGAGCAGGGGGCCGATCTTCCCGCTCTCGCCCCGGAGGAGGAGATCCTTCACCCGGTCGGTCAAATCCGCCCAGAAGCGCATGGCCTCCAGCACGGCCGGCTCTCCCTTGTTGTAGCGCTCGCGCAGATCCCCGTGAAAGACCTCCGATCCTTCGGAAAGGGTCGTGTCAAAGGCGATATAGACCGGCGGCAGCAGCGCCAGGTCCATCGGCTCGTATCGTCCGTGGCCGTGCCGCTTCATGTACTCCTTGTCGAAGTCCATATACACCATTCCCTCGTACGTCTGGACGACGCGATCCTGCAGGCCGGCGGAGATGAGAAGCTCGTCCTTCTCCACGGCCAGGATGAGGTTGGGCATCATCTCGCGCGGGATGGACACGTCGTAGAAACGGCACAGGGCGCGCAGGCAGGCGGTGATGATGGCGCTGCTGCCGGCCATGCCGACGTGGCGGGGAATGTCCGACTGATAGCGCAGCGTGAAGTTCCGGTCGTGCAGCGCGATGCCGTTGAGGCGGCAGTAATCGTGGAACTTGCACACCGTGGCCTTGAGCAGGCGGATTCCGCCGTAATAGCCGAACTGGCGGACGTCGGCGGCCAGGTGGCCGATGCTCTCGTAGTGCGACAGGTCGCGCCGGGCCGGCTGGATTTCCAACTCCGGCGTCTCCCAGAGCAGGACCTCGGCGAAGAAGTTCTTGAAGAGAAAGGAGATGGTCTTGCCGTGGTACCCGTCGGAGGGATTGCCGACGAGGCCCGCGCGCGGATGAGACCGTTCCCGGATGATCATGGCTGTCCTTTCCTGCCCTCGGCCCAGGGCGATCACATCTCCCGGACGCCGGGAGTATAGCAGGAAGATGCTGAGGATTGCGACTCACGCGCCCGGCGGCCGGCGCCTTCTTCGCCCGCCGTGGCCCGTACCCGGAACGCGGAAAGCGGCTTTCCTTTTCGCGCTGAAGTCACTAGAATCCGCAAAGGAGGGTGCTTGACCGCTGCTGCGTGGGTTGCCTGTGGGAGGAAGGACCGGACATGCCGATTGACAAGTTACGCGAAGGCCGCGCCATCAGCGGCACGATGGTGCGCCTGGCGAAGACCCCCGTCGTCGGCCTCATGGCGCGCGCGGCGGGAATGGACTTCATTATGCTGGACCTGGAGCACGGGGCCTATTCCTTCGAGACGGTGTGGGACCTGGCGGGACCCTCGCGGGCGGCGGGCCTGGACGTCTTCGTGCGCGTGCCCGAGCTCAGTCGCGGCAACGTCTCGCGCGCGCTGGATTGCGGCTGCGCGGGCGTGATGGTGCCCATGACCGAGACGGTCGAACAGGCACGCGCCTTTGCCGCGTGGGCCAAGTATCCCCCCATCGGCGGGAGCGGCCTCTCCTCGAACGGCCCCCACACCGGTTGCCGGCGCTGGTCCGATGTGGCCGCGGGCATGGCGGAGGCGAACCGGATGACCCTGGCCATTGCCCAGATCGAAACGGCCCTGGCCATTCAGAACATTGACGCCATCGCCGCCACGCCCGGCATTGACGTCCTGCTCATCGGCCCGAACGATCTGGCTCTGTCCCTCGGCAACCCCGGAGATATCCGTTCCGCGGAACAGATGCAGGCCATCCGGCGGGTGGCGGAGGCCGCCCGCCGTCACGGCAAGGTCTTCGGGATGCACGCCGCCCCCGAGTACATGGAAGCGTGGATCGGTGAAGGGCTGCGTTTCATCATGAACGGCATTGACATGGGCATGCTCGACGCGGGTTTCCAGGCCGCGCAGAAGCAGAACCAGGCCCTGATGAACAAGATCGGAACGGCATGACCTCTCGCGAGATTATCCGTCGGCACCTCGATTTCGCCGCGCCCGAGCGCATCGGTCTGAACTTCGGCGGCGGACGCGCCAATGATTTCATCTCCTGCGGCCTGGGGCCCTCGGCCACGTACACCCGGCGCGAGTGGGTCGAGGGCGGCTTCCGCTACTACGACGACGAATGGGGGAACCGCTGGTACGCCGTCGTCGGCAAGAGCCGCGGGGGCGAGATTCATACCCCCGCCCTGAAGGACTGGGCGCAGTTGAAGGATCTGCGCATTCCGGATTTCGCCGCGCCGGAGCGCTTCCAGAAGGCGCGCGAGGTTTTTGCCGCCGCGGGCGACCGCTATCGCCTGGCCGGGTTGCCCGGCTTTCCCTTTGCCATCTGCCGTTACCTGCGCAAGATGGAAATCTACTTCCAGGACCTTGTTCTGGAGCGCCGGAACGTGGATGAGCTGCACGAGCGCGTGACCACGCTGCTTGAACAGGTGATCCGCGGCTACAGCAACACCGGGGCGGACGGAATTACCTTCTGCGAGGACTGGGGCACACAGGAGCGGTTACTGGTCAGCCCGGCGATGTGGCGGGAGATCTTCAAGCCCCTCTATCGGCGTCTGTGCCGTGCGGCGCGCGAGAGCGGACTGCACGTCCTGATGCACTCCTGCGGCTACAACCGCGCCATCCTCGAAGACCTGGCGGAAGTCGGCGTGAACGCCTTCCAGTTCGATCAGCCGGAATTGTACGGCCTGGAGGAGCTTGCGGGTGTGCTCCAGCGCGCGCGCGTCGTGTTGTGGTCGCCGGTGGACATCCAGAAGATTCTGCCGACGGGGAATCGGGAGTTGATCGAATCGCGCGCTCGCGAAATGGTCCGGCTATTCCACGGCCCTCGCGGCGGGCTGATCGTGAAGAACTACGGCGACCTGCCGGGCATTGGCGTCCAGCCGGAATGGGACCAGTGGGCCTACGAGGCCTTCCTGCGCCACCAGGGCGGCGTTCGATAGCGTCCGCGCCGCCGGCCTACCGATAGAGCCACTCCAGGGGCAGAATCCCCGCCTTCAGGTGCAGCAGGTTCCGCTGCCGTCTGACGAGTTGACCCTCCTCGACCGCCTCCGTCCACGTCCCCAGGTAGTAGGTCAGCAGGGCCTCCCGGTCTCCCAGGAAGTTGACGCTGGTGTAGCAGTAGGCGTGCAGACGGTCGGGCTCCACGTCCCCCACGACGCGCCAGACGGCGCCGTCGTCGGACGACAACGCCGCCGTCAAGGGCGAGCGCGTCATGCACCAGTGCTCCGGCGGACGCGAGGCATCGTTGAAGAGGCACAGCAGATCGCCCCTTCCCGGCAGGCGCTTGATGGACGCCGGGGCGCAGGGCGCCTTGAGCCCCATGTCGCTCCAGGGGCCGAAACTCTCCGCGCCGTCGCTTGAGTAGCAGCGGTGGATGACGCCGAGGTCCGAGCGGCACCACATCATCACCCGTCCGTCGCGCAGTTCGATGACTCCGGGCTCCTGCGCGCCGGTCTTCGACTCCGGCAGGAAGGGGTGCAGCGCCGTCAAGCGCCAGTCGCGTCCCCCGTTATCGCTGTAGAAGATGCGGTCGCCCTTGTTCGAGAGACCCGGCATGTGCGTGGCGGCCGGCATGAGGATTCTGCCGCCGCGGAGCTGCACGAGACGGTCGTTGTTGACGACGTAGTAGGCGTCGGAGACAAGCGTGGCCGGCTGCGCTTCGGACCACGTTCGGCCCTCGTCGGCGCTGCGCCGCAGGAAGGGCGTGCATCGCGCCCGCGAGCTATCCTTGCGAAGGAAGGCCATCAGGATATCGCCTTCGGCGAGGCGCAGCAGGCTGACGGACATCACGTTGCGCCCGCCGACATTGGGCTGGACGAGATGCTTCTCCCCCCACGTCCGGCCCCGGTCGCTCGACAGGAGCCCCTGCAGCGTCGCCATGGCATCATCGCCGCCGCCGTAGAACTCGCCGTAGATCAGCAGCAGCCGTCCATCGGCCAGTTCGATCACGGCCCCTTCGCCATTGCGGGGGTTGCCCTCCACCGACGGGCAGAGGATGCGTTCGTAGCTCAGCGCGCCCGGCATGATGGTTCCCTCATGGACGTACGGCGTTGAAGACGTGATAGACGGGTTTCTCTTCGGGGCTGGTGGCGAAGATCGAGTACAGTCGGGCGTTGCGGGCCGTGACGCGGAGGCGAACGGGTTTGCCCTCGGCGGCGCGGAGGAGGTCGCCCCCCGCCCAGCGCACCGGCGCGGAGGTCGAGTCGCCGGTCACCGGCGCGCAGCGTTCCGCCTCGAAGCCCGGCAGCGGCTTCATGGCGGCATCGAGCGCCGCCACCTTGACCCATCCGTCGCGGGCGACGCGCGCGTTGAGGAAGAGGCTGGAAGAGGGCAGGCCGAAGGACACCGTGAGCAGCTCCGCCGGCGTCCGTCCGGCGGCCAGGGCGATGAAGCGGTCCGGCTTCAGGCTGGCCATCCCCAGTCCGGCGCGCTGCGGGTCGAGCTCCCAGTGCACCTTGTGGCGCATGGTCGTGCCCATGTAGTAGAAGCGGATCTCATCGTCGAGGAAGACCGGCTGCGACGCGCACTGCAGATTCCCGCAGTCCCAGTCCTTGCCGCCCCCGTGCGGGAGGAAGGTCTGCCCCTGCGCCGCGCGGTGCCAGGCGTACCCTGTGCGGCAGTAGGCCAGTTCCGTTTCCTGGTAGCCGCACATCTTGCTCGCGCCCGAGTCCGTCAGGTCGGTGCGGTAGATCCAGACCGTGCCGAGTTCGTAGGAGCCG
Source organism: Planctomycetota bacterium (assembly GCA_022705425.1). Classification (GTDB taxonomy): domain Bacteria; phylum Planctomycetota; class Brocadiia; order CAIUPP01; family CAIUPP01; genus JAKJEM01. The sequence goes on from JAKJEM010000001.1 coordinate 191,270, forward strand.
TAGGGAAAGACCCCCATGCCGTAGAACTGGATCTGCGGCGGGTCGCCCGCGTCGGGCTCGAAGACGATGCGCGGGTCGCTCGTCCACTGGCGGAAGTTCCAGGACTCGCTGCGCGTCACGCGACGCCCGCTGAAGGGCACGAAGCGATGATAGGCGACATAGCGCCCGTCGCGCAGGCGCAGGAAGCCCATCGGGCAGTCCGGGTGCGTGCAGATCACCGGCGCGCGCCCCACCTGCTCCCAGCGGATGCCGTCGGCGCTGTGGAAGGCGCAGATGCAGTTCGACGGGTTTGCCCCGGCGATCATCTTGTAGCGCCAGTCCTCGCGCGGCTCCTCCGCGTCGTAGATCACCGCCGGCCCGTGCACGTCGGGGGTCAGCACGATGTTCGTCTTGCGCCCCTTGAACTTGAAGATGTCGAAGAGCGGCTTGCGCCAGACGAGGCCGTCGTCGCTCTCGGCGTAGCCCAGGTAGATCCACCAGGGCTTGTGGATCGTGCTGTACCACATCTGGAAGGGCTTGCCCGGCGCCTTCAGGACGCTGCCGTAGAGCTGCATGTTCCCGTTTTCCCAGGGTTGGTCGGCGAGGAAGAGGGGATTGGCCTTGTGCTTCACCGGCTGTTCGATCTCCCGCCGGAAGCCCCGGACGGATTCCGTCTCGCGCCAGTCGAAGAAGAGGAACTTGATCATGCCCGGTCTCCACTTGCGGGACAAGGGGGAAAGCCCTGCGTCACGCCGGTAGGGTAGCCCTCCGCCCGAGGGACGTCAAGTGACGGGCGCCGTCCTTGCGCCTTGGCGCTGCTCCGGGGGCGGGATATAATGCGCCTCGGGATTCGTCGCCCCGGCAAGGAGACCCGGCATGAAGAGCGCACTTCCGCTGGCCGTTGTTCTTCTGGCGCTCACGTGTTCCTGCGCGCCGGGGGAGGACCCGCCCGCGCGCACGCGCCCCGCCGCGCTGGCCGGGCAATGGTACCCATCCGATCCGGACGCGCTGCGCGGGGCCGTCCAGCGGTACATGGCCGGCGAGGGGGCGCGCGCGGAAGGACGTCTGGCGGCCCTGGTCGTGCCGCACGCGGGGTATGTCTATTCGGGCGCGGTGGCCGGGAGCGCCTGGCGGCTTGTGCCACGCGGAGCCTTCGACCGCGTCGTCCTGCTTGGCCCCAGCCATTACGGGCGCTTCGCGGGGTTCTCGCTGCCGGAGACCGATGCCTTCGCCACGCCGCTGGGGGCGGTGCGGCTCGACGCGACGGCCTGCGACGCGCTGCGGGCGCACCCCCTCCACGCGCGCGCCGACCGCGCTCACGACCCCGAGCACTGCATCGAGATTCAGTTGCCCTTCCTGCAGGCCGTTCTGCCCGAGGCGCGGATCGTGCCCATCCTCATCGGCGCGGTGGGCGGCGAGAGTGCGACCGGCATCGCCGCCGCCCTGGCGGCCCAGGTGACGCCGCGCACGCTGGTGGTCATCAGCACCGATTTCACCCATTACGGCCCCAACTTCGACTACGTGCCCTTTCGCGCCGACGTCGCCGCCAACCTCCGCAAGCTGGACATGGGCGCCGTTGAGAAGATTCTGGCCCGCGACGGGCCGGGCTTCGACGCCTACTGCGCCGAGACGCAGGCGACGATCTGCGGGCGCGGCCCGATCTCGATCCTCCTGCGGATGCTCGCGGCGGAGTCTCGCGGCGTTCTGGTGAAGTACGACACCTCCGGGCGCATGACGGGGGATTACTCGACCTCCGTGAGTTACGTCAGCCTGGCCTTCACGCTTCCGGCAACGTCCGCGTCCGCCGGGGGGCTGACCGACGCCGAGAAGCGCTTCCTGCTGCGCCTGGCGCGTCAGAGCATCGAGCAGCGCCTGACCGGGGGCCGCGCGCCGGAGCCGGACCTCTCCGCCTTTGGGCCGCAGTCCGCCCTGCGCCGGAAAGGGGGCGCCTTCGTGACGCTGAAGAAGGGGGGGCAGTTGCGCGGCTGCATCGGGCGCATCGCCCAGCCCGGCCAGGCCGACGTGCCCCCGCTGTACGAAACGGTGCGGCGCATGAGCGTCGAGTCCGCCACTGCCGACCCCCGTTTTCCGCCCGTCACCGCGCAGGAACTCAAGGGGATCGAGATCGAAATATCAGCGCTCACTCCCGCCGAGCCGGTCTCCGGCCCCGAGGGCTTCCAGGTCGGACGCCACGGCATCATCATCCGAAAGGGCTTCTCCGGCGCGGTCTTCCTGCCCCAGGTAGCCACCGAGCAGGGCTGGACGCGCGACGAGACGCTGGCGCACCTCTGCCGAAAGGCAGGGCTGCCTGCCGACGAGTGGAAGAGACCGGGGATGACCTTCCACGTCTTCACGGCGGAGGTCTTCGGCGAGGACGCGCTCCATCCCTGAGGGGCCGGGTCACGTGTTGCGGTTGCCCTGCCGCACCGTGGCCACGATCTGGATCGCCTTTCCAGCCACGGTGAGCGTGACGTCGTTGTACCCCAGGCCGGACAGCTCATTGTGCCAGAGGATCTCGCCGTTGCGCCCGTCGAGGCAGAAGAGGTGCCCGTTGGCGCCCGCGAAGACCTTGCCGTCGTGGTCGAGAACACAGACGTCCTGCGCGCTGGTGGAGGAGAAGATGCCGGGCAGGAGTTTGCGACGCCAGATCTCATGGCCGTGATCGGGGTCAATGGCGGCGACGTGGCCGTTGCAGCCGATGTACAGGAGTTGTTTCATGGCGTCTGCCGACCTCCCGAAGGACTACCGCACGCGTGCGGCAGGCGCCGTGGCGGTGCGGCGGGGGCGTTTCCGACCGAAGCATTCATCTTGCAGGCGGCGCCACGCACTCATGGCGACGGCGCGTTCGGCGTCGTTCTTGAGTGCGACCCCGAAGAGCATGCCCTTGCGTCCGGGGCAGAGGGCCAGCACGCGCGCGAGATAGGCTTCGAGCCCTTCCTCCGGCGCGCGCGGGATGCCGCCGACGTAAGCGATGCGGCGTTCGAGGACCTTCCGCACCTCCGCCACCCAGTCGCGCCCGGTGGTGAAGTTCAGCCCTTTCAGGTCGGGGATGCGGAAGTAGAGGGGGTGGATGTGCAGCCCTTCGGCGCGCCCGCCGGCGGGCACGCCGCCGCAGTAGTGAATCCAGCCGCCTCCGAAGTGCGCCAGCGCCCGGGTGTGATAGGGCAGAACGAACTCCTCGAAGACGCGGGCGGAGAGCAGGATGCCGCTGTCGTCGCACATGCGCACGCCGCCGTTCTCCATCCAGAAGCCGCTGGCGCTCCCGCGGCGCTCGCCGTCGCCGGCCAGGCGCTTGGTCAGCGCCGAAAGGCCGATGTACGCTCGCGTGGACTGGTCCATCAGGTGGTGGACGAACTCCGGGTCCTCGTAGAAGTCGGTGAAGATCTCGTGGCCCCGCGTCTGCTCGGCGATGTCGAAGGGGCCCTGTGTGTCGCAATGGTGCAGGTGGATCAGCCCGCGCAGGCCGTGGGCCTCCAGGGCGGCGGCGTGATGCTCCATGTGTTCGATGATCCGGTCCACCGTGCCCAGGCCGCGCAGGTCCTCGGGCAGCGCGAAGTCGCGCAGCGTCTCCTTGGGGACGTACCGGGTCACGACCGGCTTGGTGTGGGTGGGCACGTCAATCTGCGCGCCGAAGAGCGCCGGGCCGTTGACGACGCCGGTGTCGGCGCGCAGGGAGGCGATGGCATCCGACCCCGAGGCCAGCGAACGCACGGCCCCCTTCATCTGTTCGATGAAGCTCTTCGCCGGGTCATGGAACTGCTCGCGCCAGTCGTAGGAGGGCAGGTCCTTCAGTTCGGGGACCTCCACGCCGAAGATCATGGGGATGTAGTCGGCCTCCTCCCACCGGAACATCGCAGCCTGGCGGCGGCGCGCGGCTTCGAGACGGTCGGCGTCGGCCTTGTCGCGGGCGAGAGCGCAGACCCGCTGGAGGGCTTCGGAGGTTTCCATGCAATTCTCCTGTCGAGGGCGGTCCGGACGTTCAGGGGCTTATAGCCTTCCGGCGCGAGGCTGTCAAGGTCTGCGCGCGGAGAAGAAGGCGACCACCTGGGCGAAGGGACGGACACGTCCGCGGAGCCGGTCGCTTGTGCGGGCGATGGCGGCATCGAGCTCCGAGGCGGCCATGTGCCGAAGGAGCCCCTGGCGCAGCGAGGGGCGTCCGACGACCATCGGCGTGTGCCAGAACTCGCACAGGGCTGCGTCGTCGAAGAGGATGTCGCGCCGGTGGCCGCCGACGACGCGCTCGACGGCGATGAAACCGGCGCGCGCCAGGTCGGCGCAGAGGGTGTCCTCGTCGAAGTTCATCAGCGGGTCGGCGGGATCGTCGCGCAGCGCGTGTTCGGCGGCCTCCAGGGCGCGCCAGTGCGGGTCCTGCGCCGCGCCGCCGATGAGGTCGGCCAGCCGGGGGTCGTGCCGTGTGATCGGTTCGTAGCACGCCAGGCGGCCGCCGGACTTCAAGACGCGAAAGGCCTCGCGCAGGGCGGCGGGTTTGTCGGGGACGTGCGCCAGGACGCTGCGCATGACAACGGCGTCACAGGCGCCGGACGGCAGGGGCAGCGCCGCCGCCTCGCCGGCCACCCAGTCCACGTGCGCGAAGCGCGGCGCGTGGCGCTGCGCCACGTCGCGGCAAGCGGCCAGGCAGCCCTCGTCGGGGTCGCATCCCGTCACCCGGCCCGTTGTCCCCACCGCCTCGGCCGCCCCGAAGGCCAGCAATCCCGTGCCGCAACCCACGTCCAGCACATGGCCGCCCGGCCCGACGCCCGCCGCGCGCAGTACGCGCTCGCGCACCCGCCGCCAGTACGGCTTCGGCGTCAGCGGGTCGCCAACCTGGTCGTTCAGCCAGGCCGCCCAGCCGCCCTCCTGTCGCGCCGCGCCCGGTAACATGATCTCTCCGCCCCCCCCGTTTCTGGAGCGTGGTTTCTCGCGTCTTGGTGTCGGTATTGTAGCATTGCCGCACTTCGCGCGCTGGACTTCGCCGCCGCACACGCTACAATGCCGATGGTTCCACCCAGGAAAAGGAGACTCCGATGGCCACGAAGGAAATCCTCGAAAAGGAAGAGCGCGTCCGCCGCTTCATGTCCGCGCAGGGTCTGGACGGTGTGCTTCTGTCGCGCCGCGACAACTTCTCCTGGATAGCCGGCGGGCGGCAGAACTACGTCGTCATGGGGTCCGACGCGGGGTTCGCCTCCGTCCTTGTCACGCGCGAGGCCAAGTATCTGCTGACGACGAATATCGAAGCGCCGCGAATGGCCGACGAAGAGATCGGCGAGCAGGGCTTCGCGCGGGTGGTCGCGACGGACTGGTTCGCGGCGGGCGCGCGGGAGCGCGCGCTGGCGGAATTGTGCGGCGGGCGCGTCGCCTCCGACGATGCCTCTGCCGGCACGACGCCCCTTCCCGCAGGCTTCCAGGAGTTGCGCTATTCCCTCACCGACGCCGAGGTGACGCGCTATCGCGCGCTGGGGCTGGACTGCGGGCTGGCCCTGGCCGAGGTCGCCGGGGGCATCGTTCCGGGCGAAACGGAGGCCGCCATCGCCGCGCGCACCGCCGCCGCGTGCCTCGAGCTGGGAATCCTGCCCCACGTCGTCCTCGTCGCCGCCGACGAGCGCATCCGCAAGTATCGCCATCCCATCTTCACCAACGCGCGCGTCCACACCTGCGTCATGGTCGTCCTGTGCGGCATGCGCCACGGGCTGATCTGCTCCCTGACGCGCCTGACGCACTTCGGCAAGCTGTCGCGCGACCTCCGGCGTCGTCACGACGCCGTCACGCGGATTGACGCCACGCTCAACGCCCGGACGCGTGTCGGCCGCGGGGTGGGCGACATCCTGAAGGCCGGCGTGGCGCAGTACGCCGAGGCGGGCTTTGCGGAGGAGTGGACGCTGCACCATCAGGGCGGACCCACCGGTTACGCCGGGCGCGACTACCTGGCCACCCCCGAGGAGGCGCGCACCGTCCAGCTCAATCAAGCCTTCGCCTGGAATCCCAGCATCACCGGCACGAAGTGCGAGGACACGATCCTGGCCCTCAAGAGCGGGCCGCTCGTCATCAGCCTGGCGGGCGACTGGCCGACCGTCACGCATCGCGTGGACGGCATGGCTATGCAGCGGCCGGATATCCTGGTGAAGTGACGGGGACGGAAGGACGGGGACGGGGGATCGGGGCGCTCAGACTGCGCGGTTGCCGCTCAGGATGCCCTTCTTCCGATGGCTCGGGGAGCGGAGGTTGAGGGGGGACACGCTCCGCGCATAGTCGAGCCTTCTTCCGATCGCGCGCGGAGCGGGCGCTCCGGGATCGAGATAGGCCTTCTTCCTCCGCAAAGGCTGCGGCGGACGGCTGACCGATCCCGCCGGTCCACCGCCCGCCGTTCCAGTCCTCCGTCCCCGGTCTTTCGTCTCCGTCCCTCCGCCCCTACTTTGCCGTCCGCAACAGAAGCCGTCCGTTGGCGAGCGACGCCTCGGAGAGGGTGAAGCGCACGCGGTTGCCGGAGAGTTTCTCGGACTTCAGCGGCGCCCAAGTCGCGCCGTCGGCGCTGAGTTCCACGCCGCCGCCGAGCATCTCGACGGCGCAGGCCACGTCGCCCTGGAAGAGCCACGTGCCGTCGTCGTTACGGCGGAGGGCGGCGTGGGTGGCGATGCGCGCCTCGTCGCCGACGCCGAACTCCCAGATGCGCAGGCCGCCCTTCTCGCCGAAGTCGGCGGCCGCTACGGGCGCGCCGGTCAGCTTGAAGGAGTAACCCTCCTCGCGCGTGCCGCCCAGGAACTCAGCGCGCCAGAAGCGCGTGAGCGCCTCGTTCGAGGCGACCAGGCCCTTGCTCATGCCGGGGAAGACCACGGAGTCGTCGGTGGGGAAGCCGAGCCCGCAGCGCACGACGCCCGTCGCGGCGTTCACGTCCTCGACGCGGCTGGAGTAGAAGTCGGCGCCCTTGTCGAGGGTCAGCGTCACGCGCCGCCCGGCGACGGACGCCTCGCGGACGGTGTACGAGGTGAGGTGGTCGGCGTGGCCGAGTTCCACCAGCGCGCCCTTCAACAGCGCGGCATTCTCGACGGCCATGCCCTCGACGACGATCTTCTTGTCAAAGTAGGAGACCTCGACGACCTTGCCCGCGCGTTGCGCGGCCACGGGGGCGAGCGAGACGAGGGCGGGGTGGGTAAGGCCGACGCCTCCGACGACCTGGGCCTGGCGCAGCCCGGCGGCATCGGTGGAAAGATAGGCGAAGTCGGCCGACGCCGTCATGCCGCCGGCCAGGCGGCGCACGCGGTCGGCCCGACCGCCGGAGAAGCAGAGGTCCTTGCGCCCGTCGGCCAGCGTCAGCTCGATCGCCGCCGCGCGGAGGGCATCGCTCTCATTGTCCTGGATTTCCACGCTGCGCGCCGAGGCGATCACCGGCGTTCCGGCATACATCTCGATGACGGCGGGATAGACGGATTCGAGGTTCCCCGGCTGTCCCTCGGGCAGTTCGCCGGGCAGGTCGCGCTGCGCGAAGAGGCACTGCAGCGTGACGTTGGGCGAGGTGGCCACCCACTTGCCGGTGAGGACCTTGTCCCCCTCGCGGTCGAAGAGCATCAGGCGCGTGTACTTGCGGGGGGCGTCGGGGTCGTAGTTCGGGCCGAGGATGCGCTGCTCGGTGTTCGCGCGCTTCATGGTCTTCTTGACGACGGGCTGATTCTCTCCGGCGGCGTCCTTCTCGGGGCGCGTGAGCGCGATCTCCGGCCCTTCGCGCTGGAGGCGCCACGTGGCTTCGAGGACCTTCGGCGCGACGCCGGCGGTCTTGCTTTCGGCAACGACGAACTTGTTCAGATACTTCGCCTCGGGGGACGGATCGGCCTGGGCGCCGTAGGTGAAACCGACGGGACGGACGTTGAGCGCGTTGGAGACGAACTCGTCCTCCTCGCAGCCGTGGAAGCAGTAGGTATGGCGCTTGCCGCCGGCCACGCGGACGACGTCGAAGACGTAGGCGTCCGGCGTCTTGAGTGCCTTGGGCAGCTTCCAGGAGGGGGCGAACTGCGCCGGGGTCTCCGGCTGGCGGTCCGGGAGTGTGCCTTCATTGAGGTCAATCAGGGCCGCCTGACGCCGATAGAGGCGCTGGTAGGGGTGATTGATGGAGGGGAAGGCCTCGCAGAGGGTGTACCGGGCGCCCTCGATGTCCTTGAGGTCGCGCGCCCAGGAGTAGCCCCGGTGCTGGCCGGTGCCGTGGCTGCCCTGGCCGTCAATCTCGACCATGTTGTGGGTGTAGGAGGCCTGGTTCTTGGGCTCGTGGACGTCGCCGAGCTGGCGCTGCTCGGGGCGCTCGCCACCGACGGCGGCATGGATGACGCCGTGGCACCAGAGGATCAGGTCGAGGGGGTCATTGTGCTGATGGCCCCAACCCCAGCCGACGCGGATTTGCGCGGCGCGCCGATAGCGGAAGTCCGTGTGCTGGACGCCGCCTTCGAGCAGGGCGCCCCAGTTGGCCAGGACGCGCGAGCGCTGCGTGAACCAGGGATTCGCGACGCCCTTGGCGGCTTCGAGGATCGCCTGCCAGTCCTCGGGAGATTCTTCCTTCTGGCCGAAGTAGTTCGCGAGGATGTAGGCGTATTTCGGATCGCGCGTCCAGGCCCAGCCCAGGCGGGCCTGCTTCTCGACCGGGCCGAGCGTGAACCAGTGGCCGTAGGGCAGATTGGGGCCGTTCACGTCGCCGACGCCCAGCGGGTGGAGTCCGGCCACGCGCGCTTCGATCTGGAAGTTGCAGCCGGCCAGGGCCTTGGGGAATCGCCGGAAGTCGCTCATGTCGAAGGCCGGATCGCCGCCGCGCGCGACGTATTCCCGCGTCTTCTCGGCGTAGTCCATCGCGGCGCCGCCGCCCATGGCGTACATCCAGGAGCCGATGTAGCTGGTGCCGTCGCGCTGCGTGCTGGTGATGGCGTAGTCGGGCATTCCCCCGCGCGCCTGCGGATAGACCCACGTCTCGCGGAAGAGGAACTGCATCCACGGGCGCGTATAGTCGGTGTTGCCGGCGGCCATGACGGCGGCCATGAGGTCGTTGTGGTGCAGGTGCCAGCGGACCATGCGCTTGGCGGTGTACTGCACCAGGTTCATGTCGAGGAAGGTTTGCAGGTCCTTCGAGTTTCTAATCCACGGGATGTACCGCCCGGCGGCCTGGGCGAGTTCCTCGTTCCCCTGGATGAAGTCGAAGAGGCGGTCGTAGGCTTCGAGATAGAGCTGCCCGTAGAGACCGGCGTCGGTGCGGGTGAGGCGGCGTGTGGTCCACTGGTCCTTGCCGCCCCAGTTGAGGTCGCTGGTGCGCCCGACGACGGCGGCGTTGACGGAGAGGCGCGATTCATCCCACGTGGGGACAAGGTAGGCCAGGCGGACGAGCGCCATGGCGGCGTCGCGGGCGGCTTCGCGGTCGCCGGTGAAGTGGTAGAAGGCGGCCAGGCCGGCGCGGTGCGCCGCATGGCCGGCCAGCCCCTTGGTGAAATCGTCAATGCGGGTCGTGGTAAGGGTGGCGATCGTGCAGAGGGTCGAAGGGTACTTCAGGTCGGCCGAGGCGGGGGCCTTCATCGTCAGGCCGCCGGCGTCCTCGCGGTAGGGCCAGGGTTCCGGCAGGGGCTTGAAGGCGGCCAGGTCCTCCAGGGTGTAGGTCGCCAGGGCGTCCTTGGCGCGACGGTCCTTCACCAGGCGCATCTCCCATCGGGAGTCCCAGCGTCCGGCCAGCGTCCAGAGGCCGATGTCCTTGGCGGCAGCGGCGTACTCCGGTGTGTTGGCGCCGCGCGGCGCGGTGCCGTACTGGCCGTAGGTCTGGCTGTTCGGCGGGGGAAGGGCGTTCCAGAGTTCATCGTCGCGCTGGCGGCGGGCGTCGCCCTCGAGGGGCGCGGGGCGGTAGGGCTTGGCGACATCGTATTCGATGACGTTCTTCTTGCGGAGGTCGGCCAGCCAGGGGGTGTCCTTCTTCTCGATGCGGCTGCGGAGTTCCTCGCGGGCCTTGTCGCGCAGGGCGAGGTCGAAGGTGTTCGGGCGCTGCTTGACCGGCGTGCGCGCCAGCCCGGTGTAGGCGTCGTGCAGATCAATATTGTAGCCGAGGATGTCCACCTCGGTTCCCGCGCCAAGGGTCACCTCGGCCGTATAAGCGCGCCGCGCCGGGGCGTAGAAGTAGAACTCGGCCACGCTGTAGAACTCGTCGGTGTAGCCGCAGCGCAGGCGGTAGCGAGTGGTCTCGCCGTTGGGGCCGTCGTTTACCTTCAACTCGACATGGACGGGCCGACGCAGACCCACGGTGTGCGGCGTTTCGGCCGCGCCGATCAGGCGCAGGCAGTACAGGCTCGGGTTGAGAAGGCCGAGGTCGAGTTTGAAGACCGGCGCGCCGGTTTTCATGCGGACGACCTTCACCGGCGGGTTGCGCTTGCCGGTGTCGCGCGGTTCGCCGTACATCGGCACGTAGTAAACCGGCTCCGCGTAGTCCTCGACAATCTTTCCGGCGGCGGGGAGTTCGGTCAGGCGAAAGTTCTTCACCAGCGAGGTCTTTTCGAACATGGCCCAGTTCGGAAGGTACTTCTGCTGTTCGCCGCGGTAGTGCTCCACCGATCCCGGATAGAGTTCCAGTTCCGGGTTGCCCCAGACCGGGTAACGCGGGGCGCCCTCGGCGGTCTT